>JAWXAZ010000001.1:0-32190 GCA_034439755.1 bacterium
AGGCGTAATCCTAAACAAGAATAGGAGCAACACTTAAACAAAATTAGGCGTAATCCTAAACAAGAATAGGAGCAACACTTAAACAAAATTAGGCGTAATTCTAAACAAGAATAGGAGCCTAAGCTCCTATTCTTGCGTAATCAATCAAATCTTCGCCGTTTTACCACAAACAAACGAATACCTAAATATGGCAACAACTAATAATCTCTTATTTAGTTACCGTTAACATTTAAGTCAAAACTTAACATCGACCCTTCTTCTTTTGAAGGCAATGCAGCAGGCTCGTCTAAAGTTATGGCGTTTGGCAATAAAACCTCTTTAGATTCTACTTTCTTTGCCACTACCTTTGGCTTTACTAGGTCGCCCATTCCTGTTACTTCAAATTTGTTTTCTTTAACAAACATTCCCAATGCAATGGCTTGCTTAATGCCACTAATATGCACTTCAATTTCAAAATCATCGTTCGAAATTGCCCTTGGATTTACCGTAAATCCAATGCGATTCTCCAAACAATAATCCAATAATACCTGAATGTTTTTACGTTTACTTAATAAAACTGGTGTTTCCTCTGCCATCTGAATATTCTCCTTTTTTGAGTTTGTAAAATTACAATTTCAAACGGAAAACCGGGATTAAGTTTACGTAAATCTCGTGTAAACTTTCCCATGGTTTTCAACCTCAGGCACATAAAAGTTGATAACAAGTGCATAACTCTGCATTTGGGAAAAATCCCAAAATGGAAATTAAAATTAACTCTTTGCTTATGTGCGACTTAGCGCAAGACGGTAAAATTCCCAGATTGGGTTTTATCCGAACCTTCCCATCCGGTATATCGCATGCGGTAAAAATAAACGTCGGCACCCACCGCATTGCCATTTACCTTGCCATCCCAAGGCTGATTTTTATCCTTCGTCTCAAAAATCATTTGTCCCCAACGGTTGTAAATTTGAATTTGGAAATCCTTCACAAAAACCGGCAACCACTTAAACTCATCGTTTAACCCATCGCCATTTGCACTAAAAACATTTGGCGTATAAACAATTGGTGGCTGGTATAATTCAATGGAATTAGACATGCTCTCGGCATCGGTAAACGGAGTGGAACCGCCATTGTTAAACTGTTTAGCCAAAATATAATAGAAAAATAAACCTTCGTTGAGGTTTAACTTATCGTCTAAGAAAGTAAGCTTGGTGGCACTGGTTTGACTTGTTTTAGCAAACGGCGTGGCCAGATCAGACCTAAACACCTCGTATTGACCAACACCTTCTGCCCATCCTATATAATCTTGCCAACCTAAATAATTCATGAACTGAACTGAACGGCCTTTTAAAACAATAGAACAAGCGGCTAAACCAACAGGACCCATGTTCTCGCAAGTATCTTTCATCACCACATAATAACAATAGGAAGTATCGGCAACATTTACAGCCTTGTCTACAAACTTGGTTTCATTCACCTCCTCAAAAGTTGCGAGCAATTCATATTTGCTCCTGCCTCTAATCGTTTTATACAAAAAGTATTTGGCAAAATCGCGCTCGTTAGATACTGGCCACTCCAATTCTAAATGGTCATTATCTACCACCGTTACATGTTTTAAAGATTGCCGCTGAGGTATATAAGAAAGCTGTTCAAAGGTAGAAAGGGTATCAGAACTCGGCCCAAAATTGCCACACTTATTCATGCCACGCATAAAATACGTATAGTTAATGCTGCCATAATTGGGCGTATTTCTGTCGTGAAACACCCGCTCTGTTTTGTTGCGTATGGTATCTATTACACTATAATTTTGATAATTAATGCCCTTATAAACCAAATATCCTTCAAAAAATGGATCTACTGGATTGGTAGAATCGCCGTAATAAACAAAGGTCTCGGCATTATTGACCAACGACATGCACAATAAGTCGGTTGAATTTACCAAAGGCATGGGACTAAACTTGACCCAAAATCTCGACTCCACATTTCTAGGTATAGGACAACCATTGTCATAAACATAAACAAAAAACGGAATGCCCTTGCTAAGCTTTTCATGCTCGCAAGCACTTTGCCAACAAATAGTAGTCTCAACCAATTTATCGCCAACCGTTAAGGTGTCAAAAATAGGCCTGTACACCATAAGCGTATCCAACAAATCAGACGTAATGCGCATAAAGAGAGAATCACTTGGATCAAACCCCCTAATCTTAAAACAAACACTATCTGGTATAGAAATGGTGATTGTATCTTCCATTACAATTAAGCCATCTTTGGTGATAGATGAAACAGGCGGATTATTGGGACAAACCGTTACCGTAATTTGCAACTCCAACCTAAGTTCCCCAATCTTTACCCCAAACCTATACTCCTCCACCCTAATACTTGTTACGTAAATTCCGACATTAGACGGATTACAAGAAATTTTACCCGTTTTTGCATCAATACTCAAGGGCACCAATCCATGAATGGCATCGTTGTTACTGTAAGTATTTTTCCAAACCACATTTGGATATGGACCTGCCAATGCCACATTTGAAAATGGCTGACTGCTTGCAAGCAAACCATTTATGGGCTCAATCAAAGAATACCTTAACTCATCTCCATCCTCATCCTCAAAATTCATATTATACTCAAACAAAGTATTTGTGCACAACAAAGTATTTGGATTATTAGTATAATGTGGTGTGCTGTTGTTTACCGTTTTTAAATTAGGCACCTCAGTGTACAAAGTCATAGCGGCAGACTGCGGATTTATAATGTTATCAATAATGTTATTTCGGCAACAACGCTGCCAACTTAAATAATAGCCGTTATTGCTATTATAGGTATTCGCATTCAACGTAATATTGGCAGTATAAACACCAATATGCGTGCAGCCAGTAACAATATTAACGCAATTAGCACCCGTAAAAACTAGGGTATCGTCGTTAATTTTATTAAAAGGAATGGTAAATTCATTCATTATTTTATGGGTCCCCTTTTCAAAAATCCCCACAGCAATATTCCCGTCAAAATACGCATTGTTATTGCCATTCTCACAGTCTCTAATAATCTTTACCGTAAGCGTATAACTATTGCCACCATTGCGTTTTAGCTCTATACAGCCTCCTACCAAATGCGTGGCACTGCCCACAAATGGCATCAGCATAAAAAGCAAATAAAGTAACCTTTTCAAGAGCAGCAAACTAATTAATTTTTATCAAGGAAAATAGCCTTACAAAAAATTTGACAAATAATATACACTACCAAATTTATGAAAATCATTGAATGTTGCCTAAATTATTAATTTTGACGCATGATTATACTAAACAAATCAAAATTTGAGTCCATTATTCTTATTCGCCCCGACGATATAGACATGAACCAACATGTGCACAGCAGCAAGTATATGGATTATGTGCTAGCCGCTAGGTTCGACCAAATGGATCGTTGCTATAAAATGCCCATGAGCGAGTTTATTAAACATGGTTTTAACTGGGTAATTAAAAGCACCTTCATTGAATTTAAACGTGCCCTCCTTCTAGGCGATTCCATTAAAGTGGTTACCTATATCGACGAAATGCAAAAAGATGGTGTAAAAGTGCACTTCGAAATCATTAAAATTAACAACAACAAAGTTGCCTGCTCTGGCTATTTTAACTATACCATGGTAGATTTGCAAACAGGCAGAGCCGCCCAAATTCCAGATTGGATCATAGAAAGATATTCCATTTAAATTGTCAATTTCACAAGCCACAAAATTCATGAAATCACCCGCATTATTTTTATCAATAGTCCTTTTTGGGTTCGGTCTGAACCAAAGCCTTGCGCAAAAAAAAGACCCAAGCAAATCAACCGCAAGCCCGCTTGCCACGCCAGGATTGCAATTTAGGCTATTAGGTCCTGCACTTACTTCTGGCAGGGTAATAGACCTAGCTGTTCACCCCAATGATGCCAATACCTGGTTTGTTGCCGCAGCATCTGGTGGCGTATGGCGCACCCAAAACCATGGCACCACCTTTGAACCCATTTTCGATCAATATGGCTCCTATTCTATTGGCTGCCTAAGCATAGCCAAATCAAATTCAAACACCCTATGGGTAGGCACAGGCGAAAACAACAACCAAAGATCTGTGGCCTATGGCGATGGGGTTTACAAGTCTGTAGATGGTGGCAAAAGTTTCCAAAACATGGGACTCAAATCATCGGAACATATTGGTAAAATTATCATTCACCCGCAAGATGAACAAACCGTTTGGGTAGCCGCATACGGTGGCGTTTGGAGTGCCGGTGGCGAACGTGGCGTTTACAAAACAACCGATGGAGGTAAAACTTGGGAACGTACGCTCTTTATTTCAGATGAAACTGGCGTAGCAGAAATTGCCATAGACCCTACCAATCCCAATATACTTTATGCTTCAGCTCACCAACGCAGACGCCATGAGTGGACCTACATTGGTGGCGGACCAGAATCGGCTTTGTATAAATCTATGGATGGCGGTAAAACATGGAACGAAATAAACAATGGCTTGCCAAAAAATGAAATGGGCAGAATTGGCTTAGCGGTTTCGCCGGTAGATGCCAATTATGTTTATGCCATTGTAGAGGCCAGAGCAGATAAAGGGGGCATTTACAGATCGTGCGATAAGGGAATGAGCTTTTCTAAAATGAGTGGATATAGTACCAGTGGCAACTATTACCAAGAGATTATGTGCGACCCAAAAGACAGAGATAAGGTCTTTGTAATGGATACTTGGTTGCACCACAGCTCAGACGGGGGTAAGACGGTGGAAGCTACCGGCGAAGAGTTAAAACATGTTGACAACCATTGCATTTGGATCGACCCGAATAATACCAACCATTGGCTTGTTGGCTGCGATGGTGGCTTATATGAGACCTATAACCATGCAAAAGAATGGCGCTATTTTGATAATTTGCCTATCACTCAATTTTACAAAGTGGCCAGCGACAATGCCACTCCGTTTTACCATGTTTATGGGGGTACGCAGGATAATAATTCCATGGGCGGACCATCGGCCACGCGAAACAATGATGGCATTGCTAACTCCGATTGGTTTATTACTTGGGGTGGCGATGGTTTTGAATCTGCTATTGACCCTACCAACCACAATATAGCCTACTCGCAATCGCAATATGGTGGCTTGGTAAGATACAATAAATTGAATGGCGAGAAGCTTTACATTCAGCCTTTACCAGCCAAGGGCATGCCGGCTTATCGTTGGAACTGGGATGCACCTTTGCTCATTTCTCCGCACCAATCCAATACCCTCTATTTTGCCGCAAACAAACTGTTTAAATCTAGCAACCAAGGAAACGATTGGCAAGTTATTTCGCCAGATTTAACGCAGCAAATAGACCGCAACAAACTAAAAGTAATGGATAGGGTTTGGTCGGTTGATGCCATCATGAAAAATCAATCAACCACCATCTATGGCAATATCATTGCGTTGGATGAATCGCCGCGTAAGCCAGGTTTGCTTTATGTAGGCAACGATGATGGCTTAATTCAGGTATCCGAAAATGATGGTGGAACTTGGAATAAAATTACGGGCATTGCTGGCATTCCACCCAATACCCGCGTTAATATGATTACGGCTTCTCTGCACAATGAAAACGAAGTATATGCTTGTTTTGTGAACCAACGTGCGGGCGATTTTAAACCCTATTTATTTAAAAGTAGTGACAAAGGAAAAACATGGAATTCTTTGGTGGCTAACCTTCCTGCAAGGGGTTCTGTTTATTGTATAAAGCAAGATCATGTGGATGCCAATTTGCTTTTTGCAGGCACAGAATTTGGGGCTTACTATAGCAAAGATGGAGGCAAAAATTGGGATAAATTAAGCGGACTTCCTACCATTGCCGTATACGATTTGGAGATACAAAAACGCGAATCTGATTTAATTGCTGCCACCTTTGGAAGGGGCTTTTATGTATTGGATAACTATGCGCCACTGAGAAATTTGGAGGCACAAACCTTAAGCAAAAAAGCCCATATATTTGCCGTAAAGGACGCTTTGCTTTATGTGCCCTCTAGCTCAAATGGCATGGCTGGAACGGGTTCGCAGGGACATAGTTTTTGGATGGCAAATAATCCATGTTTTGGGGCCAATTTTTATGTGTACCTAAAAGATGAAATAAAAGGTTTAAAAGCAACCCGCACCCAAAAGGAACTTAACGATGAAAAGGAAAAGAAAGATGTATTTTATCCTACTTGGGAGCAACTGCGCGTGGAAGCCCAAGAGGAGGATGCCCAATTGGTTTGTGTCATTAAAAATGCGGCTGATTTAGAGGTAAAAAAAATAACAGCCAAACCAAGTGTGGGCATTCAGAAAATTACTTGGAATTTGCGCACAGAATCTACCATGCCATTAAACCCAAATAAACCTAAACCAGGCCGTTACGACATGGTTGATGATGGACATTTGGTTACGGCAGGAACTTATACCCTAACAATATATTTGGTAATGAATGGCATAGCAGAATTATTGCTTGATCCAACCTCTTTTGTGGTAAAAGATTTGGATGTAAGGGAGCATAAAAATTTAGACAGAGATTTGCTTTCCTTTAGGATTGATGTGGCAAACTTAAACCGAAGCATTAGTGGGTCGGCAAGGATGTTAAATGAATACCAAGAGAAGTGCGATTTAATGAAATTTGCAGTGCGCAATTATCCAAACGTACCGCTTGCTTTGTTGCAAGAAATTAGGAAGGCAAAATTGGCTTTAGACTCTTGTTCTATGTTGTTATATGGCGATGGAATTTTGTTGAGCCGAGAGGTAGAAACCCCTCCTACTTTCTACCACAGATTAAGCAATATTCAAGGTCAGTTGTTTGAATCAAGTGCTGCGGTTGGTCAAACACAAAAGGACAATTTTGAATGGGCAAATGGAGAATATGAAGCATATAGAATCTTGCTCAACGCAACAATTTTACAAGTGAAAGCGTTGGAAGAAAAATTGGATCAGGCCAAAGTGCCTTACTTAAAAGGAAAAGATGAAAAATGGAAGCGGGAATAATTTACTACATTTGCACTGTTGAAAATTAAATATTACCACATATTAGGGCTATTGCTCTTGGCATTGGCATGGGGCAGTTGCCGCAAAAACGATGTATTTACGAAGGACGGCGTTAGCTTAAACTTCTCTACCGACACGGTATTTTTTGATACCATTTTCTCTAAGTTAGGCAATAACCCCAACTCGCCTCGCAGCGTTACCTTGCAAGTGCGCGTAACCAATCCCACTAAGAATGCGGTGAAAACACAAATTAGCTTAGCAGGCAATTTTTACGGCCTCTTTAAACTCAATGTGGATGGGCGCGCGGGCACTGTTTTTAAAGATGTGGAGATTCGTGGCAACGACAGTATATATATATTTGTGCAGGCCTATATTGACCCAGTGGGAAGCAATACGCCTTTTATTGTTACAGACCAAATTCTATTCGAAACCAATGGCAACAAGCAAGAGGTAGATTTAGTGGCATGGACACAAGATGCCATATATTTTCAAAACGAAGTGCTCGATTGTAGCGGTGGCAACCTGCTCTGGACAAGCGATAAGCCCATTGTTATTTACGATTCCATTCTTATTCCAAAAGGATGCACGCTCACCATAGAAGCGGGTACCCAAATACACAATTATAACCAATCTTGTATTTTGGTTCAGGGCAGTTTGGTGGTGAATGGCACCATTGAAAAACCTGCCGTGTTTCAAGGCAGTAGGCTCGACAATGATTATAAAGAAATGGCCGGACAATGGATTGGCATTCACTTTTTGCCAGGTAGCAGTGGCAACATCATTACAGGCGCTGTTATAAAAAATGCAGTAATTGGCGTACAGGTAGATTCCATGCCTAGTAGTGGCACATTTGGACTTACCCTAAAAGAAAGCATCATTAAAAATATGAGTGCTTGCGGACTTCTAAACTATACGGCAAAATTATACGCAGAAAACAACCTCGTTTTCAATTGCGGATTGTATTCTTTTATTGGCGAATTGGGCGGCACCTATACCCTTTTACACAATACCTTCTCGGCACAAAGTCAGGTTACGGGCAGAAAAGATCCAGGCTTTTATTTAAGCAATGCCCCAGGTAGAGATAGATCTGGAAATATTGTTTACTCCTTTGCCTTAAACTATACGGTTCAAAACAACATTATTTATGGTGCTTTAGAAGATGAATTTTTGGTAAACAACGACCCAGGCGGCATTCCAATTACCAATGCAACCCTCACCAATTGTTTAATTAAAACCAAGAATTTTACCTTGGCCACCAATGGAAATATTTTGAACAAAGACCCTAGGTTTAAAAACATTTCTACCCAAGATTTCGACCTCGAAACTAACTCGCCATGCCGCAATACAGGCGTGGGCGTTGGTATTTTCAACGATTTAAAGAACAGAAGCCGCAATGCTTCGGCGCCAAGTATTGGAGCCTATGAGGTTCAATAGTTTAAGCTACATTTTTGGGTCTGAACCAAAAATATGCTTGCACAAACAATTTTAAAAATTAGCTTTGCATCGCTTTAGGTTGAGGTAGTTTTTATCAGAAAATTACCTCATTAAAAGGGAATCAAGTGTAATTCTTGAACAGTACCCGCTGCTGTAAGCGCCAGAATGGAAGCATCCATTCATTTCTTTTTCATACACCGGTCACTTATCGCTACTCAGCGGTTGGGAAGGCCAGAAAAAGAAGGTGCGAGTCAGAAGACCTGCCATGGCAATATTATCAACAGACTTTCGGGAAGAAAAGTTAGGTGAACCAACTATGCCTCTGGCATTATTTGCTTTTCCCTACGTATTCCTGTAAGTCAAAATTTATGATTTTGAAAAAGGTAATTGGCTTGCTTGTATGTATGGGTTTAATTTGTTTGGATGCACTAGCAGGCAGCCAGGCAAAACCTTGCGCGGCATCGGTTCAAACCGATACTTCTCGCGTGCTACAAACCATCAAAATTCTTGGGTTGCGCTACACAAACTTTTATACCGGTTCAAAATTAAGCACCTTAGATTCTAATAGCCTTGGGGCTTTGCAACAACAATCTTTAGCAGGTGTATTGGCCAACCAAAGTCACATCTTTATAAAATCGTATGGACCAGGAATGCTTGCTACCGCTGGCTTTAGAGGCGGCAACGCAAACCATACCGCTGTAATATGGAATGGCTTTAGCTTGCAAAATCCCATCTCTGGTCAACTCGATTTTAGCACCATCCCTAGCTTTTTATTAGAAGGCATTGCCATTCAGTATGGGAGTCAGGCTGCCCTTTTTGGCTCTGGCAATATTGGTGGCACCATTCATTTGCAAACGCAAAACAACAGCAAAGTAAGCAAGCTAAATGTGATGTTGGGAATGGGAAGTTATGGTGCTAAAGTGGCAGGTATTAAATATCATTTGGTTGGAACCAATTGGCAAATGCAACAGAAAATATTTTTGGATCAGACCGAAAACAACTTTGCCTACAAAGCGGTAGATGCTTTATATCCGCAGGTTTCCGCAGCTCTTAAACCAAGCGATTTGCCTACTATAAGGGCAGAGAATGGGCAGCGAAATTTGTTAGCTTGGTTGCAAGAATTCCAATTTCAAAGGGGCTTAAAACATCAGTTGAATGTGCATACATGGCTTCAAAAAAGTGACAGGCATATTTCGCCAAGTGTAAATGCAGTGAATTTACATGCACAAAAAATAGACGAAACGGCCAAGGCTATGCTCGAATATAAGTTTAAATTACAAGCCTACGAACTGCAGGCGCGTTATGCTTTTATGTTGGATGGGTTGAGTTATAAAAGCGATCAATTAAATGAAACTTATAGCTTGTCTGCCAGCTCCACGGCATACTTAGACCAGTTTTACACCAAAGAGAAGTTTCAGTTACAAGGCAGTATCATGACACTGCAAACAAGGGCCAAATTAAGTGAGTCGCCCGATGCTTGGTACCAAGATAAAATTGCTTTGTTTGGCACGTTTAAGTATGCCCTTTTTCAACATAAATTGAAGCAACAATTAACGCTACGGCAAGAATGGGTAAATGGCGCTGCCATTCCATTGATGCCGGCTTATGGCGTAAGCTATCACTTATCTCCTAACATTAAGTTGCTTGGAAACATTGCCCGGAGTTACAGATTGCCAAGCTTTAGCGACTTGTATTGGCCTAATATGGGTAATCCTAACTTACAACCAGAATACGGATGGAACCAAGAAATTAGCATAACCGCAGAAAAGTATCGACATTCAAAAACGATAAGAGGCACCATTTCTAAAAACATGGTGGATGCTTCTGCTACCTTAACTTGGTTTAATAAAAACATACACAATTGGATTATTTGGCTTCCTGCAGGTGGTAATTTAAGCAAGCCTATGAACGTGTATCAGGTATGGAGCAGAGGGGCAGAATTTAACTGGTCGTTTACCTTAAAATCGAAAAAAAGCTCCTTAGAATTCGGAGGTGAACACGATTACACAATAAGCACCAATCAATCGTCTTCCCTTGGCAACGATGCATCCTTGTTTAAGCAATTAATCTATACACCGCGCATAAAACACCAATGGCATATTCACTGGCAAAAGGGCAACTATGCCGTTCAATTTTTTAACCATTATGTGGGTACGCGCTTTGTGAGTTCAGACCATAGCAATTGGCTGATGCCATTTAGCTATAGTGGCCTAAATGTAAGTAAAAATTGGCATGGATTTAACAAGCAATTGAAAACGCAATTTTTTATCAATAACCTCTTTAATCAATCGTACCAAGTAATGGTGAATCAAGCCATGCCATTGGTGAATTATCAAATAACCCTTAATTTAATAATATAACATGAAAAACAATTTACTAAATCTTTTATGTGCAGCCTTGTTGCTGCCTTTTACAAACGCCTTGGCACAAACACCTGGCAGATTCGACGACATCACTTTGACGCCAAATTCCTTCTATAATGGAAGCGATTTTGCGGGTGGATTTAAAAGTGGCGATTACTACTTTACCAACCAATACGATTCGTCGTTTGGTGGCTTTTGGAGCGGCTTTGCTGCGTCTAATACAAAGAACGATTCTACGCCTGGCTTCATGAACCAATATAGTGCTGCAGCAGGTGGCGGACACCTATCGAATAACTATGGTGTGTTTTATGGTAGTGGAAAAATAAAAGCAGAAGGCAACGCCATAGGAAAAGCAGTGAAAGGTTTCTACATTACCAACAATACCTATGCGTATTATGAAATGAAAAATGGCAGTGCTTTCTCCAAAAAATTTGGGGGTTCAACAGGCAATGATCCAGATTATTTTGCGGTAGAAATTAGCGCTTGGAAAAATGGTGGAAATCCTGCCGACACCACTGTAATGGTGTACTTAGCCGATTACAGATCTGCTAATGATTCTAATGATTATATCCTAAAAAACTGGACTTATGTAGACCTAAGCATATTAGGTGCAGTAGATAGTTTTAGCTTCGATTTCCATTCATCCGATACGGGAGCTTTTGGCATCAATACACCCCTATATTTTTGCTTAGACAACTTCAATGATATCGCCAGCAAATTGGTTCAAACAGAAAAAAACAAAGCAAACTTAAGTGTATTTCCTAACCCGGCAAAAGACGTCTTAAACATTGAATTCACGGCCACATTCAACGCTTATAGCATAATAGATATGAGCGGAAAAACAGTTTTAATAGGCAATGAAAAGAGCATTAATATTGCAAGCATTCCACAAGGAATTTATCTGTTATCTTTGATGAGCGAAGAAGGCATATACCACCAAAAATTCATTAAAGAATAAAGAGAGATTACATGATAAACCGAACTGGCATTTTTTCTTATACGAAACAATTTCTTTTGCTTTTGATAATGGCTGTAACGCTTGTGGGGTGCGACAAAACGCCTGCTACCTCAATAGAAGATGCTAGAACAAGCGACACCACTGCACAAGCAATATTCATTTGCAATGAGGGAAATTTTCAATGGGGAAATGCCAGTTTGAGTTTATATAATGCACAAACAGGATCGGTTCAACAAGATGTATATAAATCTGTTAATGGAAAAGGAGTTGGCGATGTGTTGCAATCTGTTTGTGTAATTAATAAGGAAGCATATTTGGTGGTAAATAACTCACATAAAATAGAGGTGATAGATGCCAAAACATGCAAACAAATTCGCAGCATTACGGGCTTTAATTCTCCAAGATACATGCTGCCAATAAATGCCAACAAAGCTTATGTGAGCGATTTGTATGAAAAAGCTGTATATGTAGTTGATTTAAATACACAACAAATTAGTGGCAGTATAGGCATCCAAAGTTGGACAGAGCAAATGGAATTGATTGGCGAAAAGGCCTTTGTTTGTGGCACAAATTCGCCTTATGTATATGTAATCAATACCCAAAACGATCAGTTGATAGATAGCATACAATTAGGTTATGGACCGCAATATATGGCCAAAGATAGCCATCAAAAACTTTGGGTTATGACAACGGGAAAAGCGCCTAATCCACCACAATTATTTTGCATCAATGCCAAGGGTGAAATTGAGAAAACCTTTTCCTTTTTGAGCCAAGATTTACCTGCACGATTAATGATTGCTCCCAATAAAAGCACACTTTATTGGATTAACAAAGGGGTATATAAAATGTCGATAACAGAAAACACTTTACCTGCAAAAGCTTTGATAGAAGTGGGGCAAAGGAACTTTTACGGACTAGGTTATAATCCGCATCAACATCAAATAATGGTTTCTGATGCCAAGGATTTTGTGCAAAAAAGTGAGGTATTAATTTTTGACACAATTGGCACTTTAAAGAGAAGTTTCCTTACGCAAATTAACTCGGGTTATTTCTATGCAAGATAAAAATAACGCAAACGAGCAAAGAGTAAGCAAGCCTGCTAAGAAAGAATTGCTATCTAACAAAGATTATTATGTAGAAAATGGCTATACCGTTTTTACTGCGGCATACCACCTAAATCGCGGATATTGTTGCGGCAGTGGTTGCAGACATTGCCCTTATGCGCCCAAGCACAAGCGGCATACCACCTAAATTGCAGATATTGTTGCGGCAGTGGTTGCAGACATTGCCCTTATGCGCCCAAGCACCAAAAACTTTAAAAGGCCTCCGATAAGGTGAAGTAAAACCCGTTAATGCCCTTCTCGCCAAAGCCAAAATCGAGTCGCGCATTTATATGTTCGCGACGTATAGACATGCCTCTTATGCCAAAACCATAATTAGGTTTAATGTGTTGCATTAATTCAGTTTCATTTCTACCAACATTACCCAAACCACCAAAAACCACCATCCCAAATGGGCCCCAAATAGTTTTGCGAAACTCGGCTTGCACAGTTAACAGATGCTTATCGCGGTACCTTCCATTGTAGTAACCACGCATAAACATTTCGCCTCCCATGGTGCCCATTTGCCTGTAAGGTACGTCTTGAAAATTTAGGCTACCATAACCTTGTATGGCCAAAACATTTTCCTTCCACAGTTGAAAATATTTGCGCATGTCGATGGTAAAACCATGAAAAACATGGCTATTTATGGCCGATTTAAAATAATAATAATTGCTAATTTCTAGATACGCGCCATTTAAGGGATAATAAATATGGCTGCGGTTGTCAAATGCCAATGCCAAACCTGCACCAAAAATCTCATAGCCATTAATTCCAGAAACATTGCTTGTGGGGCTATTACTTTCTTCTTTAAATTGAATATTGTCCATGTGCTCATAAAGCACTTGCGGACCAAGATACAAGTTGGTAATAATTTGTTTGGTGAACCTAATATTGACCTTATGCTGTTTAAAACCATACAGTTCTTTGGTAGAATTTGTAACTTGATTTCCAATACCCCAATAAAACTCATTGAAATCGTTGAATACATATTGCGCTTTGAGGTTATACTCGTTCTTGTTAAAGAAAATATCGGCACTGGGCCTTATATTAAACTGCTTAAGTTGCGTATAAGAACTATTTAGTCGTATAAGCGACGGTCGCGTGGTAGAATCTTTACCCGCCCTAAACATATATCCCAAGCTCACCCCAACTTTAATGCCTGTTTCGGGCGAAATAGCCCATATAGGTAAAGCAAAATAATAATGGGATCTCGGTTCAGAAGAATCGCCCTCAACAATGCTATAATAGTAGTCGATAAAGCGTTCTAATTTGTTTTTCTTTTGGGCGTAAATTGCCTTAGGAAAGGCAAAACCCAACAATAAAATTAAAAGTAAAACCGACTTAGAAATCTGTTTATTGTTCATTAGATATTAAGGTAATAATCTACCATACATTCTAGGAAAAGGAATGCTTTCGCGCACATGTGGAAGCTTACAAACCCAAGTTACCAATCGCTCCAAACCTAAGCCAAATCCTGCGTGAGGCACAGTACCATACCTTCTTAAATCAAGATACCATTCAAAAGCCTCCATAGGCAATTGGTGCTCATTTATTTTTTCTATCAGCAATTTCTCATCCGTTTCACGCTCACCACCACCCACAATTTCGCCATATCCTTCTGGTGCCAAAACATCCACACCACGCGCAAATTTCGAATTCATAGGATCACGTTTCAAATAGAAAGCCTTCACTTCATGTGGCCAGTTATAAACCATAATAGGCACATCAAATAAGCGCGTAATAACCGTTTCATCACTGCCACCCAAATCATTGCCATACTTAAAGTTTCTGGCACTGTTCAACCACTGCGGTATATTTCTTTCTTGCTCCTCTAAATCGCCCAACTCTTGCTTCAACTTATCAATTTGCGCTTGGTTAAATCCAATCTCACCCTTCTTCATTCCAGGTGTCTTTATTTTCTCTTCGCGCTCCGCAATTTCGGTTTCAACCAATCCAATTCTTTCCCTTACTTGCTTCAATTCATCCTCCAGCGATTGAATGGCATTCTGGCCATTCACATCTTGCTCTCCTTTAATAATCCTTACCGCCTCATCATACGTTAAGCGAGGGAAAGGCTTCACTATATTCTTTAAAACTTCTGTATCCCTACCAATGAGTGCAAGCTCCTTTTCACACGTATTTAAAATCGCACTAACCACAAAACGCAAGAACTCTTCAATGATATCCATGTTGTCGAAAATATCATAGAAAGCCATCTCAGGTTCTATCATCCAAAACTCACTCAAATGCCTGCGCGTCTTCGATTTTTCGGCCCTAAAAGTAGGACCAAAAGTATAAATTTTGCCCATTGAAAAAGCCATGGCTTCACCATATAGCTGGCCACTCTGACTTAAATAAGCGGGGTCGCCGTAGAAATCGGTCTCAAATAAATTGCTGGTTCCTTCGCAAGCATTTCCAGTAAACAAAGGGGCATCCATTTGCACAAATTCCTTCATTTGAAAAAACTCATGAATGGAAAAAATTATGCGGTTACGAATACGCATAATAGCCCATTGGCGCTGACTCCTTAACCAAAGGTGACGCTTATCCATTAAGAAATCTACGCCATGCTCTTTCTTGGCAATTGGATACTCCACAGAAGCACCAATCAATTCAACACTGCTCGCCTGAATTTCAAAACCACCCATTTGGCGTTCATCTTTCACCACCAAACCCGTAATAGAAAGAGACGATTCTAAAGTAATCTTTCGTGCTTCCTCAAAAAGTTGTTCTCCAACTGTTTCAAGACTAACAACACACTGGCACCAGCCAGTACCATCACGTAAAACTACAAACACCAAGCCTTTACTCTCACGTTTGTTGCTTGCCCACCCCATTAAGGTTACTACCTTGCCCTCAAATGCGCCTAGGTCCTTTATCAAATATTTCTGCACGCTAAAAACTCCTATATCTTTTGTTAGAAAGTTGCAAAAATACACAATCAAGCGCGCATCTCAAAGCAATGCTAGGTTAATTAAATCTCCATTCAGGAGAATATTTAAAGGCCAATTTTTGCAAAAATTTAAAAATTATCCCCGAAATATTAAAGTTTAACTTTCGTTTTTCGGTTTTAATTTTATCTTTGTAATATGATTATTAGACTAATAGAAGAAAAGGCAGAAAAACTGCTAAAGCAATTCCCTGCAGTTGGTATCATAGGCCCTAGGCAATGCGGCAAAACTACTATTGCCAAATTGATTCAAAAAAAGGGAAAGGCCAAAAATGCAGTGTATTTTGATTTGGAAAGTCCGCAAGACTTCAGGAAGTTTGATAACGCAGAATTATTTCTAATTGCCCATCAAGACAACCAAGTAATCATCGATGAGGTGCAGCGCATGCCAGACCTTTTTCCATTATTGCGATCCTTAATAGACAAAAAACGCAATTCTGGTCGCTTTCTATTGCTAGGTTCAGCTAGTCCAGAACTGGTAAAAGGCTCCTCAGAATCGCTCGCGGGCAGAATTTATTATATAGAAGCAACTCCCTTTCTGCTCATAGAACTGCCAGACAAACCCAATATTCTAAAAAAACATTGGTTTAGAGGTGGTTTTCCTGGTGCATGGATGGCAAAAAACGACGAAATTTATTTCAACTGGATGGACGGTTTTGCTAGAACCTTTATTGAACGAGATTTAAACCAATTGTTTGGCATTAGCTTCTCCCCTCAACTCATGTTTAAATTGTGGCGCATGCTAGCCCATTATCATGGCGGTATTTGGAACGCGCAATCTTTTGCAAAAGGGCTAGATGTAAGCTCCATCACCGTAAATCGCTACCTAGACTATCTTCAAGGTGCATTTATGGTAAGAAAACTGCAACCCTATTTTCACAATACAGCCAAACGCCTGGTAAAAAGTCCAAAAGTATATATCAGAGACAGTGGCCTTTTGCATTACCTACTAGACATTCATCACGCTAAAAACTTGCAATACCACCCACAATTGGGCTACTCTTGGGAAGGATATGTAATTGAACAAATTATTTCACTGTTGCCATCCACCGTGCAACCCTATTACTATAGAACACATGATGGCGCAGAAATAGACCTCATCCTTGTTAAAGGCATTAAACCCATTGCAAGCATAGAAATAAAATATTCAGAAAAACCTTCTCTATCTAAATCTTATACAGAAAGTATCAAAGATTTGAACACAAAACACAACTATATTATTACAACAGGAAACGAAAAACCATGGCCTGTTAATAAAATACTTCAAGCAGTTGGTTTAAGAGAGTTTCTCTTAAATATTCTTCCCAAAATAATAAAATAATTAAAATTATATCCCCGAAATATTAAAGTTTAACTTTCATTTTTCGGGGATATTTAATGCTTCAAAAACGTTTTATAGTTGCCTTCCAAGCTGCCTTTTAGCTTAATTACGTAAGCGCCCGACTCAATTCCACTTACATCTATTTGTGTTCCTTCAATAATTATCCCTTTCAATACAATTTGGCCGTTCATTGCAAAAATTTCATAATTTACTGGCGTGCCTCTTGGCAAATTACTTAAGGTTATTGTTTCTCTTGTTGGATTTGGATATAGTTTAAAATCTAACTTCGAATTTGGTTTTATACCCGTTGTTGGATCAAGCGAATTTATACGTGCCATAAACACTCCTGCGCCATAAGTAGATACCACCATTCTTCCATCTGTAACTCTATGTTGCATCATAGTAACAGGTGTTGTTCCTATGGTAGTAGCACCTTGTCTTGTCCAGCTAGTTTGCATGCCATCAATCTTTTTTGTTGCATACAAACCAGTAGAAGTTCCTAAGAAATAAACTAAACTATCCAAGGTGGGTGCAATGCTTAACCACCTGCAACTTGGTCCATTACCCGCTCCATTTGAACTCTGCTCCAAATTACCCGAAACAGCCAACCATGTTTGTCCGCTATTGCTCGTTTCAAAAACACTTAACACATAATAATTGGTAAACACCACATACAACTTTGCGGTATCACTTGGATGTTGGGTAATGCAATTAATATAAGCAGAGGGAAAATTAGCGCCATTAATCAACTCTGGCATTGATGCAGTATCCGAAGCATTGCGCAAGCGATATAACTTACCAGCAG
Organism: bacterium; assembly: GCA_034439755.1. Taxonomy (GTDB): domain Bacteria; phylum Bacteroidota; class Bacteroidia; order UKL13-3; family UKL13-3; genus B1. The sequence continues at coordinate 17,927 of JAWXAZ010000001.1, forward strand.
CCGTTCCATAAAACAAAACATCTGCCTGAATTTTAGAACTATAAATTGCCGTTATTTCATCGCTTGCACTAAGCAATAAAGTATGTTTTAACCTAGTCCAATTAATGCTACTGGCATTGCTATCCAATTGATTTTTTAAAGGAATTCCAGTAACATCACTGTTGCGCCAAATTACGTTTCCAGCAGGCGTATATAAAACCTTAAAATTATTTGCATCGGGTGTAAATGGATTGATAAATTGATACAAACTCTTATCTACACCCTTTGGATCAATTCGAGTAAATTGCGTAGGAACGCCATTGCTATTTAATAACATGCGGTGCATTCTACCTTGCTGAATAGACAAATAAACTTCACCTCCTCCTGGCTTAACATGGCAAAAGGAACCATCATAACTCAATGGCATGGCCCAATTGTTTAGCGCTGTAGGGTTGGTATTGGCATAGGTTCCATTGTCTTGCAAACCACCCACCACATAATTTGAATTGCTTGAGGCATCTTGTGCAATCGAATAAAATTGCGAGGTAACATAACCATGATTTAAAGATTCCCAAGACACTTCTGTGGCCAAACAATTTTGCGTTAAAGAGATACCTCCATCATGCACAGAAAGCATTCTATTGGCATTTTCTGGATAAAAAATTACCCCATGGTTATCGGGATGGTGATTGGGATAAACTTTAAAATCGGGTAAGGTTGTTGCAATGCCATAACCCCCAATTTGGCTCGTTGCATTTTTCGTGCTGAACCCATCCAATGACCTGTATAAATTGGTTCCGCCCAAAAAAACCACATTGGCATCATCTGGCTTTACAGTTAGCTCCAAACAATATCCACCTTGCGAAATAAAACTCCCAAACGTAACACCCGTAACCGGAATATTAGCACTTCTATCACTCCACAATCCACCACTTCCAGAGCCATCTCCACTCGCATAAGTATATTTCCATAAGCTGTTAAACTCACTCTTGCCTTCAAAGGTGCGGCTCTCTTTTCCAATGCCTGGCGTATAAGCAACAAAATAAACTTGGTTCTCATCACTTGGCGCTATGCCAATTGAGATTCGTCCCCAAGTGGTTTGAAAGCTATCTGGCGTAATATTAGCCCAGGTCTTTCCATTATCTGCTGAACGCCAAAAGCCTTGCTGCTGACCACCACCAGAGAGGGTTGCATACACAATTCCTTTGGCCGAAACAGCCACATCTGTAAAGTAACTATAAGATATTGCTTGCGAATTTCCACCTCTTACTTTAATCCAAGAGGTGCCACCATTGGTACTTCTATAAATGCCATCAAAGTTTGCTGCATACACCACATCAATGCTATCAATTGTGGCGTTTACGGCAATTCTGTGAACAACAGACCATGCGCCAGATAAACCGCCTAAGCCGCTCGAAACATTGCCTGCCTTTACCCAAGTATCGCCACCATTGGTAGATTTATAAATACCGCTTCCATTATAAAAAGCACCCGGAATACTACCCCCGTATAACTCTCCTGTAGAGGCATACCATGTCTTCCCTTTGCCCTTCCTTTTGTCCTGAACCAATCCTGTTATATTTGCAGTAGGTACACTTTGCATTTGCGTAGCATACCAAGTTACACCCGCATTGGTACTGCGCCAAATTCCGCCTGTAGCGGCACCTGCCAACAACACTTCATTATCGGTAACATCAATAGCTAAGGCACGTGTTCTTCCTCCAACATTATATGGACCTACCGATTCCCAAGTGGCAAATTTATTTAAAGCATTATTCACTGGCAAACCTTTAGAAAAGTCTAATTCCAGCGCACGCATATTATCCGGAATCCTTCCAGTGCTTGGATCAGCCAGCATCTTTACCATGGCCTTCATGCGCGCAGAAAGATTCATAATCATGCCATCTATTGCATGCTCGGTAGGCCGACTAAAAAAGTTTGAAAGCCCAAAATAGGCAACTAAAACTATGGCAATTAAAGAGGATATTCTTTTCATCTTTTCTTTCAAATGATTTACATACAAATGAAATAAAAAGAATCTAGTTTATGCTCACTAATTTATAGACACAAGTTTATGTATAGCTATTTCTTCTTCTTTTGAAAAAAGTTTTGATTCACTTTACTTACGCCATAAGCAACTCCACCAGCCAACAAAAGTGCAACTCCTCCATCAATTGGGGTATCTATTGGATCTTCATCCTCCCAGTCTGGTTGTGCTTTTACAGCAGTTAAACTAAAAAGCACAAGGCATAGGCAAACAGCATATTTTAGATTTGTCATTTTAAAATTTAATTATCTTGTGGATATGAATTCCATTAAAATCAATGAAATAAATTCCTGCATTTAAATCACTGATGTCAATATCAAAATGTGCGTTATGAGAAAAAACATTCTGACCAGATTTCTGAATTTTTCCATTCACGCCATATAGGTTCCAATTGCATACTTCTCCTCTTCCAGATAGCAAATAAACACTCAGCTTATCAGTGGCTGGCACTGGATAAATACCTATGCTTGCTGTACTTAAAACAGGCTGTTCTTTTATGCCTGTAACGGCTTTTAGAAACTGCAGTTCAAAGCGGTTATCGCCTTTGCTATTGGCATCTGAAGTAATATCGAATACGTATTGAGATTGAGTAATAATATCATGTTGGGTATGTAAGAAATTGTCGACCAAATAAATTTTTGCTAAATGATTAAAGCTTTCTATCTCGCTAAAATTCATGGTATAAGTGCCAGCAACATTTCCCCAAACTCCTAATGGAACAATTTTATTCTCAAAATTTTCTGAGAGATAATTTACCGAGGCATATAAATTATTGCCAAAAGTGCTCGATATATTAACGGTAGGATTGCTCAACTTTTTCACATCTTCTAACTCATCATAAGCATCCTTCTTTTTTGCCATAAAACGAATAACTGTTTCATCAGAATTAAGCGCGTCCTGAACCAATTGTATTCTAATCTGGTTGCTTACTGGCGCCTTAAATAAAGCTGCTGGTGTATTCGAAACTTTCACCAATTCCGAACAACTCAACAAGGGCGAGGCTGCGGTGGTTCTTACAAAAAATCCTTGATGCGATGCGATGTATTGCGTTACCGAATTTGTTGCAGTTGCCCCATCCCAATTACCATAACTATTGGTGGCCGAATTCCAAATCCAGATGGTTCCAAAAACATTTGTCTTAGTCCATCCCGATCCTGCATTCCAATCGATCTGAGAAGGGTACGGATTGCCCACCATATTCCAGCCATCATCAACCGTAGCCCCAGAATAAGTAACGGGCAAACTAATAGGCGATACGTTTCCTTTGTTTATAATGCCTGTGCTCGATAAAGTCACCGCATTTTGAGCAATTATGGTTCCATCTAACCTACCATTCGAACTTCTGTCGCCTCTCACAAAAACCCTGTATCCTTTGCCCTGAACCAATACATTTGAAGTAGCCGTTGCAGACTGCCATCTTTGATTTAAAAGTCCACTCAATGTTTCGGTATAATAGTAAACAGAGGGCGCGTTAGATAAGGTGGCATCAAACCCATTCGAATTTGTGGTACCAATTGTATTTCCTGTACCTGCACCTGTAACAAAAATTTCACCACGCCAATCTTCCAAAGTGCTGCCATTAATAGGCGAAGAAAGAAACCTATATCGCCTTGCAGAAGCTGGAATAAACCTTTGTAAAGTTACCTTACCCGTGATGTTGGCACTTGCTCCCAATGCAGCTATTCTTCCGTTAACACTTACATCCGAAAGTATGGTAAGTGAATCACCTGTTGCAAGGATTCCTAAACTTGGGAATACCGTTCCTGAGACATTTAATGCGTTAGCAAGTGTGGTAGTTTGCCCTGCCCTATTCATCGTTAAATTTGTGAGTTTATTTGAAATACCTAGGTTGCTTTGATCAAAAAACAAACTGCTGGTATTAGCTCCTGTTCCGCCTATAATAATGTTTGAATTACCATTTAACACCAAGCTCCCCGAGGTGCGTGCGTAAATGCCATTTATTGTTAATGTGTTTGAACCAACCGTTAAATTGCCAAGCAAAAAAGAGAGGCTGTTAAATATCCCATCCCTGCTTAAAATAACCCCACTTGAGTTATTAATGATAGAGGCTGGTGGACCATTAACATCGGGCAATTCGGCACTGGTAGTTTGTTCAACTATTCCCGCATAGGTTAACCCCGCAGAACTACCATAAACAAAAGTGCCACTATTGGCTATGCTGGCAACGGTAGTTGTAAATATTTGTTCGTTGGTTAAAGTTGCTCCATTCTCTACAACTAAAACTCCCGAATTTGTAAAATCACCAAACATGGTAATTGCAGCACCAGAAAAAACCCTGATATTGCCCGTATTGTTTATGGGGTCTTGTGCATTTACAAAACCTATTAGTAGGGATAACCCAATTATTAATTTAAACTTTTTCATAATTCATTCTAATGAAAGTTGTTTTAAGTGTTAGTTACCTCAAGGTATCATGCTTGCTTTCACCCTTTTTTCCATGATTATCGCTTGAAGCAACAAATTTCTTACCCAACACATTTAGGGAATTTGGAATAGCGACTACAGGCATTTTCATGGTTTGAAAAAGTCCAATCAAATTACCAACATTGGCCATTTTGAATTTCAAATTTTGCATGGTAATTTGCTAATTATTGAATGCGGGTGATGATTAAAGTTGCAGCCACAGGCTTACTGCCACCTGCAAATGGGGTAATGGTTAAGGCTGTTGAATTTCCAGTAGGATTTACAATACTTAATACTGAATTAGTGGTGGTGGTAGTGATAATTTCATTGCCAATTAACAAACTTGTTCCAGTAGCCCTTCCAACAACCGTAGTAAGGTCCTCCGTGCTGTTGAGTTTTAAGAGTAATTGACCAGCTTCTGCTACACTCACTTGCCAGCATACAGAATAGGTTCCTATGGATGCTAGTTGGAATGTAGTACTAGATAACTTTGTAATATCAGTAGCACTTGTTGGTCCTGTATTAGGGAATTCCACTGCCGATCCAACCGCAACAGTAGAATTATTATCAGTCGGCATTAGTGCGTAAAACTTGGCAAATCCCAATACACCTGCTGTGCTAGTAGGGCCACTCATGCCAACCCATTTTGTGCCATTCCAATAATAATATCCTGGAACAACATTTGCAGGAAAAGACCCTGCTGTTGCTGTATTATAAACTAATAAAGAGGTAGTAGCAGATGTAATTGTACTAACATCGGTATTAGAAGTTAAACTTACCCGCGGAATTAATAGTCCTTTATTGGTGGATTCCATTTCGAGAATAGCAGAAGAATTAATGGAAGTAGGATTATTACCAATTTTTACTTGCGCTTGTATTCCAGTTACGGCACCAATAAGGAGCCAAATGGAAATTGTAATTTTATGAATCATGTTAATTGTTTTAAAATGTTTTATAAATTGCATTCAAGGTTTTATTCATTTAAGATTATGAATAACCATTAATAGCTGAATACCCAGACCACAAAGGTCTACCTATTTATGCGTTATAATGTTTCATTAAAAATGATATAAACAGCATAATTCACACCTTTTTCTGAATTACAGAATAAAGCAGCAAAAGCCCTTACCAATTAGGCATTTTGTATTGGCTAAAATTACGTCCAAAAAGCACTAAAATGCTTAGTGCTTAGCTTGTAAACCAAGTTTGCTTACAACAGCCTAACCAACTGGTAAGCATAAAAAAAATAAAACACGTAACCATTACAACTTATACCAGTTGTAATGAAAATAAAGGAAACATACCCTAAGCTATTGCGCCTAAAATTAGTTGTCGTAAGCTAAGATTGGCGATAACCATTTCTCTATATAATCAATAGAATCGCCCTTGCGCTGCGCATAGTCCTCCACTTGGTCTTTGCTAATTTTACCCACCGCAAAATACTTGCTATCGGGATGGGCAAAATAGAATCCACTTACCGCCGCCGTTGGGTACATGGCATAACTTTCTGTTAAGATGATACCCGTTTCTTTCTCTGCATCCAATAGGTTAAACAATTTGCGTTTCTCGGTATGATCAGGACAAGCAGGATATCCAGGGGCTGGCCTTATGCTCACATACTTTTCACGAATAATTTCCTCATTGCTCAACACTTCTCCTTTACCAAATCCCCAATATTCGGTTCGAACCAATTCATGCATTTTTTCAGCGAAAGCCTCAGCCAACCTATCAGCAAGCGATTTAATCATGATGCTATTATAATCATCGTGATCGGCTTCGTATTTGTCTATCAATTTCTCTATGCCAATGCCTGTTGTTACCGCAAAGAAGCCCATATAATCTTGCTTACCCAACTCTTTTGGGGCCACAAAATCGGCCAAACACAAGTAGGCTTGGTTGGCTGCCTTTTCATTTTGCTGGCGCAAGAAGTGGAAGGTTTGCTCGCCACTAGGGGTCTTAATTTTTACATCATCTCCAATCGAATTTGCCTCGTAAAAGCCAAACACACCGCGCGCTTCCAGCAATTTTTTGGCAATTACCTCATCCAACATTTTATTGGCATCTTTAAACAATTTGGTAGCCTCATCTCCCACAATTTTATCGCTTAAAATAGCTGGATATTTTCCTGCCAATTCCCAAGTCGAAAAGAAAGGCGTCCAATCAATTCTTTCACGCAATTGTTCCAAAGGAAAATCTATTAAGGTCTTGTTACCAAGGAAACTCGGCGCCACAATTTCATTATAAGTCAGGTCCATTTTCTTGTTACGTGCAAAATCTAGGGCCACAAAATTTTTATCCTTCTTCCTGTTTTTGTAGTCAATTCTAAATTGCGCATACTCCTCCTTAAAGCGTTTAGTTGTTCCAGCCAATTGCTCTTTACTAATCAAGCTTTGAGCCACAGGCACACTCTTACTGGCATCCAAAACATGCACTACAGGTCCACTATAAACAGTGTCAATTTTTACCGCAGTATGTGCCCTAGAAGTAGTGGCACCACCAATAAGCAAAGGTATCTTTAAGCCCAATCGTTCCATTTCCTTGGCTACATGCACCATCTCATCTAAACTCGGCGTAATAAGTCCGCTCAAGCCAATCACATCCACTTGCTCACGCAATGCCGCCTCCAAAATTTTCTCTGCCGGCACCATTACCCCAATATCAATAATCTCAAAATTATTACAAGCCATTACTACACCCACAATATTCTTTCCAATATCATGCACATCGCCCTTCACCGTAGCCATTAAAATCTTGCCTTGTGAAGTACTCTTATCACCCGCCAATTTCTTCTCAGCATCCATATACGGCATCAAGTAAGCAACGGCCTTCTTCATCACACGTGCACTCTTTACCACTTGCGGTAAAAACATCTTGCCCGAACCAAACAAATCGCCCACAATGTTCATACCGGCCATAAGCGGACCTTCAATCACCTCCAAGGGCCTAGCAAATAGTTTGCGAGCCTCTTCTGTATCTTCGTCAATAAACTCAACAATGCCCTTTACCAAAGCATAACTCAAACGATCAGCAACCGGTGCATTTCGCCATTCTAGGTCGAGTACCTTTTCCTTGCCCTTGCCTTTTACTTTCTCTGCATATTCAAGCAAACGCTCTGTGGCATCATCCCTTCTGTCTAATAAAACATCTTCAACTTTTTCCAACAAATCTTTATCTATTTGGTCGTAAACCTCTAGCTGACTAGGATTCACGATGCCCATAGTCATGCCATTTTGAATGCCATGGTATAAGAAAGCACTGTGCATGGCTTCGCGTACTTTGTCGTTGCCCCTAAAAGAGAAAGAAACATTGCTCACCCCACCACTAATTTTGGCACCAGGCAAGTTTTCTGTTATCCATTTACAGCCACTATAATAATCAATGGTGTTTCTGCGGTGCTCTTCCATTCCTGTAGCTACAGGAAAAATATTTGGATCAAAAATGATATCTCCTGCCGGAAAATGAACTTTTTCGGTTAATATTCTATAAGCACGTTCTGCAATCTCAATACGCCTTTCATAGTTATCGGCCTGACCCAACTCATCGAATAACATCACAATTACAGCAGCACCAAAACGCTTCACAATTTTTGCTTGTCTAATGAACTCTTCCTCTCCACCTTTCATAGAAATGGAGTTAACGATGCACTTGCCTTGAACACATTTTAAACCCGCCTCAATAATCTCCCATTTAGAAGAATCTATCATAATAGGCACCCGCGAAATATCGGGTTCAGAAGCAATCAAATTCAAGAAACGCACCATGGCCTCCACACCATCAATCATGCCCTCATCCATGTTAATGTCTATCACTTGGGCACCGCCCTCAACTTGCTCGCGCGCAACGGCCAAAGCAGCATCAAAATCTCCTTCCCTTATCAAACGAAGAAACATTTTTGAACCGGTAACATTTGTACGTTCACCAACATTTACAAAGTTAGTTTCTTTGGTAATTACCAGTGGCTCGAGGCCGCTTAATCTTAATGTATAATCTGTGTTCATTGTTTGCATTTTTGTACATAGACCATGGACCATAGTCCGTAGCCCTCTTTTCTTTATAATTTAGTTCTAAGTGATTGGAGCATTTTTATTAAAACTTCACAATCTTCATATATTTTTTAAAATTATCTTCATTAATAATTACCCTAGTTTTTGCAATATGAATGCAACAAACCACTTCAATATTAGACCTAATAGCGTAACCGATAAACTTTGAAAATTCAGCATTCGACTAACCTTGAGAACCCTCAGCAATATTAAGTGCAATTGAATCAGAGGCCCTTTTTAATTGCGATGAAAGCACATAAACGGCCTCTTTATGAAATTTCTTCACAACTAAATCAATGAAACCAATTAGTTCCATTGCTCTTTTCCAAACCTCTAATTTCTCAAACTTAAACATCAATCAAATTGTTTTTCTATGGTCTATAGTCTAAAATACACAAGGCTAAGGGCCAAAGGCTATCGGCCAACAGCTTTCTTACTCCTTGGTTGATAATTTGCTGCCATATCCGCAATTGCTTTGATGTGATCTGGCGTGGTGCCACAACATCCACCTAATATATTCACCAATCCCTCTTTACAATACTCCTCAACTTGCTTTGCCATGGCTGCGGGGGACTCATCATATTCACCAAACTCATTAGGCAAACCTGCATTAGGATAAGCACTCACAAAGAAGGGAGCATTGGTATCTAATACTTGCAAGTATGGTCTGAGTGCGCTAGCGCCCAAAGCACAATTTAAGCCAATGCTCAATAAAGGCATGTGCTGCATACTAATTAAAAATGCCTCTGTTGTTTGTCCAGATAAAGTTCTGCCAGAAGCATCGGTAATGGTACCCGATATCATCACAGGATATTGCTTACCCAATTCTTCCATCAGTTCATCCACAGCAAAAAGTGCTGCCTTAGCATTTAAAGTATCAAAGATGGTTTCAATTAATAAAAGGTCAGAACCACCCTCTATGAGCTTACGTGCTTGTTGCTTATAGGCTGCCACCAATTCATCAAAAGTTACCGCGCGGTAACCTGGGTCGTTTACATCCGGACTAAGCGATAAAGTTCTATTGGTAGGACCCATGGCACCTGCCACAAAACGAGGTTTAGCAGGGTTAAGAGCTGTTACCTCATCGGCCACTTCCCGGGCAATTTTAGCACTTTCATAATTAATCAAATCCACCCATTCCTGACCCAAATCATAGTCGGCCTGAGCAATTACGGTACCGCTAAAAGTATTGGTTTCAATGATATCTGCCCCTGCATCAAAATACTGGCGGTGAATGGCCTTAATAACATCGGGACGGGTAAAAGACAATAAATCGTTATTGCCCTTTAAAGGTTTATGATGACCTTGCAAGGTCTCATTTCTAAAATCATTCTCATCTAGCTTATAGCGCTGAATCATGGTACCCATGGCACCATCAAGGATCAGAATTCGTTGGTTTAATATGTCGCGTATATTCATAATAATAGTCTATGGCCCATAGTGGATAGCCCATAACACATGCTATGATTGCCAAAAACGATGGACTATGGACCATTGCTTATGGACTTATCAAAAAAGGTGCTGTTTTGTGGTTGATGACTCCTTAGAGTTGTTCAATCACTTATCAGCATCCGAAGGGAACCTTCGAAATAGGTATTGGCACTACTACAAATTGCAGCTTGCCTAGACATCACAGGGCCTATTCCCTCCGTCTTTCTGGATAAGTGGGACAAATGTAATAAAACTCTTGTAAATTATGCAACTAAAGTTTTACAGAAGGAAATTTAATAGTTTCACAGAGCCACTACCTAAAACGGTGATTTTTGCTATTTATTGGAAGTAAATTTAGAATGCCCATACTGAGCAAATAACAATTAGATAGATTGCTTTACACATGTAGGGGGTAAAACACCATTTTGCAAATGAAAGCATATAAAACATTAAAAAAGTTAGGAATGCCAAAGTTTCTTTTTGAGATAACGAATATTTTTAAAATCATCATTTTTAGCTTTAAATTTGCAACTATTTTAGCACCCGTGAATTATCCAATTACATTCACAAAAGTAATGGTATTTCTGCTCTATTCTTTTGATCAATGCGTTGGGCTCCTGCCAAGCTCGGCTAACATTGCGCTGCTTCGCTTCACACGAAGGTTGAATACCATTAAGGAGCACTCTATACAATTGTTGCCAAGGTTTAGAAAGTTAATCACAAAACTTTCTAAACCGCGCTATTTCATATCCTCACAAAAGTCAAGAATTACTTTTGTGGACACACAAGAAATAAATCAAACTATTGGTTTTCTGAGTATTAATCTTTAAATTGCATTCTTAAAAGCCAACCAACCAACCAACCAACCAACCAACCAACCAACCAACCAACCAACCAACCAACCAACCAACCAACCAACCAACCAACCAACTAATCAACCAATCAACCAATCAACCAACCAACCAACCAACCAACCAACCAACCAACCAATCAACCAACCAACCAACCAACCAACTTTTAATATAAAGTATAGGTTTGGCTATCCAATCATTTTATTGATTATCTTTTTCAATCAATTTATGGCGCAAGCACAATTACCTAATTGGTATTTTTTTAATCCCAGTGGCAATGGAAGTATAGTTAGGTTCAACCCTAACAATAGTAACATTCCCATGCTTTATTCAAGTTCAATTCCCGTATTTATGGATGCAAACTTTCCAACTCCAAATCCTATTACAAATTACAATTCAGTAAATGCCATGTATGACAATAATGGTGCGGCCATATTTTATATAGTGCAGGCGGAAATTCTTGGTCACAAACATGCTTATTTTTATGATAAAAATGGTGTAATAATTAAAGCTCATTTTGGAGATGACTTTTCTTCAGATTTTCCTATTTCAAGAGAAATTTCCATTATTGATGTTGGTTGTGAAAGATATCATGTGGTTGTTGGTGATAGGATCATTGAATTAAATATTGCTCTTAATGAGTGGCAAGAACTTCCATTTACCGATGTTAACTCATCCATAATTAAAGCATTAAATGTTAATGGCATAAGTGGTCCTCAATACGACGTTTACACCGTTGCATTTGAAATTTCGGATGTTAATGCCATTTCTTATAAAATTTATTCTCTTTATGGAAATGTTCCAGGAACAAATGGAGATAGGTTTATTAGAACAATTGAAATTAACAAAATCAACAATCAAGTCATTGCAATAAACGATTTAAATATCATGAGTGTCAATTTACCTGGCAATCCAATTCCAAGAAACACTCAAATTACTGAAACTGTTGCAGAATTAGAAATTTCAAAAAATAAAACCCTTTTAGCATTGGCAGAAGACAATTTAATTCTCATTTTTAATTTAAACACAAATGGACTGCCTACCACAGTAAATGCTTATTATGATTACCAACCAAGTTCAGTTCAAATAGATTACGAAGTTGCAGGATTAGAATTTGATGAAACAAACTCCAAGCTTATTTTCTCTAAATACAATCCAGCTAATAACCCATCGTTTCCAGATATGGTTGGCGTTTGGGATTTTACCTCAATAAATCCACCTATTTATGTTAGCTCATCCACAGGATATGGCAGGTCGCAAATTGAAATGGGAAAGGACAATAAGATATACATAAGCTCCTCTACTCATTTGGCAGAAGTTACAACGGGTAGCACTCCAAGCATTAACAATGTTATTTCATTAAACATGAGTTTAAATAACGACGTTAACTCATGTGAAATTAGAACCTTGCCCGATCAAATTACTGGATATAACTATAATGCAACAGCATTCGACATTTCCTCATTTGATGCCAATACAAGTGGTACATGGACATCTGGTGTGGGAAATAATCCATTTAATGCAAATGGCAGCCTTTCTGTTTTAAATAAAATAACCATAAAGAGCGGGGTAAATATTACGGTAAAAGATTTTGTTTTTAATTTCTTTACCAATGCAGAATTAATTATTGAGCCTGGGGCAAGCCTTATTATGCAACATTGCACCCTACAAGGCCATGAATGTGCGGTGATGTGGAAAGGAGTAAGCATTGAAGACAATGGAACAACGGGAGGCCAATTTCAATTAACCTCAAACAATGCGTTACAAACAAGTTTGTTAAAAGATGCCATTACAGGAATAAAAGTAGTTGGACCAAACTCATGGTTAATAGTTCATGGTTATTCGCAATTCACAGCAAATGAAACCGATATTAAAATTACAAATGGCAATAAAGATAATATCCAAATACATAGATCTAGTTTTATGGGGGGAGTGCCCTTAAAAGACCAAACTAAAGGGAGTAATTATGGTTGGCTAGGAGATAACTTATACCGAACCAAACACAATATTTGGTTAGAAAATTGCAATAGTAAAATTACTATTGGTTCTGCCACGCAACAAGGTTGCGATTTTCAAGATGCAGAATATGGAATAAAAGCCATCAAATCTGACATGGAGGTATTTCAAAATTCTTTTACAGGCCATAAGCTTTATGGTATTTTAGGAGATGCAAGGAAAATTGCGAAAAAGCAAATAAACATAATTGAAAATTTATTCTCTTTTGTACAACAACCCATTAGGTTAGAAAATTGGATAAACTCAGATATTTATACCAATACCTTTGTAAACAGCTTTGAGTACGGCATTCATTATTTAGAAAATGAAAATTGCATTTTAAATATAGGACTTGAATCTGACCCATCAAAAGGCAATTCATTTGATTTTTGTAATTGGGCTGCCATCGATCTTTCTGCAAATGTTGGATCAAAAAGTGAAATTTATATATGTAATAATACAATAATTAACCATCCATACGCCACTGGAATAGTGCTAAACGAATATAGTCAACCAGCAATTGGTGGATCTTACAAAATCTTAAGAATAAAAAAAAATACCATGAACCAAATTGGTGCAGGTATTAAGTTAAATAATATAGCTGGTTGGAATAATATATCACTTTCGGACGGTCCAAGGCCCCATGAAGCTGGAACTTATGATGTTAATAGCGTTATTCAGAACAATAACATTAATTTCACTACCAATTTATTTCCTCATAATCAGATGGGCATACAAACCACTCATTCAAATAAAATAAATATATTAGACAATATTGTAGCGAGTGATAACCCAGGAGATTGGCGTAATACGGGCATTTTAACAGATGATGCTTTTTTTACAAGTATATATAACAATATAAGTTCTGGTGGTTCGGGCATAAGAATTGGCGGCAACATGCTCACCTCAAATGTGTATTGTAATTATCTTAATGGTTGTGTCACAGGCATTTTTTTAAACTATTGCTACCTAAGAGGAATAGGTGCTACCCATGGCATATTGCCTAACCCTAATAATACAAGTAACCAAGCAAGAAAAAATACATTTTCTACACTCTCTGGTGGATTTGATATGAAGTTATACTATACCAATGTTGATTTAAATCAATGGGTATTTTTTACAAGTCCGCCTCCAAATTCAATAGATTACACATTGGCTTCAGGCAGTGTAATACCCTATTCCATAGAAGCTGGTTTAGCCAAAGACCCTTGTGTGGCTAGTGTTGAAAGAAACGAGGGAGTAATTGATTCCAACGCTTCTGGCGCTGCTGCTAAAACAAGTGTTTCTAGCCCAGGCCCTATTACAATTTCTAAAACAGTTGCTTTTATTCCAAGTGCCATTGAACAAGTTAAAATTAATTTAAAAAATGCAAAAGATAGTATAGGTATTAAAGGGAAAAAAATAGATTTTGCAGCAGACCTTGCAAGCATAGATGAATTGCTAGTTAAGAAAGACTATTTAGCGGCGGCAACTAAATTAAAATCAACTAAACCT
>JAWXAZ010000002.1:0-14321 GCA_034439755.1 bacterium
ACTAACACAAACATAGGAACTTATATGCAACTTTGCTACTTTACTTATCAACATAATGTGTTGATTGTCAAATATTTACCAACCCCGAAACTTTAGTTATTTAAAAAAATCACCCAAAATTGCCTCCAATTCTGGCGTACACATTCGAAGCATTCCAATCAATGTCATCGCCCAAAAGCATGCGCCTACCTGTTTTTTCTACTGCCACAAATCCAAGCTCCTGCAATAAAGTCAAACCAGCCAAATTTTGCGCTGGAATAACAGCCTTATCCATGGTGGCATATTTATACGCCATAAGAGCCAATCCTGCCTCCTCCAAATTGGCATAAATTAGTCCCTCCTTTAAACTAGGCAGGTAGAATCCATATACCACATTTTCCTTCACATAAATCTTTGCATCCTGCAAATAATCGCCAATCAAAGCCTCCCTTCCCTCGCCAGAAATATCCCTATCCAACTGGTACAAATCTTGCCTAAACCGCTCGTCAAAATTCACCACATGCACATTTTCTCTTGGCACAATATTGGGCACATCGCGCTTCAAAAAACGATATTCCATGACCTCCATAAACCCAGCTTTAAGGTATATAGGTTTTCCTAAATCGGTAGCAATAAGTAAAATTGACTTAATCGATTTTGCGTTTATTTGCGTAATAAGTTCTTTCACTATGGCCGAACCAATCCCTTTGTTTCTGCTATGCGAAGCAACGATAATATGCGCCAACCAAGCAGAATTTTCAAACAAGATAGAAGTCCCAATACCAACAAGCTCGCCATCTAAACAAACCTTTATAGGAAAACAAAAAGGCGACAGCACATAAAACTCAAAATCGGGTATAATATCTGGCCAACCTTCTGGTTTAAGCGGCCCAATCTTGTGTAAATCCTCAGAAGTAAAACGTGAAATCTCCATTGTAGTAAGCAATATTTTAAGCAAGTAAAGATATACTCAATTGAACAAAAATCCTTCTTACGATTCAAGGGTTAGGATCAGCCCAATGTGAAAAGTGCTTCGTGAAAAGCGCATTAAAATAAATAAAATCATTTTTATTTGCTTCAAAATTATCATCGTCGAATTTATGTCGCAAAAAAGAGGATCCTTAATTAAAGTTGGGCATATTATTTTAAACAACTTCAGAAATTTAATAAGATTCATGGCCATTGCAATATACCATTTGAGTGGAAAGAGGACCCATAATTTGCCTATTGAACCCAAGTTCAACGGACCACAAAAGTTACCTTAACAAAAGTTTATTTTAGACTTTTACAGGAAATTAATTTCGAATGCAAATTTGAGGATACAAGCTGGGAGGCAATTTATAAACGCTTAAACAATTATTACAATACGCACTTTCATGTGATGATTGACACAAAAGAGGCAGAAAACGGCAAATTGAGACAATGGTTTTTAAGGCAAAAGTGGAATTATAACACGCTTGGAAAAGCAAGAAAGGATCTTATTGAATTCTTTATTCATAAAGTAGCCTTTTCTAGTTAGAGAGATTGGATATAGGAAATGTGCTTTAACGAATTGGTTCAATATAAAAATGAACATGGAAATTGTAAAGTACCTCAAACTTATAAATTAAACAAACAACTCGCAAGATGGGTATATAACACAAGGAGTAGACCGCAACAACAAAGTAAAGAACGGATAAAAAGATTAACCGAATTGGGCCTTGATTTTGGCAGAAGGGAGCCTACTTGGGAGCAAATGTATCAAAAACTATTAGCGTTTAAAAAGGAGTTTGGACAAACCTCTCCGAGCACAAAGGACTTTCTAGAGATTGGTTTTTGGGTTATTTCTTAAAGGGTTATAAATAACAAAAAAAATTATTAAAGGAGCGAAAAACCTATTTAATACAATTAATTTTAATTGGAAACCCATGCAATTGCGTTGGATTAAGCAATATGAGGGTTATAGAAAATTGTTTATAGAATACAATAAGAAAATACCCTACCATTTTATAAAGGAAACCAAATATGAGAGTTGGCTATATATACAAAGATTGTATTATGAAACAAACAAATTGACTGATAATTAAATTACTAAAAAAAGTCAATTTTACCCTCATTCGACGACCCGTTACAGGTTGGGATTTGATGCTAGAAGAATTGATACAATTTAAAAACGAGTATGGCCATTTTATGGTTTTTAAGAAGGATATTAAAAAGGATAATAAAAAGTTAGCGGCTTGGATAGATATCCAACGAAGGTATAGGAAGCAAGGTTTGCTTTCATCTGAAAAAATTGAAAAGTTGAATGCTATTTCATTTGTTTGGGATGGAGAATCGAATTATGAGCGAAAAGGGAATCCAAGCCCCAAAGAAGGCAGGGGTTTTAGGTAAGTAAAAGGCGTGGGCAAATGAGCGTGCGCTAGGTTTTTTAAAAAATTTGTCGGTTCGAACCGAAAAAAAATAAAACTAAACAACTGACTTACAATGTTTAAATTTTAGGAAGGCGATAAAACCACCTCAAAAAGGGCCTCACTAAAACAAAATAAATTGGGTGTATTTGTCCTTTTTTCTATTGCATAAAAATTTATCTTTGCGTTACTCAATTTTAATCCCAAAAAAAAAATGAAAATAGGAATCAATGGATTTGGCCGTATTGGTCGTTTGGTTTTTAGGGCTGCCATCAACAACCCTAAAGTTGAAATCGTTGGAATTAACGATTTAATCGATATTGATTACATGGCTTACATGTTAAAATACGATTCTACTCATGGAAGATTTAATGGCGACATCGCTGTTGAAGGCGGCAACTTAGTTGTAAATGGTAAAACAATTCGCGTTTCTGCGGAAAGAGATCCAGCCAATTTGAAATGGGACGCGATAGGTGCAGAGTATGTGGTTGAATCTACTGGCTTGTTCTTAACATTAGAATCGGCTGGAGCGCATATTAAAGCGGGTGCTAAACGTGTTATTATGAGCGCACCTGCAAAAGATGATACGCCTACGTTTGTAATGGGTGTGAACCAAGAGAAGTACACAGCAGATATGAACATCGTATCAAATGCATCTTGTACAACAAATTGTTTGGCGCCAATAGCCAAAGTATTGAATGATAATTTTGGAATCTTGGAAGGTTTAATGACTACGGTTCATGCAGTAACAGCTACTCAAAAGACGGTTGATAGTCCGTCTGCTAAAGACTGGAGAGGTGGCCGTGGAGCTTACCAAAACATCATTCCTTCTAGCACAGGTGCCGCAAAAGCGGTGGGTTTAGTAATTCCTGAATTAAAGGGAAAATTAACTGGAATGAGTTTCCGTGTTCCTACGCCAGATGTTTCTGTGGTTGATTTAACTTGTCGCTTAGTTAAAGGAGCAAGCTTCGAAACCATTAAAGCGGCAATGAAGCATGCTTCTGAAAACGAAATGAAGGGTATTCTTGGATACACCGAAGATGAGGTGGTGAGCACTGATTTCTTAGGAGATTCGCGTACTTCTATCTTTGATGCTAAGGCTGGAATTTCTTTGAATGATAACTTTGTGAAGGTTGTTTCGTGGTACGATAATGAGTGGGGTTATTCTAACAAGGTGGTGGATTTGATTTGCCACATGGATACGATTAAGTAGGCTTTGGGCTTTGGGCTTTGGGCTTTGGGCTTTGGGCTTTGGGCTTACAAAAAAAAAGGGGAGTTTGGTCCTCTTTTTTTTTGGCTTTTTTTAGGGTTATTTTTAGGTCGATGGACCATCGACATAAACGCTCATAGCAAAAAAAGCACACTACTAAAGAACATAATAATGCGTGGAGGCAAAATAAAACCAGTCAAAAGCCAATAGCTAAAAGCTAACAAATAATTTTCTGGCATTGCTTTTGTATTACGGAAAACTATTATAATTTTACCTGCAAATATTAACACCACAACCATGAAAGCAAACATGAAAAGCCTGATACGTTCAGGAGCAATTTTAGGGATTTTTGTTATAGCAATGGCATCTTGCAAATCGAAGAAAAACGCAAGCACCCCTATTGAAAAAAGTACCGGAGCCGTTGAAATTACTGTTCCTTTTAGCACCAAAGAATTTTATTCCGACAAAGAAAACTTCCGCTCAAAAAGCAGTGGTAACAGTCCAGATTTGCAAACTGCCAAGAAAATTGCTTTGCAAAATGCCAAATCAGAAATGGCTGGTCTAATTCAAACTACCCTTAAAAAAGTAACTGATCAATATACCAAACAAGTCACCATAGGCAACCAAACCGAATTCAATAACAAGTTTGAAGAATTGGCCCGCGAGGTAACCAATCAAGAATTGGTGGATGTAAAGGTCTTGGGCGAAAAGTTATTTAAAGAGCCAAACAGTTCTTATACTTATTGGATTGCTTTAGAAGCCAACAAGCAAGCTGTTTTAAACGGCATTGATAAAGGTATTGCCAACAACAAAAAGATTGAGCAAGATTATGATAAGAAAAAGTTTGAAGAAATCTTTAATGCCGAAATGGATAAATTGGCCAAAGAAAGAAACGGTAACTAAGACCAATATAACAAAACAATCATATTACTTCATTCAAATTTGTAGAAAAAACAGTTTGAATGAAGTAATGTAAATTATTGAAAGACAATGCGTTTAGCGTGTTTATGCCAATTGTAATTACTAAATAGCCCAATGCTATTTAGTAATTTTACAGTGGTAAATGCCGATATAACAACATAATAGTACAAGGTGATATTTGTAGAAATTGGACCTATATATATATTGAATAATCTGTATTTCTTGGGGACAGAATCACCATGCTAGGCAATAAAAGGAATTAAGATTAATTATGGGTTCTTCGCTTAAGCCAAATAAACAAAACGCAATGCTTGCATCGCTTAAACCTAATAAACAAAGCTTAATGCTTGTTTCGCTTAAACCTAATAAAAAAAACGCAATGCTTGTTTCGCTTAAGCCTAATAAACAAAAAGCAATGCTTGTTTCGCTTAAACCTAATAAACAAAACGCAATGCTTGCATCGCTTAAACCTAATAAACAAAACGCAATGCTTGTTTTGCTTTAGCCTAATAAACAAAACGCAATGCTTGTTTCGCTTAAGCCTAATAAACAAAGCTTAATGCTTGCATCGCTTAAGCCTAATAAACAAAACGCAATGCTTGTTTCGCTTAAACCTAATAAACAAAGCTTAATGCTTGTTTCGCTTAAACCTAATAAACAAAACGCAATGCTTGTTTCGCTTAAGCCTAATAAACAAAGCGCAATGCTTGTTTCGCTTAAACCTAATAAACAAAACGCAATGCTTACATCGCTTAAACCTAATAAACAAAACGCAATCTTGGTGGCTTTTTGTAAGTCTTATAAAACCATATCTTATCTAAATTAACAAAACGCAATCTTGGTGGCTTCTTGTAGGTCTTATAAAAACATAGCTGACAATAATAAACAAAACGCAATCTTTGTTACCTCCATAAAGTCGAAAAACAAAACTAAATACCCCAAGAAAAAAGAAAATGAAAAGCCTTAGCCACATAAAATTACTGCTACTTTTGCTCTCCTTGCTGGGACTAAGTTGTGGTGCGAGCAAGGTGAGTGATGCGGTTAGCAGCAAAAAAAAGCCTCAGTGGGTGCAACAAAGGCCTACCAATACACAATTTTATATTGGCATTGGGTATGCCAGTAAGATTAGCAATGCGGGCGACTTTCAGCGGGTTGCTAAAAAGTATGCTTTGGATGATATGATGGGCGAGATTAAGGTAACTGTCTCTAGCAATTCTGTTTTATCGCAGCAACAAAATAACCAAAATTTTAATCAGCAATTTTTCTCCGATACGCGTATGGTGGCATCGGAAACGATGGAAGGTTACCAGGTTTTGGATAGCTGGGAAAACAAGGAAGAATATTGGATTTATTATCGCTTAAGCAAGGCCGACTTTGAGGCTTACAAGCGCAAGAAAATATACGAGGCCACTCAAAAGGCTTTAGACTTTATGTACCGGGCAGATAAGATGAGTCTGAAGCAAGACTATGTATCCATTTTTAAATTGCGGGTGAGGGCTGCGGCTAGTTTGCAGAATTATTTAAATGAATCGATAGAAACAGAATACTATGGTAAGAATGTATTCTTACTCAATGAAATCTTATCGCAGTTGCAAGACCAGTTGTATATGATTCGGTTTAGCACGCCGCAAACATCCATCAACGTTACAGCAGGCAAGGCTTTGGATCGGCCCATAGAAGCCAGTGCTGCGGTTAAAACCAAGGATTCTTTGATGGCGGTATTGGCCTATTTACCACTTAAAGCAGAGGGCAACGGACTAAAATTTAAGGGCACTGCACAAACCGAAACACAGGGCGATGGGGTGGCGCAATTTTCTATTAACAGCATTCAAAGTACAGATGCCATTCAGGTTTTGCGCATTAAAACAGACATCGATAAATTGTTGCTTGCCGATAGTCTCATTAGCAGCATGCGCAAACTCATTGTAAACCTGGAAGGGCCGGTTATTAATATAAGAATGAAGGTTGAACCCATTAAATTATTTATACAATCGAAAGAACGCAATTTGGATCAGCCCATGGCCTACCCTATTTTGGAGCCTGCTTTAAAGAAAAAATTGATGGCGCAAGGTTGCTTGTTTGTTGACAAAAAACAGCAGGCAGATTATGTGTTGGTGATAGAGGCAAACACCAAAGACCAAGGCGTAATGTGGGGAAATATGTTGCGTGCGAGCATTGAAATGAACATTGTATTATTGGATGCAACATCGAATAATGAGCTTATGCACGATGCTTTGAGCGATATAGTTGGCTATCAAACTACCAAGGAAAAGGCCGGTGTTGAGGCCTATTTATCCATGCGTTCGGAAATGATGAAAAAGTCTTATCCCGCTATCTACGAAAAACTTTTTCCAGAAAATTATTGACCCTAATTTAGGCGGCATTTAATAGCCATTGCAATTATTGCCTTTACCATATTAAAGTCAAATTGCATTTTGCACTAATTTAATATAAGCAATAGAATGATTTCAAAATGCAGTTTTTGGCGTAATAGAATTATCTTAATGTTACAGTCCCTTTAGTTCTTTAAACTTTACGGCTTGCCTGCGACTAACTTCAATTTTAGAACCGTCTTTAAGGTAAAATAGAAAGCCAGAATTAAAGAATGGCTCTATTTTTTCGAGAAAATTTAGGTTGATAATTTGTTGCCTATTTGCCCTAAAAAATATTTCATCGCTAAGGCGTTCGTCTAAGGAATTTAGGGTGCGGTGTATGAGGGGTTGGTATTTATCGAAATGTATTTTGGCATAATTTCCGGCCGACTCAATAAGGCGAATGTCCTCCAATTGCACATACCAACATTTGTCGCCATCGCGCAAGAAAACTTTTTCATTGGCACCTAATCTTATCCTTAATTTTTCTGATTTTAACTCCTCTATTTGCCTTTTTGCTTTGGCAATGGCTTCTCCTAACCTAGGGCTTTCTATGGGCTTTAGCAGATAGTCGAGCGCATTTACCTCAAAGGCCTTGATGGCAAATTCATCGTAGGCGGTGGTAAAAATTATGGCAGGCGTTTCAATGAGGTCTTCCAATAAATCGAAACCTGTTTTCTCGGGCATTTGAATATCGAGAAACACCAATTGCGGCTTTTGTTTATCTATAATATCCAAGGCCTCCTCTACATTAGATGCTTCGGCAATAATTTGAATTTCTGGAAATTCTTTCAAAAGATTTTTCAAGCCTTCTCTGGCCAATCTTTCATCGTCGACAATTAATGTTTGTATCATAATGGAATGTCTATTTGCGTAATTACTTGGTGATCGTTATAATTTTCAATGGAGAAAGCAGCATGACTTTCGTAAAGAATAGCTAATCGCTCGCGGGTATTTTCTATGCCAAAACCACGGTCTAATTTATCGGGGATATATTGCCCAGTATTAATAATTTCGATGTGCAAATGAAACTGGGTAAGCATGGCCGAAATTGAAATTTGTCCGCCATTTTTATTCTTAGAAATGCCATGTTTAACGGCATTTTCCACCAATGTTTGCAGCATCATTGGCGGCAATTTAGCGGTGAAAGCCCGCTCCTCAATTTTACCATCTACCTGTAATCTTTGGTCGAACCGAATTCTTTCGATAGCCAAATAATCTTCTACGGTTTGCATTTCTTGTCTGAGTGTAACTGTTTTTTCTCTGCTCATTTGCAGCGAGCTTCTTAACAAACTGCTTAATTTGGTAATAGCCACTTTAGACAAGGTAGGATCAATATCTACCAAGGTTCTGATGCTATTTAGGGAGTTAAACAAGAAATGCGGATTGAGTTGGGTTTTAAGATTTTGGTATTGGTTTTCTTTAATAATGGCCTGCAGTTGGTACTTTGCTTTTTCGGCTTCTAGAGAACGCTCCCAGTATTGAAACAGGTGATAAACGAGGGCCCATAACAAAATATATTTACTCCAATTAAAGAGGTAATTAAAAATAAGAATGGCATCTACCGGCAATTCGTTCATGAGCGGTACGGTTAGCCTATCGAGGTAAATATTAAGGAGTGTAAGCAAGAAAGAAACCAGCACAACACCCAAAATTGCGCGTGGTACCAGAGATTTCATGGGCAGGTTGATCCAACTGCTGCGAATGATAAATAATCGGTACAGGTGCGTTAAAACTATTCCCGCAAAGAAGTTTATGACTACATTTAAAACCAGCAAATGGTTAAACCCATATAGGTTGCCATAGCCAATAAACTCCAGAAGAATAAAGAGGAGCCATCCACCAATTTGACAAATCCAATACAGGGTATTTTTTTTCATTGAGGTAAAGGTAGAATTTTGAGCTTACAAAAAAACTACTCCTTACACAAAAGGTCGAACACAAAAATAAAAGCGCAAAATGGGGGGTTGGAATTAATTTTTGATTGAAAAACGAAACCTATAAATCAGAAATATTTTGTTGGGATAGCTGTTAAAAAGGAAATTATCAAATCCATTTTTTTGACCAAAACATTATAGCTTTCGCCAAGTTAATTCAAAATAATACCTATACGCAAATAATGTATCCAAATGTGAGTACAGGTGTTAAGTACCAGTAAATTGGGGGTTATTCAAATCTTGATTATAATGCCACGGTTCCACGCTAAAAGCTGTTGGGAATTTGAACCTTAAATCTTTCCATGAAGCGAAATGTAAATATTTAAAAAAGATTTCAATTACCACTTCAGCCCCAATTGATTTTTGCGTATGTAAGTATCCGTTATAATATGTTATTTATCTGTCTTTTATATTAATGATTTCTATGATTTCTATTGCAAGACCAAAATTTAATTTTTAATAATCTTTGTTGCCAAAGAGTTACCATATTTAGGTAGTATATAGTAGATTGTGTAAACTGTTTTAGCGTTATCAAGATAGCTATGGAAGCATCTTTAGCTGCCCAAAAGCATTTGCAAAAATGAAAAAAGAAATTACTAAAAAAATTGGGTTAAGCTAGTTTAAGCTAATTGAATCTGGTTGAAATTGGTTGAGGGTTTTTCATCAGGTAATTTATTTTATAGCTCGTTTATCAAAGTTAATTACAATTATTTGAGCATTTCAAATAAATGAACATTTATTTGAATTATCCCAATATAATAGCCGCTTATCAGATAAAGTTTTATACCAATCAGACAAAATATATTGTCCAATTTCGACAAATATCTCATTATACTATTATTTCGTTAAAGTGCGAGACATTTTATGCGCAAGCTATTTTTACGCGGTGTGGGTTCAGACCGAAACGAGCGCGCAAACGGGAAAATGTTGCAAAAAAAAAGACCGCATACCTAGTGAGGCAGCGGTCTTTTTAATTTTATGGGAAAGCAATTAAGCTAGAACGATTACTTTGTTATTGAGTACTTCAACCACACCACCATTTACCTCAAACTCTTGTTTACCGTTTTTGTCATTAACCACAATCATGCCTTTATCTAGGCTAGAAATTAAAGCGGCGTGACCTTTTAGGATCTGGAATTGCCCAGCGCTTCCTGGCAAAGTTACACCTTCAATCTCTCCACTGTAAAGGGTTTTATCTGCTGTAATGATATCTAATTGCATGCTATTTTTTGAATTAATCTAAATGAATTAATTATTTACTTCGGCCAACAATTTTTCTCCTTTGGCAATGGCATCTTCGATGTTACCAACTAAGTTAAATGCCGATTCTGGATACTGATCTACCTTACCATCCATAATCATGTTGAAGCCTTTGATGGTATCTTCAATTGTCACCAAAACACCTTTTAAGCCAGTAAATTGTTCTGCTACGTGGAATGGCTGCGATAAGAAACGTTGCACACGGCGAGCGCGAGAAACAACCAATTTATCTTCTTCGCTTAATTCGTCCATGCCAAGGATAGCGATGATATCTTGCAATTCTTTGTAGCGTTGTAAAATTGATTTAACACGTTGTGCGCAGTTGTAATGTGCATCGCCAACCACTGCTGCTGTTAAGATGCGAGAAGTTGAATCTAATGGATCTACCGCAGGATAGATACCCAACTCAGAGATTTTACGGTTTAATACCGTGGTAGCATCCAAGTGAGCAAATGTTGTGGCAGGCGCTGGATCTGTTAAGTCATCTGCAGGTACATATACGGCCTGAACCGATGTAATTGACCCACGTTTTGTTGAGGTAATACGTTCTTGCATGGCGCCCATTTCTGAGGCCAAAGTTGGTTGGTAACCTACCGCAGAAGGCATACGCCCTAAAAGTGCTGATACTTCTGAACCTGCTTGCGTAAAACGGAAAATGTTATCTACGAAGAAAAGAATATCTCTACCGCCCGATTTCTCATCACCATCGCGGAAGTATTCTGCCATGGTTAGTCCAGACAAAGCCACACGAGCACGTGCTCCAGGAGGCTCATTCATTTGACCAAAAACAAGGGTTGCTTGCGACTTTGCTAATTCATCGTAATCTACTTTAGATAAATCCCATCCACCTTCTTCCATGCTGTGTTTAAACTCAGCACCATATTTAATTACATCCGATTCGATAAACTCACGTAACAAGTCGTTTCCTTCACGCGTACGCTCGCCCACACCAGCAAAAACCGACATACCTTCATAAGCCTTGGCAATGTTATTTACCAATTCCATAATCAATACCGTTTTACCAACACCAGCACCACCGAACAAACCAATCTTACCACCTTTTACGTATGGCTCAATTAAGTCTATTACCTTAATACCAGTATATAATGGCTCAGAGGTGGTAGACAAATCTTCGAATTTTGGTGCTTCGCGGTGAATTGACCTAGGGCCTTCGCTTTTAATGGCTTTCATGCCATCAATTGCCTCGCCCACCACATTGAATAAGCGACCTCTAATATCTTCGCCAGTAGGCATTGAAATGGGGGCTTCGGTTGAAACCACTTCCATTCCACGAACGAGCCCATCGGTACTATCCATTGCGATGGTTCTAACCATACTTTCACCTAAGTGCTTTTGACACTCTAAAATAATGCGGGTTCCATCGGCTTTATCGACATAAAGAGCATCGTAAATTTTAGGTAGCTTGCTGTCTGCGTTAGCAAAGCTAACGTCTACAACCGGACCAATTACCTGGGCTATAACACCTGATTTTGACATAGTTAAGTTTTTTTTACGTATAAAAAGTGCTGCAAATTTATTCTTTTACAACGAATTTCAAACCTAAAGCAGAAAAAAATATAATAAATATAGCCGTAGATTTTATCATAAATACGAATCTCAACTCTATGTAATATGTCCTAACAGCTCTTGGGTTCACAATTTTATGAAGATTGAGGAGGGCAAAATGATGGGGCAATGGGAGTTGTAGAAGGAAACTAATAATGCAGTGTTTTTGGCAATTGAAAATACACCGTTTTAGGCAACAATGGTATAGAGTTTTCGCCAATAGGAATTCAAAGTCTTGATTCTAATCAAATTTTAATAGGAGGTTTTTCTAATGGATTCGGAATATTAAATGATTCTTTTAATTTGATAGGCGTGAATCCAGAAAGTCTTAGCAGTTATTACCCAAAATCCAACAGCAATCCATTATACAAATGGAACAGTAAAATATATGGATTTGAAATAATGAATTATGGGGAAACTAAATAATCATTTATTTATCTCCTATTCAAATTCTAGTGGTTTACATGTAATTTGTTTAGACTCCTTGCTAAATATTCTTTGGCAAAAATCAATAATTATGTACAATAGTTATAATTTCCATAGTTTGATTGCAAGCAACGATGGGGGGTGTTTGCTTACTGGCTGGTATGGATACTATTCTAGCATTGGCGCTCCAATGCCATTAATGGCGGTTAAACCAGATAAAAATTGAAACTTTTACTAAGTCTTGTTATGACTTTGTAAGGTATGATTTACTTGGAAATAAGGTATATGAAAATAGCTTTTGCGGGCAATTAGCCAACTTTAACGTAAGCCGAATTCAGGTTGGGATATACTTGTATGTGATAAAATCCGACCAAGAGAAAGTATTTTCAGGTAAATTGGTTCGAACCGAATAATTATTCTGAAAAATTAATGCGGTGGCAAAATTTTAATTTGGCTCAGATTTAAATGGAAAAACGTTATTCTACTAACTAAACAGTGCCTTGAGTTCTGTGGCGTCTTCTGGTTTCATTTTACCGGCCAAAATTAGGCGAAGCTGTCTGCGTCGTAGGGCTCCATCAAAGCGTTTTATTTCTTCTTCGGTTTCTGGCTCTAGCGATGGTACCGCTAAAGGAGAGCCATTTCTGTCTAAAGCCACAAAAGTATAGTAGGCTTCATTGCTTAAAAAGCTTTCGCCAGTAGGGATGTTCTCTGCCCAAACTTTAATGTAAACTTCCATAGAAGTGTTAAAAGAACGAGAAACTTCCGCTTGTAAGGTTACAACATCGCCCAATTTAATAGATTTGGCAAAGCTTACACTGTCAACAGAGGCTGTTACAACGGTTTTTCCTGAATGTTTTTGAGCCGCAATGGCTGCGGCAATATCCATCCAATGCAAAAGCATCCCTCCCATTAAGTTATGCAAGGTATTGGTATCATTGGGCAATACCATTTCGTTCATAATGGTTCTTGAATGGGATGGTTTTTTAATATTTGCTTGTGTCATGTTGTTATATTGTGGTTTCAAAGATAAACAAGTAGGGAGGAAAAAGGTTCAGAAATAAGCACTTAAAAAACGCATTATTATTTCTGATGGTAAATAAACTTGGGATTGAGAGAATAACACAAGTAGAGAAGCCTGTTTTTTTTATAGCATTAGCAACATTTAACAAAGTCGCTATTTTATAAAATGGAATTTTAAACAAACAAGATCAACTGAACTTTTAATAGGCAAGAAAAACAGAAAAAGTAGACAGTAGGGGTTAAAGGTTTTATTTAATTGAAAAAGATTTAACAGTAGGAAATGGAAATAATCGTATTATTGATTGGATTTAGAAAATTGAATAGATATATTAATTTAAAATTTTTAGAGTGTATTTAGCTTGCTAAATTGACATATTAAAAAGTTGGTTATTGGCATTGGATTCCTAATTCACATCCTCAATATTAGAGGATTTAATCTTACAGTTAAAATAATTATTAGCATCTTGGATAAAAGGATATAAAATGCTAGAATATTAATTTAATAAAAATAAAAATGGAAAAAATTATACAAAATGGAAAAAACATTTAACAGCACAAGCAAGCCTATAGTTTTGGAACGGACATTGACTTCTATATCCTTACTTTTTTTCCTCTGCTTTTCCTCTTTTGCCCAGCCAACCATAACAAATTTTGCACCAGCTTTGGGTCCTATAGGTACCACGGTCACAATAACTGGCACCAACTTTAACACAACACTTGCTAACAATATCGTGTTTTTTGGAGCAACAAAGGCCATATTGACTTCCGGCAGTACAACCTCGTTAACATTAGCTGTTCCTGTAGGTGCTTCATACCAGCCAATTTCTGTTACTAACCTAAGCACAGGTTTAACCGCTTACTCCGCAAAACCATTTATAACCACCTTTGCCTGTGGCGGTTTAATTAATACATCTACTTTTGCTGGCAAAGTGGACAATACAACGGGAACACAACCTTACAGCGTTTCAACAGGCGATTTTGATGGTGACGGCAAGCCGGACCTTGCTGTTGCGAATTATAATTCCAACACTGTTTCTGTATTCCGAAATACAGGCAGCAGCGGAACAATTTCCTATGCCGCGAAAGTGGATTTTACAACGGGAACAAATCCTATAAACCTTTCAATAGGCGATTTTGATGGTGACGGTAAGTTAGACCTTGCTGTTGCGAATCGAAATTCCTACACTGTCTCCGTATTCAGAAACACGGGCAGCAGCGGAACAATTTCCTTTGCCGCGAAAGT
>JAWXAZ010000003.1:0-18657 GCA_034439755.1 bacterium
CTTTCCTTGTTGAACTTTTTTCAACAAATATTTCTGCTATTTGCACGACTTTTTGACAGTAAACTTTTGAAGCTGAGTTGTTGAGCAGACTCTATTTAATGAATTTTACTATGTATTAGTGAATCAAATAGACTCTAAAGGTAGCGAAAAATCCTTGAAATTGATGGTAAGCACAACGTAAAATTGGCATTGCTAACCCGCTTGTCCTTCCCAAATGCCAACTATCATTTTGCTTTTGCTATACTTAACAAACTGCCCTTACTTACTACTTTATTTTATACGATGAATTTATTTAAATATCTCCTTGGTGCCTTGTTTTTTAGCAGTTTAATTACTGCTTGTAGCAACCAAAAAACGACAAAGCAGGAAATTGCCCCCGTTATTCCCTTAGAAAATTTCTTTCGGAATCCAGATATTGCCCAATTTAATTTGTCGCCTTCGGGCGAATTAATCGCCTTTAAAATGCCGGTTAATAAACGCATGAATGTGTTTGTAACCAAAATTGGTTCTGGCGATACCACTCAGCTTACTTCGATTATGGATAGAGATGTGGCCGCTTATTTTTGGAAAAGCGATAGCCAAATTGTGTACATGCGCGACAATGGCGGCGATGAAAACTTTCATCTGTTTTCGGTGAATGTTAACACCAAAGTGCAACGAGATTTAACACCATTTCCTAAAGTGGGCGTGGAAATTGTTGACAATCTAAAGGATGTTTCCAATGAGCTGCTTATTGCCATGAACAAAGACAATGCCGAATTATTTGATGTGTATCAATTGAATATTTTAAGTGGTGAGCTAACCTTGATAGCAAAAAATCCGGGTGGGGTTTCCCAATGGGTGAGCGATCACAAAGGTGTGGTGCGCGTAGCCATTAAAAATGATGGTGTAAACAATGTCATTCTTTATCGCGAGGATGCAAGTATGCCATTTAAAGAAGTGTTGCGTACCTCCTTTAAAGAGAGTGTAAGTCCGCTCTTCTTTACCTTCGATAACAAGTATTTATATGCCGCCTCCAATTTAAATAGAGATAAATCGGCCTTGGTAAAAATGGATTTATCTACAGGCAAAGAATTGGAAGTAATTTTCTCTCATCCAGATGTGGATGTTAGTGAATTAGACTATTCTGAGCAGCGTAAAGTATTGACTTATGTGTCTTATACAACCGCTAAATTAGAGCGTAAATTTTTAGATAAAGAAACCGAAATATTGTATAAAAAATTAACAGAAAAATTAGGTGCTCAGTATGAAATTTATATCAGTTCGGAGAACAGAAAAGAAGATAAATTGTTGGTTCGAACCATAAGCGATAGGTCCTTGGGAGCAACTTATTTTTATGATGTGAAGAAAGATGAATTAACGAAGGTTGCAGATAGAGCGCCTTGGTTAAAAGAAGATCAAATGTGCCAAATGAAACCCATTACCTACACGGCTTCTGATGGCATAATACTCAATGGTTATTTAACTTTGCCACTAGGCATAGAGGCCAAAAATTTACCTGTAATTATTAATCCACATGGCGGCCCATGGGCCAGAGATGATTGGGGCTGGAATCCTGAGGTGCAGTTCTTGGCCAACCGCGGTTATGCCGTATTACAAGTGAATTTTAGGGGCTCTACTGGTTATGGCCGAAAGTTTTGGGAAATGAGTTTTAAGCAATGGGGCAAAACCATGCAAAATGATTTAAGCGATGGCGTAAATTGGTTAGTAAAAGAAGGTATTGCCGATCCAAAAAGAGTGGGAATTTATGGGGGAAGCTATGGTGGCTATGCAACTTTGGCCGGACTCACTTTTACGCCAGATTTATATGCCTGCGGAGTTGATTATGTGGGTGTTTCTAACTTGTTCACTTTTATGTCTACCGTGCCTCCATATTGGAAACCCTTTATGGATATGATGTATGAAATGGTGGGCGATCCAAAAAAGGATTCAATCTTATTGCGTTCTGCCTCTCCTTTGTTTCATGTAGACAAAATTAAAGTGCCCCTTTTTATTGCACAAGGAGCCAATGATCCTAGGGTAAATAAAGCCGAAAGTGATCAAGTAGTTGAAGCGTTGAAAAAACGTGGTGTTAAAGTAGAATACATGGTAAAAGACAATGAAGGTCATGGTTTCCACAACGAAGAAAATCAATTTGAGTTTTATGGTGCTATGGAAAAATTCTTGGCCACTCACCTAGGTGGAAGGATGATAAGCAAGCCTTAAGCAGCATGATAGAATTGAAACAAGTCCATAAATCGTATCACAATGGAAGCTCCAGTTTACATGTCTTGAAAGGCGTAAATGCGGTTGTAGAATCGGGCGAAATGGTGTCTATTATGGGCTCATCTGGTAGTGGCAAATCTACCCTCTTGAATATACTTGGTATTTTAGATACCTACGATGCAGGAGAATATCGGTTAGAAGGAGAGTTAATTAAACAACTCAACGAGAAACACGCTGCCCAATTGCGCAATCAATTAATTGGATTTGTGTTTCAATCGTTCAACTTAATTGGGTTCAAAAATGCCATGGAAAATGTTGCCTTGCCACTTTATTATCAAAATGTGAGCAGGAAAAAACGCAATTTAATTGCCCTAGAATATTTAGAGAAAGTAGGCTTAAAAGATTGGGCCCATCACATGCCCAATGAATTGAGTGGCGGACAAAAGCAAAGGGTGGCCATTGCCAGGGCTTTAATTTCTAAACCTAAAATTATTTTGGCCGATGAACCAACGGGAGCATTGGATTCGCAAACCAGCCTTGAGGTAATGGATTTGTTAAAAGGAATCAATGACCAAGGCATTACCTTGATTATTGTTACTCACGAGCATGATATAGCCGAAATGACGCAACGTACCATTCATTTAAAAGATGGAAATATTTTAGGGTAATATGTTCGATTTAGATAAGTGGCAGGAGATATTTTCTAATATTCGCAAGAACCGTTTGCGCACCTTTTTAACGGGCTTTAGCGTAGCTTGGGGAATCTTTATGCTTATTGTTTTGTTGGGTGCTGGAAAAGGGCTACAAAATGGCGTTAAAAGTCAGTTTGCCAGAGATGCCATCAATAGCATTTGGCTCAACGCGGGAAAAACTGCCCTTGCTTATCAAGGTTACCAGCCCGGAAAAGAGATTAAATTTACCAATGAAGATTATCAGTTGATCTCACAAAAGTATAAACGCGCAGAACACATCAGTGCAAGAATGCACCTGTGGAATATCAGTTTAATAAGTTATAAAAGTAAGTTTGGAAATTTTAATGTAAAGGGGGTGCACCCCGATATGGTTTTTCCCGAAAAGGTTATTCTTACTAGTGGCAGGTTTATTAACGACAGGGATATTGAAGAGAATAGAAAGGTAACTTGTATTGGTAAAAAAATAGTGGATGAACTTTTCAAAGCTGAAGAACCTATTGGCAAAGAAATTAATGTAAATGGCGTGCTTTTTAAAGTAGTTGGGGTGTTTTATGACGATGGGGGCGACCAAGATAATAGAAGGGCATATTTGCCTGTAAGTACCACGCAGCGTGCCTTTACAGGAAATACGCAAATTGATCAGGTGGTAATGAGCATCAACGAAAAGGATGTGAATGAGAGTGAAGAAATTGTGAATGAACTGCGCGCTTTATTATCTGCTAGGCATCATTTTGATCCAAACGACCAAAAGGCAATTTTTGTTTGGAACAATTTAACCGAGTATAAAAAGATCATGAGTCTTTTAAACGGCATCACTATTTTTGTTTGGATTATTGGCATCGGAACTTTAATTGCAGGCATAGTGGGAGTTAGCAATATTATGATGATTGTGGTTAAGGAAAGAACGGTAGAAATTGGCATCAGAAAAGCTTTGGGTGCAAGTCCTTGGAGCATCATTGCTTTGATTTTGCAAGAGGCCGTTTTTATAACTTCCTTGTTTGGATATATTGGATTGATGTTGGGTATTTTTTTACTTGAAGCCTTTAATAAATACCTGCCTGCTTCCGATTTTTTTAAGAACCCAGAAGTGGATTTAAGCATTGCTTTATATGCCATGTTGTTATTGGTTATTTCGGGTTTATTTGCCGGATTTTTTCCTGCAAGAAAAGCGGCTTCGGTTCAGCCCATTGATGCATTAAGAGGAGCATAATATGTTCGACGCAGATAGGATAAATGAAGTTTTACAAACGCTTAGCAAAAATAAGCTTAGAACAACCTTAACGGCCTTTGGGGTGTTTTGGGGAATCTTTATGCTTATGATTATGTTGGGTTCTGGAGCCGGATTAGAGAAGGGGGTAACGCGTTCTTTTGGAGGTTCTGCCACCAATGCCGTTTACATGTGGACTCAACAAACTACTTTGCCCTATAAGGGTTTGCCAAGGGGCAGGAGTTTCAATTTTGATTACGACGATATTCAGGCTATCAAAGACAATGTGCCCGAGTTAGGGGTCTTAGCGCCATCTGCCCAATTAGGTGGGTATCGTGGAGAAAACAATGTGAGCAGAGGCACAAAAACGGGTCCTTTTGTGGTGCGTGGCGATTTTCCTGACAACCGTTTTATTCAGGTTTTTACAGTTACATCGGGTAGGTACTTAAACAATTTAGACATCAAAGAAAAGCGCAAAGTATGTGTTATTGCCCCACGTGTTCAAGAGATTTTGTTTAACAAAGAAGAGAATCCATTGGGTCAATACATTCAGGTAAATGGAACCTATTTTAAAGTAATTGGAACCATTGCCACAGATAAGTCGGGCGATAACCCTGAGGAGAAAATGCAAACCATTTATATTCCGTTTACCACCTTTCAGCAGGCCTTTAATTATGGCGGAAAAATTGGTTGGTTCAGCCTAACGGCAAAGCCACAATTTGCAGCTTCTTTGGTAGAAGAAAAGGTAAAAAAAGTGTTGGCACAAAGGCATAAAATTTCGCCAGAGGATCCCTATGCCATTGGCAGTTGGAATTCGCAAAAGGAGTTTATGAAAATACAAGGGCTATTTAATGGAATTCGCATCTTGGTTTGGGTGGTGGGCATTGGTACTTTGCTGGCGGGTGTTATTGGCATTAGCAACATCATGCTCATAATTGTAAAAGAGCGCACGCGAGAAATAGGGGTGAGGCGGGCACTTGGCGCTACCCCACGGTCTATCATTACGCAAATAATTTCTGAATCTGTCTTGCTTACTGCTTCTGCTGGCTACTTTGGGTTATTGGCGGGCGTGTTTTTAATGGAGCTGGTAAACAAGGCCATTGAGGGTGCAGATTCGGGCATGTTTTATCAGCCTGGAGTGGAGTTGTCTGTAGCTTTAAAAGCCTTGGGAATATTGATTATTAGTGGTGCTTTGGCTGGAATTATTCCTGCAAAAAAAGCACTTGAAATTAGTCCGGTTGAGGCCTTACGTTACGAATAATAAAAACTAGAATATGAAAAAAATAATTAGAATAAGCCTTTTTTCTTTGATGGGAATTTTGTTTTTATACACCATTTATTTCTTGTATAGCAAAAACGAAAAGAAACCAATTATATACAATACCTTGGTTCAGACCAAAACCAATATTGTGCAAAAAACAGTTGCTACGGGTGCTGTGGTGCCAAGAAAAGAAGTGAATATTAAGCCGCAGGTGTCTGGTATCATTGAGAAATTTTATGTGGTGGCGGGCGATAAAATTAGGAAAGGGGATAAGATTGCCCAAATAAGAATTATACCCAATATGATAAACCTAGCCAATGCAGAGAGTAGGCTGAACCGAGCGCAGTTGGCTTTTGATAATGCCAAAATTGATATGGAGCGCAACGAGAAATTATGGGAGTCTAAAATGATTGCTTATGCCGATTATCAAGTGGTGAAGCTTGGTTTTAACAACAGCAAAGAAGAGTTAAATGCAGCCGAAAATAACATTCAATTGATTAAGGAGGGTGTGAGTAGAAACTCGGGTAAGCAAACCAATACTATTGTAAGAAGTACCATTGATGGAATGGTTTTGGATGTTCCTTTAAAGGAAGGCAGCAGTGTAATTGAAAGCAATACGTTTAATGAAGGCACAACCATTGCTACGGTGGCCGATATGGGTGAAATGATTTTTGAGGGGAAGGTAGATGAAAGTGAGGTTGGCAAAATTAAAACGGGCATGGCTTTGATCTTAACAGTGGGTGCCATTGATGCAGATAAATTTAGTGCAGTGTTAGAATATATTGCTCCCAAAGGAGTGAAGGAAAATGGAGCCATTCAATTTCAAATAAAGGCAAGGGTGGCATTAAAGAATAACCAATTTTTGCGTGCCGGTTACAGTGCCAATGCCGATATTGTTTTGGCTAGAAAAGACAGTGTTTGGTCGCTGCCAGAAGCTGTTTTGCAATTTGAAAAAGAAAAGGTTTTTGTAGAGGTGGAAATGTTGCCCCAAGTTTTTGAAAAGCATTACCTCAAAACTGGCTTAAGCGATGGCATTAACATAGAAATTTTGGAGGGCATTAATGCCCAAGACAAAATCAAAGATCCCAATATTCCGGTTGAAGAAAAGAAGGCTTAACTACCCATAAGAAAACTCAACTACCCATAAGAAGGCTTAACTACCCATAAGAAAACTCAACTAACCAAAAGAAAACTCAACTAACCAAAAGAAGGCTTAACTACCCATAAGAAAACTCAACTACCCATAAGAAAACTCAGCTACCGCTTAGTAGTAGTAATTTGCTCAATGCGTTTTTCGTAATTGCTGCCTTGGAAAATGCGGTTAACGTATATGCCGGGCGTATGAATCATGTCTGGATCCAACTCTCCTGCAGGCACCAATTCTTCTACTTCTGCAATGGTAATCTTTCCTGCCATGGCCATCAAGGGGTTAAAGTTTCTTGAGGTGGCACGAAAAATTAAGTTGCCATGCGAATCGCCTTTCCATGCTTTTACAATGGCAAAATCAGCGTTAAAAGCATGCTCTAATAAATAGGTTTTGCCGTTAAACTCGCGGGTTTCTTTGCCAATAGCCACTTCTGTTCCTACACCTGCTGGCGTATAAATAGCTGGCATGCCATATCCTGTGGCCATGCAACGTGTTGCCAAGGTGCCTTGCGGAATTAATTCAACTTCCAACTCACCACTTAATAACTGACGCTCAAACTCGGCATTTTCGCCCACATAAGAAGAAATCATCTTCTTCACCTGTCTGGTTTTTAACAACAAGCCAATGCCAAATTCATCTACCCCAGCATTGTTCGAAATGCAAGTAAGGTTTTTAACGCCCTTGTTAATAAGTGCGGTGATAGAATTTTCTGGTATGCCGCATAGGCCAAATCCACCTAACATAATTACTGCACCATCCTGAATATCTTGTGTAGCCTCCTCAGCATTTTTTACTATTTTCTGTAACATGGTTATATTTTTATTCTACTACGGCCGACAATTGACAATCGCACAAAGCTTGGCAGATAGATTTCATGGTTTCCAATTCGCCTTTTTTAACAACTGCCTTGCCTTTAAAATGAACCAAAAGCGCACACTGCTCAGCTTGCAACTCATCGTGCTCGCAAATGTCCACCAAACACTCAATTACCCAATCAAAGGTATTTACCTCATCGTTATACAACAGCACCTGATAAGATTCACCCACCTCATCAAGCACCGATACATCTTCTTCTTTTTTAGTAACTTCCTTTACCATTGCAAACTTCTTATTTTTCTATTTCTGGCTTCTTGCTAAATGAAATCTTGCTTTCTGTTCCATTTCTCAATCGACCAATATTAGCCCTGTGGGTGTATATTACCATAAGCCCAATTCCAATGCAAAAATACATGAAAAAAGTTTCTTCTGAACCATATATAAATCGCACAAAAACGCCACTCATGATTGCACCAAGCATAGAGCCCAACGACACAAACTTAGTGAGCCAAACGCTTATAACAAAAACTAAGGCACACAACAAAGCAACCGGCCAGCTTATGCTTACCACCATTCCCAACAAAGTAGCAATCCCTTTACCACCTCTAAATCCAGCAAATATTGGATATACATGGCCTAATACCGCAACTATCCCCAACAACAATTGGTACTGCCTAAATTCTTGGCTACCAGGCAAAATTTTATCTTGTAAATAAAATAAACTCGAGGCCGCCAATCCCTTCAAAAAATCAAGAAACAAGACCGTAATTCCAGCCTTTTTTCCCAGTACCCGCAAGGTATTTGTGGCCCCTGCATTTCCACTCCCATGCTCGCGCACATCAATTTGAAAAAATATTTTTCCAATCCAAACTGCAGACGGTATTGAACCCAATAAATAGGCCCCAAGCAGAAATAATCCCATTGTTGTGTTAATCTCCATTATTTATTCTTTTGAGCCCTCACAAATTTGTTGCGATCAGAAATATTTGCCTGCCTAATGCTGTAATCCTTTTTCTCTTTCGAAATCTTATCAACGTTTATTTTAACGGTTTCATTAAACAATTTGTCTGAACCAATTACCGCCATTACCCCTTTTTGATACTTGAAATAATACCATGAACCATTGTCTTGTTGCAAGTACATCACAAAATTATCACCGCCACGGTTTTTGGTAATATTAATTGACCCGGTAATCTTGCGCTCAATTAGGTTTTTCTCTATACTACGCAATCCCAATTCGCCCACACTGGTAAAAGCTCTTAGGCCTTGGTTCCATGCCATATTTACATCCGTAAAGAAGAACGTTTTTTGTAAACCTTCCATGTTTTTCGAACTCAATTCGTCTTCCATATTCTCTCCCAAACGCTTAAATATTTTATCATCCACCAATTCGGGTATGCTAATTTTAAGCACCCGTTTGTTAAAATATTCAGCAGACGCTCCAGATGATTGTTCCACCAAAGAATCTAACATTAATTTTAAGGCCGCATCTGGCAACAGCATATCAATAACCATGCTTAGCTTCATGCCAAATGTGGTATCAGCTAAATTGTAAGTGGCATATCCAGCACTGTTTACACTAAAGCCCTCTGTATTATAACCAAAGTTAAATTTGCCCTCCCCATAAACAATTTTCTTTAGCTCACTCATGGCTAAAAAATTGCCACGCTTCTCCCTTCCAAAAACTTTGCCGTATGGCCCAAGTCTAAACTCATCAAATTGCTCATTATAGGTAAATGTCCCTTCACATTTCATTAACTCTTGGTCGGTAGAATTTCGCTTCCTAGAGAACATGGCAGGATACACATGTGAGGAGTCGTTGCTTACAAAAAATCCATTGGTTAAGGCTTGTCTGTTTAAGTTAGTTAATGGCGGTGCAGTATTGATGTAAACCGAATCTGGACTAATAATAGAGGCCGATT
The DNA here is from genome assembly GCA_034439755.1 of bacterium. Lineage (GTDB taxonomy): Bacteria > Bacteroidota > Bacteroidia > UKL13-3 > UKL13-3 > B1. Next base: position 9,251 of record JAWXAZ010000003.1, read on the forward strand.
TAAACCAATCTGTTTTCGGTAAAAACTGCTCATGCATGCCTTTAAAGAATCCATTATACTCCAAATTCTTATCATAAGAATGCAAGATGGCACTTCCCCTAAAACCAATTTTTGGGCCCACCATAAAGTTAATTGTATCTGGTATCAATGTTTTGCCTTCTATGTATTTTTTCTGGGCCACATATATCTGATCCAAATAAAATTTCTGGGGCTTTTTGTTGCGGTCCAAATAAGTATAAGTACCCGCGCCAATGCAATCGGTTCGACCATTAATTTTAATATTAACCTTCTCTATATCATGGTATGCATTTAAGGTATCTGCCTTTATTTTTGCATTCACCAACATGTCCATCTCTGCATTGTTTCTTACAATAGCTTTGCCACTGTCTGGAAAAACTTTGCTATCGGCAACCACTATAAATGGAATCTGCCCAATATTCATTACAAAGTCGCCAAGTGTAATAAACACAGACCCCGCAGCATATTTTAAACTGTCTTGTAATCCTTTTTTACTCAACAAATAACTACCTGCCTCTGCTTTTTTGGCATTAGGCGGACCAGTAAATTTGAGTGTTTTAGGAACCATATCCCACCGTAATTTTTGGAATGAACCTACATAGTTGTTTAGCACAAAAGTATTGTTAATTCCAGGAAAATTTTTGTAAGTAAACTCGGCATACTTCTGCTCTAAGTTCACGTATGCTTTTACCTTCCCTGTTGCAAATGCCACCTTGCTGGTATCACTTGGATCCATTTGTTTAAATACCGCATCATCCGATAAAATTTCTACCGGTTTTAACTCAAATAAGTCGGCATCTAATTTACCTCCTTCAATATCCATATTACCTTTTGCCTTCATCGCCTTTGGTGTTAAAATAATGGTACCATATAATTTTGCACCATCATAGGCAATCTTCATGGGCTCACCTTTGTTGGTAATAAACATGGTGTCTTGGTATGGAAGCCAATGGGTAAATACATTGGGCGATTTAATTACCGTTGGAAACAAAGAGGTTCTATCATTCTCAAATAGGTGACTATTCGAGTTCATCGAATCGAGCATATACTCTAATCGATGAGAGGAAGTTCTAGACGATAAATAGGAGAGTGTTCCATCGCCTACAAGTCCATCATTACTTAGTCGCAAATCCATGTTGGCATTGCCTTTAGAACCATATAAGGTGTATTTTGTAGTTTGGTCGTTGGGTATATAAAATCCCAAAGATTTATCGGGCTGTAAATAGATTTCCTGGCGCATCTCTGGCAAAATTCCGCCCGAAACAAAATTGCCTCCAAGGGCCAAGGTGTACAAGTTTAAATCGGCCAAACTATCCAATGTAAAAGGATCTACGTCAAAATAAAATCGGTTCCTATCATAAGTTCCCTTCATCGTAGTTGGGTAATCATAAAACACTTTTGACCCAACTTCTGACGTAAACACAGGGTATTTAGGATAGCGTTTTCGCCCCGATTTATTGTATTGATAATCGATTTCAAGCGTACCGTAAATATTTTGAATTACACTCTTTACATGCCGCATCATGCCAACAGAATCATCGGCATATAAAAATTTTAAAGAGTCAACATTATTTAACCTTACTTTAAAAGTATTGTAATCAAATGCAAAATTATTTCCATAAAAATCGGACATACCCGCACGCAGTTTTCCGCTAAAATCCATGTTGCGATTCTTCTTTATAGTAACTACTTGGTCTCTTGGTAAAATATATACGTTTTGCGAATCGCTAAAGAAGAACTTAGGAACGCCTTGTACTACCAAATCATTGTTAATTAAACTAATATGCGCATTTGGAATAGAGCTAATGATCGAATTAAATGCAATGGCATCATAATCGGTTCTTCCATTATGGGCGTTTACATAATCAATCAATTTACGTTTCACATACACCACGTTTTTTGCCCCATCAAAATTTACATAACCTTTGTCGTTAAGGTCTATCATTTGAATGCGAATGTCACTAATATTACTTTTAAAGGTGGCCGCATAAGACTCAATCCTAAAGCTGTTTACCTTATTGTCTTCACAGTATTTTTTAATTCTTTGTAAAGGATTATAAGATAACATAGCGCCAATTTTTTCATAGCTAAAATCCCTGAAATAATTAATTGATTCAAACCTTGCTGGCACATCACCTGCAATATTGTCTAATTCAATTTTGGGACTGTTTAAGTCCCATTTTATCTCGTCAACATAGAATTCTATGTTGTGGTAATTATCCATAAATGGGGCCGATGAAATTCCTTTTTTATCATCCCTATACAAAGAAACTTTGTCTTTATCGATGAGGTAATTAAAAGCCAATTGTGGATGATAAATTGAATCTTTATCTAAGAAGATGGTCACTTCTGCTTTCTCTACAGAAATGCGGTTTTCGCGCACAAAAAACTCGGGCGATTGTACCCTTAAAAATGGTTTATTTTTAAAGTTGAACCATAGCTCTGCTTTTTGGTCATTTGTTCCCCTGCCTATAACCAAAGCGCCACGCATACCAAAGCCTCCTCGAAATTTTGCTTTGCCATAACTAGTTCCAGTAAAGGTAGAAAAATAGCCTTCAAATTGCGGATAAATACTCTTTTCACCCTGAGATTTTCCCATGGGTCTATCCGTAACTTTTCCCATCATTGGTTTTGCAGATAAATCGAGGTTGTAAAAGTTGCAAGAATCTGCTATTAAATCGCCATTGTTTAAATCGATTTTGTAATTTTTGATTAAAGCATATACCTTATTAGAATCTAAGCCAACACGCGTCCAATCAATCTTTCCGCCTTTTCCCACCCATAAGTTTTTACTAGGGTAAAACTTACCCGAGGTATTATAAAGTTCAAAGGTATCTCCCGGTGTATAACAAATAAGGTTCAGTTTTTTAAACAAGAAAAGAGGCTCACCTTCTACCACCAATTCCGCATCGGCTGTTGAAGTTACCCATGTATATCCTCCCAAAACCAATAATTGATTTTCGGCAAATACGTTTTTAGACACCAATAGAAACTTTTGAAAATCATCCTTGCTGCGCTTTAAGGCTGCCGATAATGTCTTGTGCCAACCATCAAATTTGCCTAGATAATTGTTGCTTACCAAGGCATTTATGGTCTTTAAATAGCCCTCAAAATCGGGACTAATTTGACAAGTGGCATTCAACATTTCGTTGCTTTGCCTTATGATCATCGTCTTTTGGGCGTTAGAAAATTTACCGGCATTATAATATCCACTAAACTCTTCCGCCATATCGCGCACGTCCTTTTTAGACGAACTAGACATGAACGACTCAAACTCGCCAATAAAAACACTTGGGTCAAACGAAAAACTATTGGGGCGCTGAGCCCGTATTTGCGTAAAACTAAATAATAGAATTATGAGCCAGAAGGATGCTTTTCTCATAGTTATGCCATCGCCTTCACAATATCTACAAAACTGCGGCTTTGCAATGCAGCACCACCCACCAAAGCACCATCAATATCTGGCGCCGAAAATAGCTCAGCAGCATTATCTGCTTTTACACTGCCACCGTATTGAATGGTGATTTCTTGCGCTACTGGATCTGAGTATTTTTTAGCAATTAATTCCCTAATAAATGCATGTATTTCTTGCGCTTGTGCTGTGCTGGCAGTTTTACCTGTACCTATTGCCCAAACAGGTTCGTAAGCCACCACAACCTCTTGCATTTGTTCTGCATTTAAGTGGAATAAGCCTTCCGAAATTTGCTTCTCTAATACCGCAAAATGAGTATTTGATTCGCGTTCTTCCAAGGTCTCTCCACAGCAATAAATTGGCGTTAATCCTGTAGATAAAATGGCATCAACTTTTTGAGCCAACCAGGCATTATTTTCATGGAAATATTGACGGCGCTCGCTATGCCCAACAATTACATAAGTAGTGCCACAACTTTTTAACATAGCTGCACTTACTTCGCCGGTATAAGCACCACTCTTGTGGTTGCTACAGTTTTGGGCACCAATAGCAATTTGGCTATTGTCTGAAGCCAATCTGCTTACGGCATTAATATGAATAAATGGCGGAACTAATACCACTTTGGCTCTGCCTTGGTATTCGTCTTTTAACATGTTGCTAATTTCAGAAACAAGTCCCATTCCTTCTTCCAAGGTCTTGTTCATTTTCCAGTTTCCTGCGATGATTTTCTTTCTCATGGTCATATTAATTCTTTTTCGGAAGTCGTATTATGCTCCCAAAAACGATAGGTTTTACTTTGTTCATATACCGCTGCCAACAATTCTCTGTCAACTTCGGTAAAAGGCACGCTTCTGCGCTTATAAACTGCTTCGGCTGTTTTATAAAATTTGTGTAACACAAAAGTTTCAAACCCTTGTGCGCCACCCCAGCTAAAACTAGGGATAAAATTTCTTGGAAAACCCGAACCAAATATATTTGCGCCAACACCTACAACGGTGCCAGTATTAAACATGGTATTGATGCCACATTTTGCGTGATCGGCCATCATTAGTCCGCAAAAGGTTAAGCCTGTCTTTTCAAAACGATTGCTGCGGTAATTCCACAGCTTCACTTCGTCGTACGTGTTTTTTAAATTGGAATTGTTGGTATCGGCACCCATGTTTACCCATTCTCCAATGACGGCGTTCCCCACAAATCCATCGTGACCTTTATTGCTGTATCCATAAAATACCACATTATTAACCTCTCCGCCCACTTTACAATGCGGCCCAACCGTAGTGGGACCATAAATTTTGGCATCCATTTTTAGTCCGGCATCTTCACACAAGGCAAAAGGTCCGCGAATTTTGCAGCCTTCCATCACTTCCGCATTTTTTCCAATATAGATGGATCCAGTTGAGGCATTAAGGATAGAGAAATTAATTTTTGCCCCTTCTTCAATAAAAATTCTTTCGGGATTGAGTACCTGATTGCCTGCTGGAATAGGCTGAGATTCCCGGCCAGCAGTCATAAAAGCAAAATCTGCCTCTAGTGCCTCACCGTTTTTAGAAAAAATATCGTAGCAATAATGAAGTTGGGTAAAAGTAGTCTCCTCACTCTCGGTGCAATGATATAAGCTAATATCCTCCGAGAAAGCGTTTACAAAGGATTCCTCCATAAAAACCGCTACCAACATGTCGTTAAAGACTAAAGCCTCCTTGTTTTTAGATAGTTTTTTTATTTCTGCCACCAAGGTAGGTGTAGGGCAAATGCTGCCATTTATGAGAATATTATGCGGACCTTCATTCCTAGGGAATTTTTCTTGAAGGTAATCTTGGGTAAAATATCCATAGTTAACATGCCCAAAATAGGCTTCCCATTTCTCGTTAATGGTGCGTATGCCCACCCTAAGATTGGCCACTGGCCTGGTAAAAGTAAATGGAAGTAGGTTTTCCCTATTTATTTGCGGATCGAAAAATAGATAATGCATCATCGGAGTAAAAATTTACTTTGAGCGCACTAAGTTACGAGGCTATAAGATAAAAAAAAAGCCTTCGCGGTATTGCGAAGGCTTTCAATGTATTAATCAGCTTTCTTCTGATAACGTCTTTTGAACTTGTCAATTCGACCAGCCGTATCAATGAACATACTTTGTCCAGTGAAAAATGGATGTGACTTGTACGAAATATCCAGTTTAAATAACGGATAATCATTGCCATCTTCCCATTTGATGGTCTCTTTACAGTCTACTGTACTCTGGCAAATAAACATGTATTCATTGGACATGTCTTTGAAAACCACTTTTCTATAGTTTTTTGGGTGGATACCTTCTTTCATCTTCTTCGCAAAATTTAGGACCGCAAAAATAAGAATATTTATTCATTTACAAAATTTATAAACAATTTTTTTTTCTTGCCTTGCAGCGGGTACAAATATAGGGGGTTTGTGTCAATTTCTATTAAATTGCGTCAATTATTCCTGTTTTTATTCGGCAATCAAATATGAAAACTCAAATATTAGCACATAACCAAGTTCAAAAAATCCTTAGGAGAATGGCATATCAAATCTATGAAAAGCATTTCGATCAAAAGGAAATAGTCTTTGCCGCCATTGCCGGACAAGGTGTTCAAGTGGCTAAATTGGTTCAGACCGAATTGCAAGAAATTTCCAAAATAAAAATTACCTTCTTGGAAATTAGCATTAGCAAAGACAAGCCCGAATTTAATTCTGCGGAAATTAATTTTGAGCCAAAACAAATTAAAGACAAACCTGTCATCATGTTCGACGATGTTTTAAATACTGGTCGCACCCTCGTTTATGGCATGCATCCCTTCTTAAAAGAACAAGTAAAAAGCATACAAGTGGCAGTGCTGGTCGACCGCAACCACAAGAGTTTTCCGGTGTCGGCTGATTTCATTGGCTTGTCGCTAAAAACCACCCTTCAAGAGCACGTAACCGTATTGATGAAAGCGGGTAAAATTACTGCATATTTAGAGTAGGGATAGGAGCCTTCAAAGTTTTATGTATTGAACATGTTGAATGACTAACTTACATAATTATTAGTTAGTGTTTTCTCACCATTTTAACCTCCTATACCCTTAACCGAAAACACAAAATAGATAGCCCCGCTTCGCTAAGTTTCTTATCATTTTAACCTTCTATACCTTGTGCCGAAAACACAAAATAGATAGCCCCGCTTCGCTAAGTTTCTCATCATTTTAACCTCCTATACCCTTAACCGAAAACACAAAATAGATAGCCCCGCTTCGCTAAGTTTCTTATCATTTTAACCTCCTGTACCCTTAGCCGAAAACACAAAATGGATAACCCCGTTTCGCTAAGTTTCTTTTCATTTTAACCTCCTGTACCCTTAGCCGAAAACACAAAATAGATAACCCCGCTTCGCTAAGTTTCTTATCATTTTAACCTCCTGTACCCTTAGCCGAAAACACAAAATGGATAACCCCGCTTCGCTAAGTTTCTCATGATGATGTTGCTTGGTTAAATCAGTATTCTCTTTAGAAAAATTCTTTTCACTTTTTATAACTACAATTGGTATTACTCAAATTAAATTAGTCCGCAAGACAATTAAATTAGGGATTGAATATGCCAAACATCAAGGTGTTGGTTCAAATATTTTTGGTCTAATCTACGGCTTATCAGTATAATTTCTGTCTGAACCAATATCTGCTGCATCCCCTAATTTTAAACAAAAAAAGCCCGATGCATCGCATCGGGCTTTCCATTTTAAGTAGAATTAAACTATTTAACTTTAGCTTGTAATCCAGCACCAGCTTTGAATTTAACAACCTTTTTTGCAGGGATGCTAATTTCTTTTCCTGTTTGTGGGTTACGACCTTTACGAGCAGCACGCTTCGTAACAGAGAAAGTTCCAAATCCTACTAGGATTACTTTGTCGCCTTTTTTCAAAGCAGTTTGAGTTGAGTTCATAAATGCATCTAAAGCAGCTTGAGCTTGTACCTTAGTTACACCGGCAGCTTTTGCCATCGAATCGATTAAGTCTTGTTTGTTCATGTATTAATTATATTTAAGGGTTTTATATAACAAACTTAACAAACAGATTTGTAATTTCAAGTGCCTGCAAGCCTTTTCAGAAAAAAAAATGAATAAAAGAATTGAACACGTTTTCAACAAAACGGCGCAAAGTTGAATTTTTGCCTGTTTTTATAAGACTAAAAAATATTTAAAATCTTGTCTAGCAGCATATTGGGTGATTTAATAGGAAGCTCAATAATCAACTTAGATTGCTCATAATATCTGCTCCTATGAGCCAATAATTCTTTAATTTTTATCAAAATTTCTTCTTCATTAAGTCCTAAAAACAAGGGTCTTTGCACTTTTCCAGCCAAAATCCTGCTCAATAGAAGCTTTGGTTCGGCACTAAAATAGATTGAGATTCCGTTTTTATTGATCCAATCCATATTACAATTAAATGAAATTGTGCCACCTCCACACGCTATAACCACCCGATCAAATAAGTTTAACGATTTTAAAATCTTAGATTCATATTCCCTAAAAAAAACCTCACCATGAATCTTAAAAATACCGGCTATGTCTAAGCCAAATTCTTCCTCAATTTTCTTGTCTAAATCAATGAATGAATAGCCCAATTGCTTGGCTAATTTTTTGCCCTCAGTGCTCTTGCCACTGCCTGGCATTCCAACCAAAAAAATACGTTTAGCGTTTTTCACAAGCATGCATCAACGCATGTATTTTTGAACCGTTGCAAAGCTCGGAATATTATATGCGCCCCATTTCTTTACCACCACATTTTTATTCAACAACATCACCCCAGGATTAGAGCGCAACATCGATTTTAAAGGTATGGCATCCATGTTATAATAATTAAACAAAAATGAATGATTTTGTGCATACTTTTGTGCGTCCACCAAATTGCTAGAAGTCAATGCCCACAGCGGCTTGCCGCTTTCTATCCATCCTTTGCTCAACTGCGCCAATTGTTCCTCAATTCCCTTGCGACTAGCTTCTGTTTTGGTCTGAACCAAAATCAATTTATAACCGTCGCCTGCAAACAAACTATCGGTAAATTCTATGCCATTCGCATCGTACAATTTAAAGTCGTGAATAGGTGGTTTAAACCCTTCCTTAATCAATTTATCTTGCCTGTCTACGAACTCATATTGATCGATGTCTTCTGGTAATTTATCTGCCGTAAATTCATAACGCTGTCCACCTTTTTCATAAATAAATAACATCTCAATTTCATCCTTTGGTGCATCAGCAGGTGTAAGCGTTAAGGCCTCAATATCGTTGCCAATTTTGTAAGGAAGAAAATCTTTTACAGGTAAAAACATATACGTGTATAAAGTAAAAAATGTGGCCACTAAAAATGCTGCCGACAAAGTAATATTCAAAATTACCTTGTTAAACAAAGGTTGAATGTGTTTTAGTCCAAAAATGATAAAGAGAATCAATATTAACAGCACCACATCCTTCATAAAACTGGTGAACGGCGTAAGCTTTAAAGCATCGCCAAAACAACCGCAATCTGTTACCTTATGCGTAATGGCACTATAGCCCGTAAGTATGGTAAAGAAAACAATAAGCACCAATAATAACCAGGCATTAAGTTTGTTGTAAATACCCAAAAGCAATGCAAATCCACTGATAATTTCAAAGATGCAAATCAACATGCTAAACAATACCGCATATGGATTTAAAAAGGGCATATTGAAAATCTCAAAATACTCCTCCAGTTTATAACTAAAACCTAAAGTATCATTCGCTTTAATGAGTCCAGATAAGATAAACAATACCCCAACCAAAACCCTACTTATTTGTGCTAACCATTTCATATTTATTGTATTTATTTCGAAATTTAATTTTGTTTATTATTATGAGAATTATGAGTTATGAATTATGAGTTATGAATTATGAATTATGAATTATGAGTTATGAATTATGAGTTATGAATTATGAGTTATGAATTATGAGTTATGAATTATGAATTAAAACC
>JAWXAZ010000004.1:0-88621 GCA_034439755.1 bacterium
AGAAGGCTTATACATATTATATCCAGCTCCTAAGGTAGCATAAGGCAACCATTTGCTTTCTGGGAATTTGTTTAAACCAAAAATATTGTGCAGGTTGTAATATACAATACCATTTAAGCCATAAACTGGTGTGCGGTATGAAATAACATCAGAAGAAGTACCATCTAAGGTAGCTTTTGCTTTATTACCTGTTGCATTGTTGTAAAAGGTATTGGCGGTAAGTCTAGCCTCTAAAGACCAAGTCTTGTTAAAAGAATACCTAACCCCACCTGTATAAATGCCTACTGGCTTTGATTTAATAGAAAAGAATGTTACAGGCACTCCTAATGCCACGCTTGCCGACCATTTATTGGCGGCTTCTTGTGAATAAGAAACTGCAGTGATCAAAAGTGATAAAAGCAATAAGGTCGTTTGTCGAATAAATTTTGTTAAAGATAAAGGTCTCATAGATTGTATAATTTAATTACAAATATAAATATTTTTTTATGATTGCAAATTAAAGAAATTGTTATTTGCAAAACCTTACCACTTAATAAATAAAACCTACCATGGACAATTTAAAAGTAACCAATAAGCAACTTAACCGATTAAGTGTTGAAAACTTCAAATCATCCGAAAAAACCGACATTTACATCATTTTAGACCAATTAAGAAGTGGCAATAACATAGGTTCAATTTTTAGAACATCGGATGCATTTAGAATAAAAAAAATTTACATTACTGGCACCTCTGCCCTACCTCCAAACAAAGAAATCCTGAAAACTGCGCTTGGATCAACCGAAACGGTGGACTGGGAGCATGCAAAAAATGCCCTTGATCTTATGCAAAATTTAAAACATTTAGGCGTGGCCATTTATGCAATTGAACAAGTTACTGGTAGCATTTCCCTTCAAGATTTTGAATGGAATGGAACAAATCCAATAGCCATTATTTTAGGCAATGAAGTGGAAGGCGTGAGTCAAGAATTAATAAATGCAAGCGATGGCTGCCTTGAAATTCCGCAATTTGGCATGAAGCACTCCTTAAATGTTGCTGTTTCCTCGGGCATTGTTTTATGGCACTTGCTGAACCAAATGCTCAACCGAAAAAATTAACCTAATAGGTAGAAAACAATAATTTCCCGCTTAGTGGCTCAATAAGGTTTAATAAATTATTCAAAATTGGCTCCTTTAGCATCACCTCATATTGCATTACCGTTTCAATTCTTTCTTGTAACACCCCATTTGGAAACAATCGGGTACGGAATTTTAACAATTTTTCAATTTGTGCGGCCTCATGCTGTTCCATACTCCTTTTAATTGCACCCGATTTCGATTTGAAAAAATCTTTTAATCCCAATTTTGATTCCAAAAAATCTTTGCCTAGAACAAGATCCATGTTTTTTACTTGGTCTATTAGCACTTGCATTTGATCTAGCAGCTCCTGAGTTTGCACAGGATAATTGAGTGATTGTGTTTTGAGCAAATACTTTTGAGTAAGCTCTGTTTCTGAGTTCAATAAATCTTGCACCTCCAAACCCATTTTTTCTACCTTCTCTTTTAGTCCGCCACCCAATAACACATTCATAAATCTTAATGCAACAAGCGGAAAGGGTGTTTCGTATAAATCAAAAATAGATTTCAATTGCAACCAATAACCCACTTCGGCCGGACCACCAACATAGGCCAAATTGGGTAAGATCATTTCTTGGAAAACGGGACGTAAATTCACATTTGGACTAAAACGCTCGGGGTATTGGTTAATTTCCAATTCCATTTCATCCACACTAAATACAGGACCATCCTCACCCGCTTTGAACCCATTTTCAAAAGGTTTCAATAATTTACGCGCACCACCTGGTACCAAGTAAAAAAAGTTAATAGGCCTGGCATGAATTTGAAGTTTATAATGTGTGGCTAAAACTTGATCTGATATCAATTGTGTTTCATAGGACTTTTGCTTTAACACATCGGCCAAGATAACTGGCAACAATATTTTTTTATATTCTACTCGATTGGGATCTATGATTACCAAGCCAAATTCTTGAAATAAAGTATGGTAAAAGCGTAAGGTAGCCTTACCCAAATTTTCACTGTTTAAGTAGGCCTCTTTTATTTTCTGAACCCATGTTTCTGCATGTGGGTGATTGCCCAATAAACCTGCTATTTCATCCAACAAATTTTCCATATCCTGTATGGCTATTTGTCCGGTTGCTTTTCCATTAGAATCAATATGCCAATCCAAGTTTTTGCCAAACAAATAGGTTCCTTTTATCTCCTCAAAATCGTGGTCCTCGGAGGCAAGCCAAAGTATTGGCACAAATTTCTTTGAAGGAAATTTGGCTTGAAGATCCAAAGCAAGTTTAATGGCAGTTAATATTTTATACCCCATGAATAAGGTGCCACCAAAAAGACTCAATTGATGTCCGGTTGTGATGGTAAAAGTATTGGGCGATACCAAAGATTCAATGTTAGAAAAAGTAGCATCCGATGTGTTTAACTGAATATCAGCATGCGCATATTGTTGGTTCAGACCGTCTCTTAAAATTACTCTTTGTTCTGCAGAAAACCTTCTATTAGCCATTGCCTCTTCTATGCCATTTGTTTGATGCCAAGATGAAACATATTTTTCTAGCAGATTGCTTTTATCAAGGTAGTCTTTTACAATGGGCGGAACCAAATGAGTTTGGTCTAAGGGCTTGTAAAATAAAGGCTGTATCATTGAGAAACAACCTTTCCGTAAAGGTCAAAATCTTCGGACGATTCGATAAGTACATTGGCAAAATCTCCAATTCTAACGAAGTTAGTTTTGGCGTCCACCAATACTTCATTGTCTACTTCTGGACTATCAAATTCGGTTCTACCAATATAGTAGCCACCTTCTTTGCGATCGAACAAAACTTTGAGTGTTTTACCCACGCGTGTTTTGTTAATTTGGGTGCTAATACCTTGTTGAATTTCCATGATGGTGGCAGCGCGTTCTTCTTTTACTTCTTGCGGCACATCATCATCTAAAGTTCCGGCATGGGTACCTTCTTCGTGGCTATAAGTAAATATTCCTAACCTATCGAAACGGTTACGTTCAACAAAATCGCAAAGGTCTTGGAAGTCTTGTTCTGTTTCGCCAGGATGACCTGCGATGAGGGTTGTGCGAATGGCTATTCCCGGCACTTTTTCTCTAATTGTTTTCACAATTTCTTCGGTGCGTTCGCGCGTAATTCCTCTTCGCATAATTTTGAGCATGTTATCGCTCACATGTTGTAAGGGAATATCGATGTATTTGCAAATATTATCGCGTTCGGCCATTACCTCCAAGGCATCTAGTGGAAATTGTGATGGGTACGCATAATGCAAACGAATCCATTCTACCCCTGGAATATCGGAAATGGTTCTAAGCAAATCGGCTAACTTTCTTTCGCCATAAATATCTAGTCCGTAATAGGTGCTATCTTGTGCAATTAGCAAAATTTCTTTGGTACCATTTTTAACAAGACCGCGCACTTCAGTGGCAATTTGTTCTAAAGGTTTAGACACATGCTTACCCCTCATAATAGGAATGGCACAGAAAGAACAAGGCCTATCGCAACCTTCCGAAACTTTTAAATAGGCATAATGAGAAGGCGTGGTAATTAGTCGCTCACCAATTAATTCGTGTTTATAATCGGCACCCAAAGTTTTTAGCAATTGAGGTAAATGGGTGGTACCAAAATATTGATCTACTTCAGGAATTTCCTTTTGAAGATCGGGCATATACCTTTGAGAAAGGCAGCCTGTAACATATAATTTTTCTATTTGGCCAGCCTCTTTGGCTTCGGCCCAACGCACAATGGTATTGATACTTTCTTCCTTGGCGTTATCAATAAAACCGCAGGTATTGATGATAACGATATTGGCATCATCTTTTTGAGATTCATGTTCCACCACAAAATCATTTGCCTTTAATTGGCTAAACAATTCTTCGCTATCCACTATATTTTTAGAACAGCCTAAAGTGATGATATTTACTTTGTCTATTCTGAGCGTTTTTGTTTTCAAAATAATTAACCTTTAAAAAGTGAATCTACAAATTCGAGCTTGTTAAACAATTGCAAGTCGTCTATACCCTCCCCTACACCAATATATTTTACGGGAATTTTAAATTGATCGGCCACACCAATAACCACACCACCTTTAGCCGTACCATCTAATTTAGTTAGGGCAAGGGCATTTACCTCTGTTGCGGCAGTGAACTGCTTGGCTTGTTCAAAGGCATTTTGCCCTGTACTGGCATCTAAGACCAACAGAATTTCGTGGGGAGCATTTGGAATTACCTTTTGCATCACCCGTTTAATTTTACTCAATTCGTTCATGAGTCCAACTTTATTGTGCAATCTACCAGCGGTATCAATAATGACCACATCGGCATCCATTTCAATTGCTTTTGCAACGGTATCAAAAGCCACAGAAGCAGGGTCGGTATTCATGCCATGAGAAATTACAGGCACATCATTTCTTGTACCCCAAATTTTAAGTTGTTCCACTGCAGCAGCCCTAAAAGTATCGCCCGCACCCAAAACAACTTTTTTACCTACTTTTTTGTATTGATTGGCCATTTTTCCAATGGTGGTAGTTTTACCCACTCCATTTACACCAACAACCAGAACCACATAAGGTTTTACCCCTTTTAAATCTTCAAAATCGGTTGGAATATCAGAAATATTTTCCTCCATAAGTTTCCCAACTTCCTCTTTAAGCAAAGCATTTAAATCGGAAACACCCACGTATTTATCTTTCGCAACCCTTTTTTGCAGTCGGTCAATAATTTTCAAAGTAGTTTCAATTCCCACATCGCTGCTTACTAGAATTTCTTCCAGATCATCCAAAAAGGCATCATCCACAGAACTTTTACCTACTAGGGCCTTGCTTATTTTGTCGAATATGCTAGTCTTAGTTTTTTCGAGTCCGTGATCTAATTTATCCTTTTTCTCTTTGCTAAAAAAATTAAATATTCCCATAGTTTTTCATACTGAATAAAACAAAAAAAGCATCCTGCTTTTCACAGAATGCTTTATTGAATGTGATTTCTCAAAAAATTACTTTTTGAAATACGTTTTCACTTCTTCGTTCGAAACAATTTCTGATTTGAACGAGTAAGAGCCTTTATCGTTTTTAACGGCTCTATATACCTTCGCAAAATCTTTTCCTGCTCCGGCTGTTTTTAATGTTGCAACTACTTTCTTAGCCATGACTTAATTATTTAATTTCTTTATGAACAGTTTTCTTCTTCATAATTGGGTTGTATTTCTTCAACTCAATACGTTCGGTTGTATTCTTACGATTTTTTGTAGTAATATAACGTGAGGTTCCTGCCAAACCACTTGTTTTGTGTTCTGTGCACTCAAGTATTACTTGGATTCTATTGCCTTTTCTTGCCATTTCTTATTTCCTCCTACTTAGATTTGTCCATTACGGATATAGTCGTTCAAAACGGCACTGATGCCCTTTTTGTTAATCGTTTTAATCGCTTTGGTACAAACCTTTAAGGTTATCCAACGATTTTCTTCAGGAATAAAGAATTTCTTCTCCTGTAAATTTGGGTAAAAGCGACGCTTGGTCTTACGGTTTGAGTGAGACACATTATTACCCACCATAGGGCGCTTACCGGTTAAATCACATACTCTCATGACAATATTTTCTTCAAAAGGACTGCAAATATCAGGTTTTTTTTCTTAAATACAATAATTTTAAAAAACTTTTCCATGTGAATCGCAAATCATCTGATTTTTGAAACACCTAAAAAGCAGTAAAATAATTAATTCTCAAGAACTTAACGTTAAACCTGCCCTTGTAACGGGGCTGCAATATCGTTAAATATTTCAGGAACTTTGCAGTTGGGTCAAAATTAATTTGCTTTGCTGTAAAAATAATTAAAAAATGGAATTTCAATTTATAGTGGCTGAGCCAAATTTTGCGCCCCATATTGCACTGATTCGTTTGAATAGACCCAAAGAATTAAATGCCCTGAACCTACAACTGATGCTTGAATTAAAGCATGCACTTGCTCAATTTGATGAGGATGATTCTGTACGATGTATTATTATTACAGGGAACGAACAAGCATTTGCTGCAGGGGCGGATATTAAACAGATGGAGAGTAAAAATGCCATCGACTTATTAAAGATAGACCAGTTTGAAACTTGGGATCAAATAAGAAAAACCAAAAAGCCAATTATTGCTGCTGTTTCTGGCTTTGCTTTGGGCGGAGGCTGCGAGTTGGCCATGACCTGCGACATGATAGTGGCAAGTGAAAGTGCCAAATTTGGTCAGCCCGAAATAAAAATAGGCATTATGCCTGGTGCTGGAGGAACCCAAAGGTTAACAAGGGCGGTTGGAAAAGCCTTGGCTATGGAAATGGTGTTAACGGGCAAGTTTATTTCTGCAGAGGAGGCCATGCGCGCAGGCTTGGTAAATAAAGTGGTACCAGAAGAAGTATATTTAGACGAGGCCGTAAAAATGGCCAAAGAAATTTCGCTAATGAGCCCAATTTCTATTCGTTTGGCAAAAGAGAGTGTCTTAAAAGCATTTGATACGGGATTACAAGAAGGCTTGTATTTTGAACGAAAGAATTTTTACATGTGTTTTGCCAGCGAAGATCAAAAAGAAGGCATGAAGGCTTTTGTAGAAAAACGCAAACCCGAGTTTAAAGGCAATTAAAGGATATAAACAGTAAAATATGCACCCAAAGGACCTTTCAATTTCGGATTATACCTACCCCTTACCCAATGAAAAAATTGCCGTTTTTCCGTTGAAGCAAAGAGATCAAAGTAAACTCTTGGTTTACCATAAAGGGAACATTAACGACCATCAATTTAAAGAATTACCTACATTATTACCGAGCAAATCCTTGTTGGTATTTAACAACACACTTGTTGTTCATGCCAGAATTTTATTTCATAGAGAGTCGGGAGCCCAAATCGAAATATTTTGCCTTGAACCGATGCATGGCGATTATCCAAGTGCTTTTTCTTCAAATAAATCTTGCGTATGGAAATGTTTAATTGGGAATTCGAAAAGATGGAAGGGAGAGATATTGCAGAAAGATATTTTGGTTGGAACCGAAAAAATTAATTTTACTGCAACCCTCCTTGAAAAACAAGCCAACTTTTCGGAGATAAAATTCGAGTGGGACAATGAAAACATCTTGTTTGGCAATTTATTGTTTCATGCAGGAATATTGCCACTTCCACCCTACTTAAATAGAGATGCTGAGGCAGAAGATGAACTGCAATATCAAACAACTTATGCCAAGGAAAAAGGCTCGGTTGCTGCGCCTACTGCGGGTTTGCATTTTACCGATGAAACATTTTCACAATTGGCAAAGCAAGATATTAGCACAACAGAATTAACCCTACATGTTGGCGCAGGTACGTTTATGCCGGTTAAATCTGAAACCATGCTTGGACATGAAATGCATCAAGAGCACTTTTATGTTTCACTTAATACCATCAATGATTTGTTGAATGCATTAGCGTTAAATTCGCCCATTATTGCTGTTGGTACCACGTCCTTAAGAACGATAGAAAGTTTGTATTGGCTTGGGGTTAGGCTGTTAAAGGAAACATTAAATCAATCTAATTTATTGGTTAAACAATGGGATCCATACGAGTTAAGGAATGATATTGGCGCAATCAAAGCATTTGAAGCTGTACAGAATTTTTTTATCACAGAAAACATACAAGAATTAAGGGGAATAACTAAACTATTGATTGCACCAGGATATCAATTTAAAATAGCCAATGCCATTGTAACTAATTTTCACCAACCCAATAGTACCTTATTATTATTGATTGCTGCGCTGGTTGGCGAGGAATGGAAAACAATTTATGGGCACGCCTTAGAAAAGGATTACCGCTTTTTAAGTTTTGGCGATAGCAGTTTGCTCTGGCGAAGTTAGTCGATTAGCGTTTTAAGTATTTCCATCTGAGCCGAGTTGCCAAGGATGATAAGTTTCATGTCTTTTTCTAAAACCATGTTGATGTTGGGGTTTACGATATAAGAGCCGTCCCCTTGTTTTAGTCCAATAACATTTGCGCCAGACAGCTTGCGAATGTTTAAATCGACGATGGTAATTCCCTCCAGATTTTTCTTTAATCGTTCGTAAGAAAACTCTTCCAATTGCACATCTGCTCCAGCCTGACCAGATAAAATATCGACAAACTCATTTACATCTGGTCGTACAATGAGAGAAGCCATGTGTGCTCCACCAATTCGATCTGGCATAATTACATTATCTGCTCCAGCGCGCTTTAATTTGGTAAAACTTGAACCATTGGAAGCCCTGCTTATTAGGGTTAATTTTGTATTTAGGCCTCTAGCTGTAAGCGTAACAAAAACATTATCGGCATCATTGGGGAGTGTAGTTATTAAGCCACGAGCCCTTTCTATGCCAGCATCTAGCAAAGATTCGTCTTTGGTTGCATCTTCATTTAGGTAATAAAAATGCTCCTTGTTGAGGTACATTTCTAAGAGTTCTTTCTTACTCTCTAAAATAACATAAGGCACCTGATGCTTTTTAAGCATATCGCAAGCAGATTGTCCATTTCTGCCAAAACCGCAAACAATTACATGGTTCTCGAGTTTCTTGATCCTATCTTTCATACGTATAATTCTTATTTGTTTAAAAAAATCACCTTCTACTAAAAATCGGGTAATTAATGAAATGGAATAGGCAAATATTCCAAGGTTACCAACGATTAAGAAGATGGTAAACACTCTTCCTGAGGTGCTTAATGGAAAAACCTCCCCATAACCTACGGTTGAGATGGTGGTAATGGTCATAAACAAAGCATCTAAAAAATTGGCATTTTCGATGAGCATATAGCCAAAAACGCCTATGCATACCGGAAGCATCAAAAGTCCAAAAGCTAATGAAACTTTGTATCGGGTACTTAAATTTTCCACAGGAGCAAAGTATGAAATTACTTTGTATAATTTACCTACAATTATCAATTTTTATTAAAAACAATTTACAGATTTTTAAACAGTAGTTGCAATTAATAAAAGTATTAATATTTTTGTAGCACATAATTCTTAATTAAGAATTATTATTATTTAGAAATGATTAGTCAAACCGAAATACACAATCAATTTAGAGGGTTGGGGTTAAAAATAACCTTGCCTCGGGTAATCATTTTTGAATCGTTACAAAAATTTAGTCACCACCCCAGTGCCGAGGATGTTTACAAATCATTGCAAAAGAAATACCCTACAATCTCGCTTGCTACGGTTTACAAGACATTAGACTTATTGGTTCAAAACAATTTGGCTACTAAAGTTGTAACCAATGAAGACAAAGTTAGATATGACCATAGAATAGAGGAGCACATACATTTATATTGTGAAAAGACAAGCACGATAGTAGATTATGAGGACCCAAAACTGCAAAAATTATTGTCGGATTACTTTAAAAATGAAACCATCAATGGTTTTGAAATTAAACAAATTCAGATCAATATAAAAGGAATTTCAAGTACCATAAAAAAACAAAATAAATAAATTATGACCATGTTAGTAGGAAAACCAGCACCACATTTTAGCGCTGATGCCGTAGTAAACGGAGGAGAATTTGAAGAGAATTTTTCGTTGAGCCAATTTGAAGGAAAGAAGCATGTATTATTCTTCTTTTATCCTTTAGATTTTACGTTTGTTTGTCCAACCGAAATTATTGCTTTCCAGGATCGAATTGCAGATTTTGAATCGCGCAATGTACAAGTGGTAGGTTGTTCAATAGACAGCAAATTTTCGCATTGGGCTTGGTTAAATACGCCAAAAAACAATGGTGGAATTGAAGGCGTGCAGTATCCATTGGTGGCAGATGTAAACAAGACCATTGCAACAAACTTTGGTGTTTTGGCTGGCAAGTATACTTATAGCGACAATGAAGAATTAATTTGGGTGGGCGATAATGGAGAGAGTGCTGTTGCTTACCGCGGCTTATTCTTAATTGATCAAAAAGGCATTGTTCGTCACCAAGTGGTTAATGACATGCCATTGGGAAGAAGCATAGATGAGGCATTGCGCATTATTGATGCATTGCAATTCTTTGAAGATAAAGGGGAAGTTTGTCCTGCCAACTGGGAAAAAGGAAAAGACGGCATGAGTGCCACAGCAGAAGGTGTTGCAAAATACCTTGGATCGCACTAAAAAGCAGAGATAATCTAAATTTTTACTAATTTCGGCAGGTATGAAGAAACTTTTCTTTTTACCTGCCTTTTTTTTATTCAGCTTGGCAGGTTTGGCTCAGACCGATAGTACCATTGAGGTAAAATTGGGACAATATGTTAAGGACGATAGGTTTGACAAATATCAATTGACGCTTGCCCTGTTTTTAACCAAGAGCGACACCATTTATTCGATGGATTTTGAAGGCTCTCGCCCAAGCAAACCCATACAAATACTTAGGCCAGATGGCTATAAGTTGTATGCCTATGGAAATATCTTTTTTAGTGGAACGGCTAATGCCTACAACCCAGGATATGTAAGTGTCTTGGTAGGAAATCCTTATCATAAAAATCCCACCATTTATATTGATGAAAACCAAAATTTCGACTTTACAGACGATACCAGTTATACCCTTCCATACTTTGATGAACCGGCGCTTGAAATTGAGTTACACAATGGCAAATTACAGGATGGAAAAATTAAGGTTGTGCTTTCAAGAAACAAGCTTTTTGGCCAGAAATATGAGTTCAAAAAATACATGGACGAGTATTATAAAATGGCCTATAAAGGCAGGCAATTTGTGGGCATAGAATTTACCTACCGCGAGCAACGGTATATTACCCGGGCAGGATTGGTTAAACTTGGGCGAGAATCTTTTAAAATTGCCTTGTTGGATGCAAATGCCAATGGAATTTACACCGATGCTGGCATAGATAAAATACTCTTTGTGAATGCCAATGATACTATTTTTGATGCCACCAATCCACTTAATTTTGTAACATTTGAGAAGGGCGACAAAAAGACATACTTTGAAAAGAATGGTCAGCTTTATGTGGTATTGCAGGCCGATGCTGCGGGCAAATTTATTAAAATAAAACCAAGTAGCGACAAGGTAGATTTTAACAAAATTGCGGTAGGCAAGAAAGTTCCAAAAGTAAAATTCACCCTTGCCAAAGGAGAAAAGTTTAAATTAAACAAGTGGAGAAGGAAAGAAGTCTATATTTATTTTGGCAACAAAACCAGCAAAAATTTCAAATCGGACACCTTATTATTAAGGCAAATTGCGGCATTAGACAGCAATAATTTAAAGGTAATCTGTGTGCTTTTTGTGAACAAGAGTTACGAATTAAGAATCTTTAAATCTGATGCAGACCCCAATTATCCGCTGGCTTACGGCAACAAAGAATTGAGCACAAAATTGGGCATCAACACGCTTCCACAAAGTTTATATTTAGGTAAAAGAAGAAGGGTAAAACAATACGGTCTGAACCCAAATGAATTTTTACGAATGAAATTGAGTCAGTAGCATTTACCAGCTTCCGCCCGCGCCACCACCACCAAAACTTCCGCCTCCAAAACCGCCAAAGCTGCCTCCGCTGCCACTTGATCCACCACCACTAAAGCCGCCGCCACCAAAGGTTCCAAAGAATGGACTACCACTGTGAATGCGCCTACCACCCCTTCCACCTTTATTAGAAAAGATGGCAAATAAGATAAAAATGACGATTATAACAACGACCATGATTGGCGAGGTAGATTTGTTACGACCTTTCCTTGGCATATCATTTACAAACTCGCCAGCTGCTGCCCTAACAATATAATCGGTAGCTTCATTTAATCCCTCATAATAATTTTGTTGGCGAAAATTGGGTACAATTATTTCCTCAATGATTCTTTTAGACAAAGCATCTGTGATGGTTGCCTCCATGCCATAACCATTTTGGATGCGAATCTTTCTATCCTTAATGGCGGCATAAATAAGCAAACCATTGTTCTTGCCCGCTACGCCAATTTGCCAATTTTCTGCTAGTCGCCTGCTGTAATCGAAAGCATCTTCACCCTCCAAACTTTCCTCAAGAACGATGGCAATTTGGGTTGAGGTGCTATCAAAATAAACCCGCAATTTACGCTCTAAATCATTAACCTGATCTGCAGATAATACCCCTACAAAATCATTAACCAAGCGGGGTGGGTTGGGTTTATTAGGCAATTCTTTGGCCTGAACCAAAAAGCCGAGGAGCACTAAAAATATAAAATAAATTCTCTTAATCATTGTTACCATCTCCAAATGAAATATCGTTACTTAATTCGTTGGTATCATCTGATTGATATGGAAAATGTTTTTTCAACTTTTCACCAATTTTCTCGATAGCCATAGAAATACCTATTGCAAATTCACCCTTAATAAAATGTGCGGCCATAAGGTTCTTTTCTTCTAACCAAAAAACCTCCCCTACTTTTTCATGAATGCCCGAATCGCCAATAATGGCAAACTTTCTATCGTCCAATGCCAAATAAATTAAGACCCCATTTTTGAGTTCAGTTTTGCCCATTCCTAGTTCAATAAAAACCTCTTTAGCCCTATCGAAAGCCTCCAATTTTGATTTGGCTTCAATGTGCACCCTAATCTCACCAGAGGTGGCCGTTTCGGCATCCTTAATAGCAGAAACTATGCGATCTTGATCGCCCAAAGAAAAATTTTCCTTTACCATAATTAAAAAGAAAGAGTTGCCATTTAGGCAACTCTTTCAAAAATTTTGTTACTCGAAACTAACTTCAGGAGCCTTTTCTGCACCCGCAACTGCTTCAAAATATCCTTTTTTATCGAAGCCAATGATGCCTGCATATAATACTTGAGGGAACTTTCTGATATAAGAATTGTAATCCTTTACTATGTCGTTGAATTTACCACGCTCTACCGCAATTCTGTTCTCGGTACCTTCTAGTTGAGATTGAAGTTCCAAGAAATTTTGAGTAGCTTTTAGTTGTGGATATTGTTCTGCAACCACCATTAAACGGCCCAAAGCCTGACTCAATTCGCCTTGCGACGATTGAAATTTTTGCAATTGTTCTGGGCTTAATTTGCTGGCATCAACCTTCATTTGAGTAGCACTTGCACGTGCATTGATTACATCTGTTAATGTTTTTTGCTCAAAATTAGCCACACCCTTAACGGTATTTACCAAGTTAGGAATTAGGTCTAATCTCCTTTGGTACACATTTTCTACTTGTGCCCAAGCAGAACTCGTAGATTCTTGTTTGGTTACCATGGTATTGTAACTACCGCAACCGTTAAACACCAACAATAACAAAGCTGCGCCAATGGCTAAAAGGATAATGTTACTTCTTTTCATTTTATTTATTTGAATTATAGTGAAGGCAAGATACAAAATATTAACCAAACTTTTTTGTCACTGACAAAATGTACATAAAATTGGTTCGAACCGAAATAATTATTTTTGAATTGTGTTTTTTAGTGCTGAAACCATAGGTTTGCCAAAACATGCCATTTGAGTGGGCAAATTTTATACAGAGATGAATTACAAAGCAGATTGTTTACATTTTAAGGGCCATATTCCCTGCAAACCGCACAAACAACACGGTTACCATTGCGAAAATTGTGCTGCCTATACGCCAATTTCTAAGCGCATTTTGATTATTAAATTGGGTGCAATTGGGGATGTGATAAGAACTACGCCCTTGGTGGTAAAATACAAACAACTTTATCCTAATTGTAAAATCACATGGCTTACATGGACGCCAGATATTCTGCCATCGTTGCAAATAGATGAAATTTTAAAGTGGGATTATAACTCTTTACTTTATGCGCAACATGCCACCTGGGATATTGCCATTAACCTTGATAAAGAAAAGGAAGCGGGCGCTTTATTAAAAGTGGTTGAGGCAAAAGAAAAGTACGGATTTGTGCTAAAGGACAATGAAATTCAACCCATCAATTCATTGGCTGCGCATAAGTTTAGTACAGGAATGTTCGATGATGTGAGCAAGGCAAATACCAAAAGTTACCTACAAGAAATTTTTGAAATATGTGGATTTGAACATCAAGGTGAGCCGTATTTAATGGATACCCATGCCGATAAAGGTTATACATGGAATTTGCCAATTGGAAAAAAAATAATTGGCATGAACACCGGTTGTGGTGGACGTTGGACTACGCGTTTGTGGAGCATAGATAAATGGGTAGAATTGGCAGGATTGGTTCGGGCACAATACCCAGATGCCGTGGTTTTGTTGTTGGGCGGAGAAGCGGAGAATGATAGAAACAAAGAAATTCAACAACGCTCTGGTGCTACCTATTTAGGATATTTTAGCCTTTTTGAGTTCATTAATTTAGTAGACCATTGTGATGCTGTGATTACGCAAGTTACCATGGGCATGCACATAACCTTGGCTTTGGGTAAGAAAATTATCTTGATGAATAATATTTTTAATCCACATGAATTTGACTTGTTTGGCAAGGGCGAAATTGTGATGCCAGATAAGGCATGTAAGTGCTTTTATAGAGGAAGTTGCATAGATGGAACCTCTTGCATGGAAGAATTGCCTGCACAAAAAATTGCCACGGCTTTGAGTCGGCAATTGGCATAATCGAGTTTAGTTAGGCCATTCTTATTAAGGAAATTTCTCTCATTATTTTGGTGTATATTGTGGCATGAATTGGGGCGTATTTTTTCGTGTTTCTTTGCTTGCATTCTTGCTAAATCCGCAGTGGGTGAAGGCTGCAAGTGGTTTAACTGTACCCCCTTATCAATATGGTTTTATTCAAAACAGAGGACAATGCATTGATCAATTTGGTGCCTTTCAAGATAAAATATTGTTTGTTTACCAAGATAAATCGTTAAAAATTTCTTTAAATTCTCAGGGTTGGAGCTATGAGCAATTTCGGTATGAACCAACGATTGCGACTGAAAATGCAAAGCAAAATCCAAAACAAATTCATTCATCTGTCCAAATTCATAGGATAGATTTTCATCTCATCAACAGCAATCCAAATCCTTTGGTTATTTCGGAATCTAAGTTTCCTGATCCCATTCAATATTACACCAAAAATTCTGGTGAAAATGGATTGGTTCAGACCGAACATTTTGGAAAAATAACGTATAAGGAAATTTATCCAAAAATAGACTTGGTATTTTCCATGAATTCGAGCTCGATAGAATCATCTTTTAAATATAATTTTATCTTGCACCCTGGAGCCGATATTAAGCAAATAAAGTTCAGGATTGATGGCGCGCAAGAGTTAAATTTATTGGTCTCTGGAGAGATTTCAATGCGCACTAGTTTAGGAGAGATTAAAGAACAAATTCCTTATAGTTATTCTTATTTTGATGTAGGGGAAACTGAGGCAAAGGAAACTGAGGTAATGCAAACTGAGGTAAAGGAAACTGAGGTAAAGGAAACTGGCATAAAGGAAACTGGGGTAATGCAAACTGAGGTAAAGGAAAATGGGGTAAAGGAAAATGGGGCAAAGGAAACTGGGGTAATGCAAACTGGGGTAATGCAAACTGAGGTAAAGGAAACTGGCATAAAGGAAACTGAGGTAATGCAAACTGAGGTAAAGGAAACTGGCATAAAGGAAACTGGGGTAAAGGAAACTGGGGTAAAGGAAACTGGGGCAAAGGAAACTGGGGTAAAGGAAACTGGGGTAAAGGAGACTGGCATAAAGGAAACTGGGGTAAAGGAAACTGGGGCAAAAAAACAAGAAGAGCGGGTGAAATTTGAGCAATTATATTCAAGTGTTTTTGGCTTTAAAATGGACGCTACTATTTTGGGTAAAACCGTGGTAATTGATCCAGCACCATGGCTCACCTACTGCGGCAGTTTGGGAGAAGAAATTGCCATGGCGGTGTTATTAGACAGCAGTGAAAATTTGTGGGTTGCAGGATATACCAACTCAAGTACCAATATGGTTACAAGTGGCGCGCACCAAACAATTGCAGGTGGATTATACGATGGATATCTTGCTAAATACAATGCACTTGGAGTAAGACAATGGTCGAGTTTTTTAGGTGGTAGCAACAGCGATTATTGCACGGGGTTAAGCTTGGCCGAAAACGGACAAATACTGGTGGTAGGCACTAGCGAATCGGGCAGTGGCATTGCATCGGTGGGTGCTGCGCAAGATAGTTTATGGGGGATGGCAGATGCTTTTGTAGCAAAATTTAGCAGTGCAGGCCTGCGTGTTTGGGGAACTTATTTGGGTGGCGAAGATTATGATTATGGGAATGGCATTGTGCGTTTTAATAATGGGAGTTTGGGTGTTTGCGGCGGAACTTTTTCTATGAGTGGCCTTGCCACAACTGGCGCTTACGACACATTGTATGCTGGAGGTATATTTTATGGAGATGCCTTTGTGGTCAAATTAAATGCTAGCGGACAAAAAATTTGGGGCACCTATTTGGGTGGAAGTGGCGGTGATAATGCGCTGGCCATAGCGTTAGATAGTAACCAAAATTTAGTGACAGTTGGCTTTAGCATGTCGGCCACAGGCCTTGCCAGTAATGGCTCTCACCAAACAGTATATGGAGGCAATTATGATGGCTTTATGAGCAAATTTTCCTCCAATGGAGCCTTGTGGTGGAGTAGTTATTATGGTGGTTTGGAAGGAGATTATATTAATGCCGTTTGCTTAGATAAACAACAGAATATATTAATAGCAGGACGAACTTTATCTGATAGTTTAATTGCCACTTCTGGCACGTATCAATCTGCTTTTGGTGGTGGCATGAGTTGGGGCGATAGTTTTTTGGCTAAGTTTTCTGGGACAGGCATGCGACTCTGGAGCACCTATTTTGGTGGCAGTTTGGAAGAAACGGCCCAAGGCATTTCGGTGGATAGCAGTGGACAAATTTTCATTTGTGGAAGCAGTACGGGGAGTTCAGGTTTTTCTACTACAGGCGTTCAACAAAGCACTTTTGGCGGTGGCGGAAGCGATGGTTATTTGGCAAAATTTTCTGGTGCTGGCGTGCGCATTTGGTGTACCTATTTAGGTGGTATTAATGCAGATGGTATCAATGCATTATTCAGCAATATACAAGGACAAACGGCGTGTGCGGGTTATAGCAGCAGTGCTGGATTAGCAACATTTATGGCACAACAAACAATACTTTCTGGCGCACCCGATATGATATTGGGTGTTTACGGTTTTAATGGTGTTTTACCTGTTCAATTAATTGCTTTTAGCGCACAAATGCAGGAAAATGGGATTGCTTGTCAATGGTCTACGAGTAGCGAAATTAACAATGCCTATTTTAACATTGAAAAAAGCGGGGATGCGCTCATTTTCGACAGTGTTGGTTGGGTTACTGGAATGGGTAATTCGGCAAAATTGCACAAGTATTTTTGGTTAGACCAGAACCCGTTTTCTGGAAATAATTATTACCGGTTAAAGCAAGTTGATTTTGATGGGCAAACAAGCTTGAGTGAGGTTGTATTGGTGACAGATTATTTTGATTTTAAAGAGAATGGATTACAAATAAAACCCAATCCTAGCAAGGGAATTTTTTACTTACAAAGGACGCAAGTAGAAAATGATATTCAAGCCATTGAAGTTTATAACATGCATGGTTCGCTTGTAAAAAAATCGTCAATTTTATTTGTTAAAAATAACTGGAGTACACTAAATTTAGAAGGCTTTTGCGCTGGACTTTATTATTTGAAAATTGGTTCAGAAACAAAGAAAATTATGTTAGAGTAAAATGATTTTATAAAATCTGAGAAGTGTGCTTTTTGGTATCCACCTTTTCAATTACCTTTTCTATTTTTCCTTTTTCGTCGATGATAAAAGTAGTTCTTATCATGCCCATATATTTTTTTCCATACATACTTTTCTCTCCCCAAGTACCGTATGCAAGTGCCACAGCATTGTCTTCATCTGCAAGTAACGAAAAAGGCAATTCGTGTTTGGCAATAAACTTTTGGTGTTTAGCGGCAGTATCTGGACTTACGCCTAAAATGGCATAACCTTTGGCCAAAAACGACTCATAATTGTCTCTTAAATCACAGGCCTCTGCGGTGCAACCAGGTGTATCATCTTTTGGGTAAAAATACAATACAAGTTTTTTGCCTTTGAAATTGGCCAATGAAACCATTTCATTTAATTCATTTTTTGCATTAAATGCCGGGGCTTTATCGCCTTCTTTTAATAAAATTGCCATGCTATTTTCTCAATTAACCTTATTCTTATAAAACCTAAATTATCCCAAATTGTTTTATTTAGGAACCATGTTGTAATACTTTTCTTGAATGTTACCCTTTGCATCCTCCACCCGCACCAGCAAGTTAAATACTTTTGAATTATCGGGGTCATTTTCTAAGTTAAAAATACGGTCGCGCTCCGAGAAATAAACCTCATCGAATTGATAAGAAAGCAAATCATTCTTGGCATCAAAGTCGAGCAAAATCCACCTACCGTTTAGGTATGCATTGTATTTTTCAATACCAGAAAAATCATCTGTCACTTCAAAATTCCAAGAGGAAGTATCGATAGATCTCTCTGGATTGCGCGAAATTAAACGTTTAATTTTTGGCGGAAAAGTATCCATCACCACACAGTAATTCCCAAAATTACCTCCTTTTCCACGAACCCAACCATTGGCAAAATAACCACCCGCCGAGCGCAGTGAGGCCGACTTATTTGGCCGATAGGCCAAGAGCAATTTATCTTGAAAACCTTTGGGGTAATAAGCCACACGAATACCCACATCAAAAGCGGTATGAATAGGCACATTGGGGGTATGAAAAATATACTCTTTGGAGTAAGTTCCAACCTGACCGAATATGGTGTTTATTTCACTATAAACGGTATCATAAATACTCTTGGGATTCATTTTAACTTCAAAATCGGGAACACCTAAAATCTGCGCCTTTCCTGGTAAAATCCTAAACTTTCCCAAGATACTTTTTTGATAGGCAATTCTATCTTGATCCTCTTTTGATGGCCCAATTTTATAAGGCACTTTTAAGTAAAAAGTATTTTGATTAAAATCTTTCACTACAAACAACAACTCACCAGTAGACGAGGCTTGGTTATTTATTAAATTGAGTCGCCCCAAATCCTTATCGTAAGTATAAGAACTAAACAAATTTCCATCGTCTACAAAGCACTTTTGCACCCTATTTTTTTCAATCTTGTAATACGGATAATCTATGTGCGCGTTGATATATTTGCTTTCATCAAACGCAAATTGGTTCAGCACGTGCCTAAATTTTTGTTTGCCATTATTCCAAAAACTGTATTCGTAGATTCCCTTTTCATCTTTTGCATTGTGAATATAATCGTAAGCCTCTATGGCAAACCCATAAATATCGGGATCTAGCACCAATGTATCCTTTAACACCAACATGCTATCTTGCAGGTAAGTGGTTTTGGTCTGAACCAATATTTTAGACTTAAGCAATAGGCCTTCGGTGACAAATTTGTACACCTGAATTTTAAAGATGGTGGGCTTTAGTGAATCAATTGGAACCAAGCCAAACAAGGCAGGATTAAGTGTTTTTCCGGTTTTAGAATCCCTAATTTCATAATGTAAATGCGGACCAGTACTGCCGCCACTGTTGCCACTCCAGCCAATGGTATCACCTTTTTTAACCTTGAGAAAAGGGCTCAAATAAATCTTATCAAACTCAAAGTTTTGATTGATGTATTGGTAATTATGAACCCAATCTGCAATGGCACCATTATATTTTTGCAGGTGCCCATAAACGGTGGCAAACCCATTTGCGTGTTCAATATAAATTGCCTTGCCATAGCCATTCCGTTGAACCTTAATTCTGCTTACATAACCATCTGCCGCTGCATAAACAGGCAAGCCTTCCCTCCCATTTGTTCTTAAATCTTGTCCGCTGTGAAAATGGTTATCGCGCAAAACGCCATATGGCGAAACCAAGTTGGGAAGCGAATCGAGCGGGTACCGAAAGTAATTCTGCGGATATTTTTGGGCTTGCAATTGCGTTGGCATCACACAAAAAATTAGCACCCATACTTGCAAGAGAATGGGTGCATAAAAACTTGGATATGTGCGTTTTTTATTCAAATTACTTTACTTCAAATGCAATCATTTGTTTGTCCTCCACAAAGCCTACTAACTTATCTCCAATAGCAACGGCACTAACACCTGCAGGCGTTCCAGTGTATATTAAATCGCCTACTTTTAAGGTAAAGTATTTAGAAATAAAACTGATTATTTGAGCAAAAGAAAATATCATATCTTTGGTATTTCCTTGCTGAACCCAATCTCCATTTTTCTGGAGGCCGAAGTTAATATTGTTTAAGTCTAGGCCCTCGATAGAAAAGAAATCGCCAATGGGCGCAGAACCATCAAAACCTTTGGCCAATTCCCAAGGAAGCCCTTTCGACTTTAATTGAGCCTGCAAATCTCTTGCAGTGAAATCCACTCCCAAGCCCAGTTCATTAAAATAATTGGCCGCAAATTTCTCTTGTATATTTTTACCTACCTTATTTATGCGAATAACCAACTCAATCTCATGGTGCACATCCTGGCTAAACTCGGGCAAATAAAAAGGTTCGCCATTTTTTAACAGTGCTGTGTCTGGTTTTGAAAAAACCACAGGATTTTCTGGCACGGCATTTCCTAGTTCCTTAGCGTGTTCGCTATAATTTCTACCTATACAAAAAATCTTCATTCTATCTATTCATTTACTTGGTTCAAATCGAAAAAAAGGATTATTTAAAACAGCCTATTATTTCAATTTTTCCAACTCTGCAGACACAAAGTCCATTAAGACCTTAATGTATGCTTCAGAAAAATCAAACTTAATTCCAGCCGCATCATAAATATCTCCAATTGTTTTGGTATAACCTAAGCTAAGTGCATGTTTGTATTGCTCAACAGCAACTTTCTTATTACTTTGGTAATTTCTCCAAACAGAAAGGGCACCTAATTGAGCCATGCCATATTCGATATAGTAGAAAGGCACTTCATACAAATGTAATTGCTTTTGCCAAGTGTACGATTGAAAATTTTCCAATCCTTCCCAGTTTACCATGCCAGTTCCAAATTCTTTGCTTAACTCAATCCAATATGCTTTTCGTTCTGCTCTTGTATGCGTTGGATTTGAGTATATCCAATGTTGAAATTTATCGATGGTTGCAATCCAAGGAAGTATTTTAATGATACCTTCCAAATGTTCTTCTTTGGCTCTTTTAAAATCGTTTGGTTCAGGATAAAATTCATCTTGCCCATCGTAACTAATTAGCTCCATGCTCATACTAGCAAGCTCTGCCACCTCGCTAGGGCAATTTTTAAACGCTGCCAATTCCAAGTCCTTACTTAAAAAAGAATGCACGGCATGTCCGCCTTCATGCACCATAGTTTCTACATCTCTTGTGCTGCTTGCCGCATTCATAAAAATGAAAGGCACATTGGTTTCGGCCATTGGGTAATTATACCCACCAGGTGCTTTACCTTTCCTACTTTCAAGGTCTAATCTACCCATATCATCCATCGTTTTAATGCAGAACGCAAAATAATCATCCACTTTAGAGAAGCACTTGATTGTTTTTTCTAGCAAATCGGCACCACTTGTAAAAGGCTCTAAAGCAGGTTTATTCTCTACATCCACTTCCATATCCCATGGCTTTAAATGGTGACCCATGGCATCTTTGCGCTGTTGGTGAAAACCTTTTACCAAGGGTAATACTTCATTTTGAATGGCCTGGTGAAAAGAAAAACAATCCTCGGGCGTATAATCAAATCGGCCCATGGCGGCAAACATATAATCTCTAAAATTGGCGAAACCCGCATTTACCGCAACCTGATGGCGCAAAGAAATTAGCTCATCAAACAAGGCATCAAGCTCATCGCTGTACTTTGCCCTTACCTCATTTATTTTCATAAAGGCTTCCTGACGTAAAGCACGATCTGGATTTTTAAGGTAATTGGAAGCTTGCTGTAAAGTTAATTCCTTGCCATCCATTTCCACACTCATGCCACCTAAAATAGTCCCATATTTTTGCGCCTCCGCAGCAATTTTTGCTTGTAAAGGAACATTCTCCTCTCTAAAAATTTCAATCTCTTTCTTTAAGCCACGCAGGTAAATAAAATACTTTTGCTGATCCAATTCATTTAAGAAAGGACAAGCCATTAGTTTCTTGTTTAGCGCATCGCTCAAGGGCGAAATCTTTGGTTCAATTTCATTGACAAAAAACAAATAAGCCTCTTCGAGCGCTTTGTTGTTGGTATCGCAAGTCATTTTAACATAACGCCAAGCAAGGTCTTCGCTCACAAAAGCTTCGAGCTCACTGCGGTGACGCAACCAAGATATTAGCTCCTCTTTGGAGGTAATTTCTCTGTTTAATAATTGATTAAAGTACGGGGCAAGAACTTCCCAAGAAGTGATCTTTAATTTATCTGCTAAAAATTTATGGTGAATAATAGTTATCATAATAATGTGTGTTAAATAGTATGGCTCAAATTAATTATATGTTTTTATAAATTCATAGAACAAAGCGCAGTTACCGCTCAATTGTTCATAAAAATCTGGATTTACCTTCTTTTCTTTTAATATTTTCATTGGAAAAAGCTTGTCGCGCCTGCCTGGAAGCTCATAATAGCCATTGTTGAGCATAAACAAAATTAAGGCTAATAACTTAGGTTCATAACTATATTTTAGCGCTTCTTTAAAGTAATAACGCGAACGGGCAGCCGAATAATACATCGGATCCACGTCTAAATCATTGTCCTCCTCATAATCTCCCAACTGATAATTCTTCTGCATGATCCAATATTTGCCATGGTAACTCATGCTATAATAGGCATTCCCAATTTTATATAAGGCCAATGCTTTTTGCTCCTTATTGAGTTTTGGAACCCTATTTTTCAATTGAATCAATTCCCGTAAAAAGCTCACTTTATTATAACTACAATTTCTAAAATTAAGAGGATCGTGCCCATTGTTTGGACTTACCCAAAAAGGATCATCCATTTTAAATTGGGTATAAACTTCGTTGTTCCAATAGCCAGTATCTATTAGCTTAAGCACTTCCAAGGCATCAACTAAACGGTCTTGCTGAACCAATTTCATGCTACAGATATCGTATAGTTTATCCTTGTTAATATATTCAAGGTTAGACTCATCTTCATCATAAGATTCGTAGGTATAAGTATAAACTTTACCCCTTAACAATTTTTCAAAATCGCTGGCATTGTGTTTATTTAACAAATGAATCATGGCCAAAATATTTTCTGGCGAAGCATTTTTATAGAGGTTGGTATACATATTACCAATACCCAACAAGTTATGCGTAGCGTAGGGCTTTGCGCTAAATCCATATAACAAAAAACCTTCTGGTGCTGCGCCACGTTGTATAAATTCTCTTGCCACAAAATTGATTAATTGAAAACGCATTTCTTTCCTTTGTGGATACTTATTAGAAGTTGCTAATAAATAATTATTTAGTCGGGCAAATTCTTGTTTCACTTGTTCAGTTATTCGCTCAGATTTTGCAATTTCTAACATAAAACCACTCAATAAGAATTGTGTTTTTCCTATCTCATCCAATTGTTTGGCATCTACCAGGGCATAATGTTTTGCGCTTGCATCGAGGTCCATTAAAATAAAGGCCAAATAACCGGCACATAAATGATAGAAAGCATTATTGGTTCGGCCCAAAACGGCCATATTTTCATTTAAAAAAGCATATACTCGTTTTGCGTACGCTTTATCCTTATTAAATTGCGCGTTAATGGCTTGGTTTACCAATTGGGGTTGATCCCATCCAAATTTATAAAAAAAATCTTCTTTTCGGGTTGAACCAAACTCGCAATATTTGGTTCCTAAAATCCAATCTTCTATCTTATTAATTTCTCTTAACCATAACCCAGGTAAAAACTTATTGGACAGATCCAAATGCAGAATTTCCTCAATTGCATCAAGTTTCTCGCTAGGTCGGTGAGTAGCATCCAAAAAGAGAATCATGGCGCGCTCGTGGTCATTTTTGGCATAGCTTAAAGCTTGTTGGGTGAACTCATTTTGATAAGCCTTTTCGCAGGTATATCTCAAGTTAGGACAAGCCTCAAAAATCTTGCTTAATTGGTAATTTCTTTCTGCATTTGGGTAGCTAGTTACTGCATACATCATAGCAGAATTTTTGAGCCAATTATCGTTGGGTAGGACTTCTAAATAAGCATGATAATTTTGCGCCATTAGTGTTGAATCGGTTGTATAAAATCCCAAGCGCAACAATTGAAAAGCATAACGTTGTTTTAAAAATACATCTTGAATTTGAAGCCTATTTTGTGTTGCTTCTTCAATAATTTTTGCAACCTTATTGGGCTCAATTCTAATACCATTATCGCTGTTATAATACCTATTCCTTTGTGGCAATATTATTTGTTGGTATTTAATTACGGGACAATCTGGGCAATCCCATGAAACGCCACTAGAAAGTTGATATTCGGCGCGCTTTGCTAAAGCTAAATAAGATTTTATAGCAGGGTGTTTGTTAGCAAAAGCCACAAAGGAATTTCCTTTAACTAAGCCCTCATAAATAGCAAAAAAATCGCCGGGGTTTGTGCGGTATAAAACATCATAAATATCGCCGACTTGCACCTTATTTTTTGGATCAAGCCGAAGACAATAATTTTTCCATTGCAACACATTTTGTTCATAATCATCTACACTCTCCAATTCTGAATCATCAACAGCATAATAGGCATTTTCTTTAAAGCCTTTGTGGTAGAAATCCATGCTATAAAACAAAGGCAA
This sequence comes from bacterium, assembly GCA_034439755.1. Lineage (GTDB taxonomy): Bacteria > Bacteroidota > Bacteroidia > UKL13-3 > UKL13-3 > B1. Next base: position 24,708 of record JAWXAZ010000004.1, read on the forward strand.
CATACCCGATTGTGCATGCAAATTTGGATCAAAAGTCCAAAACCGATATTCCTCCTTGTATATACTAAATCCGCAAGAGTTGAGACTCTTTGGAGGCCATACAAGTGCAAGAAAATTAATGAGGCAAAGAATAAGCAGCTTCAATATTTTCATAGGTAATTTTGTTTAATTCATCCATATCTAAATCGAATAAAGCAAGGGTACTATTTTGCGTTAAAGGCAAGTTTCTTAACAACAAATTTGATTGCCTTAATTCTTGCGCGCCACATGATTCAATTTTTAAAATATCGCCCGCTTTTAAGTTGTAATTGCTGTATCCATTTCTTTCAACGGTTTGAACCAAAAACTTGTTGTTAGCAAGCGGAGTTAAGGTATACTCTTTTTCATATACATATGCATTTTGCCCGTGTAATTTGGGAACAATATTATCTGAATACACTTTTAAAAACATTCCATTTCTAAACACCAAGGTCCAACTAAAAACGGGCAAAGCCACGTCCATGGGCAATGGGTAATCCTTTCTTTTGAGATACTTAAGCGCTTCATTGAAGTTAAAAATGCTATTGATATTGCTTATATTCTTGGCATTTTCCATGTTATACAACATCAACATAACCCGGTCAACAGGCGGCACACCCAATTCGTCTTTGTACTTATAAGGATATAATCTTAAGGTAACAGAATACATAAATTGAGGGGCAATTTTTTTCATAGCCAATAAGAGATTAAAATACGAATCTTTGGTAGCTTTTGTCCAATCGCAATCAATTTGAATTTCCTTTGGAAGTATTTCTGTTTGGGAATAAATGCGTAAAGCTTGCGATAAAAAGTTATTGGCAAATTCATGATAATTATCCTTGTTGAGGTGCTTTAAAACTTCATTAGTAATATATACCACTGGAACATATTCTGTGCTATCCATCCCTTTTTCTATGTAATAATTGAGGGCGGTTTTTGAAGCAGGGAAAATCCCAGCAGCTACATTATAATCTACATCTAACATTTTGATGTAAACCTTCCTTATTTGGTGTCTATTTAAAAAACTATCCTCTGCACTTGTATAACTACTTTTGTTAAAAACGGTCTTCCAATGGTAAATTGCCTTATTGCCTTGAAGGATATTTTGCGGCCGCAAGAACCAAAGGCCAATTAGCAAGAGAAGGAATGAAAATCCTGCCATCCATTGTATAATTTTGGTGTTCATAATTTGAAGTGAAATTTAAGAAAGATTTGTCAATTTCATTAAAAAAACTGTGTGAAAGGCAAAAACAGATTTAAATCATTTTTTAATCAGATAAGCACCTCTTAATTTGAACCAATAATAAATCTAAATGAAAACAATCATAGAACCTTTTAGGATTAAATCTGTTGAACCTATTCGCATGACCACCAGGCAGGAAAGGGAGGTTTTTCTTGAAAACGCGCATTATAATTTATTTTCGCTCGACAGTGAAAACGTGATTATAGATTTATTAACCGATAGCGGCACCAGCAGCATGAGTGCCAACCAATGGGCATCTATGATGCGGGGTGATGAATCTTACGCCGGAAGTCCGTCTTTCGATAGATTTCACAAGGCAGTAAGTCATTTAATGCCCTTTACCCATATTATCCCCACCCATCAAGGAAGAGCGGCCGAGAAAATTTTGTTTACTATAATTGGTGGCAAAGGTAAATACATTTTAAATAATACACATTTTGACACTACCCGTGCCAATATCGAATACACGGGTGCAGAGGCCATTGATTTGGTAATAGAGGAAGGCAAAATTCCGAATTCTGAGCACCCTTTTAAAGGGAATATGGATATTCAAAAGTTGGAAGCCTTTATTCGAGAAAAAGGAGCAGAGAACATTCCGCTTGTTATGTTAACCATCACCAATAATTCGGGTGGCGGTCAGCCAGTATCCATGGAAAACATCAAAGAAACCAAATACATTTGCATGAAATATGATATTCCATTGTTTATGGATGCATGTAGGTTTGCAGAAAATGCATGGTTTATAAAAATGCGCGAACCAGGTTACGAAAACATAAAAGTTGAAGCCATAGTTCAGGAGATATTCTCCTATGCCGATGGATGCACCATGAGTGCTAAAAAGGATGCTTTGGTAAACATGGGAGGATGGTTAGCTATGAACAATCCGGTTTGGGCCGAAGCAGCCAGGAATTTACTCATATTAACAGAAGGTTTCCCAACCTATGGCGGCTTATCTGGCAGGGATTTGGAGGCCATTGCCACTGGGTTGGAAGAAGTGATAGACGAAGATTATTTGCATTATAGAATTAGCTCTACACAATATTTAGGCAGGCATTTAACCGAAGCAGGCATTCCTATTGTAAAGCCTGCGGGCGGACATGCAATTTATATTGATGCAAGAAACATGTTGCCACATATTACACCCTTGGAGTATCCGGGACAATCGTTGGCGGTAGAAATGTATTTGCATGCAGGCATTAGAGCATGTGAAATTGGCACGGTGATGTTTGGCTTGCAAATGGATGGAACCGAAAAGGCAGCGTCAATGGATTTGGTGAGGTTGGCTATACCACGTAGAGTTTATACCCAAAGTCACATGGATTATGTAATTGAGGCTTTGGTAGAAATCAATGAAAGAAAGAATGATTTAAAAGGACTTAAAATTGTTTGGCAACCCAAACAATTAAGACATTTTAGCGCTAAATTTTTACCCTTAAATTGTGAATGTCAGATGAAGGAAAACTTCAATAAGGCATTTCAAGAAGAGACCGTTTAAAAAACTGCGTTATCTTATACTCGCTCAAATAAAAAAGGCACGATGTAAATCATCGAGCCTTTTTTTATGGAATTAAACCAAACCTAAATTGAAGTTTGGTTTAGGATTTATTTGATAAAATTAATAACTCTCGCCAGCAAGCATTTTAAAGGAATTTAATTAGCTGTTTACTGATTAACAGCCTTCGCCAGCATGCTTATAAAACCAAGTTACAAATGGATTATTAATTAGCTGTTTGCTGATTAACAGCCTTCGCCAGCATGCTTATAAAACCAAGTTACAAATGGATTATTAAGTAGCTGTTTGCTGATTAACAGCCTTCGCCAGCATGCTTATAAAACCAAGTTACAAATGGATTATTAAGTAATTCTCAATAACTAACAAACCTCGCCAATAAACCAATAGAACGGGCTATAAACAGATTTGATTAAACCGCTTTTGGACGATAGCTCGTTTTTGAGCCACCAGCACCTTTAGAATTTGCCTTAGGCGAAGCTGCATTTTTAGGAGCGGTAGTTTTTGGTGTAGCCGTTTTTTTGGCCACTACTTTTTTAGGTTTAGCATCTTCCACAACGGCATCGGTTGGCGCATCTGCATTGGCCGTTTCAGAAGTTGCCTCTGCTTCATTTTCGCTTGGTTCAGCCAGTTTAGAGAAATCTAAAACATCCTTTAACGAATGGTACCAATTCAACAACTTTTTAATGTCGTTATCGTAAACGCGCTCACTATCTAAATTGATGGTTTCAATTAAATAGGCACGAAGCACTTTCATATCCTCTTTTGCAGCAGGCACATTTCCTTTTTCGTTTAGTTTTAATAAAACTAAATTTAAACGAAGATCTTCTTCAACTGTATAAATAGAAATATCTTCTAACACAGAAACCTTGTCTTGGAAACTGGTAGAGAATCTTCTGCCTGAACCGATTGTTTCAACAATTAAGCCGTTCTTGCTTCTTCCAACAATCTTATGTAAACCACTTTGACCAGCAATGGCCACAACGTCTTTTAATTCCATACTTTTATAACTTAATAGGATGGCAAATGTAATAAAAATAAAAATTTGCACACCTCTTTATTTCTCAAGGTTTATATTTTTGTAGCCATTGAAATCAAAATTATTCACATTTTTTCTGGCTATAATATCATTAGGAATTAAGGCTCAACAGGTTATCAATATTGAATCGAAGCAATATGATTCGAGAGATTCTGGCTGGCATGGGAATGTCGATTTTGCGCAAACGCAGTTTAACCAACAAATTGGCCTAAAATATAGGGGATTGTTGGGCGCTGGTCCGCGCATTCGTTTGTTTTATGCAGACAGCATGAAAATATTTGTAGGGCCCATGTGGATGTATGAATATGAACAAAAAAACTGTGTGTAAAATTCACGCTTTCGCAAACTTATAATTCGCATCCTGCGGCGAAAAACCCTAATAATCTCTTGAATGTAAGAAACTCATTTTCTTATCGCTTTTAGGAATTATGCTTTGGGCTTTCTTTTATGGCCTAAAACCCTATTTTTGCTAACTAATTGCGACAAATTTAGATATGGAAAACATTGATAAATATATTCCCAAAAATAAAATCAGGGTAGTAACGGCTGCAAGTCTGTTCGATGGCCACGATGCTGCCATCAATATTATGCGCAGAATTATTCAGGCAAGTGGTGCCGAAGTGATACACTTGGGCCACGACAGAAGCGCTGAAGAGGTTGTAAATACTGCGATTCAGGAAGATGCAAATGCCATTGCCATGACTAGTTATCAAGGCGGACACGTAGAATATTTTAAATACATGCGCGACCTTTTGGTGGAGAAAGAATGTGGTCATATTAAAATTTTTGGTGGTGGTGGTGGTACCATTTTACCCGAAGAAATTTCTGAATTACACCAATACGGTATATCAAGAATTTACCATCCAGATGATGGTCGCGCAATGGGATTGCAAGGCATGATTAACGACATGTTGCGGCAATGTGATTTTGCTACAGGCACCAATTTAAATGGCGAAGTGAGTCATTTAGTGGAGAGAGACGATAAATCTATTGCGCGTTTAATTTCTGCCGCAGAAAATTTTCCTGATGCTTTTCATGAAGTACAAAAACACAAAGAGTGGCATATTTCTGATTCGCCCGTGCTAGGAATTACGGGAACGGGTGGTGCAGGAAAATCTTCCTTGGTAGATGAATTGGTGAGGCGTTTTTTATTAGATTTTCCAGAAAAGCACATTGCCATTATTTCGGTTGATCCAAGTAAACGCAAAACAGGCGGCGCATTATTGGGCGATCGCATTCGCATGAATTCGATAAAGAGTCCTAGGGTTTACATGCGTTCATTGGCTACCCGTCAGAGCAATTTAGCCTTATCAAAATATGTGAAAGAAGCCATAGACATTGTTAAAGCGGCCAATTTCGATTTAATCATTTTAGAAACTTCGGGCATTGGGCAGAGCGATACCGAAATTATTGAGCATAGCAATACTTCCTTGTATGTGATGACGCCAGAATATGGTGCAGCTACCCAGTTAGAGAAAATTGACATGCTAGATTTTGCAGACATTATTGCACTCAATAAGTTTGACAAAAAGGGAGCCTTAGATGCCTTACGCGATGTTAAGAAACAATACCAACGCAACCATTTGTTGTTCGATAAAAACCCAGAAGAAATGCCAGTTTTTGGCACCATAGCTTCGCAATTTAACGACCCTGGCATGAATCGTTTGTATAAAGCGATTATGGATAAAGTGGTAGAAAAAACCGGTGCAGATTTAATTTCTACTTATCACATAGACGAAGAAATGAGTGAGAAGGTTTACATCATTCCACCTGCTCGCATTAGGTATTTGTCTGAGATTTCTGAAAACAATAGAAACTACGATAAATGGGTTCAGAAACAATCTGAAATTGCCGATAAACTATTTGGATTAAAGTCGGCCATGGAAACCATTAAAGCCGGCAAATTAGACGACAAAGACAGGCTGGTAAAGGGTTTAGACGAAACCTATCACCAAGTTGCCTTAGATTTAGATCCAAGAAACAAAGTGATTTTAGAAACTTGGGAAGATAAAATTAACCTATACAAAAATGAATATTATGTATTTAAAGTTAGGGACAAGGAGATTAAAATTAAGACACACAGTGAGTCCTTGTCACACTCACAAATTCCGAAAGTAGCTGTACCTAAATTTAAAGGATGGGGAGATATTTTACGTTGGGCTTTAAAAGAAAACTTTCCAGGCGAATTTCCTTACACCTCGGGCATTTATCCTTTTAAGCGAGAAGGCGAAGACCCAACGCGTATGTTTGCAGGAGAAGGCGGCCCAGAAAGAACAAATAAGCGCTTTCATTATGTAAGTTTGGGAATGCCCGCAGCGCGCTTAAGCACGGCATTCGACTCGGTAACATTATATGGAAACGACCCAGACCACAGACCCGATATTTACGGTAAAATTGGCAATTCGGGTGTGAGCGTTTGGAGTTTAGATGCAGCTAAAAAACTATATTCTGGCTTTAATTTGGCTGATCCAAAAACGTCTGTATCCATGACGATTAATGGTCCGGCTGCCATTATTTGTGCCTTTTTTATGAATGCAGCCATTGATCAACAATGTGAGTTGTACATAAAGAAAAACGGGTTAGAGCAAGAGATCAAGGATAAGATTGATGCCCATTTTAAGTTGAAAGGAACCATTAAACCAACCTACAATGAAACCTTACCAGAAGGAAACGATGGCTTGGGATTAATGTTATTGGGCGTAACTGGCGACATGGTTTTACCTGCCCAGGTTTATGAAAAAATAAAGGCAGACACCTTAAAACAAGTAAGGGGAACGGTTCAAGCCGATATTTTAAAAGAGGATCAGGCCCAAAACACTTGTATATTTTCAACAGAATTTAGTTTGCGTGTAATGGGCGATGTGCAACAATATTTTATAAACGAAGGAATAAGAAACTTCTATTCTGTTTCTATAAGCGGCTATCATATTGCAGAGGCAGGTGCAAACCCAATTACACAGTTGGCATTAACCTTATCGAACGGGTTCACCTTTGTAGAATACTATTTAAGCAGAGGCATGAACATCGATGATTTTGCGCCAAATTTATCTTTCTTTTTCTCGAACGGAATAGACCCAGAATATTCGGTAATAGGCAGGGTTTCTCGCAGAATTTGGTCGAAGGCCATGAAGTTAAAATATGGAGGAAACGAGCGCAGTCAAATGTTGAAATACCACATACAAACCAGTGGAAGAAGTTTGCATGCACAAGAGATCGACTTTAACGACATTAGAACAACCTTGCAGGCATTATATGCCATATACGACAATTGCAACAGTTTACATACCAATGCATATGATGAGGCTATTACAACCCCAACAGAAGAATCTGTTCGCAGGGCAATGGCTATTCAGTTAATCATAAACAGAGAGCTTGGTTTAGCTAAAAATGAAAACCCATTACAAGGTTCATTCATTATAGAAGACCTAACCGATTTAGTTGAAGATGCTGTATTGAGCGAATTTGATAAAATAAATGAAAGAGGCGGTGTGTTGGGTGCCATGGAAACGATGTATCAAAGAAACATGATTCAGGAAGAGAGTATGTATTACGAAATGCAAAAACATACAGGCGAATTTCCAATTATTGGGGTAAACACATTCTTATCTTCCAAAGGCTCTCCAACCGTTTTGCCAAAAGAAGTTATACGGTCGACCACGGCCGAAAAGGAGTTTCAAATTACGATGCTTAATAACCTCAAGAAAGCCAATGAAGGCAAAGGTGAGGAGATGTTAAAGAAATTACAATTTGTTGCCATTCACAATCAAAACATCTTTGAAGAATTAATGAATACAGTGAAGTATTGCTCGTTGGGTCAGATTACCCATGCCTTATTTGAGGTAGGCGGCCAATACAGAAGAAACATGTAAAAACAATTACGGGTTGAACCTATTAGTTGAGGCATTTTGATTATTGGAAAGGGCATACCCAAGCCTTTCCTTTAAATCATCTGGATTGAATGGTTTAAAGATATAGTCATTCATTCCAACCTCATATACTTTTTGGCGGAATTGCATTTCATTTTCTGCCGTTAGGGCTATAATAGGAATGTTTCGCTTCTTTTCGTCAGACATTTTTCTGATAATTTTTGTAGCTTCAATTCCGTCCATTTCAGGCATGTGAATATCCATCAAAATTGCATCGAAGTTTGATTCCATTATACGGTCAACACCCTCCTTGCCATTGAGTGCAATTTCTGTTATTACGCCCCAGCGTTGCAAAAACTGCCTCAGCACCATTACATTCATCATATTGTCTTCCACCACCAAAACCCGCTTGCCTTGAATAGAATTTTCGAAAGTGGCTGTACGTGTGCTTTTCCCAATAGAAGCACTTCTACTCACCTCAAAATTGATGTTAAAGTAGAATTTGGATCCCTTGCCTACAATGCTTTCTAATTGCAATTTACTGTGTAGGTTTTCTAGTATTCTTTTGCAAATAGATAAGCCCAAACCAGTTCCGCCATATTTACGGGTGGTATTAGAATCTGCTTGGGTGAAGCTTTGAAATATTTCGGCTTGTTTATTGGTTGGGATTCCTATACCGGTATCGGAAACATTAAAATGCAAAAGCACATTATTAATGGTGGCCAATTGAACAATTACCTCAATTTTGACATAACCAGATTCGGTAAATTTGATACTGTTGTTAACCAAGTTTATGAGTAATTGGTTTATACGCAATGGGTCGCCTTTAATTACAGGTGGTATTTTTTCATCGTAACTAATTAACAACTCGATACCCTTTTCCATGGCCTTAATGGAGAAAAGTTCTCTAACATCGAACATTAAACTTTTAAGGTTAAAATCAATGTTTTCTAACTGTAATTTACCAGCCTCCATTTTGCTAAAATCGAGGATGTTATTAACCAATTGAAGCAAGTTTTCGCTGCTAATTTTTAGGATATTTAGATTTTCAATTTGATCGGGATTGGTCTTTCCAATGTTTAACAAGTTAGCTACGCCAATGATGGCATTTAGCGGCGTTCTAATTTCGTGACTAATGGTAGAGATAAATTGAGACTTGGCATTTGCGGCTTCTTCTGCAGCTTCTTTTGCTTGTGATACTTCGATATTTTTTACTTGAAGAATTTTATTTTGAACTTCAATTTTCTTTTGTTTACTCTGAAGGTGTTTAAATGCAGTTTTTACTTTAAGCAAGTAATAAACCATAAAAATTATTAGGATAACTGAAAGAATGAAAGCAAGAATAAAGAGGCCAGTTTTAAGGGTATTTTTTTCGCGTTCTGAAGTCTCTTCTATATTAGTTTTATCATCGAACAGTTCGCGGTAATCCCTTTCCTTTTGAGAAAGTACAATTATATTCTCTGCATTAGAAATACTATCGCTGAGGTGGGTACCCAATTTCCGAAAATACAGTGCCTCAGAAAACCTCCCTAACTTCTCACTAATTTGAGAATTTATAATATAGGCATCCTTTAAATAGGGAAAATTATTTTCGGCCTTCGATTTTTTTATACCAAGATTTACAAAATAAAGTGCAGAATCGTGCTTATTGGTATATAAATATATTTTAGCTAAATTGTTGTAGGTGTTAGACAAGCCATTGTTTATACCCAATTTTTCTTTGGAATTTAGTGCAAGAACCAAATAATACTTTGCATGGTTATAGTTCTTTAAATCGGTTTGTATAACACCCAAATTATTGTAGGTAAGGGCTAAATTTTCAATGTTATTTTGAGCACTATCTATTTCATAAACCTTAAGCATATAAGTTAAGGCCATTTGAAGGTCTGATTTCTCTTGGTAACAAATTGCTAAATTGTTATAAGCATTGCCTAAAATATCCTGGTCTTTTAGGCTTGAACCTATTTGTATAGCTTCCTGAAAAAAGCCAATTGCTTCCTTATAATGCTTTTGATATTGGTGAATTAAACCAATATTATTTTTCTCGTTGGCAATACCCTTTTGGTCATTCTTTTCCTTAAAAATTGTAAGTGCTTTATAATAGCAATTAATGGCCAATCGATACTTCCCTTGTTCTTCATAAAGGATACCCAATTGGTTTAGAACCATTGCTTCGTCTTCCTTTAAGCCAGCCTCTACAAATTCGCTTTCTGCATTTTTTAGCAAGCGAAAGAGGCTGTCGTTGTCAATGCCGCCTTTTTCTCGGGCAGCGTTTAATATCTTTTGAAGATTATCAAAAGCGGAACTCGCATAGCAATTTGATTGCCATGCAAATAAAAGAGTAATGAGTAATAACTTAGAGACAATTTTCATTCTTTGTTTCGACAAACTTTGCATTTGAAATAGAAAACTTACTTTTGTTGCTTAAGCTTCTATATCTACAATGACAAAATTATCTGTAAACATAAACAAACTTGCACTTATACGCAATTCGAGAGGTGGAAATAATCCAAATCTTTTAAAAGCTGCTTTAGATTGTGAGATTTTTGGTGCCAATGGAATTACAGTTCACCCTAGGCCAGATGAAAGGCATATTAAATATACAGATGTTTATGAACTGAGCCACATAATTAAGACCGAATTTAACATTGAAGGCAATCCAAAAGAATCCAAATTCATTGAATTGGTTCAGACCGTAAAACCCCAACAAGTAACTTTGGTACCCGATACAAACTCGCAATTAACCAGCGACCATGGCTGGGATACCCTTAAGGAAAAAGATTTTTTGGTTGATATTATTGCTAAATTTAAGGCATTGGGAATAAGAACTTGTGTTTTTGTTGACCCCGATTTAAGGATGATTGAAGGGGCAAAAGATACTGGTGCCGATAGGATTGAGCTTTATACTGAATCTTATGCGACCAATTTTCATCGCGATTCAAAAGCTGCCATTGCGCCTTATGTTTTAGCGGCTCATAAAGCGAACGAAATAGGCTTGGGTATTAATGCGGGCCACGATTTAGACAAAGAAAATTTGCGCTATTTTGCACAAAATATTCCTAATTTATTGGAGGTTTCTATTGGCCATGCATTGGTGTGCGATGCCCTATATTGGGGATTGGAAAATACGATTCAAATATACAAACGCTGCTTAGAAAACTAGGCTATTTTACGATGGTCTCTTCCCTATCTGGACCTACAGAAATAATGCTTACTGGCACTTTAATTTGGGCCTCAACATAATCCATATAGTTTTGGAATGTTTGAGGTAAATCTTGGTACTTTCTAATTTTTGTTAAATCGCCCGACCAACCTGGGAAGGTTTTGTATTGCGGAATAACGGCATCATCCATTAAGTTAAAGGGGATTTCTGAGGTGATGGTATCGCCAATTTTATACGAATCGCACAATTGTACCTCTTCAAAACCGCTGAGTATATCGCTTTTTGTGCAAATTAAATCTGTTACGCCATTAAGCATAATGGCATATTTTAGCGTAGGCAAATCTAGCCAGCCGGTTCTTCTTGGGCGACCAGTAGTAGCGCCAAATTCGTGGCCAAGCTGACGCAATAACTCACCTGTTTCATTGTCTTGTTCGGACGGGAAAGGACCATTGCCTACACGGGTACAATAAGCCTTAAAAATGCCATAAACCTTATTGATTTTTTGAGGGGCAATACCCAAACCACTGCAAGCACCGCCTGTTATGGTATTAGAAGAAGTTACGAAAGGATATGAACCAAAATCTATATCGAGCAAAGTTCCTTGTGCACCTTCTGCCAGCACACGTTTTCCTTGATTAATTAAGTCGTTGATAAAATATTCTGAATTAATTATTTTAAACTGCTTTAAGTATTCAACGGCCTCAAAAAAAGCAGGTTCATGATCGGCCAAGTTGTATTCATAATTAAATGAATCCAATAACTTTTTGTGGTTGCTTACAGCAGTATCATATTTGAACCTAAAATTCTTGCTAATTAAATCGCCAATTCTTAGTCCGCTTCTACCAATTTTATCTTGGTAAGTAGGGCTAATTCCCCTTAGGGTTGAACCAACTTTATGTACACCTTTGTATGCTTCGCTGGCAGCATCCACTAACCTGTGCGTAGGTAAAATAACATGCGCTTTTTCTGAGATATATAAGTTCTTGCGAATATCAACACCCGTAGTTTCTGCCTTTTCTATTTCCTTTTTTAATTGAACCGGATCAACCACCACGCCATTGCCAATAATATTGATACAATGTTCATGAAAAATGCCAGAAGGAATGGTATTTAGCACGTATTTATTTCCTCCAAACTCAAGCGAGTGACCAGCATTTGGGCCACCTTGGAACCTAGCAACAACATCGTATTTAGGGGTTAAAACATCCACTATTTTACCCTTACCTTCATCTCCCCACTGCAAACCCAATACTACATCAACCTTCATTTCCTATTTCTCCTTTTTGACATTTTTTTTGCACGCAATACATTTTGAATCAGAATCAACCATAGGTTCACCAAATAAATACAAAGAATGATTGGTAATGGTAAACTGCATGAGTTCGCCCATGGTATTTTTTATTTGTTGGATTCTTGGATCACAAAATTCTAACACTTCATTACACTGATTACAGATTAAGTGATCGTGCTGTCTAAAACCGTAAGCACGCTCGTACCTAGAGATGTTTCTCCCAAATTGGTGTTTAATAACCAAGCCACAATCTAAGAGCAAATCTAAAGTATTATAAACAGTAGCCCTGCTTACCCTGTAATTTCTTACTTTCATGTGGTCAAATAAAGTCTCCACATCGAAATGCTCCTTATTGGAGTAAATTTCGTCGAGGATAGCGAAACGCTCAGGAGTTTTTCTTTGTTGATGTTTTTCTAAGAACTCAACAAATTTCTCCTTAACCTCGGCTTTTATTTTTTCGGCATTATAAGCTTCAACCAACATGAATAATCATTAAAGGTCCAAAGTTAACCAAATCCTACTTAGATACCACATTCGGGCAAATCGTGTTGAAAGAATTTGGCAACCAAGCATCGAAAGCAAAACAAACTCCTGAGAACCAACACAAAAAAGCCAAGCAGAAACTAGCTTAAATCGACCCTATTTACAGAAATTAGCTCACTCGCACCCTTTATAGCCATTATTATATTATCGAGTTGGCTCGTATCATGAACTTCCAAAACAATATTTCCATCAAACATACCCTCATTGCTATTGATGGAAATTGAGCGCATATTAACCTGCAATTGTTTAGAAATAATTTCGGTAATAATGCTTACAATACCCACACTATCAATACCCGAAACTTTAATAGAAGAAAGAAAGGCTTTTGCTTGGAACTTGTTTGCATTGGCCCATTTAGCCTTGATAATTCTATACCCATAATTGCTCATTAAGGCAATAGAATTAGGACAAGATAAACGGTGAATTTTCACTCCCTCGCCAATGGTTACAAAACCAAAAATATCATCGCCAGGAATGGGGCTACAACATTTGGCAAAAGCATACTCCATATTGGCTTCATTTTCGCTTAAAATTACGGCATCATTTGGCAATATAGGCGCTGGCTTGGGCTTTGCGGGTTGCTGAATTTCTGCTGGTTTTGACTTGTCGGCCAATAAAATTTCTTCAATATCGAGTTTGGTTCGGTCAATAGTTTCTTCCGCAATTTGGCAATATAAATCTCCCACCGATTTAAGTTTAAAATGCCTCATTAAAATAGTAAGGTTATCTGAGGTAAAAGGCACCTTAGAATTCTTGAATTTTCTTTCCAAAATCTCCTTACCCATCGAAGAAGCTTTAAGCCTTAACTGCTTAAAATACTCTCTTATTTTAGATTTAGCCTTAGCTGTAATGACAAAGTCTAACCAACTTTCATTGGGCTTTTGCTTGCTACTAGAAAGAATTTCAATTTGATCGCCATTATTCAGTTGGTGGTTAAGTGACACCAATTTATTATTCAATTTGGCCCCAATGCACTTTGCACCTAAGTCTGTATGAATATCGAAAGCAAAATCTAAAATGGTAGAACCTGCCGGCATTTTTTTAAGATCGCCCTTAGGTGTAAACACAAAAATTTCATCTGAATAAAGAGCCAATTTAAAATCGTCTAGAAACTCCCTGGCATTAGAATCTGGACTTTCCAAAATCTCCCTCACTTTAGAAAGCCAACCCTCCAAGCCCCTATCTTGCGAGCCACCAGATTCCTTATAACGCCAATGTGCGGCAAATCCTTTTTCGGCAATTTCATCCATGCGCTTTGTCCTAATTTGCACCTCAACCCACCTGCCCTTTGGGCCCATAACGGTAGTGTGCAAACTTTCATAACCATTTGCCTTTGGCGTGCTTACCCAATCGCGCAAGCGATCTGGATTAGGCGTATAGTGATCTGTAACCATCGAATACACTTTCCAACAACTACTCTTTTCGGTATCAACCGGAGTATCCACAATGATTCTGATAGCAAATAAATCGTAAACTTCCTCAAAAGACACATGCTGCGCCTTCATCTTATTTAAGATAGAATGAATACTTTTAGGCCTGCCCTTTATTTCAAAACTTAAGCCATCGGCCTCCAAATCCGACGCAATTGGATCAATAAAATTACGGATGTATTTGTTTCGCTGAATCTTTGTTTCATTCAACTTATTCTTTACAAAAGTATAATTATCGGCTTGAAGGTATTTTGTACTTAAATCTTCCAGTTCAGATTTTAAAGCGTATAAACCCAAACGATGCGCCAGGGGTGCATAAACATAAGCAGTTTCTGAGGCAATTTTCAATTGCGATTTAGGACTCATGCTATCCAAGGTACGCATGTTGTGCAACCTATCGGCCAGCTTTATTAAAATAACTCTCACATCGTCGCTTAAAGTAAGCAGCATTTTCTTAAAATTCTCGGCTTGAATGCTCCTATCTGGCTGATCAAAAACGCCAGAAATCTTAGTTAAACCATCAATAATTCGGGCAACCTTATCGCCAAACTTAAGCTCAATTAACTCCAAAGTAATATCTGTATCCTCAACCGTATCATGTAACAGAGCACCAATTACAGAAGTAACCCCTAAACCAATTTCATCGGCACAAATTTGAGCCACCTCCAATGGATGCATAATATAAGGCTCGCCACTCTTGCGCCGCATATTTTTATGCGCCTCCAATGATAGCTCAAAAGCACTTCTTATCAACCTCCTATCTTCGCGGTTAAGCGCACGCCTAATGCTCTTCAACAGGTTTCTATAAGCCTTTACAATAAGCTTATTCTCCTGCTCTAAATCAATCTCTTTATTCATCCCCTATCCAAATTATCTGCCCAAATTAACTCATTTTTTTTTGTATGCAGAGAAATTTTTCTACCAAGTTGGTCAAAATATGGAATGCAATATTTTTTCTTTTCGGTCTGAACCAAAGATATTATAAAGCTCAATTTCAATAACTTGTACTTAATTTTTATGATTATTTGAGATAAGGTTTAAACCTTTAAAATTTAGGCATATATTTGCATCCCTTTTTATAGGAAAAGCGCATGTGGCGTAATTGGTAGCCGTGCCAGACTTAGGATCTGGTGCCGAAAGGCGTGGGGGTTCGAGTCCCTCCATGCGCACAAAAATTAAAATCGGGAAACCGAAACAAAAAATAAGACTGGCATTGTCAGTCTTATTTATTATTAGCATTGTTGAAAACTAGAAAGCGATGAACGTTACATTCGATAAAAAAGATGCTTTAAACGGAACTATCTCCGTGAACATCACCACGGAAGATTACCTTCCTACTTATGAAAAAAAACTGAAAGATTATGGCAAAAAAGCCAATATCCCAGGGTTTAGAGCGGGTCATGCTCCAAAAAGTATGATTGAAAAAATGGTAGGAAACAATTTATTGTTAGAAGAGGTAAATGGTCTTGCCAGCAAGGGTCTTTTCGATTATATCGAAGAAAATAAATTAAATATTTTGGGTCAGCCCATATTAACTGAAGACACCAAAATAGACGAATTAAGCAAAACTGCTAACTATACATTCAAATTTGATTTGGGTATTACTCCAGAAATTGAGTTGAACATTAGCAGTGCAGATACCTACGTAAAATACCAAGCTAAAGTTGAAGACAGCATGGTTGAGGAGGAAATTGAGCGCATGAAGAAGCGTGTTGGCACCTTAACAGATGTTGAAGAAGTTGGATCAGACGATATGATTTATGCTGCCTTAACAGAATTAAACGATAGCGACGAAATTTTTGAAGGTGGCGTGCATTCAGATTCTGTTCCAGTTGCTATTAATACTATAAAGATTGATGAACTTAGAAATGAGTTAGTGGGTAAAGCGAAAGGCACAGAATTAACGGTGAATATTTTTGCTTTGTTTAACAGCGACGAATCGGAAATGGGTCATGCTTTGGGTATCCAAAAACAAACCGTTGCCGATTTAAATCCTACTTTTAAGTTGGTTATTAACGAAATAAAAAGAACCACCACTTCTGAACTAAACCAAGAGTTTTTCGATAAAATTTATGGTGCGGGAGTTGTTACCAGCATAGAAGAATTAAAAACTAAAATTAGCGAAGAACTAGGTTCGTACTTTAACCAACAAGGTAGGCATTTATTAGAGCATGAATTAATTGATAGTTTGGTGGCTAAACATGGCATTGAATTACCCGATGATTTCTTGAAACGTTGGTTAATGGATCGCCATAAAGAAAAGTTCACCAAAGATAATTTAGAGGAAGCCTATATTCCAGAAGCTAAATATTTAAAGAACCATATTTTGGAAGAAAAAATTATGGTTACCAATCATATTAAGGTAGAGGATGAAGATATTCGTTCGGCTGCAATTGCCTATACCAAACAAATGTTTGGTGCTTATGGCAACCAAGGTTTAAGCGACGATATTTTGATGAGTCTTGTTGAGCCGCAATTGCAAAAAGAAGATTTTAGAAGCCGCATGATTAACATGGCTGTTCGCGAGAAAGTGAATACTTGGTTATTAAACACCATTACTATTGAAACTAAAGAAGTATCGATAGATGAGTTTAACAAAATAATGGAAACACATAACCACCAACACCATGCTCACAACCATGACCATGCTGAGGAAATGGCATAATTAGCGAATTGATTTATAAAAAAAGCCCCGATTGTATTAAACAATCGGGGCTTTTTTTATTTCTTATGCTGCGTGGAATTAAGACAATATCCAACCAAACTTATGTTCTACTTTTGGCATGGTAGCGCGCTCTGCAATGCGCGTTAAACGATCTGGCAAAGCCATTAAAAAGTCTCTAGCCTTTTCACCATTTTCTTGCAATCCCCTTACATTTTCAATTTGCCATTCGTTGATGCATTCTTTTAAAATATCGATATAATCGAGGGCGGTGTATACACCTAAGCGGGTAGCAGCATCGCTAAAATTAGAGAAGGTATTTGTTTTGCCACCTAATTCTCTCATGCATTGTGCGGGCATTACAATTTTCTTGCGCATCATATCTTCAAAGGCCAATAACAATCCATTGGGATCAATTTCTAAAATGCGCGTAACAAAATTCATATATGCCCTAGCATGTCGAGCTTCATCTGCAGCCACTAAACCACATATTTTTGATAGCAGGGCATTTCCATCTCTTTTGGCCAAAGTAGCCACTCGGCGGTGACTAATATTGGTAGCCAACTCTTGAAAGCTAGTATACACAAAGTTGCGGTAAGGATCATTGCCTGCACCATTGTTAAATCCTTCGGAGATGAGGAATTGGGTGCTGGCCTCAAATTCTTTCATATTAATTCTGCCGCATAAATATAAATATCGGTTCAGAACGTCTCCATGCCTGTTTTCTTCTGCGGCCCAGCTCCTCATCCATTTCATCCAGCCGTTGTTATTTTGCTGGTCTACACCCACCAAATTCGACAACCAACTTTCGTAGGTTGGTAGGGCTTCTTCGGTAATGGTATCGGCAACCAAAACAACCATTAAATCGTATGAATGGTTGGATGCATCTTCTTGTATTGATTTTAAATCGGCAACAAAAGTGGTATCCGAAGTAAGTGGCAAAAGTTCTGATGCTTGCCAATTTGTTTCTATAGGTTTAAGGTACTCATTGGCAATAGCGTCTACATCTTTTCCAATAAAGTTCATTACTTCACTTCTTTCTGGCCCAACTGATTGATTAGTCATAGGTACGAAGGTAAAAAAATATTCCTAAAAACCACCCTATATTTACTTTTTTAACACAATTAAGAGATAAGATTACATATTCATATAAGGTAATATTTTATAAATTGATGTATCTCATAAAAACCTATTAAAAAGTAAAACAATTTGTTGTGATTTAATGTTTAAGCTAATTATTTGAATATAATGAAACTAAACAAAAAGTTGGCATTATATTTATATTGTAAGTAGATGCTTATTTATTCAAATTGCATGTACTTTTTAAAGGTTAGCACGAAAAAAAACTCACCAACAAGTTTTTTTGGGCAAGCATTAATCTATTATCAGGAGGAGGGCTTGACAAAATATATATTATACCGGTTATTCAAAATATGATAGTCAAAATTCAACAAATATCTCATTGACCTATTATTTTGTTATATCGGCATTTACCCTTGTAAAATTATCAAGCAGCTTTGGGCTATTTATTAATTACAATTGGTATTATTCTACGTGTTGCACTTATCACTTGAACTTACACCATTTATGTTTTTAAAAGTTTAAAAAAAAACACTAATTTGGTAGTTCAATATTACCAATAGTTACACGTATTAATTAATGACTCAGCACCTCACTTATTACAATTGCCATAGTCATAGAAAGCCCAAACTTGCTAATGAAATTTGCATTCGAAATTCCTTTTTAACCCTACCAAAAAATGCAGCACTACCCTATTTTATAAGTGCAGGATTACATCCTTGGCTTGTAGAAAAATACGCGCAACAAGAGGTGATAGAAAAATTAGAGAACGCCTTAAAACACCCTAAAATATTGGCTATTGGCGAGATTGGATTAGACAAATTTGCCTCCAATTTCGACCTGCAAATAAGACTATTTAAACTACAAGTAGAGATTGCAAGCAAACATTATTTACCTATCCTCATCCATCAAGTGGGCATGTTAAGTGAGCTAGGTCACAACCTAAATAACTTTAATGGAAAACTTGTATTGCATGGCTACCAAAATCACATTCAAGTTTGGGAACAATTGGCCAAAAAGCATTCGATTTATGTTTCAATAGGTGCTGCAATATTGCATGAAAATCAGAAATTGGTTCAGACCGTAAGAGAAATACCCCTTGAATTTTTATTGGTAGAAACAGATAACTCCATTGTGCCAATAGACGTAATTTATAATAAGATTGCAGCCATAAGACAATGCAGCTTAGAAGGATTATGTGCACAAATAGAGAAAAACTTCAAGCTGGTTTTCGCCACCTATTAATTCCAGTTATAATCTTCTGGTGAATCTGCAAGATAGGCAAAGTCTGAACCTAAATTTTTAACACAAGTAGGCCATATTTCAGAAATCTCGTCTGTAAAAATTGCTTCGTGGTTTAAGTGACCAAGCCACCATGCCTTTTGATCAATTTCTGCTTGCAATTGTCCTACAGCCCAACCACTATACCCAATAAAAAATTTAAAGTCATTAGAATTGGCCAATTTCTTATTAAGCAATTCATTAACTTCCTCAATATCTCCTCCCCAATAAACGCCTTCTCCTAAATGAAAAGATTCATTTATTTTTTGATCAGATTTATGAATAAAATGGAGCGTATTTGGTTCAACCGGACCGCCGTAAAAAACGGGGAAATTGCTTGATAATAAGCCTGTGATAATATCATCTGTGCGAAACTCTGTTGAATGGTTTAGAATAAACCCCACACTGCCTTCAAGCTCGTGTTCGCAGAGCAAAACAACAGACTTCCTAAAATTTGGATCAGCCAGAAAAGGCTCGCTTATGAGTAATTGCCCGCTATTGGGGATAAATTTATACTGGAGGTTTGAAACTTTCATTGGGACGTAAAATTAAAAAAAAAATCAAGTTACACAACATTCTATGCATTGAATTGTTCGTATTTTATTGATTAAAATCAGGCAATTGGCATTAATAAAATTATATCTTTGTTTGGTAAACGCTATAACCATGTTAGATAATAAAGCACTTTCATCCATAAGACAGGAATACACGCTAAAGGAATTTGACGAAAGCCATTTAAATGCTGACCCAATGATGCAGTTTGAGATATGGTTTAAGGAGGCAATAGGATCTGAAGTAATAGAACCTAACGCGATGACATTATCTACGGTGAAGCACGATGGTAAACCCAGTTCGCGTGTTGTACTATTAAAAGGCATTGATCCCAATGGCTTTGTATTTTACACCAATTACGATAGCAATAAAGGAAGGCAGTTGAACGCAAATCCGGATGCGGCCTTGTTGTTTTTTTGGCCAGAATTACAAAGGCAAGTAAGAATTGAAGGAAAAATTACCAAGAATTCACAAAAAGATTCGGATGCGTATTTTTCATCAAGGCCTAAGGAAAGTCAGATTGGTGCACATGCCTCACCACAAAGCACGCCTATTCCTTCGAGGGCTGTACTTGAGGAGAATTTTAAAAAATTTGAGGGCCTCTTTGCAACGGCACCAATTGTAAGGCCTGTGCATTGGGGAGGCTACATTTTGGAGCCTATTTCCATTGAATTTTGGCAAGGAAGAGCTAACAGAATGCACGATAGATTTCTATTCAATAAAACAGAGACTTTAATGTGGACATGCACGCGCTTGGCACCCTAAATTTAACCTAGTTTATTTGTCTTCAGTCTAAAATTTTTATTAAAAGTTTTGCTGTCTTAATAATTTTTTAATACATTGCAGCATAACCAAGCAGGATGATTACAACCATATTAGCCATAATTAGTTCATTTTTAATAGCAATTTTTGCTATTCCTTCTATTATTACTGTGGCTAAATTGAAAAGTTTGTACGATAAGCCCGAAGAAAGGAAAATACACACTTTAAAGATACCGCGATTAGGCGGAATTGCCATATTTGTTTCGTTTAGTTTGGCGGTTTTACTATTTGGAGATTTTTCTGGAATAGAAGGTGCAAAATATATTGGGGCAGCATTAATTTTATTGTTTTTTGGCGGATTAAAAGATGATATTATCATTCTTTCGCCAATGAAAAAACTGTATATCCAACTTTTAGCGGCAGGCTTAATTACCAGTTTTACCGACATAAAAATTACTGATTTACATGGAGTTTTTGGGCTTAGTGAAATACCGCTTATAGCAAGCATTGCTCTCACTATGTTTATGATTATTGTTATTACCAATTCAGTAAATTTAATAGACGGGGTAGACGGTTTGGCCGGTAGTTTAGCTTTAATAATAAGTTTAACTTTTGGTTACTTATTTTACAACCAAGGAGAAATGGATTGGATGCTTATTTCCTTTTCACTTTCTGGCGCCTTATTGGGTTTCTTATTTTTTAATTTTAGTCCGGCCAAAATTTTCATGGGCGATGCTGGTTCCTTAACGGTGGGCTTTTTAATTTCGATTTTCACCATCCATTTTATTGAATCCAATTCGCCCAGCATGGGCAACTTTTACAGGTTAAAATCTGCCCCAGGAATTGCCTTGGCAATTTTGGTGGTTCCTTTATATGATACCCTTAGGGTTTTCATATTGCGCGCCATGAACCGCACCTCTCCTTTTAAAGCCGATAAAAATCACTTACATCATTGGCTCATCAAAAATGGTCAAAGCCACAGCAGGGTTGCCCTTATCTTATCTACGGTAAACATTTTATTTATTTTAATTGCCATGGCACTTAAAGAAAATGCTGCTTATATAGTGATGCTTATCATTGGCATTTTGGCTTCGGTTGTTGGACAATTGCCTATTTATTTTTACCGCCATAGAATATCAGATATAGAGGCAGATTCTGATGTGCAAGAAGCCATTCAACAAAGTTTGTATAACAATGTTACCGAAGATAATAGCTAGTTAATTCTTTAGTTTTTCTCTTAAGAATAACATCATTTTTCGAAAAGCTTTTGCTCTGTGACTAATCGTGTTTTTTTCATTTAAGTCCATTTGTGCAAGGCTTCGGTCTGAACCAACAGGGATAAAAATTGGATCGTATCCAAAGCCAGCGTTGCCAATTGGATTAAGCCCAATATTTCCTTCCAAAACGCCTTCAAACGTATAAGAATTATTCTCCCAAATTAACTGAATAACGGTCATAAATCTTGCTCTTCTGTTTTCGATATTGATTAAATTGTGCAACAATTTTTCGTTGTTTTTTAGGGTATCTTTTTCTAATCCGGCATACCTTGCACTGAAAACACCAGGTGCGCCATTTAAGGCATCAACCAGCAAACCAGTATCATCTGCAAAACAGTTTAGTGAAGTTGTTTGAAACACGGCATTTGCCTTAATGGCTGCATTTTCATGAAGCGTGTTTCCATGTTCAATTATTTCCTCAATAAAGCCAATATCATATAAAGAAACAACAGAAATTAATCCGTCTAATAATGCCGCAATCTCATTGGTTTTATTGGCATTGTGGGAGGCGAAAATTAGTTTAGGAATCATGTTAATTAAAAAACATTCTTTGTAAAGCGGCCCATAGTTTAGCCTTCCCTGTAGGGTCGGTAATATAACTCAAAAGGGCGTTGGCTTGCAGAAGCTCGGCCCCATTAATATATGCTTGTTTGTGTAATTCTGTGTTGTACGATTGGTTATTAATCCAATTTTGACAACCCCAAACTATTACCTGCATGGGTTTAAAATGATCCCAAATTTTCTCAACAGAGGCATTTGGAAACTTGCTAATATTAACCACCCAAGCATCGTCCATTTGTTTACGAAGACCTTTATCAACTATGGTTTGAAGCAGGGTAAGTTCGTCTGCATTAAGATATTCGTGAGAATCGCTGGAAACCAGCATCAAAAGTTTTTGCCTACCGAGCCCTAAAGGATGGTATTCTATGGAAAAATCTCTTTCTTTGACTTCGTAAAGTTCGTCGAATAGCGGAAGGATAAAATCGTCTGATATTTGCAAATCATTATTCATACCATGGCAATTTCAATAAAAATTAGCAAAACTCCACAATCAAGAATTCATTTATGTGATTTTGAAAACATTGAATTTGGGAAAAATTTTTCTGACCACATGTTTCGTGTCGATTATTATGATGGAAAATGGCAAGATGCAGAAATTCTACCTTACGGACCAATTTCAATAGCACCTTCTTTATCGGCCATACATTATGGCCAGGCAATATTTGAAGGAATGAAGGCATTTAAGGATGCATCGGGCAACCCAATGTTATTTAGGCCAAGAGACAATGCCAAGCGCATGAATTTATCGGCCATAAGAATGGGTATGCCAGAAATTCCGGAAGATTTATTTTTGGAGGGATTAACGCAATTGGTTCAGACCGATAAAGATTGGATACCTACAAAAGACGGCAGCGCACTTTACTTAAGGCCATTTATGTTTGCCACCGACGATTTTGTTGGAGTAAGGCCTAGCTTAAATTATTCGTTTATTATATTTTGTTGCCCAGTTAATAGCTATTATCCAAAACCGATAAAGGTTAAGGTTGAGCAGAAATTTGTGCGGGCATCTGAGGGCATGGCGGGCTTTGCAAAAGCGGCAGGAAATTATGGCATTAGCATGCTTCCGTCTATGGAGGCAAAAAAAGAAGGTTACGATCAAATTATTTGGACCGATAGCAAAACGCATCAGTATGTAGAGGAGTCTGGTACTACAAATTTATTTTTTGTAATAGACGATAAAACCATTTTAACGCCTTTACTTGATGGAAACATCTTGGAGGGTATTACGCGCGATTCTTGTTTAAAGATATTGGCTAAAGAGGGCTATAAAATTGAAGAGCGAAAGATTAGCATTGAGGAGGTAATAGGTTATGCCAAGGAAGGTCGTTTAACAGATTGTTTTGGCACAGGCACAGCGGCTATAATTGCAAAAATTGCAGCCATTGGTTATAATGGTCACGATTATGTTTTGCCTCCAGCAGAATCTCGCAAAGTTTCTAATGAAATTTATGCCAAAATATATGGCATTCAAACTGGTAAGGTAGCAGATAATTTTGGGTGGACAGTGAAGCTTTAGGCGCGTTTGGCTCTTTCCCAATTAGCACTTTGTTTTCCTCTTAAGAACCTAACTAAACCTAGGTACATGCAGAGGTTCATGATAAAGAAATAATAGGGAACAAATAGTATTTTAACTTTAATTTGTTTGTTGTTTAAGTACCAACCCAGAAGGGCCATGCTATAAAAAACAACTTGTGCTATCATTAATAGGGCATATATGCCAGCAAGGTTGTATGCAAGGCTAATATTGAGTATAAATAGCAATAACAAGGATACCGGCGCGAGTGTCCACCTAAGCACACGATGCGAAATAAACAAGAAGCTCACCCTAAAGTTACCGAGTATATTAAATGCTCTAGGCAAACGGCCCATGCTTTGAAAAGCCCCTGCTGCAATTCGCACTTTTCGCTTTAATTCCTCGCCTACATTGGCACTGGCAGTTTCTGCCGCCCAAGCATTTTTCTCATAAATAACACGATACCCATCATTGGCAATTTGCATGCTTTGCATGAGATCGTCTAATAAACTATCTTTAGGTAGTTCCTTATAGAGTTCGGTTCTGTAACTCATTAATTCGCCGGCGGCACCTACAATGGTATAAAAATCGGAATCGAGTTGTTTTAAAAAGCTCTCATATTTCCAATATATGCCCTCTCCTGCTCCACTTGCATTTTCCTTATCCTTGGTGATGATTCTTTTTTCGCCCGTAACGGCTCCCACTTGAGGATTTGAGTAATGCTTTACCATTTCCCTTATGGCTTCTGGATTTAAATCGGTATTGGCATCGCAAAACACCACGATAGGCGATTTAACGTAGGCCATTGTCCTGTTCATGGCAGCGGCCTTCCCGTTTCTGGCATCCTCGTGCAATGCCAATATTTGGGGATATTTTAAAACTCTTTGGTGGGTATCATCATTGGAACCATCGCTTATAAAAATCAGTTGAAGTTTTTCTTTTGGATAATCTAAAGCAAGGCTGTTGGCTATCTTATCTTCTATATAATCTGCCTCATTAAAGCATGGCACCACCAGGCTAACCATTGGTTCAAAACTGGCATCATAAGTTGGTTTCTGGGAAAATAATTTCTTGATTTTAACTAAGAAATACAATAAAATTCCGTAGCCTATATAACTATAGAAAACAATAAAAATGCCTATCCAAAAAAATATTTCAATGAGATTCATTATTTGCCAATTTTAGTCCAAGAGGTATAAAAACCACATGTTAAATGCCGCGGCAAATAATCAACTATAGCGCAGTCAATTCTTTGCAACAGTTTAATCCTCCGAGTTAATAAAGAAAACGGAAAAATTCTTTCTAAGAAATCTGCATTTTGGTAATCCAATTGCTTAAAACCTGCACCAGTAAGCAAACGATTAAAAGCACCTACGCTAAAGAATTGAACATGGGTTAAATCCTCGTTAGACGATTGCAAGGTTTTGGCATTGTATCCTAACATTCTTTTGAATGAAACAATAGGCTTATCTAAACCATTCTTTTGCAGGTATTGCATTGGTCTGGTAATAAGCAATTCGCGCGGACCATATCCATTGGGAACAGTAGCCACAAAAACGCCACCTGGCCTTAAAATGCGATAGATACTTTCTGTTAATTCATACGGTTTAGTTAAATGCTCTAAAACCTCACTACAAACCACGGCATCAAAGGCATCGTTCATCGCAAATGAATTGGCATCTAACACTTCAAATTTTACATTCGAAAATGTATTTCTGCTCGAGGCAGTATCTATACTTTTTTGATCAATGTCAACACCTGTTACATGATAACCCAATGAGCCTAACGCTAAACTAATATTTCCATTACCACATCCAATATCTAATACCTTTGCTTCTTTATTGTTTAAACCTGCAATAGATTTTACAATAAAATCTAAGCGCTTAATGTCTTCAATATCCGAGTAGGTAGTGAATTTAACATAACTATTTTTTTCCATAATATACTGTTTGAATTGCGTTACAAAGTAACAAAATTTTCATACACTTTTAGGGTAGATTTTGCATTTAATTCCCAAGAGAATAATTGTCCTCTAGAAAGCCCTGCAAGCCTCATTTCTGCTTGTAATTTGGGGTTATTCCATAGTGTATCAATAGCCGTTGCAATTGTTTCTGGCTTATAAGGATCACATATTAAAGCAACCTCGCCCACAATTTCGGGCATTGAACTGGTATTAGAAGTAATAATAGGCACTTCGCAGCGCATGGCTTCAACCAAGGGAATACCAAAGCTTTCGCGCAAAGATGGATATAAAAACAAAGTGGCCTGACTATAAATAGCGGGCAGTTCTTGGTTTGGCACATAGCCTGTAAAAACTATTTCATTTACAATAGAAGGATCACCAATTTCATTGGCTAAATTATTCAAATACGGCCTATTTATATCGAGCATTAAAAGCTTACAAGGAAGCTTATTCTGTGCTTTCAAGATGCTTAAAGCCTTTAGCACACCCAGTACATTTTTTTTAGGATCTGTGTTCCCTAAAAAGAAAATGAATTGATCGGGCAAATTGTATTTTTCTTTAGACTGCCTTAATTCGTCGGCATCAGTTACTTTCTTAAAATGTTCTCCCGCGGCGTTATATACGGTCTGAACCAAATCTTTGTTGAAGCCAAAATAAGAGCAGATTCTTGTATTTTCAAAATTTGAAACGGTCAATATTTTTTTTGCTTTTTTGGCTATGATGGGCACATTCCATTTTCTATAAATATTGCCAAATTTCTGGTAAGCGGTTCCTTGTGTAAAACTAATTTTCTCTAAGTAAATTATATCATGCAAGGTGAGTACCAATGGAACAGAAAGAAATAAAGGAGCAGTATTGCTGGTACAATGCAAAATATCTAATTGATGCTTTTTAACGGCCCTTGGTAAATGCCATTGCTCCCATATAGGATAAGGCGATGCAGGCAACTCTACTATTTTAACATTACCACCTTCTTGCAAACAATTGCGGTCCTCATCTGGTTGCACAAATACAATAAACTCATGATTGGCATTAGATTTTTGCAAGGCGCGAATAAGCTCCAAGGCAACCATATCCATTCCATGTTTCTTTTTCCTAAAAATCCTTTGAGCCTCAATACCTATTCTCATGATAAGATTTATTTGTCGTTATTTTTTGAGTTAATGGTGGTAGAATGTTCGGTATGAATAAAGGTTTTAGTAGCGCCTTTACTTTTGATCATTGCCATAAACATTAAATAAAATGCCTGTGGCAATCGAACTGCCGCGCCTATTGTTTTAACATTAAAAAAGGAAGACGGAATGGCAATGGCATAAGAAATACAACAAATAAAAAACAATCCCAAAAACCATGGTCCCAATTGAGTAAATGGAAGGAAATAAATAAAAGCAGAAAAGAAACTTAATCCCAAAAGCAATATCCTAGGCAGAATAATTCTTTGCAGTGCTTTATCAAAAAAGTCGAAATTTCTCTTTAAGATTAAATTGGTAATACCTTCCAATAAAATTGCATGAAAATCGAAAAACTGAGAGGCCACCCATCTCCTCCTTTGCGAAGAAAACACTTTGGCATTTTGAACCTTTTCATCAAAAACCAGTGCATCGTTTTCGAATAATACCTTATACCTATTTTTAACCAAGGAAAACTCCAATTCTTTATCTTCAACAGCAGATTCAATGGCACTCATGAGCCTCTTAAACTCTTTAAATTGCATGGCCTGACCAGACCCAGAGAGGGCACTGGTAACACCTATAGCAACATGCCCTTTTCTAAAAATATGGTTATTAATCTCCTCACTCAATCCATCTAAAATAGCAAAAGGCGTATCTAAATTTTTGGCTGTTCTATGCGATTGAATAATCATTTCATTGTTTTGCAAACGGGCATTAATTTTCTTTAGAAAATCATTCTCCATGATGTTGTCTACATCTAAAACCAAACAATAATCGTAATCATTTTCTGGCAATAGTCCCAATGCGGTGTTAAGCGATTTGGCTTTGGTACTTTGCTCAAATTGAACTTGTATAAGCTTAATGGGCATAACCAATAACTCACCAATTGTCAATTGTTTGAGCGAATCTGCGATCACAATCACATCAAATTTATCAGTCGGATAATTTTGGTTCAGACAGTGACCAACTGTATTTAAAATTACTTCATCGTGTTTATAAGCTGGAATTAAAATAACAAATCTATTGAGTTTTTTAACCTCTAAACTTTTAAAGTTTGTGACTTTATAAAATATGCCTGCAAAGCTAAAAATAAACACATAGCCTACATTAAAAAGTAGGTAAAAAAGTAAGATTAATTCTAAGGTAAAAGAAAGATTTTGAATCATAGATTAATTATTCTCCTTCTTATTATCCTCATCCTTCTTTGCACTAGAAAGATGTGGCGTATGAATAAATTTCTTATCGGCGCCCCTTAATTTAAAGAAATTTAAAAACATTAATACAAATCCGTATGGCAGGCTCATCATGGCTTTAAGGGTATTTCCATTAAAATATTGAATAGGGATTGAAATAACTAAAGCCAACATTTGAACCAAAAACAAACCAATAAAACAGGTACCCCAATTTGGCCAAACAAACCAAACTAAACACAAAATCATGGAAATACCCAATGAGATAAGTCGGGGCAGCAACATCAATTGAATAGACTTATCTAAATAATCTACGTTAAAGGTTTTAATAGCGTTAATAATTCCACTAAAGGCATATTTACGCATGAAGGTAAGCTGAGCCGACATCCAACGTTTGCGTTGATTTTGGAAGACCTCTGGCAATTGAACCTTTTCATCGAACACCAAAATCTCATGTGCATAATCAATCACAACCCCTTGAGAAATAATGAGCACTTCCATTTGTTTATCGAACCCCCCAATGGCAGTAATCTTGCTCATAATCTCCTCAAAAAAATCGTATTTAACAGCCTTGCCTGAACCAATTAATGCTGCAGATAAACCCAATACTTTATGCCCTTTTCTAAAGATATGGTTATTAATTTCTTCACTAACGCCATCTAAAATAGAAAACTTGGTTTCATTATTTTTAGCCAACCTATGCGCTTGAATAACCTTTTGCCCTTTTTGTAAGGCTGAGTTCATTTTTTCCAGAAAATTTTCTTCAACCAAATTATCAATATCTAATATAACTGCATAATCATAAGTTTCTCCGCGAACGGCATCCAAAGCAGCATTAATAGACTTCCCTTTGGTACTATTTTCGAAATGAACTTCAACCACCCTTAGTGGCATTTTTGAAAACTCTTGAAGGGTTTCTTTTTGAAGCGAATCCGCTATGACGATCACCTCAAATTTATCGCTAGGATAATTTTGTTTTAACGTTTCAGAAGCAGTATTAAAAATAACTTCATCGCCTTTGTAAGCCGGAATAAATATGGCAAACTTAAACCTGCTTGCCACAATAGGATAATGTTCTTTAGGGTAAAAAACTCCTGCGATGGCAAATAGCAACATATAGGCTATGTTTATTGCCAATAAAATCCAAATGAATCCAAATACATAATCTAGTAACATGATTGTATTATTTAATAATTAATCCAGTGTTATAATAGATTTCGTGATGCGTTAAATTCCAAAGTGCGCCCTTCACGAAAGCCACTAGCAATTTAAACTCTTTTTTGAATATATACTTTAAAATTCCTTTAGGAAATGAAACAAAATAAAAAAACAAGACCGCGGTCAACTTTTGAAGTCCAGTAGTATTCCGTTTTGTAAAAACAAGTCGGTTTCTAGTTAAATAGTAAGTTTTCATTGGACTTTCCTTTCCAACTGACATAGACTCTTTATGATACACTTTTGAAGCACCGCAATACCATACTTCAAAACCTGCTCGCTTCACCCTTTCACAAAAATCAGTTTCTTCGTAATATAAGAAAAATAAATCGGCCATAAGTCCCACTTTTTCAACTACTTTTCTGCTAAACATCATGGCTGCACCGTGGGCAAGTTCTGTTTTATAAGAAGCGTTGTATTTTTCTTGGTCATTTTCCTTATGACCAATTGCAAAACCCCTACCGGTGTAAAAATTAATGCCCTTACTTCCGGCAAATTGAAGCACATTTGGTTGAGAATAATAGACCAATTTCGACGAAACAATGCCTATTTTGTCGTTAGACTCCATTAAATTAACGAGCGGTTCAATAAAATTTGGTTCTAATTCTGTATCGTTATTCAATAAAAAAAAGTACTTTCCTTTTGCCACTTGAATAGCCAAATTATTGCCTCCAGCAAAACCAAGATTTTCGTTGCTTTCGATGAAAATGACTTCAGGAAAATCATTTTTTAAGGAGGCTATGCTTTCTGAAGAAGCGTTGTCAACAACAAACACTTCAATATTGGGATAACTAATTTCTCTTAGCGAGTTTAAAAAAGCTCGGGTATAAATTGAACCGTTATAATTAACGGTGATAACACTTACCAAAGGATTATTATTCATTACTGCTTAATTCGATTTGGGGTTTATCGTAGTTTTCTGCCACCGTTAGCATGGTCATAGAGATATACATCAAGGCACCAAGAGGGGCCTGACCAAACACTGGATTTCCAAAACTTGCGGTAATAATACCCAAAAATCCACCATATAAAGCAATTAATTTTTGTTTGGTATCTGAATCATTTACCCTTCTTAACCGCACTACACCCATTACAATAACAAAGGCCAAACTTAATGCATAAACAGAGAGACCAACAACACCATTTTCTACCCAAACTTTCACAAACCAGCTATCAGTAGGTAAGTTTACCAAATAACTTGTAGGATAGAAACGAGCAGCCCAAGAGTCGGTAGTACCAATGCCTGAACCAAATGGCCTGTCTTTTAAATATGCCCTTAATTTCTCTTGATTAGATAAACGAACCAGCAAGGAAGCTTCTTTTGGATCTAGAGCTGTTCTTACCCTATAAATTTGATAATTTGAATTACCAATAAAGGTAAATTTCAAAAAGGAGAATATTACCAAAACCACCAGAATGCCTGGAATCAAAATTCGATAATTCTTAATTAATAACAAGTAAGTAATACCCCCAAAGAAAATTACGAAAACGGGGCCACGACTACCCGATGTTCCCATTCCAATAATACATACAAAAAATGCAATGAAATAAAGCACTTTGCTAGATAACTTATAAGGTCCTAATGCTAAAATCATACAAATAAAAGCCACGTAAGCCATTACCACCCCAAATTGCCCCGCATCAGAGAAAAATGAAAACGCCCTTAATTGTCCAGCCAAAATGTGTGTAATTTTACCCCCCGATTCCAACCAGGCATTTTCAAATGGATCTAGGCCAATATTAATCTGTTTCCAACCCCAAAAAGCGCCCACAACACCCCAAACAATTAGAATCCGAATAAATCGATCAAGGTGTTCCTTTTTATCAAATAATAGCAAGGTTAAAGGTACGGTTTGTATGGCGTAAAAAGACACACCACGAACAGCATAAACCCATGCAATAACATTATCTCCTTGCGGGTTAAAAGCTTCTCCTAAGGTATATAAAAACCAAACGAAGGTTGTAATTAAAAGTCCATTGTTTAGTTTCTTAATATTATCCTTATGTAGTCTAAACACCATAGATAATGTGGTAAGAAATAATACCGCATCAATAGATAGTCCTAAGGGAATTCCAACAACATAACGATTTACACCAATAAAAAAGAAAGAATAGTGAATATAAAACAACAACCCGTAATAAGGATT
Organism: bacterium; assembly: GCA_034439755.1. Lineage (GTDB taxonomy): Bacteria > Bacteroidota > Bacteroidia > UKL13-3 > UKL13-3 > B1. The sequence continues at coordinate 56,186 of JAWXAZ010000004.1, forward strand.
AGAAATAATGAGAGCAATTAGTCCTACTAGAACGGGCAAAAATGCCACCAAACTACCAATACCAATGTCGCCCGCAGCTAACACACCCGCCATGGTAACCCCTGTCATTGCTAGCAGTCCTGCAATAATAAAAGTATTCTGTTGCGGATTTAAGGTTTTTGAATTAGGTCTCACGTTATTTAATATTTACGATGGATAAAGATTTAATTTTAAATTCTTCCCAACCAAATCGCAAAACATTGGCAAACTTGATACCCATGTGCTTATTGAGTTGATAATATCCAAATGCCATACCAGCAATGAAGGTTGCAGTTGAAACAAATGCCACTGATTCTAAATTTTTGAAGAAGTAAATCCCTATAAAATCACCCACAATATTTACGGCAAGTTGGATCATCACTTTATAAAAATTGAGGTTTGGTTTGTTAATGGTATCTAGCATTACTCCTGCAAATTTATCTAAGGGTAATATGGCCATGTAGCTAGCAAAAACACGCAATAAAATGGCCGATTCAGAATATCCTTTTCCACCTATAATTAACACAATCCAATCGGCAAAAATGAAACTTCCAAAAGCTATTGGCAACAGCAGGAAAAACACCAATCCAGCCTTCTTTTCAAATTCTAAACGTAGGCTATCATAGGCCTTTTCTGCATACAGTTTAGCAAACTGAGGCAAAGCTGTAACGGCAAAACTTCTTAATGGCATTTCCACAATTTCTAAAATACGGCTAGGCACATTAAACAAGGCTACACCTGCACTGCCTAAAAATGTGCTACCAATAATAAAGGTATCAGAGCTTCTTAATAGATTTGAACCCATTAAGGTTCCCATGCTAAATTTACCAAAATGAAATACTTCAATAATTCTTTTGCGGGTATATTTAAAAAGGAACTGAATGCCACTCCAACCCATAAAAATGGCAAGAATACTTACTACCAAATGTGAAATGGCATAACTAATTAAAACAGCGTAAATACTACCTTCAACCTTTACATAAAACCAAATAAGACCAATAAAAACCAATTGATTAATAATTCTAATGACACTCATAGAAATGATTTTCAATTTGGCATTTAAAAACCAAGTTGCATAATTATTTGGAGCAGATAGCACTGCAATAATCATGAGCCATTTAAAAAAGAACAAGTATTCAACAAATAAACCCAATTGCTTAAAAATGTAATACAATAGGGTTATCACAATTAAATATATAAAGGTTAAAGCTAAAGTGATTAAAATGGTTGAACCAATTACTTCTTCTTCTTCTGCGGCTGTCTTACTTTGGGCCAAGTTGCGCACCAAAGCATTCATAACCATACCAATTCTTAAAGTTTCAAATATGCCATAGATAGCTAAGAATATTAGGTAAGGGCCGAATATCTCTTTGTATAAAACCCGAGCTAAAAGTGCAAATGTTACAACACCAAGAAAAGCCCCCACTCCATTGCCAATGAGTGAGGAAAAGCTTTTACTTTGAATTATTTTTTTTAGTCCCTGCATGCATTATTTTTCCTCTTTTAAGACTCTAGTTCTTCCAACCCAACTTCTTCTTGCTTTAATGCAGGTCTTGCTTCATTGCGTCTAGGCTTTGGTATTACACCAACCATGTTTTCTAAATCTTCTGGTTCAACAAAATTTAACCATACCATAATTTTATTTTCTTCGCCGGCGGCTTTACGGAATAACTTCATGATATTTTCATCTGAGTCTGTCCAACTTCTACGTGCATCCAAAACCAAAAGACTTAACCTAGAGTTTCTGATCAATTGATTTGGCAGCGCATTTACGCTAATAGCAGGAATTTCAACTATAATAAAATTAAATGCACTGCGATTCACTCTTGAGAATTCGGGTAATAAGTTTTCCTCTGTTTTTGCAGAGAATAACCTCGAGGTTATATCATAACGTAAAGTCCTAAATTTCCTATCATCTGTTTCGGCATCTTCTATATTATCGTCATTAGAAATATACAGCACCGAATAATCTAAGCTATATAGTTTCTCGGCCAATTTCTGGGCAGCATAAGTTTTTCCTTCAAACTCTCTAGAACTAATTACGGTGATTAAATAGTTGCTAGATGCTTGCGGATTATTTTCTAGCTCTATTTTTAAATTAGAAACGGCATAATCCAATAAGGTATTTTCAATTCGTCCTAATTGCAAAGTACCAGAAGTAGTTAAGCGATTTGGTAGCGCACTAAATATTTTCAATCCCGTTAACTCTTCAGCCCTGGCCGTATTTTTAATTGAACTGTCTAATAATTCTTTAGCAATAAAATACACCAATAAGAAGAAGAAAGAGGCAAGGAAAGAAAGTATTACTAACAATAAACGCTTCGAGGCCAAAGGTTTTGTAGGGAATACCGGATTATCCATCACCTGCAGGTTATTCGACATCTCAATATTTTGTTGCCTTAATTTAGCCAAATGATAGCCATGTAAGATTTCCAAATATTGCTTTTCTGCCACACCAATTTCTCTTTCAAGTCTACTAACCTGCATGTTTAAAGGAGAGAACTCATTGTATTTGCGGTCAAATTCTTTCCTTCTATCAATGTAAACTTGCAAACGGGCTTCTGAGCCATCCATTGCCAAAATCTCTTTTAACCAACTTTCCAAAACCACATTCATAGGTACAGATTCGATGGTATTGTTTAAGCTATAATATTGGAGTACCCAAAGGCGAATTTCCTGTTTAATAGCATCTACTTTTGTTGCCAATTTAACTATCTTTTCTGGATTATTGGCATAAATTTTTGAACGCTCATACTCTTCATGGGCAACTCCTAATTCTTTCCTTAATCGGTTTAATTCTGCATTATTTCTCAGCAATATTTCACGCGACTCTAATTGATCCTCTAGTCGGGCTACCGCTCTTTTATGCGCCTCATAAGACATCAATTCTTTGTAATAATCGGTTTCATTGGTTTCGTTTTCTATGGCAACTGCCTTTGCTTGTTCATAGTAATTAATGATTTTATTGCGAATACCAAAATCCTTCAATTTATTTTCAGAATTATTTAACTCAGCAGCTGCATCCTTTAACCTTGCTTCGAACCATTTTAATACATTTACAGTTTCAGATCCTTTTAAAGATTTATATTTAGCAATAAAAACTTCCGTTAAAAACTTCAAGGTATTTAAACAAACACCTGGATCATCTGACTTATAGGTAAGGTCAATGAAATCTGAACTAGATTTACGAGAAGAAGTTAGATTTTTATTGATATTACTTAAACTGTAATGGCCTTTTGGTTCAGACAATAATTTAACAACAATGTTATCTGTAGACGAATTTTTATATTTGGTAATTTTAGTGATGGTGGCAGAAAAGTTTCCAGGAACAACCATTAATGCACGCTCATCTGTAATGGTATTTCTGAGCTCAGTAAAACTTTTTTCACCTAAGATAAGTGGATCTGGCATTTCTAATAACAAGTGTTGAGCCAATAATTTGATTGCAACATCTTCCAATGTTTGACGGGCAGTTACTGTTGCCAATAAGTTGTCAAAAGCATTATTTATAGAGAAATAATCGGCACGGGGTGCATCCTCACTAGAGGTAATACCATAACCCGAGGCAATACCCGTATAAACAGTTGTTTCCGCTTGATATTCACGAGGTAATCTACCTATTAGAAAATAAACCAGTATGGCTACCAAAATGGGGAATAAAATCAGCCATTTCAGGTTTTTGGTGAGTACGCGTAAAAATTGGACAAAACTCATTTTATAAGGGTTTAGTTTTTCTTTTGTTTAATCATAACAGTGTGCAATGGCACACCTAAAACTGCTTCGAATTGTACCAATGAACTATAATAAAATCTGAAAGATTCATGGTAAGCTGCTTCTGCATCAGCTAATACGTTCTTTTGACGAGAATATTCCGACATGTGAATTGTTCCTTCGCGATATTCCTTTTCTGCAACTTGGCAAGCTACCAACTGCATTAAATAATCCTCATTTCTACCTTTATATAACCTATTGTATCCAACCATATCAGCATAGAACGCAGAGAGCTTTCTTTTCAATTCCATGGACTCTGCATCTCTTTTATATTTTTGCAAAATTGCCTTTTCCTTTTGCTCATTTACCCTGCCGCGATGACCCATTACATCAAATAAAGACAACTGGAGATTTACACCTAATTTATATCCTTCTCTAATTTGAATTAAGGCAGAAGGCTGAGGTAGCAATGGATCTGCGTAGGCAAATAAAGGATAACTTCCAATTGTATAGTTATAGAAAACACTCATGTTTTGCGACCAAATCCAACGCATATAACGCTCAGCCCATTGTGCCGATCGCATGGCAGCAGCTTCTTGCTTTAGAGTAGGATTTACACTTTTAGCAATTTCATAAAGTGAATCTAAACGCGGAAGTAACACTTCAATATCAAAACGGGGATCCAAAAAAAGGGTATCCGTTTGAGCTGAAACAGGCTTTGTAATTGCCATTATTCCAATCAATATTATGATTAAAAAACGAATGTTCTTCATGGTTTGTCTAACTATAGCTATTTATAATAATTCCTACCAACAAAGTAAATACATCGGGGCAGTTCAAATGAAAACACTTATTAACCCGCAGTATAAGTGTGTCCATTTTTCTGACAAATAGGAAAATCCAAAAATATTTATGTCATTTGAACCGACTTTTAGGTATACAATGAAAAACAAAGACATCATTGTTGTGGGGCTTCAACCCTACGATAGTTTAATAGGTAGCAACTGTATTAATATTGCGAATGAATTTGCTAAAAACAATAGGGTTCTATACGTGAATTATGCTTTTGATAGGGCCTCATTGAAACGCGAAAAAGATTTACCCAATGTTAAGAAAAGAATTGACATGATGGAGCATAAAACGGAATCACTTATACAAATAAATACCAATCTTTGGAACCTATTTCCAGACACCATTTTGGAATCGATAAATTGGATTCCTTTAACTCCCTTTTTTAAAATTGCCAACTTTATCAACAACAAAAGGTTTGCTCTAGAAATTAAAAAAGCCGCTAAAAAACTCAATTTTAAAGATTACCTACTCTTCAATGATAGCGATATGTTTAGGAGTTATTACCTGCAAGAGATGCTTGAACCAAGCTGTACAATTTATTACACGCGAGACAATATGATGAGCGTTCCTTATTGGCGCAAACATGGTAAATTACTAGAAGCCGAACTGATGAAAAAAAGTGATTTGGTTTGTGCTAATTCTACCTACCTTATGGAAATTGCAAGCAAAGATAATAAGAACAGTTTTTATGTTGGACAAGGTTGCGATGTAAGTGCATTTGATGCAAGCAGCGTTAAAAACATTCCAAGCGACATTTCGAGTATTAATGGACCTGTAATTGGATACATTGGTGCGCTCTATACTTTGCGATTAGACTTAGAAATAATTAGGCTTATTGCCAAACATAACCTTAACTGGTCTGTGGTTTTAATTGGCCCAGAAGACAATGATTTTAAGAATTCGGATTTACATCAACTGCCCAATGTTCATTTTCTAGGTTTAAAAGATGGAAGCGTATTGCCCAATTACCTTGCGGCATTTGATGTGGCCATAAATCCACAAATTTTAAATGAGGTAACCATTGGCAATTATCCTAGAAAAATAGATGAATACCTGGCCATGGGGAAACCAACTGTAGCAACAGAAACAAAGGCTATGAGTATTTTTAAAGACCATACTTACCTGGCTAAAAACAAGGAAGAATATCCTGCTTTGATAGAAAAAGCCATTGCAGAAAATTCTGAAAACAAACAACAAGAAAGAATTAAATTTGCCCAATCACATACATGGGAAAATAGCGTAGAGGCAATCTACCAAGCCATCCATGTGGTGAAACCAAATTTTCAATAATATGTCAATTATTCACACCATCAAATCAAACCCTAGCCTAAAGAAATTTGTTCATTGGACACTTATTCCAAGTGGTCAGGCACGCCCAAGACTTTGGGTTAAGTGGTTCGTTAATCCTTTTTTTCACAAGGTATCTAGAAAAAGTACTATCAGGTGGAATACCCGCATGGATGTGCTTCCCTTTAACCCATTTGAATTGGGCGAAGGTAGCACCATCGAAGATTTTTCTACCATTAACAACGGTGTGGGCGCAGTGAAAATTGGGCAATTTTCGCGTGTAGGAATTGGCAATGTAATTATTGGTCCGGTAAGCATTGGCAACCACGTTATACTTGCACAAAATATTGTTATGAGTGGCTTAAACCATGGATATGAAGACATCAATTTACCTATTCATAAGCAAAAGGTAAGCATGCAACCAATTTTTATAGAAGACGATAGTTGGATTGGTGCAAACGTAGTAGTAACGGCAGGCGTAACTATTGGCAAGCATTCTGTGGTTGCCGCAGGAGCCGTAGTTACAAAATCAATTCCGCCCTTCTCCATTGCAGTAGGCAATCCGGCCCGGGTTATAAAACAATATAATGCCAATTCTGGGGTTTGGGAAAGGGTTTAAATCCAAGATAATTTTGCCTAAAAAGCTGCAGGTATCTTTTTCGGTCTGAACCCATGCCGCGTCAATATTTTGGTTCAGCCCGAAATAAAAATTATCTTTTAAAAAAGTAAATGTGCCTAGTAAGTACATTTGAAAAGGGAATTATGCACAATTAATTAGGCTAAATTTGCAATAGGGATGCACATAAACCACATCTACCTAACTAATTTTAAATAATAAAAAAAGCTGCACCATTTTATTAAGTCATACTCAATTGGAATTTTAACTTTGAATACCCATCAAAAAAATGTAATTGGTTTTGGTGGAGCTAATTGCCTTAGCTATCTTTGCCACATGAGAAAATGGTATATTATTATCCTTTTTACATTTTTACTTTATCTAAATACCACGGCTCAAACATTTACCATTGAGGATGGCGATACCATTAACCTTACCCAGGCAAACGGGAAGAAACAGGGATTTTGGCGTTATTTCTGGCCTAATGGCGATTTAAAATATGAGGTTTATTATGAGAATGGGGAAAAGGAAGGCCTAGAAATAAGTTATTTCGACAACCAAGATTGCTTGGAATACAGCAATACTTATAGCAAGGGCGTTTTGGAAGGCCCAAGGGTAATGTTTTACCCAAATTGTAGCACGCGCGTGGAGGAAGTTTTTAAAGCCGGACTAAAATCTGGCTATGAAAGGAATTTTGATCAAAATGGCCTAATAACTACTGAGGCGGCCTTTGAAAAGGGAGAATTGGTAGGAAGTTATGCGCATTTCGACAAAAAAGGCTCTGTAACTTTTGAAAGTCCAACCAAAGAAACCACTTTAAAATTCGACAAGTTTTTAAACGGAGAATATAAAATAAAAGACTCTACTTTGTTCAAAGTATTTGAGCGCAACAAGGACTGGAAAAAAATTATGTTGGTAGTTGATATGACAGGCAGTATGTTTCCTTACATAGGACAAATGCTGGTTTGGTATAAGCAGACCTATGAAGATGGCAAAATAAAATATTATGTGCTCTTTAACGATGGCGATAATTTGAGCGATGATAAAAAAATAATTGGAAGAACAGGCGGTGTTCATCCTTTTGAAGCCAAAGATTATCGCAAAATGAAAAAGGATATAGAGGATGTAAGAAAAATGGGCGAAGGGGGCGATGATCCAGAGAACGACCTTGAAGCTATTACCACTTCAATGGTTACTTACAGAGATTATTCCGACCTTATTTTAATAGCCGATGATAGTCAGGTTAGGGACATGAACTTGTTGAAACGCATCAAAAAACCTGTTCATATAGTTATGTGTGGAACTAAAAAAGGCATCAACGAACAATATTTAAGAATTGCCTTACAAACTAAAGGGAGCATCCATACGGCTATTAACGATATAGACATGAAGAAGCTTAAAGACGGAGATGAATTTGTGGTAGACAAGGATATATTTAGATTCAGTGGTGGGCAATTTATATGGGTAGACACAACAGATTAATGGAACAAACAAAAATTATTTTAGCTTCAAAATCGCCCCGCAGACAGTCGCTTATTTCGGGCTTAGAATTCCCTTTCGAATTGGCCATATATGAAGTAGATGAATCGTTTGATCCAAACGACGAACCCAGTGAAATAGCTAAAAAACTAGCCATTAAAAAAGCGGCTCATTACCCAGGCAATTTGGCCGATAATGAAATTTTATTAACGGCAGATACCATAGTTTGGGTAAATGGAATGGTGTTAAACAAGCCTGCTAATGAGGATGAATCCTTCTCTATGCTAAGAACTATTTGTGGAAGATCGCATGAGGTATTTACGGGTGTTTGTTTGCTCACAAATAAGGATGAATACGCCTTTGTGGAAAAAAGTACAGTAACCTGTAAGAACTTAAGTGATGCCGAAATTTGGCACTATATAAAAAACTATAAACCTTTTGACAAGGCGGGTAGTTATGGCATTCAGGATTGGTTTGGGTACACTGCTGTTGAACACATTGATGGCTGTTTTTATAATATCATGGGCCTGCCAGTGAGCAGGGTTTATGAGGAAATCAATAAAATTAAGAAAAAATAAAATCAAATTGGCTTAATTTTCCAGCCAAATAATAAATCAAATATGACTATTTTTCCAATAAGTTTTAAAACTATATTACTTCTTTTAATAATAAACCTTTGCGCCTCATCCATGTCTGCGCAAAAACGCACTGTAGTTAATGGAGAGGTGATTCAATATGCAGAACAAACCTCCATGATTCAATATTATGCCACGCCATTTCAAAACAATTTAAATCAAGTTGAAATGACCTTAGATGCAAAAGGCAGATTTGAAACAAGCATCACAATTTTAGAGAATCAAGTGGTGAATTTATTCCTTGGTTCAGACATTGTAAAAATTCATGTACACCCAGGAGACAGCATATTTGTAAGGATTAAGCATGTTAATGGTAAAAGGTCGCAAGAGTTTTATGGTACCAGCGCAGATGATGCTGCTTGGCCAGAAAAACAACGCAATTTTTTCATTCAAAGCTTTGAGAGTCCCACTTTTTCGAATACACTTTTAACTGCGATGGGCACTAAAAGTCCAGAATTATTTAAGTTGTATTTGGATAGTGTTATTGATACTAAAACGGCATACTTAAACAAAAACAGTCAAAATTTATCTCCTAAATTTATTCATTGGCAAAAAGCAGAAATAAAATATGAGATGGAGTGCTTTAGGTTAAATTACCCTAGCTGGTTTTATAGCATGAGAGGCTTGCCAGATCAAGAGGTAAAGGTTGAACCAAGTTATTTTGATTACTTAAATGAATTTGCTATCCATGATTCTTTTTCAATCGGTTCGAACCAATATAGGTTGTGGTTAAAATACTATTATATGTATGAGCTTAAAAAGTTAAAAAAGCCATACACAGCAACCGACATGTTTCAATTGGCCAAGGTTTATTTTAGAGGAGAAATTCTGAAAAACTTTCAATTGCATTTATGGGCAGATATTATTCTTTATGGGCAATTAACAGATGCCCAAGAAATGTATCCAATGGTTAAAGCAAAAATGGGCAATGAGGATGCCTTTAAAATATTGGAAAAAATTTATGAGGAAAAATTGCCTTTTAAAACGGGTGCCGATGCCATTCGTTTTACCTTAAAATCAATAGATGGACAGCCTGTTTCTTTAAGCGATTTTAAGGGCAAAGTGGTGTATATAGATTTTTGGGCCAGTTGGTGTGGCCCTTGTTTGAGGGAGGTTCCGGCTGGAGAAGATTTAAAAAAAGCTTTTGCCGGCAAAGAGGTGGTATTTTTAAATATTTCTATTGATGAGGATGAAAATAAATGGAGAGAAAGTGTTAAAAGCAAAGGCATATCTGGCATCCATTTATTGGCTAACTCTCAAAACAATCCAGCGGTTTTAGAAGCCTATAGAATTGTGTCTATACCCAGCTATTTTTTAGTGGGTAAAGATGGGAAAATATTGGCCGCACCTGCGGTGCGACCAAGTAATCCTCAAATTTATGACTTAATACAAGCTGGTTTAAAACAAGAATAAAATTAACTAGAGCGATAACCCATTTCGTAAACCGAATGTATATGCGGCCCTAAAAACACACGTGCATAAATGCGTAAAATGGCTAATCCGTCCATAATAAAACCTGCAGAAACAAAGAATGCCAGGGCATATTGATTTGAATGAATGTGGCTAAACACCAAATCTTCTCCAATGAAAGTTGGGGTAATTGGAAATCCAGATAATGCCAAACAGGATATCAAAAACACCAAGGCCAATTTTGGGTGGCTATACACATGTCCATTAAAGCGAGTTAGGTCTATATTAGTTTCTATTTTACGCAGCCTCAGGATGGTAAAATAACCAGTGACACCTGCCAACAGCACACCACTTAAATAGATACCCGTTTCTACAAATTTAAATTGCTCGTTAAACGAAATGGCCAAGGCAATCCAAAGGTGATTTAAAATGATAAGCACCCAAGAAATGGCGGCTTTACTCCTTTCTGAGTATGCTTTAAGCACCATAATTAAGCCAATAAAAGAAAACAAAACGGGCAAGAAATGTGCAAATTCCTCTGGCAACCAATCGATGTGATATCTCAAAAAGACCCCTGTTACAAAAGCTGGAATAAAGAAATAAATGACATGTTGCATGGTAATAAAATTAACGCGTTTGCCAAGCCATTTAACGGGGTTCCAGTATACCTTATACATCATGGTATTTAGGTTCCATTCTTTTAGGTTCATCACATATAAAGAGTACATAATTTTCTTGGCAAATACCCTTTTTAAGGCCACTTTGGGTGGTTCAAAAGAAAAGAACATCTCTTTTATTAAGTAACTTACTACCGATGGAGAAACCAATAATTGATAGGTCCTTAAAAATGCATTTGCAGCAAAATGGAATAACGCAATGTTGCTCCAACCAAAAGAAAGCTCAATAAACATAAGTCCAATTTGTGCTATGGAAGCATAAGCAATCTGACTCTTAATATTAGATTGAACCCTAGAAGTGAAGGTTGCAATGGTAGCACTACTAAGTCCTACCATAAAAATAAGCACCCTAACAGAAAACTGATGTTCCCAAAAAGGAAAGGTTCTTAGCAACAAAAAGACGCCCAAATGAACCGCCAACGAACCATAAAAAATGGCACTACTCGTAGTGGGTCCTTCCATGGCCCTTGGCAACCAAGAAGAGAAAGGTACCTGAGCCGATTTAGCCGAGGCGGTAAGTAGAATCATGGCCGAAATAAAAATACCTACCATGGTATGCGATTGCAATTCACTGCTCACCAATTGGTAGTTTTCTAACTGCATAAAAGTTAAACTCTCATGAAATAAATGGTGACTCATCCACGTAGCCAAAATTAAACCAATGTCGCCAATTCTATAAATTGAAAAAACTTTCAAAGCATTTTTTACAGGCAGGAAACGATCGCGGTAATAGGCAATAAGCAAGAAAGAAGAAATTCCTAAGACTTCCCAACCGGCAAAAAGCGTTTCCATGTTTCCAGCAAAAATGGCCAAATTATACCCAAGCATAAACAACAGAATGGTATTAAAGAAGCGCTTGTAACCTGGTTCACGGTGCAAATAAACACGACTATAAATTACAATTAAAAAGTTAAGAAAAGCACCAACCAATGCAAATACGGCAGTTACTTTATCGAAACAGAAATCAACATAAAATTCATAGGTATTCGATTTAAACAAAACCCAATCCTTGTCGTTTAAACTTTCAAATCCATTGTATGCCCATAAAACAGTAAAGATAAGCAAGCCAATTAAATGAAGTCCCGTTGCCCAAGATGCCACCCCAGAAACCAAATCCTCGCGCGTTTTAGGCATCAAAAGGCTTAATACAAATCCAACAAATGGTATCAGTATCCAAAGAATAATAAATTCGTTCATCATGTATTAAGAAATTAAGTAAACTGGTAAATTTTCGCTCTTCATTTCAAAAATCTCTTCTGGATTATGCATCTCCATTAAATCAATTTTTGCCGGTGTATACGGTTCAAACTTGTCTGTGTTAAACAGCGAAATCTCTTTGGTATCGGGATTAACCACAGCCAAATTAATCCAATTATTGTTGAACCAATTATAGGTTGCGGGATTAATCTTGATAGCTTTCAACACTGTTTCTGGATACTGTTCAATAATCATCATGAGCCGCAAAGGATCATGAATTTCAATCATTTGAAAAGGCAACCCAGTGCGCAAATCTCCGTCAATTCCATTGGCCAATCCAAATAAACCCATTACATTATGTGGCAATTTACTACCCGCACCAAGCTTTTGATTATCTACCCGAGAGAAGTAATATTCTAAATTGATGCCACCACAAACAGGTGCCGCAGCGCCCAAAATATTGCTCAAATAAACGCCTTCGCTATCTAGCCTGTAGTTGTACGAATTTAGAAATGAACGCCTATCCAAAAACAATCCCTTTGAGAAACTGCGCGAGCCAATAATACACAAAGAATTGGTGGCGTGGTTATATTCTGGCCTTGGTTCAAACAGAGAAACGGAGCGCAAACGCACATTCTCATGTATTTTACCGAGTGACTCTTTGGTGTTAATTGACTCGAATCTTCTTGAACGCTCTTTGGCATTTTTATCTAAAGCTTGGTAAAAAGTTTGCTTGTTTTTTAAGTGCTTTTGCTGAGCCGATCCCACTAATAATTGTTCGTCATAAAACTCAATATCGTCTCTGGTAGTATCGTGTAAAGCGCCTATAAAAATGGTGGAAGACGGTATGCTAATGCCGCGTTTTTCTAGCTCCATGCGCACTTCCAGCTTATTGGCCATATAGCTAAAAACCCTGGCATTTACAGAGCCTGGCCTACCACTGCAAGCGCCACAATCGTATGCCGCAAAGTAAGGATTATTGGTGCTGCTTGCTCCATGTCCAACTACATAAATAATTGTGGCAAAATTGGTGTGCAAACCAATGCTTCTAAATAATCCCTCTACCCTTTCTACCATTTCTGCTAAAGTAAAACCTACCTGCATGCCATTTTCTTTGTGCTCTGGGTGCCTGCACTCAATGCTCAAATGCGCATTTTTATCCATGTGCTCAGAAGAGGAGGCAAAAGAGGCCGTGGCTTGTGGCCTAAAAATATTATGTGCCAATTTTAGAATAGACCAAAATCCCAAAGTTTGTGAAAGCACTAAACTATTGTGTAAACCTTTTTTGCTCTTAGCCATGTGCGGATCTTCACTAATTACCTTTTTTGTGCCTGTTTCTTTTATAAGGTAATTTGGGTTTACGGGTGGCGGACAAAGTTTGGTATAAAACTTACCATGTTCGGGTTGAAATTGAAAGGCCACATTAAAGAATCCGGGCGTTCCATAAGTAAAACTATTGGGATCGGCCTCTTCAACATGTCGCCTAATTGAACATTCGCGGTCGTCTATACAAAAGAAAGCTTGAAAACTATTGTTAGCAGCATGTGATTCCTTAGGCGAGTTAACGGCCAAGCCTGTTAATACCTGGTCGTAAAAAGAAAACTCCATGGCCTCTTGCCATACCATCAAAACATCAGACAAATCATTGGGCGGAATTGGATCAAAAAGATGGGTTGGCCTTTGCTTCATATAGCAAGCCAATGGCTTCCAATTTTCGCCAAATTTTGAATCCAAAGCATCTATTTCCAACAACAATTCAAAGACAATGAGTTCTTCTAAAGTGATTTTTTTCTGATCCAAAAGCGATTTCGGATTGGCTTCAATGGCAGCCACCATGCCAGACCAGCCAGGGTGTGCAAATTGTTGGTCGAATAAATATTGCTTATACATACTTGGGTCTCCAACCAGCAAATCGAGTAAAGCAAGCACACTACAGTTTTTATCTTGCAATAATTTTCTGGAGCGTTTTTCTCTAAACAAACTCACTACAGTATGCTCTTCCAACTCGCGAATAGAAAATAGAAAGCCCTTGTTTTGAACAGGAAATTTCCAGATAGCAATGCCCTGATCCAAATAATTGCTAAGCACCCTAAACAAGCGTGGATGAACAAAAGAATCGAGTCCTACTCCTGCCAATTCTTTCCATTGAAACCTTAGTTTTCCAATGCGTGGATCTGAAAATGCGTCAAATTCGCCATGAAGCATTTTCGCTAAATAAGCCTCTGGGTCTCGAATGCTTTTGCGAAGCCGAATTCTATTACCCAATACCTCTGGTAGAATTTCTCCCTTCTGGTATAAATCGCGGTATTCGGGTAAGGTTAGTGTAACAGAATACCCAAACACCAAGCTTGCTTTTTTTATGGCATCTTCAAATATTAAATCTTGAAAAGCATGTAATGTATTGTGGTGAACAAAATCTTTGAGGGGTGCCTGTGCAGGCAAAAAATGCGCAATCTCGTGCACGATTTCGCGTATATCGATTTGATTTGATGTAATCATTTTTAAAATTAAAGGACTAAAATTGGAAATAGCCTAAAGGTATTTAGGCGAAAAAAATACCAATAAAATCAAATTCTAAAAACGCAATCTAACAGATAGATAAAGGGCCTATTTCCCTTCATTTGAAAATATAGCGCAAATAGCGATAACAAAATTACAAGTTGTAATTTATCCTTAAATAAATGAGTAGCAATTAACCATAAATTAGCAAAAAGCGGAAGACCTAAATCAAGAAAATTATCCTCTTCGCCAAACTCAATTTCTTCAACCCAATCTATATGAATCGGAATATTTTGGCCACTTGTTTGAATAATAGAATGCCCATTTTCCTCTTTAATGCCATTAGATTGAAAGGTACAAAAGAACAATCCAGACAAAAAAGCCGAAAGAGCCAATGTAAGAATTAGTAATTTTGTTTTGGTCATTTTTATTTGAAACAAAATTAGGAAAATAATTCGGGTTGAACCTAAATATAAATTTGAAGTTAATTGATTGATGAGACAAAACAAGGATGAATTGAAGTATATTGAGCTGGTAAGAAGGTGTAAAGGATTTGTAAAAAAAATTAGCCTCCTAAAAAAATATACTTTATTTTGCGCCATAAACTATTAAAAAAGTAATCACATGCAATACGATGTAATCGTTATCGGAAGCGGCCCTGGTGGATATGTTGCTGCCATTCGTGCCAGTCAGTTAGGTTTAAAAACAGCTGTTGTTGAAAAAGCCGAGTTGGGCGGAGTTTGTTTAAATTGGGGTTGTATCCCTACCAAAGCTTTGTTAAAATCGGCTCAAGTTTTTGAATATATTAAACATGCCAAAGATTATGGAATAGAAGTTGGGTCGGCCCAACACGATTTCTCTGCGGTAGTAAAAAGAAGTCGGGATGTTGCCAATGGCATGAGCAAAGGAATTGCTTTCTTGATGAAGAAAAACAAAATAGATGTAATTGCAGGTTATGGTAAATTGGCTGGTGCTAGCAAGGTTGAAGTTACCGATGCTGCTGGAGCCAAGGTGATGCATGATGCAAAGCATATTATTTTAGCTACAGGTGCCAGAAGTAGAGAATTGCCTAATATTAAAATTGATGGCAAAAAGGTAATCGGTTACCGCGAAGCAATGGTATTACCGCAACAACCTAAGAGCATGGTGGTAATGGGCAGTGGAGCCATTGGCTGCGAGTTTGCCTATTTCTATAATTCAATGGGTACCAAAGTCACCATCGTTGAATTTTTGCCTAATATTCTTCCAATTGAAGACGAAGAAGTAAGCAAAGAAGTGGCTAAATCGTTCAAGAAATCGGGTATAGAAATGATGACCAATGCGTCGGTAGAAAGTGTTGATACCGCTGGTACTGGCTGCAAAATAAAAGTTAAAACTGCAGATGGAATGAAAGAAATTGAAGCCGATGTAGTTTTATCTGCAGTGGGCATTCAAACCAATTTAGAGAACTTGGGTTTAGAAGCTTTAGGCATCAAAACAGATAAGGGAAAAGTCTTGGTAGGCGATTTTTATGAAACCAATATCAAAGGCGTTTATGCCATTGGCGATATCGTAAAAGGTCCAGCTTTGGCACACGTATCGAGTGCAGAAGGAATCATTTGTGTAGAGAAAATAGCGGGTCACCACCCAGAGCCATTAAACTACAACAACATACCAGGTTGCACCTATTGCTCGCCAGAAGTTGCTTCGGTAGGCTATACAGAAAAAGCGGCAAAAGAAGCAGGTTATGAAATTAAGGTAGGCAAATTTCCTTTCTCGGCTAGTGGTAAAGCAAGTGCTGGTGGTGTAAAAGAAGGTTTTGTTAAACTTATTTTTGATGCCAAATATGGCGAGTTTCTTGGTGCTCACATGGTGGGAGCCAATGTAACCGAAATGATTGCAGAGGTGGTTGTTGCTAGAAAACTAGAAACTACTGGCATGGAAATTATCAAATCGGTTCATCCTCATCCAACCATGAGCGAAGCCATTATGGAAGCGGCTGCGCTAGCTTATGGCGAATGTATCCATTTATAATTTTGGTTATTTAACAGTAGTTTAACAAAGCGTGCGAACAAGGTGAAAATATAATTGCTAATTTTGCACTCACTCATGTTAAGGAAGACGAGCCAAATTTTTGTTCATTTTTTGCTGCTTATTAGTTTTCTAATGATCAGTGGAGTTTCCATGCAAAAAAGTGGAAAAAAATCTCCCCAACATGTCGTTAAATCAAATACTGTTGCCAATTTCGAATTCCTGGCCGAGCTAGAAGAAAGCGAGCTTGAGCCCAATAACAACGTTGACTTTTACCACCTGTTGCCGTACTCTTATTTAAAGCAAGATTGCGTTTTCAACAGAAAGGAAAGTAACAATTATTGGGAAGCAACTTCCGCTCAGCTCTTAAGTCATGAAGATACGCAAATACTGATTTGCATCTTTAGAATTTGATTTAGAAAAAAAACTAATTCCTAGAATCCATTTTGGGTTCAGACCTTATTTTTTTTTCATTTAATCAAATTATATTCATGCGTATTATCAATATTCCTGCCGATGGATTGGCGGGCCTTAAAAAGCATTGGAAAGACGACCTTCTTTCTGGATTTATCATTTCCTTAATTGCCTTACCGCTATGTCTTGGAATTGCCATGGCATCTGGCGTTCCGCCTATGGCAGGCATTTTAGCTGGCATCATTGGCGGCTTATTTGTATCACTTACCAGCGGCTCTCAATTAACCATTAATGGTCCGGCAGCTGGCTTAGCCGTTATTGTTTTAATGAGCATTGAAGGCTTTAAAAAGATGGCACCAGCAGGCTTTACACCAGAACAAGTTGAAATGTTTGCCTACCAATGTACCCTTGCAGTGGGCGTTGGTTGTGGCGTTTTGCAATTGCTTTTTGGCTTTGTAAAAGCTGGATTTTTAAGCAACTTTTTTCCTTCCTCAGTAGTACATGGCATGTTGGCCGCAATTGGTATTATGATTTTTACAAAGCAGTTTCATACCGCATTAGGGGTAAAACCACAAAGCTCCGAAATGCTTGGTATCATTGCAGAAATACCCAATAGCATTATGAACATGAACCCCGACGTATTCATTATTGCCTTGGTTAGTTTGGCCATTCTAATTGGCCTACCTATGGTAAAAAATAAATTCATTAACCGACTTCCAGCACCCTTAATTGTGATACTGGTTACCATTCCACTTGGACATTTTTTCGATTTAGAAACTGTGCATAAATATTTGTTTTTAAACGGACATGAATACGCGCTAGGACCAAAATTTTTAGTTAATTTACCAGAGAATTTTTTAGACGGAATTGTGTTGCCTAGGTTCGATTATTTATTCACCGGTTTTGGCATTCAAATGATGATTACTTATTCGCTTGTAGCGAGTTTAGAATCACTGCTAACCGCCGCGGCAATTGATAAATTAGACCCTTACAAACGCAATTCAAATTTTAACAGAGAATTGTTTGCAAAAGGATCAGGAAATATGTTGAGTAGCTTTTTAGGAGGATTGCCCATTATTGCAGAAGTAGTAAGGAGTTCGGCCAATGTAAACAATGGCGCTAAAACGCGTTGGGCAAATTTTTACCACGGCTTATTTTTGCTAATTTTTGTTCTGTTTTTAGGCAAAGTAATCCACCAAATTCCATTGGCAGCTTTAGCAGCTATGCTTATGGTAATAGGCTATAGGCTAGCAGCACCAAAGGAGTTTGCCAAAACACATAAGGTAGGAAAAGAGCAATTGGCCATCTTTGTGGCAACCATTCTTTTTACCTTAGCCACAGATTTATTAATTGGAATTCTTGCCGGTATTGTGGTTAAATTAATTATACATGTTATCAATGGAGTGCCTTTAAAAAGCCTTTTTAAACCCTTCTTTACCATGGAAGTGGTAGACGATGAGCATTATATTATTGACGTGGAGCACTCGGCTATTTTTAGCAATTTTATGAGTCTAAAAAAGCAATTAGATAGCTTACCAGAAGGCAAGAAAATTACCATCGATTTTACAAATACAAAACTGGTAGACCACAGTGTGCGCTCGCATTTAAGCGAATTGGCAGAAGCCTATCATAGAAAAAATGGCGAGTTTATCATCATTGGTTTAGACAATCATACCTCGCTATCTAATCATCCAACTGCCACTGTAAAAAAATAGCAAATATGAAAGTAAAAAAAATCGTTTCATATACATTCTTGGGCTTACTTTGGGTCATTCCGTTTTTCGGTCTGACCCAAAGCGCAGCTAACAGAGAATTGAAACTTGCGCTCAACCAAGATGGTTCTAACTATATAAAAGCTACCCTCACCACGCAAGTTTGGGGAAGGTATATAGACAATAACGCAGGTACCACACTCAACGGATACAATAAACCGCAATCGTACGATATTGGATTAAGGCGGATAAGGGCACAGTTTTATGGCAAGTTTCATCCCAAGGTATTTTTCTATACCCAATTAGGCATCAACAATCAAAATGCCAATAACGCCAGAAAGCCAGGCATCTTTTTCCATGATGTGTTAACAGAGTATCAACTTACACAACGAAGCATACAATTGGGGATGGGACTAACCGCGTGGACTGGGTTTGGCAGGTATTCTGCACCTGGTGTGGCCAGTATATTGGGGTGCGATGTACCTTTATATCAGCAAAGCACCAATGATGTTACAGACCAATTTTTGCGCAAGTTAAGCATATACGCAAAAGGTAAATTGGGCAAGTTAGATTACCGTTGGGTGTTTTCAGATCCAATGTCGGTTCAAACCGCAGGAACAGCAGTAAAGCCCTTAAACGCACATTCCGATTTTTCGCAAAAGCCTGCTAAATTGCAAAGCAGCGCTTATGTAATGTGGCAATTTTTGGACGAAGAAAGCAACCTTACGCCTTACATGACGGGCTCCTATTTAGGCAAAAAACGCGTGTTCAATATTGGGGCAGGATACCAATACCAATCGAAGGCCATGTGGCATGTAACCGATACTTTAAAGTTGAGCAGCAGCACCCAAGAAGAAGACTTGTTGAATTACCATGTAGATGTTTTTTACGATGCTCCTGTAGGCAAGAAAGGGGCAGCATTGACGGTTTATGCAGCGGCCACACACATGGGTTTTGGCAAAAAATATTTGCGCAATGCAGCAGTTATGAATGCGGCCGATGCTGCTAGTAAAATGAGCTTAAATGGTGGAGGCAACGGCGCTCCACTTTATGGCACTGGCAATGTTGTGTATGCGCAAGTAGGTTATTTATTGCCAGCCATAGGTAAAAACGAAATTCACTTACAACCTTATGTGCAATTTATGCAGGCAAATTATGACGCATTGGCCCAACCTATGCAACTTTTTGATGTAGGAATTAATTATTTTATAGATGGTCATCGGTCAAAAATCACGATCGACTATCAAAATAGGCCCGATTATCAAATAATCGACTCCAAGGTTGGTTCAAGAAAAAGCGCCATAATACTGCAACTTCAGGTCGCCATTTAATTTTTTAGTCAATTTTATTTTTTTTGTAAAAAAAACACCATGATTTTCATCATTTTATTACATATATTTATCCTTGATTTTCGTGGAAAGAAATTTTGAGTTTTGAGAACTCAAAGTAAAGTTTATTTTTGCCCTACTTAAAAACAGACAATTGCCTGATTATGACAAACAAAGACATCTCAGAAAAAGTAATGAAGAGTGCTGGTAAATCGCATCTCAATCTTACCCCTGCCGAATTGGTTCGCCATGCCATTATCAATGGAGAAGGAACCTTAAATGATTCTGGAGCCTTAATGGCCGATACAGGAGAATTTACCGGCAGGTCGCCAAAAGACAAATTCACCGTTTGTGACGCAAAAACAGAGAACACCGTATGGTGGGGAGATGTTAATTTCAAATTTGATGAATCAAAATTTGATGTGTTATTAGACAAGGTAATTAATCACTATGCTGGAAAGCAAGTTTATGCGCGTGATGCGTATGCTTGTGCAGACAGCCGCTACAAATTAAAATTGCGTGTGGTTAATGAAACTGCCTACCACAATTTATTTTGCTACAACTTATTTTTACGTCCGGAAGCGGCCGAAGCAGCAAACTATGAGCCAGAGTGGTTAATTTTAAATGCACCTAGCTTTAAAGCGGTGGCTGCAGAAGATGGTACCCGTCAACACAATTTCTCTATCATTAATTTCACCAAAAAAATCATCTTGATTGGTGGAAGTGGTTATACAGGAGAAATGAAGAAAGGTATCTTTACGGTATTAAATTATCTTTTACCTGAAGAGCGAAACACGCTTTCTATGCATTGCTCGGCAAACATTGGTAAAGATGGCGATACCGCTATTTTCTTTGGTTTGTCTGGTACTGGAAAAACTACCTTAAGTGCTGATCCAAATCGCAAATTAATTGGCGATGATGAGCATGGTTGGACAGACGACAGTGTATTCAATTTTGAAGGTGGATGTTATGCAAAATGCGTTGACTTAACCCAAGAAAAAGAACCCCAAATTTTCAATGCCATTAAGTTTGGTGCCTTGTTAGAAAATACCCGTTTCATTCCTGGTACTTCTATGGTTGATTATACCAATATTAGTGTTACAGAAAACACCCGTGCAGCTTATCCAATTGATGCAATTGATAATATTGCCATTCCTTCGGTAGGAAAAATTCCAGAGAATATTTTCTTTTTAACTGCAGATGCTTTTGGTATTTTACCTCCAATTTCTAAATTAACACCAGAGCAAGCTATGTATAGTTTCATTAGTGGTTATACTGCTAAAGTTGCCGGCACAGAAGCAGGTGTTACAGAACCACAAGCTACTTTCTCTGCTTGTTTTGGCAAGGCTTTCCTTCCATTACACCCAGGTAAATATGCAAAAATGTTGGGCGAAAAATTGAAAGCCAATCCAAAAATCAATGTTTGGTTAATCAATACTGGTTGGACAGGCGGCGCATACGGTGTTGGTTCAAGAATGAAATTGCCTTTAACCCGCGCCATGATTACAGCCGCATTAACGGGCGATTTAAACAAGGTAGGTTTTGAAGCACATCCAGTTTTTGGATACCAAATGCCAACTAGCTGTCCTAATGTGCCAGATGAATTGTTGAATCCACGCAATACTTGGAGCGATAAATCGGCATACGATGCGCAAGCAAACAAATTGGCGAACATGTTTGTGAAAAACTTTGAACAATATGCTAGCGGAGTAGATGCCGATATTTTAGGCGCTGCACCAAAAGCTACACAACAAGCATAAGCTTTGTGAAATACTTTTTAGGAAAGAGACACTCATTAGGGTGTCTCTTTTTTATTTTTATCAATAATTAACCATGCAATCCGATCCCAAAGAAAAACATGACCCTGGATTTTTGTTTTCACTCAACCTCATGTTGTTGGGCGGTACCCTGTTGCTCTTTGTTATCATTACCCTTAACAAACTGTTTATTCATTACCAAAGCGAATCCTTCGACCATTCTAGGGGAATGTTATATTCTATCAATATTTTGGAAACTGAATCCTTTAGCATCAACAGCGTTTCGGAACTCTACCTCACCTGGTTTTCTTTCCTCATTTCCCTTGCTGGCTTGGTGGCAATTGTGGTTAAATTGGCCAAATCTTGGAAGTATTAAATGCAGCTTTTTTATTACCCAAATTTACAAGAACAAGAAAGCTTTTCCTTTGGTGAAGAAGAATCGAAGCATTGTATAAAAGTGCTTCGTAAAAAGAACGGCGACCAGCTTCAACTCATAGATGGCAAAGGCTTTGAGGCAAAGGCTATCATCACCCAAGATCATCCAAAAAAATGTTCCGGTTTAATCAAACAACGCATACAACATAAGCCAGCGCGCAACTATTACGTGCACTTGGCCATTGCCCCAACAAAGAACCTAGACCGCATAGAATGGATGCTCGAAAAGGCCATAGAAATTGGCCTCGATGAAATAACATTTCTGCAATGCCAAAACAGCGAACGCGTAAAATTAAACTTAGAGCGCTTTCATAAAATTGCTATTTCGGCCATTAAACAAAGTAAGCAGTATTACTTGCCCATCATAAATCCTTTGGTTTCCTTTCAAGATTTTGTTGAAAAAAGCGCTTTGGTTCAGACCAAATTTATTGCTTGGTGCCCAACAGAAGACACCCAAACTTTATTTAAACAAATTCCCTTAAACAGGCCCTCCAACCATATTTTATTGGTGGGTCCTGAAGGAGATTTTACAAGCGATGAAGTGATGTTGGCTCAAACCAAAGGCTATATACCATGCACATTAGGCAAAAACATTTTGCGCAGCGAAACAGCCGGCCTATTTGGCATAAGCTTATTTGCCGCCAAGCATTTAGGCTAAGGCAATAACAACAAATTTGCAAA
Source organism: bacterium (assembly GCA_034439755.1). Lineage (GTDB taxonomy): Bacteria > Bacteroidota > Bacteroidia > UKL13-3 > UKL13-3 > B1. The sequence continues at coordinate 78,904 of JAWXAZ010000004.1, forward strand.
CGCCTTTAGCACACCATTTTCTTTTAATTGAACAGAATATACACCCGATTGGTTAGGCAAATTGGCACCAGAAAAAGTAAAAATCCTTTGACCATTAATGGTTTGATCATTCAAAACAGTGAGCGATTGTGAAGCATAACCTGTGGCGTTTATCATGCAAAAAGTTAAGCTGCCCAACAAACTATTATTTCCCAACACAAGCTCAAAAGTTTGATTTTGGCTGAGTGAAATAGACAGTGGATTGGGCATTAAAAACATAGACAAAAAACTACTCGTATTGCTAGGAGCTAAATACTCCAAGGCACCAAAATCTGGCAAGCTTCCTTGCGGTCTGCTCACTCCCACTAAATCCCTATTTAAAAAAGAATTGGCCAAAACAATGCTCCCCACACCCGCATCCACCGCGGTAGATAAACCTTGTAACCCGTAATCGCCTTGAGAGAAATTATTAAAATTCACCGCCTGAATTTCGTTGCTATAGAAATTATTGCCCAAGGTGCTTTTATTGTTTACCGAAATAAAAGATGGTGCAAACACGGTTGAATAATTAGGCACTGAATTGCTGGCATAAATTCCATTAATAGGCGTTGCCATGGTTTGATTTATATTGGTATCAATAAGTATCAAATTATTGACAAATTGACTATTGAAAATATAAGCAAATGAATTGCCATTAATTCCTTGCGGGGCCCAAGTATTATAAGGCGCACCCACCCGGTAAATTTTAGGAATTAGGATGGTATTATGTGCTACTAAATAAGGCAATTTAGGCACATTTACATCTTTACAAACTTTGTCGTTTATATAAATGCCATAGGTTAAGCTTGAATTAACCAACTGCCCTAAATTATTAAAGGTACCTCGCACGGCAGCAGAATTTCCTGGATTAATGATAAGGTTATTATAGATCGAAGTTCCCACACCAAAACATTGAATACCGCTTCCTTTTCCGTTCTTAATGATGTTGCGGTATACCTTGGCTTGAGAAGGCTGTCCAATAAAAATTCCAGATTGCTGATTCATCACATCTGCCCAACTGTCGTTTATCACATAATTATCATAAATCTCCACAGCCTCTGCCGCGGCTACTTGTATGCCATCCCAGCCCGCACTGTCCACTATATTTTCATACACCTTTACACCCATAATCTTATGGGGCAAAACATTGCCATTAAAGGCTGGATTGGTACAGGTTAATTTAGCACCTGCACCATCTGCATAACTGGTATTACCAATGTAAAAACCCTCGTTGCCCACATGGTGAATATAATTATGGTGAAACCTTAAATCGTACATCACAAATGAGGTATAACTTAAAATATTGCTGCAATTCATATCGGTTTTTGCAACCATACCACTCGAAGAAACCCGACTAACCTCTAAGCCTTCCACCTCAAAGTTACTGCTAAAATAATTAATGCTTAGGGCCGAACCTAAAGGCACTTGCGTAATTAAAATGCCATAAGCCAAGCTTGGGTTATTCTTGCCACTAAGCTTGATATACCGGCAATTAGAAAAACTCAAACCATAATATCCACCAATGGGTTTAGTAAAAATTACTTGAGAATTTTGGTTACAAATAACAATTGGATTTAACGAATCGCCCAATAAGTTATCTATGCGCATAGGGTTTCTATTACCACCCACCAGTAGCAACGAATCGCCATTACTTATATTCACATCTAAGGTATTATAAACTTGGCTCGCCTGCCCTGCGTTAAGCGCATTATTCTGTCTAATCCAATCTACTCCAGATGGAACAACAATGCTTGTGGCAATTAGGCTGTTTTGCAAAAATGCAAATAAGAGAAGTAAGGATAGCTTATGTATAATTTTCATAGGTAGAATTATTTAAAAGTTCAATTTAAATAATTTTCTAGCACAAAACAAATAGAAAATTAGGCTAGTTGAATAGCGTAATGCCCATGCCTATTTTAAAACCTCCCAAATAACATTTTTGTTTAGTTAAATTGTTTAAACTAAGCCAAAACGGCCAATGCGTTATTACTTTTTTCAGTATTAACCTTGGCAAAACAATCAAATGGTATTAACCATTTAATAAAGATAGGCAAAGTAACAAAGATAAGGGCCCTAAGCCAACAGAATTAGTAAAAAAATAATCCAATTTATTATGCAAAGCCCACATAAAGAAATGTTTTTGTTGAATTCGTAAAAAAATAATCCAATTTATAATGCAAAGCCCACATATTTGTACCATGAAGTTGATAAAGGTTCTTATACTCATTACTGCCCTCGGAATGCTCCAATCTTTTTCCCCGCCAGAAATTAAAATTGCGCGCTTAAAATACAATGGAGGTGGAGATTGGTATGCGAATAAAACATCCTTACCCAATCTGTTAAAATTTTGCAACCGACAATTATCCTTAAATCTGGCAGTAGAAGAAGATATTGTTGATGTAGGAAGCGCCGAGTTATTTAATTATCCTTTTGTGCATTTAACGGGACATGGCAATGTTATTTTGAGCGACCAAGAAGCTAAAAACTTACGCAATTATTTAGTGGCAGGCGGGTTTTTACATGCCGACGACAATTACGGATTGGATAAATTTTTTAGAAAGGAAATGAAAAAAGTTTTTCCCGAGTTAAGCTTTGTAGAATTGCCTTTTAACCATCCCATTTATCACCAGGCATTTCAATTTACCAATGGCCTCCCTAAAGTACATGAGCACGACAACAAACCACCACAAGGATTCGGGATAATCTACGAAGGAAGGTTGGTTTGTTTTTATACCTACGAATGCGATTTGGGCAATGGCTGGGAAGACCAAGAAATCTATAACGACCCAGAAGCCACACGCACCAAGGCCTTACAAATGGGCGCAAATATTATTCAATATGCCTTTACAAAATAAAAAAGCCAAATCTTCTTCTGAAACTACTTTCCCAAGGTTTACTATTTAGTCAATAATTCCCGCCATTTCATAATCAACCTATAAAGGACTAGTAATACTTTTAGAAGCATTTAAAATTTCCATCGCTACAATATTTCCATGGGCATCATAATCTAAATTAACACCTGGTTTTTCCTCCTCACTTTCAGTTATGGCATTGTTGTTAAAAACAATTTTCATAACATCTACTTCTTTATCGAATCTAACTTTCATAGATCCAATATTTTAAAACCTTACTTGTTTTATCAATGGCTAAAAATAGTCATAACAAAAAATCTACCCCATTTTCATTAACGGTAGTTTGATAGATTAACCCAACGCCTTAATCTCACTTACCAATTCTGTAAGCGCTTTCTTGGCATCGCCAAACAACATACTTGTTTTAGATTTGTAGAAAAGTTCGTTCTCAATGCCTGCATAACCTGCTTTCATAGAACGCTTATTTACAATTACGTTGGCGGCATTTTCTACATCCAAAATTGGCATCCCAAAAATAGGCGAATTTGGATCTGTTTTAGCCGCAGGATTTACCACATCATTTGCCCCAACCACCAATACCACATCGGTTGAATTAAACTCTGGATTAATCTCTTCCATTTCAACCAACTTATCGTAACTCACATTACTTTCTGCCAACAACACATTCATGTGCCCTGGCATACGTCCGGCCACTGGATGAATAGCATATTTAACTTCCACACCTTCCGACTCTAACAACAGCTCCAAATCGTGCACCACATGCTGCGCTTGGGCCACTGCCAATCCATAACCGGGTACAATAATTACCTTCTTTGCATAGCGCATTAAAATGGCGGCATCACTTGCACTTACTTCTTTTATGCTACCTTCAAAAGTTGAACTGCCCACCGCTTCGCCTTTGGCTCCTCCACCAAAGTTTCCAATTAACACATTGAGCAAAGAACGGTTCATGGCCTTACACATCACAATGGTCAGTAAGGTTCCGGCTGAACCAACCAATATTCCCCCTACCAACATGACTTTGTTATCGTATAAGAATCCACCGCAAGCCGCAGCAACACCAGTAAAAGAGTTCAATAAAGAAATTACAACCGGCATATCTGCACCACCAATTGGCAACACAAATAATATTCCGTAAAGCAAAGACAAGGTTAAAACCAAATAGAAGAACAAGGTGATATTGCCACCTGTGCCAGAAATAACCATATAGGCAATACCAAAAATGACCAATAGCAAGCCTATATTGATGACTTGTTGCTGCCCAAATGATTTATCTTTAACGTTGCCACTTAATTTACCCCAAGCTACCATACTGCCCGAAAAAGAAACAGAGCCAATGATCATACCTACAAGAATAATTAATAATTTTCCAGCCAACGCTGCCGAAGCACCAGGTGCTAAAAACATAACTGCTGCAATTGGGTTCGACAAAGCATCGCTTAGGTGTTGAAATTCGATGATGGAAATTAGCATGGCACAAGCGCCTCCCATTCCATTAAACAAACTCACCATTTCTGGCATGGCTGTCATTTGAACCTTCTTTGCTGCAATAAAACCTAAGACAGTACCTACTGCCAATCCACCAAAAATAAAGGGTAGGTTATGCAAATGTTTAGCCTCTCCAGCATCATCATAAGTATATAAAAATATGGTGCCAAAAATAGCAATGGTCATACCAAAGGCTGCTATTAAATTGCCCTTTCTTGCCTTAGCCGGATTACCCAAAAACTTTAGTCCGATAATAAATGTTACCGAGCCTATAAGGTATATAATTTGAAGAATATATTGATTGATCATAATCTAAATATTGAATGATAAATTAGCTGCTCCTATTTCTTTTTCTTAAACATTTCCAACATCCTATCCGTTACCACAAATCCACCCACCACATTTAAGGTTCCTAAAACCACAGCCAAAAAACCTAATATAAGAGACAAGGTATGTTCTGCTTGCCCCATAACAATAATGGAACCAATAATTACTACACCATGAATGGCGTTAGCGCCGCTCATGAGCGGTGTATGAAGCACGCTTGGCACATGGCCAATAAGTTCTATCCCTACAAAAATCATGAGAATGATGAGGTAGAGGAGTTCGATGTTTTGGTTTATAAATGATAGCATTTTAATTATGAATTATGAGTTATGAATTATAAATTATGAGTTATGAGTTATGAGTTATGAGTTTCTATTCATTCAAAATTCATAATTCATAATTCATAATTATTTAAGAATATTCCCTTGATGACAAATAAGGGTGCCTTTGGTGATGTCTTCCTCTAGTTCCCATTTAAAAGCATCTTTTGTGGCTAAATGAGTTAATAGGTTTTGAATATTTTTGGCATAAAGTTCACTCGCATTTTGTGGTAAGGTAGCAGGTAAGTTTCCTTGACCAATAACAGATACGCCATGCTTTACCACGGTTTTATCCAATTCGCTTAATTCGCAATTTCCGCCCTGCTCTACCGCCATATCCACAATTACACTGCCCAATTTCATTTGCTTCACTTGGTCTTCTGTAATTAAAATAGGGGCTTTTCTTCCCATTACCAAAGCGGTTGTAATAACTAAATCTGCCATAAATAAACTTTTATTTACCGCCTCTTTTTGTTTGGCCAAATATTCTGCAGAAACCTCTTTGGCATAACCACCTTCAACCTTGGCTGCCTCATCACTTTTAACCTCAATAAACTTTCCACCCAAACTCTCTACCTGCTCTTTTGTTTCTGGTCGCACATCGCTCACTTCTACAATAGCACCCAAACGTTTTGCGGTAGCAATAGCTTGCAATCCAGCCACACCTGCACCATAAATTAGCACCCTCGATGGTATTACAGTTCCCGCAGCGGTCATTAACATTGGAAATATTTTACCCATATTGGCCGCCCCTAAAATTACGGCCTTATAACCAGCCAAATTCGCTTGAGAACTTAAGGCATCCATGTTTTGTGCACGCGAAATTCTAGGGATGGCATCCATGCTAAAAGCACTTATTTTTCGGGCATTTAATTGCTGAACCAATTCTGCATTAAATCCGGCATACATATAAGATATTGAAGCCGCACCTTCTTTTAGCAAGGCAATTTCTGAAGCATCGGGGGCATTCACCTTTGCCAAAATATCACAACCAGCAATGGCATCTGCCTTTGCCACAATGGTACAACCTACTTTGGAATATGCCTCATCGCTAAAATTGGATGCATATCCACATTGAGATTCAACTACCAACTCGTGGCCATTCTTAATCAACTGCTGAGCAACCTGCGGCGTTATAGCCACCCTGTTCTCACCTTGTCTTATTTCTTTAACTACTGCAATCTTCATTTGTTAAACGCTTTCCTTTGGTTTAATTTGAACAATGGAATTTGTTTCAATTATACATCAATTTGCTAATTTACCAGCTAATAAAAATCATGTTTAAGATTGCTTTTTCGCCATTGTACGCCCACCCACTGCCAGAAGGCCACCGCTTTCCCATGCTAAAATACGAGCTAATACCCAAACAATTGCTCTACGAAGGTATCATTGAAGAAAGCAATCTGTTTGAACCAATGCCTGCTGCAGAATCAGATATTTTGCTTACCCACGACAAAAATTATTTCCAAAACCTTAAGCAACTGTCGCTAGACCCTAGCCATATTCGCCGCATCGGATTCCCCTTGTCAAAGGAATTGGTTCAGCGCGAAATTTGTTTAATACAAGGCACCTTAGATTGCGCCCTTTATGCATTGGAGCATGGCGTTTCAATGAACATAGCCGGCGGCACGCACCACGCTTTTGCCCACAAAGGAGAAGGATTTTGCTTGCTCAACGACATAGCCTTCGCGGCCAATGTTTTGTTACATAGAAAATTGGTTCAGAAAATATTAGTCATCGATTTAGATGTGCACCAAGGCAATGGAACCGCAACCATTTTTAAAAACAACCCACAAGTTTTCACTTTTAGCATGCATGGCAAAGACAATTATCCCTTTCACAAAGAAAAATCAGATTTGGATATTCCGCTAGAACTTGGAACCACCGATGCCATTTATTTAGACCTGTTGAAAAATAATTTATCGACAATTTTGGATCAGGAAAATCCCGATTTCATATTTTATTTGTGTGGAGTGGATGTTTTAGCGACCGATAAATTGGGAAAATTAAACCTTTCTGAGCTTGGTTGCAAAGAAAGAGACCTCCTTGTTTTGGGCGCTTGCAAGCAACTCAAAATTCCCGTAGCAGGCGCAATGGGAGGAGGTTACAGCACCAAAATTGCCGACATTGTGAATGCCCATTGTCATACCTTTAAAGTGGCTCAAAAACTTTTTTTCTAAAAATGAAAATTCCTGTTGATTTTTTAATTGTTGGAGATTTATTTCACGACCTCAAAGGGAAAGTTTTTTTTTCCTTGACATAATGAATTTTTTAACGCTTAAATTTGTAGAGAGAAAAAAATTACTAGCATGACTAAGGCTAAAAAACCAGCAGCAAAGGTGGCGGCAACCAAGAGCAGTGCAAAGCCAGAACCTAACAAGAAAACACATCCAAAGAAGAGCTACATGGTAGACGATGAAGATGATGAATTAGACTTGGACGACAAAGAAGCGAATGACGATATAGATTCATTGGATGTAGATCCAGATGATGCAGATATTGTTAGTCCTAAAACGTTTGATCCATTTGAGGATGATGAGGATGAGGATGATTTTTAATCAGTGGTAACGCATGAAGAAAAGCTACTAACTCACACATAAAAAAAGCCGCAATGTTTGCGGCTTTTTTTATGTTGGCGAAACTCTACTAAGGACACTTATATTTAATTTTTTAAACCCGATTTCCTATTTGGTTAAGCTCTTTTCAATAGCCAGGTATATTTACCAAATATTTAATTTCTTATAAAATTAGCTTAGTTTATTAGATTGACACTTATTTGTAAAAGCCTTAACTACCTGCGTTTCCAAACAATGGTAGGTGTTTGCTACATTATAAAAGCCTTAACTACCTGCGTTTCCAAACAATGGTGGGTGTTTGTGTCACATTACTTTTATTTAGCGCCCTATCGTATATAAAGAACTTGTACAAAACAGTGTCTTTGGCAAAAGGCTGTGGCGACGGAAAAATATGAACTTCAATATCACCTCGTATGGCTTTATGCCTTCCTTCCGGCGTTATATTTTCTACCCTAAAATTGTACTTTAGGGTATCATAAATTGGCGGCACAGAATCTGGTTCAAGCTCTTGTAAAATCAAGCTAAACTGGTTGTCTATTAACTCATAATAATCGATGTTCAAATTATAATGAAAAGGATTGGAGGCCCGGTTATACCTATCGCGACTGGCTTGAAAGGGTGGAAAAGTATCGCCCTGATCCAAACCAATATCGCCATCGCCATCTTTAAAGGTAAATGCCAGCACCATTAAAGAATCGGTGCCATTAGCCGACTTATAAAAAGTGGCCGATTTATATTCAATTGCGGGTATGGTAGAATAAATTTCCTTTTTTTGGCACGTGGTGAGCAGCAAAACAAGGACAATAAATAATAAACCTATATATTTGGTCGGATGAATCATCTGGAGACGCTTTTATTTGAATCAAAGGTAAGTAATTTTGACGAATTGAGCTTGGAGCTTTTCCATTTCCAATACCAACGCAACAAGGTGTACAAAAATTATTGTACTTATCTAGGCATTGAAGATGCTAAGGAAATAAAGGATGCCTATAAAATCCCTTATTTGCCTGTAGAATTTTTCAAAACCTTTGAGGTAAAATCCTTTGAAGATGCGCCCCAAAAAATATTTTACAGCTCCGCTACTGGCGGCAATGGCCAGAGCAAACATTTTGTAAAAGACCTAGCCATATATGAAAGCAGCTTTACCCATGCCTTTCAAAATTATTTTGGTTCAGTCCAAAACCAATGCATTTTAGGCCTACTTCCCTCCTATTTAGAAAGAGAAGGCAGCTCCCTTATTTACATGGTTCAGCAACTGATGCGCCTTTCTAAACATCCCTTAAACGGCTTTTTTCTTTACGAACACGAAACCTTAAAGGAGCGCCTTTCACAGCTTGAGCGATTGGGTCAGCCCTATTTTATTTTTGGCGTTAGCTTTGCCTTACTCGATTATGCACAAAAATTTCCTACCCCACTTACCCACGGAAAAATCATAGAAACCGGAGGCATGAAGGGCCGCAAAAAAGAAATTACCAAGCCCCAACTTTACGCGGAATTGATGGAAACATTTGCCACCAAAAACATCTATAGCGAGTATGGCATGACCGAGCTAATGAGTCAGGCATACGCCAGCATAGATGGCTGCTATCATTGTCCGCCATGGATGCAAGTATCGGTGGTAGACCCCAACGATCCATTTACAGAAGTAGCATTTGGCAAGACCGGTCTGATCCGAATCATCGATTTAGCAAACAAATATGCATGTGGGTTTATCTTGAGCTCCGACCTTGGCAAAAAACACCCCAACGGAACTTTCGAAGTCCTTGGCCGCTTAGATAACAGCGACTTAAGAGGATGTAGCCTAATGGTTTAGTTTTTAGATCATAGTTTTTAGTTTAGTTTAGTTTAGTTTTTAGCTTGAAGCTAATGCCTTATTCTTAATAATTTAGCCTAATTGTGCAATTAATTATGAATTATGAATTATGAATTATGAAAAAAAAACTTTCATGAACCACCCAATAACTCATAACTCATACTTCATACTTCATACTTCATACTATAGCCTAATTGTGCAATTAATTATGAATTATGAATTATGAAAAAAAAACTTTCATGAACCACCCAATAACTCATAACTCATACTTCATACTATAGCCTAATTGTGCAATTAATTATG
>JAWXAZ010000005.1:0-19047 GCA_034439755.1 bacterium
ACCTTATCAACAGGAATGGTAAACAATGGGTCGAGCGATAATTGCAGTATTTCTACAATGGTATTAAGTAAAACAGCATTTACAGGTGCAGATAGAGGCTTGAACCTAGTGAATTTTACAGTTACCGATGGCAGTTCAAACAGCAGAGTGGTGGTGGTTAATGTGATTGTAATTGATAGCATGAAACCAGTTGCCATTGCCCAAAATGTGACTGCTTATCTTAATTCTGCTGGTACAGTAACCATTACACCAACTCAGGTAAACAATGGTTCAACAGATAATGTTGGCGTTACCAGTTTATCGCTTAATCAAACTACCTTTAATTGTTTGAGCTTAGGTCTTAACTCAGTTACCTTAACGGTAGGCGATGCTTCTGGAAATACCTCAGCCGCTAGTGCCAGCGTAAATGTGGTAGATACCATTAAACCAATGGCAATTGCTCAAAATTTAACCATCCAGTTAAATCAATTGGGCTTAGCTAGTATTACCAATACCATGGTTAACAATGGTTCATCAGACAATTGCGGAATAAGTACCATTACTTTATCTAAGTCTAATTTCGACTGTAGCAATATTGGTTCAAACAATGTGCTAATGACTGTAACAGATGCCAGTGGAAACTTTAGAACAGTAAATGCTTTAATAACTGTTCAAGATACGGTGAAGCCTTTACCAGCAATAAATAACAACTTGAACTTGTATTTAAATGCATCAGGAAATGCTACCTTAACTACTGCCATGGTTAACAATGGTTCTACAGATAATTGCGGTATAGCTACGCTAGCATTAAGCAAAACAAGCTTTACAGGTGCAGATCGTGGATTGAATGTGGTGACCTTTACTGTAACTGATAACAGCAGCAATAACCGCGCTGTTAGTGTTAATGTAATTGTAATTGATAGCATGAGGCCAGTGGCTATTGCACAAAATAGAACTATATATTTAAATGGTTCTGGTGCGGCTACAGTTACTCCGGCTCAAGTGAACAATGGCTCAACAGATAATGTTGGCGTTACTAGCTTAAGCTTAAGTGCAACAACTTTCACTTGCAATGATTTAGGTGCCAATAATGTTACCTTAACAGTGGGCGATGCTTCTGGAAATATTTCTACGGCAAACGTAGTAATTACGGTAGTTGATTCTATTAAGCCAGTTGCTGTTGCTAAGAATATAACTGTTTATTTGAACCAATTTGGAAGCGCTAGCATTACAACTGCCCAGGCAAATAATGCTTCTTCTGATAATTGCGGAAGTGTGGTGTTGACATTGAATAACAGTGCTTTTGATTGTAGTAATTTAGGAACTAATAATATTGTTCTTACCGCAACCGATGCAAGCAACAACAGCTCTTCTGCTAACTTGGTAGTAACTGTTTTAGATACCTTGAAACCAACTGTTAGCATCAATAACAACATCAGTATTTATTTGGATGCAACTGGTAATGTTAGTTTAACCGCAAATGAGGTAGATAATGGTAGCTATGATAATTGTAATGTGGCAACTAGAGTCCTAAGTAAGTCTTCATTTAACGGCACTAACTTAGGTTTAAATAGCATAAGCTTTACCTTTACAGACCAAAGCAACAACAGCAAATCGGTTAATGTAAATGTCTTTGTTCGTGATACCATGTTGCCTATTATTAAAGGTAAAAACCTTACTATCTATTTAAGTGCAACTGGAACGGCTAGCATCAATACCACATTGGTGGATGATGGTTCTACTGATAACGTTGGAATTACTTATAGAAACTTAAGTAAGTTGAATTTCAACTGTTCTAATGTAGGTCCAAATTCGGTATTGTACACCTTGCGCGATGCATCTGGCAATGAAACTTTGGGTGAAGTAACCATTACGGTTACCGATACTATTTTGCCTAAATTGGTTTCTAAACCTAGTAATAAGATTGTTGGATTCTGCAATGATATTATTACTTATTCAATGCCAACTGCTACTGATAATTGCTCGGGCTTAACCGTTACGCTAACATCTGGATTGCCTTCTGGATCTAGGTTCCCGGTTGGATTAACAAACAATGTTTTTGATATTGTAGATGCTTCTGGAAATATTATTTCTACCAGCTTTACAGTGTTGGTATTGCCAGAAATTGTTGTAGATACCTTCCCTTCATTGGAAATGTGCCAAGACAATGGAACCATTGATTTGAGCCATGGCTTTGCCAACTTTACGTTCTCTGGTCCGGGTATGAAGAAAGACAAAATTACGTTTGATCCAATTTTATCTGGAACAGGAACACATAGCATAACAGCAGCATTCCTTGATACAATGGGTTGTGTAAGCACAGGAACATTTACTATTACAGTTTATCCAGTGCCAGACAAGCCAGAGATTGTTAGGATTTCTTCAAATATTTTATCTGCTCAGAAAGATTACACCAGTTACCAATGGTATAGAAACAATGTGTTAATGGCAGGCGAAACTAAGAAGACGCTTACTGTAACTCAATCGGGTGTATATGGTTTGGTTGTAAGGAATTCTAGTGGTTGTACAAATGGAAGTGATCCATACGCAATTGGTGTTCCATTAGGTGGAAGTACTTTGGTTAAGGACAAAGATCTATTTAATGTATATCCAAATCCAAGTTCTGGAATATTCTATATTGAGTTGAAGGGAATTGAGGCAAAAGGATCAAAAATTACCATTATTGATATGTTGGGTAAAGAAGTACAATCGTTTGAACCAGACAGAGATTTAATTGAAATGAATGTGGTTGATTTTGCACCTGGTACCTATTATGTGAAAATGGAAAATGGAAATAGATTCTTGGTTAAACCGCTCATAATTGCTAAGTAATTTAAACCTTGAAAATTATTCAATTCTCAATTTTAACAACCATGAAAAACACACATTCAATGAACCAAATGAATACATTCAAGGCAAACTTGAAATCAATTTTATTACAATCTAGCAAAGTAGGATTGCTATTTAGCTTAACTATTTTTACTACTAATTTGAAGGCGCAGAATACCAATTCTGCGCCTCCAATCGCTCCGGCGCCAACTGGGGCTGAAACACCTAAAATGGGTAGGTTCAGCCTGGGATTGAAGCTAACACATTTATACGATTTGCGTTATAATTCGTATGATTTACTTTCTAGTGGATTTTCGGCAAGCGATCCAACTGGTTTAAATGGGAAAAAAACCAAATTCGATATGGCTGCTGGACTAGAAGCTGTCTATTATTTTAGTCCGCTTTTTAGTATGGACCTTGGCTATGAAAAGGGTAAAATGACCGGTGCAAACAAGTCGGAGTATTATGAGTCGAATGTTTCTTTTATCACTTTAGGAGCCAACATAGATTTAAAGAGGTCTTTGCGCACCAAGGAGTATAATTGGGTTCCTTATTTAAGGGCAAGTTTGGCGCGAGGTACTTATGATGCGGAGCGTAGGTTTATTTCAGATGATGCCATCATTGCTGCACTTAGCGGAAACGCTTTGCAAATTGGAGTTGGTTTAGGTGTAAAATACCATATTAATAACAAGTGGTGTCTAAACCTAATGAGCGAATTTGTAACCACCAATACCGATGCTTGGGATGGCTATGATTATGGAACGGGTAAAGATCAAATGATTAAATCTAGCCTTGGCTTAAGGTATACTTTTACCAAAGGAAAACATGTAGATAGAACTTTGGCATGGCAAGATAACCGTGTAGATAGAATGCAGGGAAGAATTGACGAGCAAGTAAATTCTGCTATTAAAAGTATCAATGATTCTGTAGACCAAAAATTCAGAACGCTTATGAATAAGCCGGGTACTTTGGATTCTGATAACGATGGCATAGTTGACAAATTTGACAAGTGCCCAGATGTGGCCGGATTGTTCTCTAACAATGGTTGTCCGGCAGTTGAAGAAGTTGCGGCCCTTAAAGAAAAAGAGGCATTGGTAGATAAAAAGGTAGAACAAGCAGCTTCAACTGCTAGTGCAACACCAACAGTCAATTCAACTGCCAATTCTACTGTTGTTTCAGCTCCAGCAAACACAAGTTCCTCCAGCAATGTTAAAGGTATGTCTGATGATGCTAAATACCGCTTGAAAAATGAAATTTTGGTTGAAATGAATCCTATTCGTTTTAGCTTCAATTCTTACCAACTCAATGCCAAAGCTTATGAACAATTGAATACCATTGCAGTAATTATGCGCAACAATGCTGCTTACAAAATTAACTTAACCGGCTATACAGATGACGATGGAAGTGCCGATTTTAATAAGAAATTAGCCGAATCGCGCGCAATGGCCGTATCAGAATACCTTCAATCTAGGGGTATTAATAAAGACAGGGTAAAAATAATGGCCATGGGCAAGGATAGCCCATTGGACGACAATACTTCTAAAATTGGTAAAGCCAATAATAGAAGAGTTGAGTGTAAGTTGGAGTAGTTGGATATTCGTTTTGTGTAAAGTCCGGAACCTTGGTTCCGGACTTTTTTTATGCCCTAATCTTGCGATTTTATTCCTTCCCTTTGTGCCCTAATCTTTCGATTTTAATCTTTCCCTTTGTGCCCTAATCTTGCGATTTTATTCTTTCCCTTTTTCCCCAACAAATTGGTCGTGCGGGAATTTAAATAATACGTTGAAGGTGGTTAAAGAACCATAAATTCTAGTGATGTATTGTTGCATGTTAACCTTGTCTTCATCTGTTAATACATCATGAGCGTTTATGCGCTGTTCCATAACCCTGAGCCTATCGCGCAACATCACAATTTTATGAAAAAAGGCATCAATCGGAATTTCTTTGTTGGCCATGTTTTTATCGCCGGGTTGGAGAATCATTTTTCCGCCAATCCATTTGCTGCCTAAACTCACATGTTCTGGAATTTCGGACCAGCGTTTTAGAATTCCAATCAAAGTTCTTTCCATGTCTAAACTGCTTATGAAATCGTCGGGCGACTCTACAGCTTCAATGATTTCTAACTTGTTTTCGAACCTATTAATGTCTTTTTTGCCTTCCTCTACGAAGGTAATTTGGTAATTATTCCCTTTGGAGTTTACCACCACCCCTAATCCATAATCAGGGTGTTTTACCCTGCTACCAATGCCTAAGTTATCTGCTGTTGTCATTTTTTTATTGAAAATTATTTGATGGTAGGCAAAATAATTTTTTTCATTGGATTTCTAAAGGTTTAATTTGTTAAAAAATAACACGTATGATATTATCCGATAAGCGCATTCTGGAAGAAATGGAAGCGGGCCATATTTTAATTGAGCCATTTAAGAAAGATTGTTTGGGAACCAACAGCTATGATGTGCATTTGGGAAGGCACTTGGCTACCTATAAAGACCGCGTTTTGGATGCACGCGAGCATAATAAAATAGACACATTTGAAATTCCCATAGAAGGTTTTGTATTGCAACCCAACACCTTATATTTAGGTGTAACGGCAGAATATACCGAAACACATAAACATGTGCCATTCTTAGAAGGAAAAAGTAGTACAGGCAGGTTAGGCATCAACATACATGCAACGGCAGGAAAAGGCGATGTGGGTTTTTGCAATACCTGGACACTCGAAATATCTTGCGCGCAACCTGTGCGAATTTATGCAGGCATGCCTATTGGACAATTAATTTATTTTGTGGTAGAAGGAGAAATTGAGACTTTGTACAATACAAAGAAAAATGCCAAGTACAACAAGCGTTCTGTTAAGCCAGTAGAAAGCATGATGTTTAAGAATAAATTTTAATGAGGTCAAAATATCTTCCACAAATAACAAGATAACAATTTCGGTAAAGTCTCGTTATAGGGGCGCCAACTTGCTTTTTAACTATGAAAATGAAAACCACTAAACTAAAATGTTTGGGCCTCCTAATTTACTTATTTTGCAGCCTTACACCAAATGCGCAAACCAGCAAATTTACCATTAGCGGCTACATTAAAGAAAGCGGTAGCCAAGAACTTTTATTAGGCGCCTCTATCGCAATTCCTGCCTTAAAAACAGGAACTACCAGCAATAATTATGGATTTTATTCCCTCACCTTACCCGCAGGTAAATACGCATTTTTAGTTTCTTATATTGGGTTTGAACCAAAAGCATTTTCTATAGATTTGCAAAAAAATATAGAATGGGATATTCTCCTACAGCCCGCTTCAGCACTCAAAGAATTGGTGGTATCTGCCGAAAAACAGCAAGCTAGGTTATCGGAGGTAACGCGCATGAGTGTGATTGAAATACCCATTCAACAAATTAAAGACATCCCGGCTTTATTGGGCGAAAAAGATGTGTTAAAAGTGCTTCAATTGCTGCCGGGTGTGCAAAAAGGTGGGGAGGGCAATTCTGGTATTTATGTGCGTGGAGGTGGCCCAGATCAAAACCTCATTATTTTAGACGATGCCATCGTTTATAACGCCTTTCACCTGTTTGGTTTTTTTAGTCTTTTTAATGGCGATGCACTTAAAAGTGTGGAGTTAACCAAAGGCGGGTTTCCAGCGAGGTATGGCGGCCGATTATCCTCTGTAGTTGAAATGAATATGAAGGAAGGCAATAAAGAAAAGCTAAAGGGTGAAGCTGGTATTGGCATATTATCGAGTAGGTTTTTATTGGAAGGTCCAATTATAAAAGGTAAATCCTCGTTTTTGGTTTCGGCCAGAAGGACTTATTTTGATGCACTTACCCGACCATTTTTGCCAGCCACAAATAAAGCAGGGTATTATTTTTACGACCTAAATGCCAAAGCCAATTATGAAATAAACAACAAGAATAAATTGTTTTTAAGCGGATATTTTGGTCGCGATAATTTTTATTTCTCCTCAAAATATGCAGATAATGCAATTGATAAAGGCGGATTAAAATGGGGAAATGTAACAGGTACTTTAAGATGGAATCACCAATATACACCACAAATTTTTGCCAACAGCTCCCTTGTTTTTAGCGATTATAAATTTCAGTTATACCAAGAATCAACCTATAATGGAAGTGTTTATGCCATGCGGTATTATTCTGGTATTAGAGATTATACCCTAAAACACGATATTGATTATAGGCCCAATACCAACCACACTATAAAGGTTGGAGCACAACTTATTCGGCACCAATTTGTTCCTTCGGCCATTGTGGTAAAAGACGATTATGCAGGTACCAATCAAGAAATTAAAAACACCATTTACGCTTGGGAGAATGCCATTTATGCAGAAGACGATATAAAAATAGGACCAAGGTTTAGGCTGAACCCAGGACTCCGTTTCTCGCATTTTCAAGTTACAGGTAAAAATTATTTTAAGCCTGAACCAAGGCTTAGCATGGCATATAAAGTAAAGAGCGATTTATCTATAAAAGGCTCTTATGCCATGATGAATCAATATGTTCATTTAATAAGCAATACCAGTGTGGGCTTGCCTACAGATTTGTGGGTGCCTTCTACAAAAAACACCTTACCACAAACCTCTTGGCAAGTGGCGGGAGGCATAGCCAAAGATTTTATTGAAAAAAACTTTGCCCTTAGCTTGGAAGGTTATTATAAAGAAGGTTCAAACATCATTGCCTATAAAGAAGGCGCCAGTTTCTTCGATACCGATCCTGCCGATGCCAGTGTTTCTGGTACCAACACATGGGAACAGAATATTACCAGAGGAAGGATGTGGAGTTATGGAGCTGAGTTGCTTATACAAAAAAAGACAGGCAATTTTACTGGTTGGATTGGGTATACCTTAAGCTGGACACAGATGCAATTTAATGAGTTGAATTTTGGACAGAAATTTTGGGCTAGATACGATAGAAGGCATGATATTTCTTTGGTGGGTATTTATAAAGTGAGAGATGAAACCGCCTCCCACAATGGAATCAAAATTTCTGGCACTTGGGTTTATGGAACAGGCAATGCCATTACTTTGCCTATAGCCGAATACGATGCACCAGTGCACCAACCTGGACACCCAGGCTCCAATTTTTATTATAACACGGCATCTCAATATACCTCACGAAATCAATTTAGAATGGCCCCTTACCACCGCATGGATTTTGGCGTTCAAGTTCAAAAGAAAATGAAGCATTGGGTTAGAACTTGGGAGTTTAGCGTTTATAATCTTTATAACAGGTATAATCCTTATTTCTATTATATTGGGTATGAACCAAATTCGTTTAAGCGAACTCTGATGCAGATTACCCTTTTTCCCATTGTTCCATCCCTTTCTTGGAATATCAAATTTTAATTGAATTAACATGAAAAGCACTTTAAATATATGGATACTTTTTTGCCTTATCGCATTTTCAGCCTGCCAAAGAGTGGCAACAGTAAAGGTTCCACAAACAGACCCTTTGCCAGTGATGTTTTCTTTTCTATCTCCAGAAAGTGAAGGTTCTGCTGTTACCCTTACCATGTCGGTACCCATTTTTGGCAGCAATTCTTATGGTAATTTTGACCCAATTGCCAATGCGCAAGTAACCCTTTCTGATAATAATGGTAACAGTAAAGTTATGCCGTATAGCATCCTAAATACAGCTTATTATTTGGATCAAACCGAATTTAAAATTAACCCTGGCATGACTTATACCATTGAAGCAAAATTTAAAGAATATACTTTAAAAGGAACCACCACCATACCTTTAGTTATGGTGCCATTTGAGGAAGTTATTGGCGAGAAACTTGCTTCCGATCCCAATGGAACGGAACGCTATTTTTTAAAGATGAAATGGAAAGATCAAGCAAGCATAAAAAACTATTATAGGGTAAATTTGGAGGACTTTAAAAGCTCTACACCTGGCGATACCAATGCTTTTTCGGTGGGTGATAAAATGTATTCTGATGAAGGCAAGGACGGACAAATTTTATCGGATAAATATGAATATTTCGATTACAGTTTAAGTGGTGGAGCTCCCAGTTTTAATGCTTATTTGCTTAATACCGATATTCATTATTATGAGTACCACAAGCGCCGGTTAAATTATTATGGCGATGATCCTTTTAGCGAACCGGTGCAGCAATATTCCAATGTTAAGGGCGGACTAGGAGTGGTATGTAGCTACAGAAAATCGAAATCACAGGTGTTGTTATAAGTTTGGTAAAATAGTTTTTTTCTTATCTTAGCAAAAAAAGTTAGGATGAGAATAACATTAACCCTTGTATTAATTTGGTTTATAAAAATTGGCACGGCTCAAAACATTGATGAGGCGTGGCTTAAGGAGAATTATACAAAAACAGAACAATACATTCCCATGCGCGATGGCGTAAAGTTATATACTGCCATTTATGCACCAAAGGATCAATTGGCAAAGCATCCCATTTTAATGAACCGAACGCCTTACAGTTGTTGGCCTTATGGCAAGGGTTTTTCTTCTAGGTTGTTTGCTACTTATTGGAAAGAATATGTAAAAGAATCTTACATCATTGTAATACAAGATGTGCGCGGCAGGTGGATGAGTGAAGGCGATTTTGTGGATGTGCGTCCTTTTATTAAAAACAAAAAAATCCCAAGCGAAATTGATGAAGCAAGCGATACGTATGATGCAGTTGAATGGATTATAAAAAATGTATCAAGCAACAATAAAAAGGTTGGTGTTTTTGGGATTTCTTATCCTGGATTTTATGCCACCATGGCCGCTGTAAGTGGTCACCCCGCAATTAAAGCGGTTAGTCCGCAAGCACCCGTTACCGATTGGTATATGGGCGACGATTTTCACCACAATGGTGCACTTATGCTTCAAGATGCCTTTGGCTTTTATTCGGGCTTTGGGCAGCCAAGGCCAAAGCCAACTACGGTTGGTCCGCGCGAGCTTATAAAGTATAATACCCGCGATAGTTATAAGTACTATTTGGAGACTGGTGCGGTAAGTAATTTTACCAAATTAATGGGCGATAGCATTCAATTTTGGAACAACCTTATTGCCCATCCGCATTACGATGAATGGTGGAAGGCAAGAGATGCCCGCAGGGCATGCTATGACATTAAGCCTGCTATTTTAGTGGTGGGTGGATTGTTTGATGCCGAGGATTGTTTTGGCGCCTGGCGTTTGTATGATGCCATTGAAAAACAGAACCCCGGTATAAGCAATAAACTTGTAATGGGACCTTGGTTTCATGGTGGCTGGTCTAGGAGCGATGGTTCCTATTTAGGCAATGTCCGTTTTGGTTCAAACACTTCTTTATACTACCAAGAAAACTTTGAGCTGCCCTTTTTTCAATACCATTTAAAAGGCGTTGGTTCAGACCGAAATATTGCCGAAGCAAACATCTTTTTTACAGGCGAAAATATTTGGCGCTCTTTCCAATCTTGGCCTCCAAAAGCTGCAGTAAAAACAGATTTCTTTCTGAACCAACATGGCGGATTGAGTGAGGAGAAACAAGCGGTTGTTGCGGCATTTAGTAGCTATGTGAGCAACCCCAATAAGCCTGTGCCATATAAGGAAGAGGTAGGCGCTGCAAGAACAAGGGAATATATGACAGACGATCAGCGTTTTGCTTCGAGAAGGCCGGATGTGCTCACTTTTACAGGTGATTTGTTGAGCAGTGATGTAAGCGTGGCTGGTACTTTGAGTGCCGATTTAATGGTGGCTTTATCGAGTACCGATGCCGATTTTGTGGTGAAGATAATAGACGTTTTTCCCGATGGATTTTCTTACGATACCGCTTTGGTGGGCAAAGGAAATGGCGAAAATTATTTGATGGATTCGTATCAAATGTTGGTGAGGGGAGAGGTGATGCGCGGACGGTATAGAAATAGTTTTGAGAAGCCCGAGGCATTTGTGCCGGGCGAGCCAAGCAGGGTTAGGTTCGATTTGCCAGACATTGCGCATACCTTTAAAAAGGGTCACCGAATGATGATTCAAATACAGAGTACTTGGTTTCCTTTGGTTGATCGCAATCCGCAACAATTTGTAGATCCCTATCATTGCACCGATAGTGATTTTAGGGAATGCGAAATTAAGGTGTACCACGATGCCACAAGGGCAAGCAAAATTGTACTGCCAATACTGAAATAAGGTATTACAATTTTGCAGCCTCTTCTGTTAGTCGGCCTAAATTAATAGGAACCACACCCACTTCTTCGCATACCAAGCCGCCAGCAAGGTTACTTAATTTAGCTATTTCTAAGTTGCTTAATCCAATGGCCATGGCCAAAGATGCTACCGAGATAACCGAGTCGCCAGCGCCACTTACATCGGCAATTTTTCTGTGGTGTGCTGGCACGTAATCAAAAGTTTTGCCATCGCTAATCATCACCCCTTTCTCGCTCATGGTTACCATGATATTTTTGAGTTCCATTACCTGCATTAAATCGCTCACGGCAGCTTCAAATTCGGCGGGATTAGCAGGGTTTGCATCGCGCTTAAAACCTTCCTTTAGTTCTTTAAGGTTTGGCTTAAATAAGTCGACCCCTTTATAATTAATAAAATTTCTTTTCTTAGGGTCAACCACCACTTTAAGACCCAATTTATGTGCAGCCAAGGTGATTTGTTCAATGAGTATTTGCGTAATAACACCCTTATCATAATCTTCAAATAAGACTACATCTGCGGCAGGCAACAAATCATTGATGATGCGTTGCGTTAAAACATAGGTGTCGAATTCGCTGATGGTATCGGTTTGTTCGTTGTCTATTCTAATCATTTGGTGATTTTGAGCCATCACACGTGTTTTGGTGGTTGTTTGACGCTCTTTAGAACGCACAATTCCACTGTTTTGTATATTCGAATCTTCCAATAATTTAAGCAAATCGTTGCCATCTAAATCTTCCCCAATCACAGAACATAGAATGGGTTTAGCACCCAATGCAACGAGGTTTAAGGCCACATTGGCGGCACCACCTAAGCGGTATTCTTTTTTATGAATGGCCACTATTGGCACGGGCGCCTCGGGTGAAATACGTTCTACATGGCCAATTAAGTAGGCATCAATCATTACATCGCCAATCACTAAAACGCGCAGGCCTTCAAATTTTTTTATAATTTCTTTCATATCGTAAATTTCAATATTAAACCAATTTAGCCAAAGCCGATTTCATTCTTTCTACGGCCATTTTTAATTTTTCGTCGGATGCAGCATAACTTATGCGCAAACAATTTGGGTTGCCAAAAGCCTCGCCAGTAACCATGGAAACATGCCCTTCGTTAAGCAAATATAAGCATAAATCTGTGGCCGTTTCTATGCTTTGATTGCCAAATTTTTTACCCAAATAAAAGGAAATATCTGGAAAGAAATAAAATGCCCCTTCTGGATTATTGTTTATGAGTCCCGGAATGCTAGCCAATCCCTCCGCCATGAATTTTTTTCTTCTTTCAAACGCTTTTACCATGCTTAAGCTAGGTTCTTTACTTCCTGTTAAAGCAGCTACAGCGGCTTTCTGCGAAATGCTGCTGGTGGCACTGGTATATTGCGATTGAATTTTTTCACAAGCTTGTGCTATTTCCTTGGGAGCACCCAAATAGCCCAATCTCCAACCCGTCATGGCAAATCCTTTCGATAAACCGTTAATGGTAATTACCTGGTCTTGCATGCCCTCAAAAGAGCCAATGCTCACATGCTTTCCAACAAAATTAATGTACTCATAAATCTCATCAGAAATTACATATATCTGCGGATTTTGCTTAAACACTTCCACCAATTCTTGCAACTCTTCTTTGCTGTATACCGAGCCAGTAGGATTGCAAGGCGAAGAAAATAAAAATGCTTTAGATTTTGGTGTTATGGCAGCCTTTAATTGCCCCGCCGTAATTTTAAAGTTTTGATCCAAGGGCGCAGCAATAAACACGGGCACGCCATCTACCAGTTTAACCATCTCGGAGTAGCTTACCCAATAAGGAGTAGGAATAATAACCTCATCGCCCGCATTAATGATGGCCATAATGGTATTCATAATGGCATGTTTTGCACCTGTAGAAACCACAATTTGATCTGGCGCATAATGCAGCCCATTGTCATTCAAAAACTTCTGTGAAATGGCCTCCCTTAATTCTGGAATGCCCGCAACAGGCGTATAATAACTAAAGTTTTGGGTGATTGCTGCAATGGCTGCATCCTTTATGTGTTGCGGTGTTTCAAAATCTGGTTCCCCCAAACTTAAATTTACCACATCAATTCCTTTTGCCATTAACTCCCTAGCTTTCTTAGACATGGCAATGGTTTGAGGCTCATTTATATTGTGTACACGGTTTGCTAAAGCTTCCATATTTTATATATTCTAGCGGCGAATATAAGTTTTCCTTATGCCTGAACCGAAAAAAAATAGGCAAAAAAATCTTTGTATACCGCAAATACTGCCTTTATTAAGTTGTGCTTTTTGCAAATTGGTTCAGCCCAGTTGCGCCAAATTAATAATTAGCGGATGCCATTCAGGCCTATTGCTTTACATTTTGCATATTGTTGATGCTGGCGATAGAAAAGCCTTTTAAAC
Organism: bacterium; assembly: GCA_034439755.1. GTDB lineage: Bacteria > Bacteroidota > Bacteroidia > UKL13-3 > UKL13-3 > B1. The sequence continues at coordinate 13,342 of JAWXAZ010000005.1, forward strand.
CAGTTTTTATAGGTGTTTTGGCTCAACTACTTTTGCTCCATCAAATAAAAATTACTATGAAAAATCTATTTAAAGCCATTCAATTTACAAGCCTACTTTTCTTGTTATCTTTTAATTGTTTATGGGCGCAAGAAATCAAAATTAAACCAACCCTTACTGTTCTAAATATTGATGCCAAAGGCGTGCAATTAGAGCCCAGTCAATTAGGCAATTTAGTTAGAATAGAGATTGATAAACTCAATAAATACGATGTAACCGACCGTTACGACGTGGCCTATTTAATTGATAAAAACAAGCTCAATATTGCCAATTGTTATGGCAAAATGTGTTTGGTAGAAATGGGAAACATTGTTAAAACCGACTATATGTATACGGGCAGCGCAGAGCTCTATGGCGAAACCATTGTGGTAACCCTTAGGTTAATAAATGTGAAGCAAGCCAGTGTGGAGAAAACCGCTATTATGGAGTTTCTAAATTTGCCTTTAGAAATGCAAACCATGATAGGAATGTGTATTCATAAAATGTTTGAAATACCCAACGACAATGCAGAATTGGCTAGGTTAACCAAAAAGTTCAATTATGAAAGCGCTACCAATAACCCCAACAAAGAAATGGTTAACTTGCAAGGTCCGCGTTTTGGTTATACCTTTATCTTTGGTAAGCAGGCAGAAATATTGAAAATGTCTTCAGACCAAGGTGGATTTGAAGCCTATCCATCCATGTTTCAATTTGGCTACCAGTTCGAAAAACAATATTTAAATGAGGGCAACTATCAAGCCTTATTCGAATTTATTCCCATGATTTCTGGAATAGATCAACAAATGTTTGTGCCAAGTTTGGCATTGTTAAACGGATTTAGAAATACAAAAAATGGTTGGGAAGTAGCTATTGGTCCAACATTTAGTTTGTCAAAGTATGAACAAATGACAAATTATAATGGCGCATATTATACCTCTTCAGAAATGCTGCAAATGGGAATTACCAATGCAAAATATGAAAGAAGATTAAACAGCAAAGGCGAACTTGGCATTGGGTCGGCCCTAGTTTTAGGCATAGGAAAAACCATTAAATCTGGCAAAATGAATATCCCAATTAATGGCTTTATTACCATTCCAACCCATGATGGATTTAGGGCGGGTATTTCAATTGGTTATAACTCAAAAAATACTTCAAAATAGTTCTTTTAAATAGTTTCTCAAAATCCTTAATCCTAAACGTGCCACTTGGGTGCAAAGCGAATGGTTAAATTTAAAAACCGAAGCTTATGCCTAAGTGGCACTTTTTTTTTACAAATTATACTTGACTTTTTGTAATTGTAAGCCATTTTTTCTCGGTTTGAACCGATGTTGCAGCCAAAATTTCTGGTTTTCTGCCTTGGTGCTTTTATTGACAATTTTAGGTGGATAAATTATACCTAAAATAAGGGTGAAATTTGTTCAACCGAAACACGTAATTAACAAAGCAAAATGAACCTAAATAATTTTACCATCAAAGCACAGGAGGCAATACAGCAGGCGCAACAAATTGCTAGCTCGGCCTCACATTCGAGCATAGAAACTGGGCATATTTTAAAAGGTCTCTTAACTACCGATGAGCAAACAATTTCCTTCTTGCTTAAAAAAGTTGGGGCCAATACAACTAGGCTCAACCAGGCTTTGGATGCCATTTTAAATTCGTATCCTAAGGTGAGCGATAATGCGGGTCAGTATTTGTCTAACCAAGCCAATCAAACACTCATTAAAGCACAAGGTTTACTAAAGGAATTTGGCGATGAATATGTTGCCGTTGAGCACTTGTTGTTAGCGCTTTTGGTTCAGACCGACCCAATAGCCACTTTGTTAAAAGATGCAGGTGTGGTTGAAAAGGATTTAAAAGCGGCCATAAAAGAATTGAGGGGAGGCGAAAAGGTGAATTCGCAAAATGCAGAAGCGCAATATAATGCCCTAAATAAATATGCCAAGAACTTAAATGAATTGGCTAAGCAGGGGAAATTGGATCCTGTAATTGGAAGGGATGAAGAGATAAGAAGGGTGCTTCAAATTTTGAGCAGAAGAACCAAAAATAATCCAATTTTAATTGGTGAACCTGGGGTAGGTAAAACGGCCATTGCCGAAGGTCTTGCCCATAGAATTGTAAATGGCGATGTGCCAGAAAATTTAAAATCTAAGCGGGTGTTTTCTTTGGATATGGGTTCGCTTATTGCTGGCGCAAAATATAAAGGGGAGTTTGAGGAGCGACTAAAAGCAGTGGTGAAAGAAGTTACGCAAGGTGAGGGCGAAATTATTCTGTTTATTGATGAAATTCATACTTTGGTTGGAGCAGGTGGCGGTGGCGAAGGAGCCATGGATGCAGCCAATATTCTTAAGCCTGCCTTGGCCCGTGGAGAGCTTAGGGCAATAGGTGCAACAACCCTTGCCGAGTATCAGCGTTATATTGAAAAAGACAAAGCCCTAGAGCGTAGGTTCCAGAAAGTTTATGTGGAAGAGCCCGATACCGAATCTGCTATTTCTATTTTACGCGGACTCAAAGAACGTTACGAAGTGCACCACAAAGTGCGCATCAAAGACGAGGCAATTATTGCTGCGGTAGAGTTGTCTCAGCGTTATATTTCCGATCGTTTTTTGCCAGATAAGGCCATCGATTTAATGGATGAGGCCGCCTCTAAATTGCGCCTAGAAATTGATTCTGTTCCAGAAGAGTTGGATCAGCTCGAAAGACGCATTATGCAGTTAGAAATTGAACGTGAGGCCATAAAAAGAGAGGGCAACGATGGCAAGGTAAAAGAGTTGAGTGAGGAGATTGCCAATCTGCAAAGTGAAAGAAATGCCCTTAAAGCCGAATGGCAAAGTGAGAAGATTATTGTAGATGCCATACAAATTTCGAAGCAAGAAATTGAGAATTTAAAAGTGGAGGCAGAGCATGCAGAGCGTGCGGGCGATTTTGGAAAAGTAGCCGAAATTAGATATGGTAGAATTAAAGATGCCGAGGCCAAAGTAATTGAGTTAAAGGAAAAATTGCTGGCACAGCAAGGCGATAAGGCCATGGTGAAAGAGGAGGTAGATAGCGAGGATATTGCAGATGTGGTGAGTCGTTGGACAGGTGTGCCAGTAACGCGTATGTTGCAAAGTGAGCGCGAAAAATTATTGCACCTAGAAGATGAATTGCACAAACGTGTGGTTGGACAAGAGGAGGCTATTGTGGCCATTAGCGATGCCATTAGAAGAAATAGGGCAGGGCTGTCTGATCCAAAGCGCCCAATAGGGTCGTTTATTTTTCTTGGAACAACAGGCGTGGGCAAAACAGAATTGGCCAAAGCATTGGCAGAATTTTTGTTTAACCAAGAGAATGCTTTGGTGCGCATTGATATGAGTGAGTACCAAGAAAAACATACCGTTTCTCGCTTAATTGGCGCGCCTCCAGGGTATGTGGGTTATGAAGAAAGCGGACAATTAACAGAGGCTATTCGCCGCAGGCCATATAGCGTTGTATTGCTCGATGAAATAGAAAAAGCACATCCAGATGTGTTTAATATTTTGTTGCAAGTATTGGATGATGGTAGGCTTACAGATAACAAAGGAAGGGTGGCTAATTTTAAAAATACCATAGTCATTATGACCTCCAATATTGGCTCACATTTGATTCAAGAAAAGTTTGAAACCTATAATGATGTGAACAAGGATGAGTTAATGGCAGAGGCCAAAGTAAATGTAATGGAGTTGTTGAAACGCACCATTAGGCCAGAGTTTTTAAACCGCATAGACGATGTAATTATGTTTACTCCGCTTACCCGCGAAGATGTGCGCAGCATTGTAAACATTCATTTAAAAGATATTGTAGCCAAATTAAATCAACAAGGAATTACCTTTACAGCAACAGATGAGGCCTTAGATTGGTTGGCACAATTGGGTTACGATCCGCAATACGGAGCAAGGCCCTTGAAGCGTGTATTGCAACGCAAAATCTTGAATGAATTGTCTAAAGAAATTTTAGGTGGAACCATTAAAAAGGACGCTGTAATTGAATTGATTTTGGACAACAAAAACCAATTGGTTTTTGAGAATAGGTAAAACCTGTTTTAACTTGACTTTAAATTTCTGCTATTTTATGGATCATGCCTTTAAAAATGAATCCATGAAATGGCAAAACAGCATACCAATATAGCCTGCCTAATAGGCCAAGCGGTCTAAAGGTAGCTGTTTGGGTAAGGATGTTCTTGTCTATTTTAAACTCTAACCAAGCTTCGCCTGGCAGTTTCATTTCGGCATATAATAAAAGTCGTTTTTCTTGCTTGTCTGCTAACAGCACACGCCAAAAGTCAAGGGTATCGCCCGAGACAATAACGGTATCGCTTTTCCTTCCTCTTCGTCTGCCAACGCCTCCTACAACCTTGTCTAAAAAGCCCCTAACGCCCCACAGCCAATTGCCATAATACCAGCCATTTTTTCCGCCAATAGACCAGATTTTATCAATGGCCGATTCGCTGTTTTTGAGATTTATGGTCCTAATATCTTTAAAACATCCGTTAACGGGTACTTCAATAAATTTTGTAAAACCCTCCCTAAATAAGCTGCTTGTTTGGGCATCTTTCCAACTCGATAGCACCATGTTTTGCCCTATTTTTTCAAAAGCTAATTTTATGGAGGTATCATAATCAATTAACTTAATGCTTAATAATTGTGCTAAATTATTGGGTTTGCATATCACTTCAATTTTCATGCTGTTTACCAAGTTTTTTGCCAGTGCAAATGAGGTTGAGGTCACAAAATATAACCAGTAAGAAGAGATTTTGGGTGTCATTATGGGTACAATAATAATGTGTCTTTTTAGTCCGCGTATTTCTGCAAAACGCAACAGCATTTCTTTGTAACTTAGAATATCTGGGCCACCAATATCGTAGCTCTTGTTATAAGTTTCTGTTTTAGCAATAACGCCTATTAAAAATTCTACCACATTGCGAATGGCTATGGGCTGACATTTTGTGTTCAACCAACGAGGTGTAATCATGATAGGTAGTTTCTCTACCAAATCGCGTATAATCTCAAAAGAAGCACTTCCAGAACCTACAATAATGCCCGCCTTTAAGGTGGTAAGTGCAAATGTAGAACCAGATAGAATGGTTTCTACATTCTTGCGCGAAGCCAAATGTTTTGATAAATGAGCGGTATTGGTTATCCCGCTTAGGTATATAACTTGTTTGGCATTGGTTTGTTCAATACGGTTCTTAAAATTAGTTGCACATATCTCTTCCATATCTTCAAAGTCGCCGCTTTGCGTAGACATAGAATGAATGAGGTAATAGGCAATATCAATATCATCGGGGATTTGTTTTAAACTATCTTCATTTAAAAAATCCACTTCCAAAACTGAAAGATTCGCAGTTAAATAATTCTTCTTATTAAACCTATTTGCATGCCTTACGCCACAAATAACCTGATGTCCATTTTCTAATAAAACGGGCAAAAGCCTTTGGGCAATATATCCAGTGGCACCAGTTAATAATATTTTCATAAAATAAATTCTTTAAAACAATTCTCAATAGTTCAGACCTTGGAATTATTTAAAGGTACGGAATATTTGTTAAGCACGGACTTTAATTCAATCTTTTGCCCTTGTCTCGTACTTTTTTATAAGTTCCTTTATTAGCCAAGTGCCCTTGTCTCGTGTTTTTTTATAAGTTCCTTTATTAGCCAAGTGCCCTTGTCTCGT
>JAWXAZ010000006.1:0-5153 GCA_034439755.1 bacterium
AAAGTCGGGCCAAAACTGTTTAAAGCCTTTGCCAATTTAGTCGCCATTATTTTGGTCTGAACCAATTTGCAACTATGTCGACCAGAAAATTTGCAACTAAAAAATACAAAAAAAAGCAAGCCCTAAAACAAAGCTAAACCACTAAACTTGTCGACCATATTTTAAACAATCGACAGATATTTCAAAGAAGTTTGTCAAACACAAAAGTCCTTAAAAGTCCGACCGCCACATGCCAATTTAAAACTGTATAAATCACTTACCATAGTCCATAATTAATGTATACCAGACAAAAACATACCAATACCGTTTCGACACGTGCTTGCTCACGCCTAATGAATACAACCAATTGCTTACTAAACCTCTCTTTTCTTTCATTTCGATACGTGCTTACTCACGCCTAATGAATACTTAAGGATGGCGAAATTAAAATACCTGCTACGGCTGAGTTTCGATACGTGCTTGCTCACGCCTAATGAATACGCATAAGCATACTCATGTAGGTATTCCTTCTCAAATTCGTTTCGATACGTGCTTGCTCACGCCTAATGAATACTAGAAAAAGATTCCGGAAACAAAACGAGACTTCTTTGTTTCGATACGTGCTTGCTCACGCCTAATGAATACGGTCAGACCCGTGTTTATGTTGCTTTGAACAACACAAGTTTCGATACGTGCTTGCTCACGCCTAATGAATACAAAACAACCAGGTTTGAAGACCTTCCTCCGTTTTTCAAGGTTTCGATACGTGCTTGCTCACGCCTAATGAATACTGCTTTGGTTTTGACAAGTATTTTCAAGCCACAAGTTTCGATACGTGCTTGCTCACGCCTAATGAATACTCAAAGATATTCAAGACTTTATAATTAACAAGAATTAATTTATGGCGGATTAATTTCCTTGTTGACCTTTTATTTACTGTTCTTCTGGATTTTTACTCATTAATTTTCGCAAATAATCCCTTTTTATACAATCAAACTCCCTATAATTTCCATGTCTTATTCTATAATTACCACACTTATAGGTAGTTAATCTTAAATAAATCTTCGCAATTGTATTTTTAATTTATGCATTATTTAGATTTGCGAAAATCAACTTTTCAGTACAACTGATTTTCAATACAATATGTCAAAGAACGCGTTGTTTTTTCGCAAATGTTTTTCGAATTGCCTAAAAGCTATGATTTGCGTAGAATACCCTAGTTAAAAATTCGCACCTATTTAGCTAATTACTTAATTTACAAAGAGATATACTATTTGGTTTTTTCGCAATAGATTTTTGCCTTTTTTAACTTATTAAAACCAAAGGAGCTTTATTGTTTTGGCTTGGCTGTTTTTTAATTTTAGTAAAACAATCCATGCAAACGGTATAATAAAACACTTTATCGGTTTTTAAATTCAACCTTAATTCAATTTGTACCATAAGCTTCCTTAATTCACTTTCTGATAACATACATTCAAAGACGCTATAATTTACCCTTATTCCAAATTCTTCTAGCAGTGCTGAAGTTTTATTTCTAGCTTGATCATCCACAATATCATAACACACTAATATAAACTTTTTCCTTGCCATACTATTTTTTGGTTCAAACCGCTTAAAAATTTACCTATGCTCTTATTCCTTTATAATTTTAGTTGCTATTTAATTTTAAGCCAATGGCTTTAAAATCATTTTACCATTTTGCAATATAGGGCTTAAATTTTTTGCTTTTGCCTGTAAGGTAATGTGCAAATTCTTTGGCTTGCAATTCCATTATTTGCAGTAATTTTTTTTGTTCACCCCGGTAGTTTTCGTACCTATGTAATCGCTCATAAATATGCGTTATTAGTTTGTTTCGCGTTTCCTCCTCTAATAAACCGCCTTTTAATTCTAACTTCTCATGTTTTTGGATCAAAGAAAACACCACCCTATCTACTGCTTGCTGCCTAAAATATTCTACCATGTCATACACTAAGGTAGGCTTGCCTTCTTGCGGGGTATGCAGGTAACTTATACATGGATTTAATCGTGCCTGAGCCAAGGCAATACTAATGCGCGAATACAATATTGCATAGCCATAATTAAGCAATGAGTTTACCAAGTCTTTTGCACCCTTGCGCACCCTACCTTCAAAATTTGTATCATCATCTATTAGTTCTTTAATCATATCCCAATATACAGCGGCAGCACGTCCCTCTGCGGCCATAATTTTTAGTCGAAGTTCAGATATGTGGCATGGTTCCAGGTTTTTTATTTCTTGTCGAATGGTTTTAAACTTTTCTGCATTTAGCGCATAAAACTTTTCAAATGTACTGTCTTGCTTTTTGTGGTATTTGTGGTAGTATTTTATCAAATTATGTTGATTGGTAATTTTAGCAATTGTAATTTGTTTAGCCAAACTTATTCCATTTCCATTGTTATGTGCATTCAATTGATGCATCCAAAGTTCATGGTCGGCATTTACTGGTGCATAAAGCCTTGCAAATTGTTTGCCTGTGTGGGTAAAAAAATCAATTGCAATATTTTTCTGGGTACAAAACTCAATAACATCTGAAGATAAGGTTACCCCCTTGCTTAAAATAGTAATGTGTTGAAGGTTTGCCATGGATGAGGATGCAATGGTTTTACCTTTTACTTTTACTACTATCCCCTTTTTGTTTTTTCCAATAAATGCACCAATGGTTTTAATAACCAATTCACTGTGCTTGGCTTCTATGGCTTGATACTCTCGTTTACGTTTATTAACTAAAGTTGCTACTTTTTTTGGCGTTTTCTGTTTTCTTTGAATGGATGAAATTATTTGAATGACATGAAGTTTCTTTTGATCATTAAAAGTATTTGTAACGAAAATTAGGTTAGCCAGTTTCTCATTGGCTTCTTTTTTGCTTTTAAACGTTGCTTTTTCACTAATAATAGAAATAATTTTTTCGTCAATAAATGCCAGCTCCATAGGAGGTACTAACTTGGCATAATAATTTGTAATGCTCTTAAGTATTTTGGCAAATTGATTGCCAGGTAAATAATGGTCATTGGCTAAAGCAATAGTTATTTTCTCTATCAACCTCCCTTTTTTCTTTTCAGACAAAGAAATTTGTCCGCCTTTAAATTGGATTCCTAGAAAATCAAAACCTTCATTAATAGGTGCAATTTTGTAACCTTCATTTACCTTTACTTGGAGTGTTTTGATTAAGTTTAATGTTTTTTTTAATGCACTTTCTGCTTGATTTTGAACCGAACAAAGAATAATAAAATCATCGGCATAGCGCACATATCCCAACTTCTTTTGAACCATCCATACATCTAATTCGTGTAAATATAAATTTGCAAGTAAAGGTGATAGAATAGCTCCTTGAGGTACTCCTTTATTGGCGTCTTGCCATTGTAAACCACCCACTTTACCCATCTTTACACATAGTTCAATTAGGGTTAGCAGCTTTGGATCAGCAACAATAGTTTTTAATTTTTTAAAGAGTAAATCATGTGGAATGGAATCAAAAAAATCATCAATATCCAGTGAGATTAACCAAGAATTATTGTCTTTTTGTAAGATATGTTTCACGCGCGAAATGGCTTTTAAGGCCCCTTTCCCTTCTCGGTAGGCATAACTCACATCTAAAAAAATATTTTCAAAAGCAGGTTCAATCAAACGTTTAATTGCATGTTGAACAACTTTATCTTTAATGCTTAATAAACCCAAAATTCGCGTTTCGTCTGCGCCTTTATCAATCTCAACTTTGCGGTACGGAAGCGGCAAATACCTATCATTTGCCAAATCATTTAACAAATCACTTATGTTTTCGTTTGCATTTTCTTCAAATTGAGAAATACTTAAATTGTCTATACCACCAGAACTATCTTTTGCTTTTACCTTGAGCCAAGATTCTTTCAATAGATCTAGATGAAGCAAATCAAAATATTTGGCAGATTTAACCATAATGTGAAGACTTTTAGTTGGCATTCTTTCTTATATAGAAAAACCAATATTTTACAATAGGTGAGATTTTACTTTTATTCAATGCTATATTTTCCGCAGCCTAAGGAGGTGTTTTTTCCTATATGAATCCATTGCCCAAAATATAGAAGTGGTAGGTAGCGGTTAAATCTTCCAGAATAGTTTATGATACCCGTATGTCCGTGTAAAACATGACCTTTACTACGTTCTTGTTCCCACCTTTTTAAAGAGATTGATTCTGGTTTTATGTGTTTAGCATCCTCACACCAAAGATCTATATCCACCTTTTCACCCACTCCATAAGTACTTGCCAATAGGTTAAGGGTTGAAGCTAAATCGAAAACAATTTTATAAAAATTAAAGCCTTGCAAGTCGTCTTTAAAATTGGTATTGCAAACAGGACTTTCAAAACGGAAGGTAATTTCCTCTTCTTTAAAACTAATATCCTTAAACAGGCCATAAGTAATGGGATTTTGGAGCTTAATAATCTTTTTTGGAGAAAATTTAACCTCATCAGACACATCAGGAATGCCCAATTCATGGATACTAAAGAACGTAATAGTACAATTTTCATCACGCATGTTTTCTGCCATTAATTCAATAGCTGGCAAAAGGGCGTGTAGTTCTGTATTAAAATTACCAAAAAGGATGAGCTCAAAACTTAAAAAATCACCAGTTAATATAAAAGGCTTAGCAGGTAAAACATTGCGAATAATATAAGGTGGTCGCACGCTTTTATTTTCGTTACGTGCATCAAACATTGCTTCCCCTATTTTGCTATTGGCCCCAAATTTTTGCTGAATAGCCAAGCCTAAAATTGATTTAATATAATCAGTTTCAAAATTAGGCATTTCAAAAACGCCAATTACTTTAAACCTAATAATATACTGGTGGAGGTAAAACTGATGAAAGGAAGAGGGAGTTTCCATGATTTAAGATTTGCTTATTTTAATTTCTGTAATGAGGTTGTTTTTCTGAACTGATTGCTTTATTTGTTAATTAAGCTCAAGTTTTAAGTACTTTAAAATTAATTGGTTCAGGATAACTGCCATCTTGTGTTGGCACAATTTTTACATTGTTTGTCAATTCTATTCCTTCTGGACATTTATCTTTTCTCTTAATTAAAATCATTAGTGTCCGATAAAAGTACAAAAAGCATTTATCGTTTCAAAATTTACTTGATAATCAATTAGTTATGTTGTTTGCTTTTCGTCTTTTTAAAAGT
>JAWXAZ010000007.1:0-7569 GCA_034439755.1 bacterium
CCAAAAGACCAAAAGACCAAAAGACCAAAAACCAAAAACCAAAGACCAAAGACCAAAAACCAAAAACCAAAGACCAAAAGACCAAAGACCAAAAACCAAAGACCAAAAGACCAAAGACCAAAAACCAAAAGACCAAAGACCAAAAACCAAAAGACCAAAGACCAAAGACCAAAAATAGCAAAAAGCTCAGCGCTTTTTGCTATTTTTGCAAGATATGGAATTAGTGAATGGACAATACTCCGCCTCAGGAGTAAATCTTACAGACATTGCCACCGAATTTGGAGCACCCGTGTATGTGTATGATGGCAACAAAATTGTGGAACAATACAAACGTTTAATCAATGCCTTTAAACCTTTAAACATTAAGATTAAGTATGCCTGTAAAGCATTAAACAATTCGGCCATTCTTAAATTGCTCAAGAAGCATGGCAGTGGTTTGGATACTGTTTCCATCAACGAAGTTTACCTTGGTCTTAATGCCGGGTTTGAACCAAGCGATATTATTTTTACCCCTAATTGCGTAAGCATCGAAGAAATTCAGGAAGCGGTAAAATTAGGGGTTCATATTAACATTGATAACATCTCAATTTTAGAGCAATTTGGCCACCTATACGGCAATACGGTTCCTTGTTGCATTCGCATCAATCCGCATATTTTAGCAGGTGGAAACAGCAAAATTTCAACCGGACATATCGACTCTAAGTTTGGCATTTCGGTATATCAGCTAAGGCATGTTGCGCGCGTAGTTAAATCGAGCAATATTAGGGTAAACGGACTTCACATGCATACTGGTTCAGATATTTTGGATGCTGGTGTTTTCTTACAAGGAGCAGAGATTTTATTTGATTCAGCCAAAGATTTCCTTGATTTAGAATTTGTTGATTTTGGCTCGGGCTTCAAAGTAGGTTATAAAGAAGGCGATATCACAACCGACATCGAAGAACTTGGTTCAGCCATAACAGAAAGATTCCAGGAATTTTGCAAAGAATATGGCAAAGATTTAGAGCTTTGGTTTGAACCAGGCAAATTTTTAGTGAGTGAATCTGGCTATTTTTTGGCGAAAGTAAATGTACTAAAACAAACAACCGCCACAGTTTTTGTGGGCATAGATAGCGGCCTAAACCACCTGATAAGACCAATGTTGTACGACTCTTATCATTCCATTATAAACCTATCAAATCATGATGGAAAGCAACGAATTTATACCGTTGTTGGATACATTTGCGAAACAGACACCTTTGGTTGGGATAGAAAATTAAGCGAAGTACATGAAGGGGATATTTTGTGTTTTAAAAATGCGGGCGCTTATGGATTTACCATGAGCAGTAATTATAATGCTCGGTTCAGGCCAGCAGAAGTTTTAATATGGGATGGCAAAGCACACCTCATTCGCAAACGCGAAACCTTCGAAGACCTCACCAAAAATGAAGTCGATATTCAATTTTAATAAACATTGAAAACCAGTCAACCATATTTAGGCATCAACATTGTTATCAAACACTCATAACTTATAATTCATAATTAATAATTAATAACCCATAATTCATAATTCATAACCCATAATTCATAATTCATAATTCATAACTCATAACCCATAACTCATAATTCATAACTCATAATTAATAATTAATACACCATCGCTAAAGCTTCGGTGCACGCGTAACTCATAACTCAAAATGTCCTTTCAAGAAAGCTTCCAAACCGGATACACCCACAAAGGCGAATCAATTTTATTAGGCGCTGCCATGTTAAATGGAGTGGCAGATAAATCTTGCCCAGTTAGCTTGCCGCTCAAAACATTTAACCGCCATGGATTAATTGCTGGTGCAACAGGCACAGGCAAAACCAAAACCTTGCAATTGATTGCAGAATCTTTAAGCGCCAAAAGTGTACCCGTTTTAGTAATGGACATCAAGGGCGATTTAAGTGGCATTGCCGCCGAAGGAGTCAATAATAGCAGGATTGAAGAGCGCTATGCCCAATTGGGATTAACGTATAAACCCTTTGCCTCACCTGTAGAATTCCTTACCTTAAACAACGGAAAAGGAACTAGGTTAAAAGCCACGGTTTCCGAATTTGGTCCGATTTTATTGAGCAAAATTCTTGATTTAAATGATACGCAAGGCGGATTTGTGTCCATGATTTTTAAGTTTTGCGACGACAATCAATTGCCTTTACTCGATTTAAAAGACTTTATAAAAGTGCTTCAATTTATTTCCAATGAAGGCAAAGTTGCCATGGAAAAAGACTATGGCAAAATTAGCACAACCAGCACGGGAACCATTTTAAGAAAGGTGGTAGAGTTGCAACAACAAGGGGCAGATGTATTATTTGGTGAACCTAGTTTTGAGGTAGAAGACCTCATGAGAATTGATGAGAATGGCAGAGGCATAGTCTCCATTTTAAGGGTAAATGATTTACAAGATAAGCCTAAATTATTTTCTACTTTTATGCTTTGTTTATTGGCAGAACTGTATGCTAAATTACCAGAAGAGGGCGATTTGGATCAGCCAAAACTTTGCTTATTTATAGATGAAGCACATTTTATATTTAACGGAGCAAGTCAGGCATTATTGGATCAAATCGAAACCATAATTAAACTGATTAGATCTAAAGGTGTGGGTATATTCTTTATCACTCAAAATCCTACAGACGTACCGCCAGCAGTGCTTAGTCAGCTAGGATTAAAAGTGCAACATGCCTTGCGTGCATTTACGGCCGCCGATAGAAGATCAATTAAGCAATCTGCCGAAAATTTCCCTGAATCAGAATTTTATAAAGTAGACGAATTACTTACCCAATTAGGCATGGGCGAAGCTTTTATTACGGGATTAAATGAGAAAGGAATTCCAACTCCATTAGCTGCAACCTTATTGTGTAGTCCGTGTAGTAGAATGAATGTTTTAAATGATGAGGAGTTGGATACTATCTGTAAAAAGTCTTTCATTGCCCAAAAATATAACCAAGATTTAGACAGCCACAGTGCCTATGAAATGCTTCATGAAAGGCTAGAAAAGGCTAAAATTTCTGAGCAAACTGCGATAGAAACTCCAAGCAAAGCGGCACCATCAAATAAAAAAGAAAGTTCTACATTAGAGGAGATTTTATCGTCGCCCGTAAGCAAGCAAATTGCCAGAACTGCCGCCAATGTAATTACCAGAAGTTTGTTGGGCGCACTTGGATTAACTGGCAGCACACGTGCAAAAAAGAAAAGTTCTTGGTTCTAAATTTAAGACCCAAGAACTTTTATTAAGCGTTGTAAGGCACCTAATGCATAAGTGGCAACCAATTTTAAGAATGCATCTTTTTTACCTTTGGTTTTTGCCTTTTCCAGTGCAGTAAAATAAACCATCCTGCTTTTGCTATCTCCTTTTATATTGGTTATCACAAAACCATTTTGGGGAAGTACTAGGTTCATTAAGAGCAGAGAGGTTCTTCCATTGCCGTCTATAAATGGATGTTTGGAATCCAAACGCATGTGCATTTCTGCTGTCAATAAAACAGGATGCATATTTTTACGATTATCATGATACCAAATAAAGAAATCTTCCATTTGCTTTGCAATCAAATAATGGGCTGGAGGCACATGGGAACTACCTTTTATCATTACCTGCACATTTCTGTATTTACCAGCATAGTTATCTTCTATTCCACGTAACACCAATTAATGAATAGCCAAAATATCCCTAGGCGCTATAGCAGTATCGGCTTGAGCCAATTCTTTTACTAACAAAATAGGTTACTGTTCACCCCAAACTAATATTGACAGGAGCATTGTTTATTGCTAATTGAATGGAGTCTAATACAAGTAATCCTTGCTTACGCACAGTTGAGACATAACTTCTTATTCGCCAAAATACCTTTGCGCCATTTTCGGATCGGAAGCAACCTGATATTTTTTGTTTCAGTTTAACCATTCTTAAATCCCGCTCTGCAAGATTATTATCGAATGGCACGTTATTATTATAGATAAACATCAATATTTGATGACCCCTATTTATAAACACATCTAGCAGTCGTACTGATTTTGATTTTGCCTTTCTCCCTCGTTTTATTTTTTCTAGCAATATTTCTTTTGGTTGCTCTGCCAAACCATTTCTGAGTATTTTGCAATATTGATTTTCAATTGATTCAATTAGGGTTTCATCTATTATTCCAAGGTTTTTATAATTATTTGCTTTAACCAATAGTTCTTTCATTTGTCCAGCCCAAATACTTTCGGTTAGGATTAGCGTTTCTGTTTCTTGGTTGGGATAGTTTGGATAAAGTCCTTTTCTGCCCGTTGTATAAAAATGCCTGTCGTCTTTGCTTTTGCTTTCTATGTTCCTGCCGTAAAAACTGACGATGTTGTTTTCTTTGTCTTTTAATGGAAAGATGATGCAGTTTTTTAACTTGCTGTAATGCGTTCCGTTATTATAACCTGCTTCTAATTTGGCAGAGTAGATATTTCTGCTTTCTGCATAAGCCCTTGCTTTGCTGCTGCTGTAAAGGCTTTGTTTGAGTTTGGTGAATATTTCTGTAAGGTTTTCAGGTTGTATAATTGGTTTTGGCATTGGTTGCTGTGTGCCAACACCGATAAGGCTTTCCGCTTTCTTTATGGCTTAGTGTTTGGTGATACTTTCTTTGTCCTGTATAAACTGTATCGTGTCTATCTTTTTGCCGTTCATTTTACAGTTGCCACTAAAACAAAACACCGTGTTCGTTTCTGCATACACCTGCATACTAGGGTTTTTATCTTCGTGGAATGGACGGCACACCATTTTGTTGCGGTTCGGCTTTAGGTGGTAGTGGGCTAAAAATGTTGCTATTGACAGGCTTTAGAGTATTTCTTTTGTCTCCATAATTATATTTTGTCATTTTTGATTAATGCAAAGGCAAAATAAAATTTCCAAATATGACAAGTTAAATAGGTCAAGTAAATTAACTTATTGCACATACTTGTCAAAATGATTAGCTTTGTTTCAAATTTCAATAGTGTGACAGTAGGTGAAAAAATAAAACAACTCCGTAAGACAAAGGGTTACAGCAAAAAACTATAGCTACTGATGTGGGTTTAGACCAAAGTAATTACAACAAAGTTGAAAATGGTAGAGGAGAGACGTCTGTAGAGGTATTACAAAAACTATCAGTAATACTTGTGGTTACGGTTGATGAGTTGTTGAACTCCGAGGATAAAAAATAACCTACTCCCGTAACCGTAGAGTACAAAACGGTATCAGAAAAAATAAGACTGGTAAAGCAGTTGAAAGAAAAAGACAAAAACGTAATTTATAAAATGCTTGATACTATGCTTACCAAAAAGAAGTTTCAAGATTTTTTTAGCAAAATATTTCAATAAAATAAAATAATTTTGACGATGAAAGTATTAATTGAGATACCAGACAATGAGGCAACTTTTGGAATGAAAGTTTTAAAAAGCCTTTCCTTTATTACAAAGGCAAAGCCTATGACTATGGCTGCTGTTGAGCTTTGGGACGACCTTAAAGAAGCTGCCGAACAAGTTCGCTTGCACAAGCAAGGAAAATTAAAGCTAAAAACTGCACAAGAACTTCTTAATGAGTTATAGCATTATCTCTACCCATCGCTTTGAGAAGGAACTCAAACGACTGGCTAAAAAATTCGCATCTCTAAAAAAAGAGTTTGCAGAACTGATAGCCGATATTGTGGCAGACCCTGAAATAGGCACTTTCATTGGCCACAACTGCTATAAAATTCGGTTGGCTATTGGCAGTAAAGGAAAAGGTAAAAGCGGTGGTGCAAGAGTTATCACATACCTGTACATTGAAACCGAAACGGTTTACCTCCTTACCATTTATGACAAAGGCGAAAAAGCCGAACTAAAACCAAACGAACTCAAAGAAATAATTGAAAGTTTGGAACTGGATTGATAAAGCAAAAGCATAACTAAATCAGGCTTTTTCTTTATGCTAATTCATTAATAATTTCTTGTAGTCGTTGCTTGTGGATTTACCCATCTCTGATACAAGGCACTCGAACCTGATACTTTACCTAGCGATGTCGCTTGAAATAAATAATTACTGTCATCCAATAATTGGAATGATGAACTGGCTTTAGAATTTGCTAGTATTTTACTTACAAACCAATCATAATTACTCTTTACTGCACCCTCTAAAAGCGATACTCCCCCTTAGTGGCAACTTGTAAATAATATTATAAATAATCTTTGAAAATATCCCCCCCCCCTTTATAAATTACATATTGCGTATTTAATGAATCCCAAATTTGCACATAAACTGTTCCGTCCTCGTTTTTACCAATATTAATCGAAATATTATCTTCTTTCTCATTGGTTTCAACTTCAATTTCATCATTCTTAGCTATAAAAGCTTCTACAGCCTCTGGTTCTTTAGTGATTGACATTATGCCCTCACTGCAGTTTTTTATTTTTATTTTTACTTTCATCTTATTATTTGAAATGCATTTTTAAAATTTCTTGTATTTGGTTCGCTCTCGCAACAGATGCTGGATTTAGTTGACCAGTAGAAGGAATTGTTTTCTTTGCTGCCTCCATTAATCCAGAATGAATTTCAGTTAACACTTGTTTGGTATACCCTGCTTTTGTCAATTGGCCTGCCGAGAAATCTGATGCTGATTTTAGTATTGTTGTTTTATTTCCCCAGCCTAGAAATTCCGAAGCAGCCTTGTTACCACCCACCTTAAATAATGCCTCAACTAGGGTAACTCCCCCCTCAGTGGCAACTACAATACACTAAATTTCAACCCAATATTATCCGATTTTTAATTTCATTATCATTACTTAAATTTTCCATTATTTCTTCTAATACTTTAAATTCATCTTTCAATAACTCATTTAATTCAAGTCCATTCCTAAAAATAATAACAAGCCCACAATCATTGTTTTTTACATAACTTTCTAGTGCTTCCTGAAGAGCATCCCAATTTAAGTCATACATATCAATCAGACCAATTTGATAATAAATAGCTTCCAAAAGAGTACTTTTATCTGAAATAGGAAACAAATAATCATCAACAACGAACCCACGAAATCTTTTAGTAATTAAGAAGTAAATGAGTTCAAATAGATTGATTGATTTACTATCTTTTAGAATTAAGACCTTTGACACTTTCAATTGTTGAAAAATATCCGAATTAATATTTGAATTATACTCTTTCATAATTAATGCCCACCAAGGGGAATAAGTGATTTATAATGATCGGGTGTAAGGAACAGTTCTCCGTTTCCCCCTTTAATAATTCGTAATGGAGCCTTGCTGCCATAGTCTATTAGTTCAAATTTTTGCCAATAACCATTTGGTTTCCCTAATAATTGAGAATGCTTTTCAAGATTGTTGTATACCCCAGCTGGTTTTAATGAACCGTTACGTATAGCATTAATAGTTTTCCCAACATTCACTGTTCCTTGTCCCCAAACCTTACCAAAAGAAGTGGCTGTTACATTTGAAACAAAGTCTGCACTCGTCTTAGCAACTACTACTTCTGAGCTTATGCTACTTATGCCTTCGGTTGCTAATAATAGGGTAATTCCTACTCCAACTTTTAATAATTCAGCATTTCGTTGTTCAGGCA
>JAWXAZ010000008.1:0-110686 GCA_034439755.1 bacterium
ATAAGCAAACTTCATGAGAAGCATTTATGCTAATTAATGAAATTAATTTTTGTACTTAAGATGGGTGCAATAACTATAAGCAAACTTCATGAGAAGCATTTATGCTAATTAATGAAATTAATATTTGAAAGTTTGTTGTGTATTAACTAGCCTAAAGCCTCAGGAGTGGATTCGCTGCTACTTTTTGAGCGGTGCCTGCGGTGCTTGCTTTTGCTTGGTTTCGATTCCGCGTCTATATCTACTTGTTTTTCTTCTGGCTTAAAGCCTTTAAAAAACAACAACAACCACCCCGAAATAAATGCTATACCACCCAATGGGGTAATAGCGCCAATTATTCTAAATGAATCGTTGCCCCAAATGTTTCGAGTGGCTAACATGTATAAACTTCCCGAAAAAATAACAATGCCTGTTACAAATAATCCCAAGGCTATATCGAGTTTCGATTCGTCAAATTTTCTATGACCCAATGATAATACTATGATGGCTAAGGCATGTATCATTTGGTATCTTACGCCAATGTCGAATGTATTTAACTCGCTTTCGCCAATAAATTCTTTTAAAACATGGGTGCCAAAAGCGCCGAGAATAACGCCTATAGCGGCAATTAAAAAGCCTAAACGTGTATAGATTCGATGTGTATGTTTCATTAGAATTTTGTTCTATATGTGTACAAATTAAAGTGAAGAAATGGGAAAGCCAAATTAATTTTGAACCGCAATGATAAATAAGCAGTTATTGAGCATTTTAAGTATAGTAGTGTCTATAGGATTGGCCTTAGGTATTTACTTGTATTTTGCCCAAATAGACGATAAAAATATAAAACCAATACAGATTATTCCAGATAATGCCGCTTTCGTAATTGAATCGAATAACAGCAGTTTGCACCTCAGGCAATTGGCCGATCCAACTTTTATGGACAGGTTAATGGCCAATGAAAATGTGGCAAGTTTCTATGAGCAATTGTCGTTTTACGACAGTTTAATTCAAACAAATGAAACCATTTCAAAGTGGTTTAGTCAGGGCCAAGCCTTATACTCTTTTCATGCTTTTAACAACAAGAGCGTTTCCTTTTTTATGGCTGTGCAAACAGCCAGAGAGGTTGAGCCAAACAATGCACTAGCTTTCTTTCAAGAGCATTTTCCAGGTAGGTTTAAAGTTTCTAAGAGAAAGTTTATGAATGAGGATGTATATGATTTTACCGATTTTAAGGAGGGTAAAAACTTTAGCATTGCATTCAAAAGCAAACTCATGCTTTTCTCTCCAGATGGCTCCTTGGTAGAGTTGGGACTGATTAAAATTAATAAGTTTAACAACCAAGTAATTCCAGAAGATAAATTGTCTTTTGTGAAGAATAGCGGCAATGGTTTAAATGTTTATTTTAATTATAAAAACTTGCCAAATTTAGTGCAAAGCACCTTCTCTGAGGAGTACCAAAGGCCATTTACAATATTGGAGAACTTTGCCGAAAGAACGGTGTTTAACTTGGTATTAGACGATGATGAAATTGAACTCAAAGGTGCAACGCAAACCCACGAAACAGACTTTCAGTTTTTAGATTTATTGAATGCACAAGCACCTATAAAAAACAACCTGCAATCATTGCTGCCCGATGGAATACATTTTGCCTATACACTGGGCTTTAATGGTTATCCATCTTTCTATAAAAACATCAATGAATACCTTTTAAGTAAAAAGCTCTATTTACCCTACAAGGCTTATATTGATAGCATTGAAAAGCATTTGCAAATTAGTTTTTCCGAAAAATTGGCCAGTAAGTTTGCCAACCATGCCGCCATTTTAGCCTTGGATGAGCCTGGGGTTTGGAAAGATAGTTTATACATTCTGGCAATAGAATCTTCTGACCCTACAGGCTTGGAAGTGCTCTTGCAAGAGATGGAAAAATCTGTAAATAGGAAATATACTACCGACTCCAGTTTGTCTATTATAGACACCGTAAAAAATGAAATCCCAAGGGCTTATTTGGGCGATGCATTTAAGTTCTACTTCACCGATTTGTTTGAGGGGATGGAAGCTAAGTTTTATATTAAGAAGAATGGATATTTCTTTTTTGCAAACAATGCGAACATCTTATTGGCGTTGAAAAAGAAATGGGCAGAAAACAAATACTTGGTTCAGCAAGAAAATTACAAAGATTTTGAAGCTAATTTGGCGCCTCATAGCAATTTAGAATTACTTATATTCAACGAACATGCTGCAAAATTTGCCTTAAATTTTTTAAACAACAATTGGTTCAGCCTATTAAATCAAAACATGGGCATTGCTAAGCGTTTAAAAAGAATTGGGATACAATATGCAGGTAGCAACGATAAAATATTTGCTTCTCAAGTGTATGCGCAGGTAAGCATTAACAAGGCCAATAAAACCGAAGAGGTTTGGAGCATTAACCTCGATACAAATTTGCTTACTGCGCCACAGGTTGTTACCAATTACCAATTAGGTACCATGGTGGTTATGGCGCAAGATATGTCTAATCAATTATATATGGTTGATAGGGAGGGGAAGACCCTTTGGAAACAGAAATTGGATGGACCAATTCTCTCGCCTTTCATTGAAATAAATTTATATAACAATGGTAAAAGGCAATGGATCTTTAATACGTCGAGTTATATCTACTTAATAGGCGATGATGGCTCAAATTTATCTGGATGGCCGGTTTGGATTCCAACTGGAACCAATTACCCGGTAACTGTTCTTGATCCAAATTTAGACCGAAACTATCAAATTTTTGCCACAGGCAGGCAGTATAAAATTTCTGGATTTAATACCCAAGGCCGACTCTTGCCATATTGGAGTCCAAAGGAGGTTTGGCCCAACGTTTCATCGAGTTTGGGTGCGTTTCAACATGCGGGCGAATTGGTGTATTGGTATTTAAACGAAAAGGGCAGTATTCAGTTCTTAAATAGGCAGGCACAGAAATTAAATTTCTTGAATTTAGATACTTTGTACCAGTTTATTAAGGTGCAAATTGAGGCCATAGATACCGGGCAGTTTCAGCTAATTGGCTTAGACTCGAACCAATTGGTGCAATTGAATTTTTTTAGCACCAGAAGCGCGGTAATTAAGTCGCAAAATGCAATAGGATATAACCAATTCGAAAAAGTAAATACAGGCTCAAAGCTTTCAAGTTACTTACTTCAAGGTCGAAATCAAGTTGCCTTAGAACAAATGTCTAGCACAGCAGTCTTCCAACAAACTTTTGAAAATGGCACCATGATTAATCCCAAATGGTTCTTTATTGGCGGGGCTTTTCAACTGGTTTACCAAAATCCAATTAGCTTAAAACTCCATATTGAAAATACCAAAGGAGTGCCTTACAAACCCTTTCCAATGGATGTTTCTGGTCCGTTCTTAATAGGAAATATTTTTAATGAAGCCGACCAATGGTTGATTTATGGCGATAATAAAAAGGGATTGCATTTATACCGCATAAAATAATGATTCCAAAGCGAGCGGTATTTTTACAATCCATTTTCTTTGCCTCATTGGGTATTTTATTTTTATACCTGAGTTTTCGCAAAACCAATTTCACGAATTTATGGCAGGTGTTTCAAATGGGTAATTATTGGGTGGTTTTACCTGTATTTTTGGTTTCTATAACAGTCTATATTTCAAGGGTAAAACGCTGGAAATTGTTGTATAAAGCAAGCCAAATTGATGCGCCACAAAGTTACCTATTGGCTTCGTTGGCAAGTGGGTACCTGGTAAATTTTGCCGTGCCCAGATTGGGCGAAATTAGCAGGGCACTTATCTTAAAACGTTCCCTAAACTACCCCGTTAATATTAGCTTATCAACCATCGTTTTCGAGAGGTTAGCAGATGTACTTTGCTTAGCAATAATTTTGTTTGTGGCATTTTTCTTAGAGTTTATTTATGCAGGTTCCTTGCTGAACCAATTTACAAACGGAATTAATGTATTCTCTTGGCAAAAATTAGGGGCCATTCTTGTTTTGCTTTTGGGTTTATATCTTGGATATAAGCGGTTAAAAACAAAACACAATCAAATTAGCAATTGGATAACCGAGCTGGTCGACAACCTCATAAAATTATTGCGAATGCCCAATTTTGGCTGGTTTATTTTCCATACAGCAATAATTTGGCTGGGATTCTTTTTAATGACCTACCTCTGGTTTTTTATGTTTACCGAATCGGCAAAGTTGAGCATTTACCAAGCTTACCTTGTAATGGTATTGGGTGTGGTGGCAAGAACACTTCCTATTCAGGCGGGCTCTGCTGGGGCCTACCATTACATTGTGAGCAAGGCCCTCGTGCTATTGGGTGTTTCGGTAAGCATTGGAAATGCACTGGCAATTGTGATTCATGGTTTTCAAACAATTTTGACTTTGCTTTTTGGCTTATTGGCTTATATTTGGCTTCTTAAAAAGAGGACTTCAAATCGACAAGATGTTTAGTTCAAATATTTTTTGAGTTATTGCATATTGGCATTAGCGTTTAAAATGGGTAGCGATAGGTAAAATTCAGAAAAAGAAAATTTAACAACAATGATGCAATTTAGAAAACAGAAAGATACATTGGTTCAGACCGAAATAAGTAAAATAGCCTTTTATTTGGTGGGCATATTTTGTTCGCAATTAGGCATTGCCCAAGCACAAAATTTTCCAAAATTGGGCAACGATACTTTATTAGATATTGCCTGTTGGAATGTGGAGTGGTTTGGAAGCACAAGCTATGGTCCAACCGACGAAACCACCCAGTATAACAATGTTTTAGCCTTTTTAAACAAAACCGAATTGGATGTAATTGCCCTCGAAGAAATTAGCAATCCAAGCACTTACAACACGCTCAGTTTGGCTTTAGGTAGTAAATACGACACCTATATTTCCGACTATTCGCAAACACAAAAAACAGGCATCTATTGGCGCAAAAGCATGTTCTCTGTGGTGGCTGCCAATACCTATAACCTTTCATTAAATTCGAGCGATAACTATGCCTTTGCTTCTAGGCCTCCCTTGCAAGTTTGTTTAAAAACAGAAGGTGGCACAAAAACAGATACCATCTACTTTCTGGTGCTTCACATGAAAGCCCAAACCGAAAGCACAGACGCCGGGAGATTTGAGTCGTACACACGCCGACAAAATGCCGCCAATGCGCTAAAACTATACCTAGAAACCACTTTAACTGGCAAAAAATATGTGGTTTTGGGCGATTGGAACGACGACTTGGATGCATCCATTTATAACGCCCTAGAAACACCCTACAAAGGATTATTGAACGCAAATTATACGTTCCCTAGCAATGAGTTAACCATAGGAGGAAAGGCCAGTTACGCATTTGGTTCAAACATGATAGACCACCTCATGAATAGCAAAACATTGGATTCCTTCTACTATAAAAATTCGGCAAAAGTATTGGATAATGCAGACAGCTATTGCAGCGGATTTAGCAACAATACCTCCGACCATTTTCCTGTTTATGCCAATTATAATTGGAAGAAATTAACCACCAAAACTCCAAGTCAGGGTTTGTTAAAGATTGAATCAATTATGGACATCAAAATCTACCCAAGCCCTGCTTCATCTATGCTTACAGTTAATTGCGACAAGCAAATTTCTAGCCTAGAAATGTATAATTCTATTGGTCAGTTAATGCCCATTCGGTCTGAACCAACCCATCAAATTGAAATTGATTTGACAAGTTTTGCAAGAGGTATGTATTACTTAAAATTGGAAATTCATGGTTGTATAGAAACCAGGCTAATTGTGCTTCAATAAATATTTTGCAGCAATTTTAGTCCAAAGTCTTGCTGTGATCCATTACATATCTCCAGATTTCCATTACGTCTTCGATGGCTACTTCGTAGGGTTTGTAAATGGGGTTATTGGAAACTAATACCAGTTTTTGGGTTTTGGCAATTTCATTGTACACGCGTTTAAAAACAATGCCATCTTCCTTGGTAAGCACAACATAGCATAAGCCATCTTTGAGGCTGGTCCAATCCTCTACATACTCGCAGGTTACATAAGTCTTATCTTGAATGGGCAACATAGAATCTCCGCTTATTTGAAAACTGCGGTATTTCTTGCGCTTGTCTAAGAAAGGCAGGTTAAATTGTGGCAACTCAGAAATGTATTTGATATCGGTATAACCGGCAGTATAACCTGCTCGGGCTTTCTCAGATACCAATTCTATGTTGTCTATATTTTCTTGGTTGGTGGTAGTGGCAATTACCCTTAAATACTTTCCCTTGATATAATCTTCTAGCCCACGTTCTAATTCACCCACCTTCGATTCTGGTAAGCGGGTTAAATCAATGCGCAACAAGGTATCTAGGCTGATCCTAAAATAATCTGAAATACGCATTGCCATGTCAATAGGAGGCGACGCAATATTATTTTCATAACTATTCAAAACCGAGCGCTTCGATTCCAAAGCCAAGGCCATTTCTTCCTGACTAAAGTTTTTTCGCTTGCGAAGAAACTTGATGTTGCTGCTTAAATACATACTTGTTTTATTTTATGCTATATATCTGGTCAAAATCCTTTAAATCAAGCGCAAGATAAACAATGTTATTTACATTGTCAAGTATGTGTTAATTATATTAACAATAAAAGTCGCGAAGAAAATGCCTATTCCTAGCAAAATATGGGTGTAAAGAAGCGAAAAGTATTTTAAAAAAAAATTGGCAGGACTAATTTAATTTGTTCATAATTTCAAAAGAACCAAATTATGGGCGGCAATTATTATTCGATGTTCAATTTTAAAATTTCCTTAATAATATTATCTGCTATGCAAAAATCTATCAAAATTAATTTTTCTATCAAAGATTTTATCTTATCAATAATTGCCGTTTGCTTTGCTTTATGAATAACTCCGAGTGCTCCAGTAATGTTGAATTTCAATTTGGTTGCAAGTTTTCGGGCTTTCAAATCATCCAATAAAAGTAATACGTCATCGAACTCAAAAGCCAATGCCAATGCACTTGCTTCTCCATAGTCAACTTGTGTATTAAGAAAGGCCTGATACTTTTTATCTGATGTAGATTGAGTTTTGATCAAATTAGGTAAAACTTCGCCAAATTCACCTGCAATCTCAGCAGTTGTAATCAAATTCACCATAAACTTATATAAAAGATTAAATTCATCCATACTATGAAAAAGTATCAGTGGTGACATAAATGATTTTTCAACGGTTGAGACCAAATATAATATGTTTTTCTTTTCTTCAATTGCATTTCAAAAATATAATGTTATATTAATTGACGTAAAATTGTTAATATTATTAACTTAGTGTTCTTTTTTAAGTTGTTATGTAAAATTTAGTAAAATGTCACGCACAATTGCACACATGGACCTCGATACCTTTTTTGTATCGGCCGAACGCTTAGAGAATTCTGCCCTTAATGGGAAGCCCGTTATTATTGGGGGCTTTGCGGATAGGGGCGTTGTGGCTAGCTGTAGCTACGAGGCACGTAAGTTTGGCGTACATTCTGCCATGCCAGGTAAATTGGCCCGCAGACTTTGTCCTCAAGCCATCTGGATTAGAGGCGATATGGATAAGTATAGCCGCCTATCTCATCTGGTAACAGAAATTATTGAAGAGGCTGCTCCATTAGTAGAAAAGGCTTCAATAGATGAGCATTACTTAGACGTAACTGGCATGGATCGCTTTTTTGGCACCCAAAAATGGATGCACGAGTTGCGTCAACGCATCATCAAAGAATCTGGCTTGCCAATCTCCTTTGGCTTATCCGTAAATAAAACCGTCTCTAAAATAGCCACAGGTGAAGCAAAACCTAATGGGGAAAAAGAAGTACAACAACTAGCCGTAAAACCTTTTTTGTTTCCGCTATCTATCAAAAAAATACCTGGCATTGGCGATAAATCATACCACACCCTGCGCGATATGGGTATTGTTTACATTGAAACCTTAGCCAATATGCCCCCCGAACTAATTGGTAAAGTGATGGGTGAAAATGGAAAGGTGATTTGGGAAAAAGCCAATGGAATAGATGCGCGTCCGGTACAACCTTATAGCGAGCAAAAGTCAATTGGATCAGAACGAACCTTTGAAACCGATACCACCGACATGAAATTTTTGCATGGCGTACTGTCCAAAATGGTGCAAGATGTATGCTTTGATATGCGCAAACAAAATAGGCTTTGCGCCACGGTTACTGTAAAAATTCGCTACTCAGATTTTCATACCCATACCATGCAAACCCGTGTACCGTATACCTCTTACGACCATGTGATTTTGGAAGCTGCAAAGAGCTTGTTAAATAAGGTGTACGACAGGCGCTTGCTCATTAGGCTTATTGGCGTAAAAGTGAGTAATCTGGTTTATGGCGCACAGCAAATAGACCTTTTTGAAGACAGCGAATCAATGGTTAAACTCTATCAAGCTTTGGATCAAATAAAGCATTGGTACGGAAAAAAAGCGGTAGGAAAGGGAGTGGGGAAATCAGAGTGAGAATTGTCCATAGACGATAGACCATGGCAATTGGTTTATTGAAAGGAAATTAAATCAATGATTAACTATCAAAAAGTACTATGTACTATGGACCATTTTACTTCAAATAGGTATTTACCTCCGATTCAATTTTCTTCTTTATTTGGGTCCAAGAAAAAGCTGTAAGCATTATTGGATCTGGATTGTTTTCGGCATCATCAAAATAACTCATGCACTTTAAAGCGAGGTATGACGAACCATCAGCATATTTGCTTTTATAAAAGGATAAAATATCTTCAAGCGAAAAATGGTTGAGTAATTCAAATAAATCAACAAAATCTTTTTTAGTTCCTCTACCAGTGATGGCAGAAATCTTCATGGCAGCAATATCTTCCGCTTGGGCAAGCCTTAAACCATCAATATCGATATGGGGCTTTAACCATGGGTAATGATAATTTACAATATCTACCTTTATTCCAGCTATTTCAAAAATGTTGATATTGGCCGACCGTTTAATTTGAGTAACACTGCCGCAATTGCTCAGTATTTCAGAAATTTCTTCCGCATTTAAATCGAGTTTACCAAAAAGGTCAATATCAACAGACTTACGATGTCCGTATTGCAAGGCTAAACTAGTTCCACCTACCAAACGTAATTCCGAAAAATCTTGAATGGTTTGAATCTTTTTCAGGAGTTCCAGAAGTTCTGTGTCGATTGTCTCGTAATGTAACATTGAAATTTTTCTATGGATTCACCAGAAACTACCGAAACAAGTCGTGCCGATTTATAATCCAGGTTTTTAATTTTAACAGCAACTTCAGCCATCTTTTTAAGGCCAATTAATTCTTTTAAGCAGAACCAGTCTGCTATATGTCCATACTCTAACACACGCTGAACCAGAAATGGCAAGGGGTCGCAAAGCCTCAAAACAGCATCTATATTTGTGTCCCAAAACAGGTGCGTTGAAAATTTTTCTAAATCCTCCTTTGTAAACATATTTCAAATTTACATTAATTACTTGAATTAGGTAATACTCCTGTTTTTTTTCGCTTACTTTTTGTATTCAATCTTTCTGTTGCTCATTTCTTGCATTGGGCAAGGCGCCTTAGACTAAACTTAGGATAAACTAGTTCATTTGTGGGTTTTAACAGAATAAATATTTCAATTTGAACCAAACGTTTTTTGTTTTCTAATTGGAATAATTAAGTATCCCTATTTACCTATTGGTTTATTATTGCCACTTTTAAATACGAGTTTTAATGCCCAAATTATTGCAATGATGAAATATCTAACAATGAACAATAAAATAAAAAGTATAATCAAATAGAACCGTAATTTAATAGCCACTAAATCACTAGAAAAGAGGCTACTTCTTTTAACGTTCTGAGCTTGCCAGTTATCACTAATAAGCCTGTTTACACTATCGATTTTTGCAGAAATTTCTTTTGGAACAACCTTTAGATTTATTTCATTATAAAATGCATTGAATGACTCTTCGGACATATCAAACTCTTTTGCGATGTGAAAATAAATTTCTTCCCGCTTTCCATCTTCAAATGCTTTCCTGAAAGCTGCTTCTGTTTTGTATGGAGACTTTTTAACCGCCTCTGTGTTTTGACCATACTCGGCATAAAGGTCTTTAATTTTATCTTTCGAATCAAAACTTATTGTGGTCAAATTTACCTCCACTAACTTCAATGAATCCTTTAGGGAATGCAACCTACTTGTTTCGAAAGAAATATTGTTTACTTCTTTTTGGTAGTAATAATTCCACCCTTTTGTGTAAACCCAAAAGATTGCCAAAAAAAATAGTATGCTACTAAAAATCAAGAATTCTCTGGCTATAAAATATCTTACTTTAGTCATCATTTAATGAAAACAATTATTTGCCGAAAGATACTAAAAGAAATTTTTGGAACCAAGTAGAATAAAGATTTTGTAACTTAGCTTAGTCTTCCACCTCAAAATTATTTAATTATAAAATACCCCTTAGAGTTGCTATTAAATACAATGAAATAAATGCTTGGGTGGCGTTAGATTAAATTGGAACAGTAGGCCTAAATAGTTGACAGGTTATTGTAATTTGAAAATATGAAGAACAATATAGTAGGTAGTACATAGTAGATTGTATAAACTGTTTTAGAGTAATCAAGAAAGCCCGAGCTAGAGTGGAGCTCAGCGGAGCGGAGGCGAGAACTATCTTGGGCTTTTTTCCGCAACTCTAAAACCACAAAATAAATGCAAAACAAAAACAATCAGGAAACTCAATTCCCAAAAAGATTTTTTAAACAATTTAAGAGTAAAGAGACTTTCCAAGAGTATTTAAACTCCTTACTCAAACAAGGCATAGAAGAAATACTTCAAAGTGAATTGGATGAGCACCTTGGCTATTTTAAACACAATATAGAAGGTTAAAATACTAGGAACAGAAGAAATGGTTCATATTCTAAAACTATCACCACAGAAAATGTTGGAGACATCGTTCTTAATATCCCCAAGGATCGAAATGGTGCATTTAAGCCACGAATAATACCTATAGGAGAAACTATCAGTAGCAAAATAGAAGATGCTATTGTGGGGATGTATAGCTGTGGCATGACTACCTCTGATGTACAGAACCAGATTTTAGCTGTTTATGGCTTAGAAATAAGTGATACTACGGTTTCAAACATGACCGAACATATCATGGAGTTTTTACGCATAATGGGCTGCCCCAATGCGAGTTTTTTAAAATACTGAGGGGAAAGTCCATGGTCAGTAAACGATAGACCATAGTTTTAATTTCTGTTTCTTACCTTTACTCTTACTTCAAATAGGTATTTACCTCCGATTCGATTTTTTTCTTTATTTGGGGCCAAGTTTTGTGTTTCAAACAAACTGGATCTTCGCCCGAATCAGCATCGGAGAAGTGAAGTAAGGCATTTGGAATGGAAATCAAAAGTTGTTGGTTTGGGAATTTATTCTGGTAAAAATCAATTATTTCTCCAAGTGTATAGTTGCTTAATAATTCTGCCATATCCCAGAAATCTTTCTTCTTGCCCCTGCCAAGAATGGCGTTAATCTTCATGGCTGAGATATCAGGTTCAGCGTACATACGAATGCCTTCTTCATGATAAAGCAGTTCAAGCAATGGGTGAGGGTAGCATACAATATCAACCTTAATGTTGTCAATAAACGCAAAGATTCCAATTGAAATTGGTTTCTTTTCAAACTCAAACCGCTTTCCAAAAGATTTTGTGAGCTCATTTTGGATGAGTTCCCAATCTGGCTTCTGCATTTGCTATTGCAAGCTAATGCAAAAATGTTAATTATTCAAACTTTTGCTTTGAAAGAAAAGTCCATGAATCATGGTCGATGGACTTTCTCATTCTTTCCCCCTCATTCTTAACACCCAATCGTTTTTTTAAAATTATTCCTCTTGCATTATTGAATACTTTTTGTTATAATAGTTAACAAATAAATGTTAATAATATTAACAACAGTAAAAGCGACAAGTGTTTGAGGTTAGATGATAGGGGTGTAAGTTAATACACCCGAATTCTAAGTTTCGCTCACTAGGCACCTAACAGTTGTCTTTAAACAATATGCTTTGGAACATACACACATACTACAGCTTACGCTACGGCACCATGTCGGTGGAAGAGCTGGTATTGCAAGCTAAACAGCTTGGTTTAACGAGTTTGGGCATTACCGATATTAACTGCTCTACGGGTATTTTTGAATTTGTAAAATGCTGCGAAAAACATGGGATCAAACCCATAGCGGGCATTGAATTTAGAGAGGGTAATTACTTGCTTTTTACGGCCGTTGCCAAGAACACTGTAGGTATAGAGGAAATAAACAGGCTTCTGTCTGATCACAACTTATATGGAAAGGCTTATGCTGATAAGCTTAAACACCTGCAAAATACTTACGTAATTTATCCTGTGGCAAATTACCCCACGGTGCTGGCAGATCATGAGTTAATAGGCATACGTTTCTCTGAGTTCAATAAGGTGATGCGAAAGGATGTGAGCAAGATTAAAAATAAGTTGATTTTACAGCAACCTGTTACTTTTAAAAGTGCGTCGAGTTACGCGTTGCACATGCACTTGCGGGCCATTGATAACAATGTATTGCTAAGCAGGCTAGAGCAGCAAGCGTATGCAGCGCCAGACGAATACCTCATGTCTGAACCAGATATCATCCATACGTGTAGGTACCACCATTATATCTTAAGCAATACCATCGCTTTTATGGATAGGTGCAGTGTGAGTTTCGATTTTAAAACGCATAAGAACAAAAAGGTTTATTCTTCTTCTGTTTACGATGATAAGCAGCTCTTGCAAACACTTGCGTACGATGGTTTGGCCTATCGGTATGGTGCTAATAATACCGTTGCCAAGCAACGTGTGCAAAAGGAACTAGACATCATTGACAAGCTGGGTTTTTCTGCCTACTTTTTAATTACTTGGGATATTGTTCGGTATTCTATGTCGCGCGGATTTTACCATGTGGGGCGCGGGAGTGGGGCAAATAGCGTAGTGGCGTATTGCTTGCGCATTACAGATGTAGACCCCATTGAGCTGAACCTATATTTTGAGCGTTTCTTAAACCCCAAACGTACCTCGCCGCCCGATTTCGACATTGATTATAGTTGGAAGGAAAGACCTCAGGTGCACGACTATATTTTTAAGCGTTATGGCAGAGAACATACCGCTTTGCTAGGCACTATTTCTACTTTTCGCAGCAGTTCCATCTACCGCGAATTGGGCAAGGTATATGGTTTGCCCAAACGCGAAATTGATATCCTGGCAGATTATCCGCATAAAGCCGATCGCAAATCACCCATTATAGCGCGTATTCTAGAGATAGGAGAGCAGATACAAGATTTTCCTAACCACCGATCCATTCATGCGGGTGGCGTGCTTATTTCTGAAGCACCCATCTTTCAATATTCTGCACTCGATTTGCCTCCCGTGGGTTTGCCAACCGTGCAATGGGATATGTATATCTCGGAGGATATTGGGTTCGAAAAGTTTGACATTTTGTCGCAACGGGGAATTGGCCATATTAAGGATGCCGCCGACTTGGTTTGGCAAAATAAGCGCATCAAAGTGGATGTACATGAGGTGCACAAATTTAAAAATGACCCCATCATTAAGCAGCAGCTAAAGGAAGCAAATAGCATTGGTTGTTTTTATATTGAGAGCCCAGGTATGCGTGGACTATTGAAAAAGCTAAAATGCGACACTTACATTCACCTCGTAGCTGCTAGCTCCATTATCCGTCCGGGGGTGGCAAAATCGGGTATGATGAAGGCCTATATTCAGCGCTTTCACGATCCAAGTAGCATCAATTATTTGCATCCTGTAATGAAGGAACAGCTTGAAGAAACTTATGGGGTAATGGTATTCCAAGAAGATGTACTGAAAGTTTGTCACCATTTTGCGGGATTAGATTTGGCCGATGCCGATGTGTTGCGAAGGGCCATGAGTGGCAAGTTTAGGTCGAAGGCCGAGTTTCAAAAAATCATAGATAAGTTCTTCGCAAACTGCAGAGAAAAGGGGTATTCAGATGAATTGAGCAAAGAGGTATGGCGGCAAATAGAAAGTTTTGCGGGCTACTCTTTTAGCAAAGCGCACTCGGCTTCGTTTGCCGTAGAGAGCTTTCAAAGCTTGTTCCTTAAAACATATTATCCCATGGAGTTTATGGTGGGGGTAATTAATAATTTTGGTGGTTTCTACAAAACTTGGGTCTATGTAAATGAGCTGCGTAAAACTGGCGCAAACGTGCACCTGCCATGTGTAAATGAGTCGGATCAATTTACCAATATCAAAGGAATAGAGGTGTACTTGGGCTTTACGCATATCGAGAGTTTAGAACGAAAATCTATTGAGGCTATATTAGAAGAGCGCAGTTTAAATGGGCCGTTTTTAAGCTTCACCGATTTTATGGATCGGGTAAACATCAGTGTTTTGCAGGTGAAAATATTGATTAAAGTAGGGGCTTTTGGTTTTTGCGGCTTGGGTAAAAAGAACTTAATGTGGCAGGCCTATGCAAACTATGAGCTGCGGGAGCCTCAGCCTATTGCGCGTGCCACCCAAGACTTACAAGCAGCGGCTCCCATACAACGACTGGTGCAGGAAACGATGCAGTCGCTCTTGCTCAATAAGCCACACAAGGAGTTTACCTTGCCAGCCTTGGTTCACAATGTGATAGAAAATGCATACGATGAAATAGAGTTGTTGGGATTTGCAGTGAGCATGACCGATTTTGACCTTTTGCAAAGCAAGTACCGCGGCGATGTAATGGCGGCAGACATGAGCAAATACTTGGATCAGACAGTAAGAATGGTGGGCAACTATGTAACCACAAAGCCTGTGAGAACAGTGCGTGGCGACTATATGGCTTTTGG
The DNA here is from genome assembly GCA_034439755.1 of bacterium. Classification (GTDB taxonomy): domain Bacteria; phylum Bacteroidota; class Bacteroidia; order UKL13-3; family UKL13-3; genus B1. The sequence goes on from JAWXAZ010000008.1 coordinate 14,825, forward strand.
TACTTTTTACGATGTGGCAGCCAATTTTTTTGATACCACACACTTTGCACATAGCTTAGAGAAATATCCTTTTGCAGGTAAGGGTGTTTACCTTATTGAGGGTAAAGTTGTGCAGGAATTTGGATTTTATTCGTTGGAGGTCGTTAAAATGGCCAAATTGGCTACGCAGCCAGATCCAAGATATTAGTTTTTAATAGCATTATTTTGATAATCGGTTTTAAATTCTAGTTTTTTTTATTGTTATTGCTTCAAAATCATTTACACATGAGAAAAATAGTTGCCCTTGGAATATTCTTATCTATTGTTTTAGGCAGTTGCAGCAGTGCTAAAAGTAAAAAGAAACCTGTTGCCGCAGCCTCTCCGGCAGTAAAAACGGTAAGCATCAAAGAAAAAACAAAGGGGAGCAAGAAGCTAGATGGCTTATTCCCACTTTATCAAGATAGTGCCACAGGAAACGTGAGCATGATGCTCAAAATAGATCAATTAAATAAAGAGTATATTTATTTTTCTTATACCGTGGATGGGGTAGTGGCGGCAGGACATTTTAGGGGAAGTTTTCGCGATAACAAACTTTTTACCATTAGGCGCCATTTTGATAGAATTGAGTTTACCGTGTTAAATACTGGGTTTTATTTTGATCCAAGTAATCCTGTTAGCAAGGCTGCTAAAGCCAATATTAGTGAGGCAATATTAAGTAGCCAGAAAATTGTGGCAGAGGATGTAAAAAAGGGAGAAATTCTGATTGATGCCAGCGCATTATTTCTTAGTGAAAATATGCAACAGATTAAACCTTCATCGCGTCCAGGTGCTTTGGGGTTTCAATTGGGCTCTTTGAGCAAAGACAAGACCAAATTTGTGAGCCTACGCAACTATGAAAAAAACACCGATGTCATTGTAGAATATGTGTACGATAATCCTAACCCAACCTTTGGTGGCGGAAAGGAAGTAACAGATGAACGTGCTGTGAGTATTACGGTTCAGCACACATTAATTGAAGCGCCAAAAAACAATTTCCAACCCCGCTATGACGACCCGCGTATAGGTTATTTTTCTGAGCAAGTTGAAGACATGACTACCACCGAAGCGATTGCCTACAAAGACTTAATTCACCGTTGGCACCTAGTAAAAAAGGATAGCAATGCAGCCTTGTCTGAACCCATTGAGCCCATTGTTTGGTGGATAGAAAACACCACACCTCTTGAGTTTAGAGCGACCATTAAAGAAGCTGGCGAAAAATGGAATATGGCATTTGAAAAGGCCGGATTTAAAAATGCAGTGGTGGTTAAAGAACAACCCGATACCGCAGATTGGGATGCAGGCGATATAAGGTATAATGTATTGCGCTGGACCAGCTCTCCTCAGCCTCCATTTGGTGGTTACGGACCAAGTTTTGTGGATCCAAGAACCGGACAAATTTTAGGTGCAGATATCATGTTTGAATATATTTTTGTAACCAACCGTTTACGTCAAGAAAAAATATTTGATGCACAAAGTGGCAATGAGTTTCTGCCAAATACCAGCTTTAAAAACTTTTGCGATGCACACGATCATTTACATCAATCTACGCTTTTTGGCGCCGAGATGCTAGAAGTACAAGGCATTTCAGATATTGAGAAAAGAGAATACATGAAGCAATCGCTATATTATTTGGTCTTGCATGAAATGGGGCATACCATGGGATTAAACCACAACATGAAAGCCAGTCAAATGCTTAAACCTAACCAAATTCACAACAAGGCAATTACGCGTGAAATTGGATTAATTGGTTCAGTAATGGATTATCCTGCAGCCAACGTTGCTAAAGACAAAGCCAAGCAAGGAGATTACTTTACTACCCGTCCGGGACCATACGATTTATGGGCAATTGAATTTGGCTACGCGCCCTCTCTGTCTGATCCAATTAAAGAAACAAATCGCCAAGTAAGCCTCTTGTCTAAAGCAAACGATACCTTGTTGATATTTGGAAATGATGCAGATGATATGCGCGGCTCATTTAGTGGCATTGATCCACGGGTGAATGTAAACGACCTAAGTGGCGATGCTATTTCTTATGGCATTGAACGCATTCAATTGAGTTTAGATTTAATGTCGAAAATCAAAGATAAATACAGCAAGCCAAACCAAGGCTATCAAGAATTAAAACAAGCCTATTCTATCCTTCAAAATGAATATTTTCAGCAAACAAATGTGATTGTAAAATACATCGGTGGCGTTTATGTGAACAGGGCTTTTGTGGGTCAGCCTGGCGAAGGTAAAGCATACGTTCCTGTTCCTTTGGCAGAGCAAAAAAGAGCCATGAAAGCATTGTCGCAATACGCGTTTGAACCTGCTGCATTTGGCGTTCAGAATAATTTATACCCTTATCTACAAAGTCAGCGTAGGGGATTTAATTTCTTTAGCAATACAGAAGATCCAAAAATAAATGAGCGCGTTTTGAGCTATCAAACTATTCTGTTAAGTCACCTAACTAACCCAAGTGTATTGAAGCGTTTAACCAACTCACGCATGTATGGAAACACCTATTCTGTAATTGCCATGTTTAACGATTTAACCACCGCAATTTTCAAAGGGGATAATGGTTCCATTCCAACCTTTAGGTTCAACCTACAAGATACTTATGTAGATCGTTTATTAAGCATGGTGAAATCAGAAAATTTTGATGCTATTTCGCAAGCCGCAGCCTTAACTCAATTAAAAGCCATTGAGAAAATGCCCGCCGGTGCCAGTGAAGAAGCAAAAGCGCAATCTCTCTTGCTGAACCAAAAAATTAAGCAGGGTTTAGAAAAATAACATGCATACATCTGTCACATGTGAGGGATTTAAGGAACACTGACTGAACCTTTAAATTAGAAAAATTCAAAAAAAATAACATGCATAAATCTATCACTCGTGAGGAACTTAAGCAACTCTTGTTAAACCAAAAGGATGTTTTTGTAATTGATGTTAGAAGCGAAGACGAGTATGCTAGCGGACATATTCCTTTTGCAACAAATATACCTGTGGAGAATGTTGAGGCGGGTGATTTTGTGGCTAAGGAAGGCCAAATACTGGTGACAGCATGTGGCAGGGGCGGAGGAAGGGCCAGAAGAGCTGCTGCTTTTTTAAGTGAAAATTCTGCCAATGAAGTGTATACTTTAGAAGGTGGTTCCTTGGGCTGGCTCGATCACGAAATTAGCTCCTAGCTTTTTCGTTATTGAGTTTTAAGAAAAAGTCAATAATCATTCTATCAATTAACCTTGGTTTCGCTAAATGTATAGCTAAATGTATATGAACAAGCAAATGATATCCTTTAAATGGCAAAATTCCTGTAAACTATTTTAATAGGAACAGCTATCATATAATTGCTTAAGAGTGTGGATTCGTTTGCTTTTTTAATTGTAAATCACAATAAGATAGGCAATTAAATAAAAATAATTGAAGCTCGGTCGGATTCGGCGATTTCGACCTTACATTTGCATTCCAATTTTTTTGCTTAATTAGCCTGAAATGTGTCCGCATTGAACATTGGTTCAGACCGAAAAATGGAGAAATATTAACACAAATCATTACAATGAAATTATCACAGTTTAAGTTTGCCTTTAATGAAGCCTTGATAGCCAAATACCCTACAGAAGCCAGAGACGAGTCAAAATTAATGGTTATTAACAGGGAAAAAGGTAAAATAGAACACAAAAAATTCTCTGATATTTTAGGCATGTTTAACGACCGTGATGTAATGGTTTTAAACAATACCAAAGTTTTTCCTGCCCGTTTATATGGAAGCAAGGAAAAAACAGGTGCCAAAATCGAAGTGTTTTTGTTACGTGAACTTAACAAAGAAATGAAGCTTTGGGATGTTTTAGTTGATCCCGCTCGTAAAATTCGCGTTGGCAATAAATTGTATTTTGGAAACGACGATTTAGTTGCCGAAGTAGTTGATAATACTACTAGTCGCGGTAGAACCATTCGCTTCTTATTTGATGGCAGCGACGAAGAATTAAGGAAATTAATTGATAAATTAGGCGAAATGCCCCTCCCAAAATACATGGGAAGAGAGGTTGAGAAAACCGACAAAGAACGATTCAATACTATTTTTGCTAAAAATATAGGCGCCGTTATTCCGCCTACTGCAGGCATGCATTTTAGCAGGGAATTAATGATGCGCTTAGAAATTAAAGGCATTCGTTTTCCTGAGTTAACTTTACACAATGGTCTGGGTTCGTTTAGAACCGTTGAGGTGGAAGATTTAACCAAACATAAAATGGATTCTGAGTATTTTGAAATTCCGGTTGAAACTACTCAAATTGTAAATACTGCCTTGGTAGAGAAAAAGAAAATTGTGGCGGTAGGAAATTCGGTGATGCGTGCCTTGGAATCGGCTGTTTCTTCGGCAGATCGCTTGAATCCGCTTAGTGGTTGGACAGATAAATTCCTTTTTCCACCGCACGATTTTAAAATTGCCAATGTGTTAATTTCTAACTTTCATCCACCTGAGTCCACCTTATTAATGGCTTCTGCAGCTTTTGGAGGCTTTGAATTGATGGAAGAAGCCTACAACGAAGCGGTTAAGAAAAAATATCGATTCTTGGCTTATGGTGATGCCATGATTATTATTTAATGAAAAAATACGCATTAATTGTTGCTGGTGGCAAAGGCTTACGCATGGGCACTGAGATTCCAAAGCAATTTTTGGAATTAAACGGACTGCCCGTTTTAATGCATACGCTAAAAGCATTTCGCCAAATTGAGGGCATTCATTTAATCTTAGTACTTCCCGCATTGCATTTTGCTTTCTGGAAAGACTTATGTGCAAGGCATCATTTTGATTTGCCGCACCAGCTTGTAGCAGGAGGAGATACGCGATTTGAGTCGGTTAAGAACGGACTCTCGCAAATTGAGGATACCGATTCTTTGGTGGCCATTCATGATGGGGTAAGACCTTTGGTATCAGAAAAAATCATTGAAGATTGTTATGCCATTGCGCTCCAAAAGGGCAATGGCATTGCAGTTGTTCCCTCAAAAGATTCCATTCGCAAACAAGAATTATTGAATAACCACAGCGTAAATAGGGCTAATTATTATTTGGTTCAAACCCCTCAATGCTTTCAAACAAAACTGATTCAGGCTGCTTATCAAACTACTTTTGAAGATAACTTTACCGATGACGCCAGTGTTTTAGAGGCAACAGGTGTAGAAATAAATATGATGACAGGTGATTACAGGAATATAAAAATTACCGCCCAAGAAGATTTAATAGTAGCAGAGGCTTTGCTCAAAAACTAGCCTCATCATTTGGCAATTAAATAATACCCATTGTAATGATTAAATAGCACAAAGATATTTGATATTTACAATGGGTAAATGTCGATATAACAAAATAATAGTACAATGAGATATTTGTTGAAATTATACTATATATTTTGTAAAATCGGTATAAGGTATAAATAATTGTAGTAGTGTATTTACTCAAAAACTAGCCTAATTATTTGGACTATAAAATTAGGTATAAATAACGGTAACAGTAAATTTGCCCAAAAACTAGCGTAAGCCTTTGGTTTATTAAATAAACTATAAATAACGATAACACCGAATTTGCCCAAAAACTAGAGTAAGCCCTTGGCTATTAAATAAGGAATTATAAGCCATAACATGCCTTTGATTAGAAAAAATACAAAGCCCATTGCGCCCAAACGCTTTACCAAAAACTTAAACTTGCCCCTGCCTTTATGACTAACCGGGCATTCGAGCGGCTTATCTTGTATTTTATTAACGCTTTCCATTTTTTGTGCTTGCAAAAATAGCTTTGTTTTTGATAATCTCAAAATTGAAACGGTCAGTAATTTAATGTATGCGTAATAAAATGGTCATACTTATATGCACATCGATTTCATTATTTTTTGCTATGTTTGAAGATGTGGAAAGGATACCGTTTTGCTTAGGATATTTTTTATTGGAAGTGGCCGACTAAACCAAAACCTTGCCCATGCATTTTTAAATACCGATGTAGAAATGGTAGGAGTGCATTCGCAAACAGAACAACATGCACAAGTATTTTCTGAAAAGTTTGGAATGCCTTTATTCATAGATTTGACAAGCATTCCCGCCGATTGCGACGTGTACTTTTTAGGTGTAAGCGACAATGCAATTTCTGAAGTATCCGCCTTATTAAATGTTAAAGGCGTTGTAGTTCATTGCTCGGGCTTGCTAGCAATTAATGTATTAGATCCTAAAAATCACAGAGGTGTTTTTTGGCCGATCCAATCTTTGAACAAAGACTTATATGCCGATTTTTCTCAGGTGCCAATTTGTATTGAAGCCTCAGACGAAATAAACTTAAGAATTCTAGAATCTCTTGCCGATAGAATCACTCGAAAAGCAAGATTCATAAGCACGAAGCAACGCCAAACCTTGCACCTTTCGGCTGTTATGGCCAATAATTTTTCTAATCATTTATTCGTTCTTGCTAAGGATTATTTACATCAACATAATTTAAACTTTCAGGACCTAATGCCTTTAATTCAGGAAACATTCCGTAAGATAACTATAATGGATCCAGCATTGGTTCAGACCGGACCAGCAGCGAGAAACGATGTTAACACCATGCTTCTCCATGAAGAAATGTTGCGCAACAACCAAGAATTATTAAAAATCTATAAAACCATGAGCGAAAGCATTCGCATAAAACATTCAACATGATTAAATCAATTAGAAAATCGCTTTTACTGATGCTGTTTATTCTTTTAATGATGCCTGTTTATGCCATCAGAATTCTTTTGCCTATGGATGTGGACCAAAAGAATCATTTAAAAGCGTATGGCCTTTCCTATTGGGTGCTTAAGCAAGATTTGGAAGTCAATTGGCTACTAAATTACCGAGGCGGCAGCTTTATGATTAATTATAGCGAACAGATTGAAGGAGAGTGCAAAATTAGAGGCATAACCTATGATATTATTAGTGAAGGTCAAGTGACAGAAATACTAACAGAGGTGGCAAGACCAGAGGTGAATATGGAATTGGTTCGTTTGCTTAAAGCGCCTAAAATTGCCGTTTACTCACCAAAAACAAAACAACCTTGGGACGATGCCGTAACCCTTGTTTTATCCTATGCCGAAATTCCTTATGAGGTGGTTTACGACGATGAATTGCTAGAAGGCAAGTTAAGTTTATATGATTGGCTGCATGTGCACCACGAAGATTTTACAGGGCAATATGGTAAATTTTACTCCTCATTCGCCAATGCAGCTTGGTATCAGGCCGATGTAAGAGAAAATGAGGCTATGGCTTCAAAACATGGCTATGCAAAGGTTTCAGAGCTTAAATTGGCAGTGGCAAAAAAAATTAGAGATTATGTGTTGGGTGGCGGGTTTATGTTTGCTATGTGCAGTGCCACAGACACCTACGACATTGCATTAGCGGCAGATGGCTTGGATATTTGCGAACAGGTTTTTGATGGCGATCCTGCAGATTGGCAAGCCGATAAAAAACTCGATTTTAGCAAGAGCTTTGCGTTTAAAGATTATAACTTGTATTTCGACCCCTATATATACGAGCACAGTTATATTGACGCCATGCAAGGCACAAGGCCTGTTACAGAAGATAACGACGTGTTTTCATTGTTCGAATTTAGCGCAAAATGGGATATGGTGCCTACCATGTTAAATCAAAATCACACCAGCACTGTCAAAGGTTTTTGGGGACAAACTACCGCATTTAGAAAGCCATTTATAAAAAGCGATGTGCTCATTTTAGGCGATAATAAGTCGCTAAACGAGGCCCGCTACATTCACGGCACTTTTGGAAAAGGCACTTGGACTTTCTATGGCGGCCACGATCCAGAAGATTATCAGCACCAAGTAGGAGAGCCGCCCACAGATTTAAACCTGCATCCCAATTCGCCAGGGTATCGCCTTATTTTAAATAATGTATTGTTTCCTTCGGCACAGAAGAAAAAGCAAAAAACATGAGATATTTAGCCATTTAAATCAAAACACACATAACAAGGTGGTTTTTATTTTTCGGTCTGAACCAATTATTTTTGCGCTTGTTGACTGATTTTGGGCAAAAAACCGCCGATAAATAGAAAAATGCTACCAGATAATCATTTCTATAAAATGGTATTACAAGTAAATATATCTTTGTATTACCAAATCGGCCATTTAAATCATAAAGAAGCAATTGAGATAAAAGGATGATTGGGTAATATTAACCATTAACTAAAATATTTATATGAAATCACATTCAAACCCAAATTCAACCGGAATCCTATTTACCTTGTCGTTTATTGGATTATTCTTTGTTTCGCTAATTGTAATCCTAGTGGCCGATATAGAAATAGGATCTTTATTCGAAGATCAAGTTAATTCTGCTATAAACGCGCAAGTTCATTCAAAAGTAAGCTCTGCTGCATCATCAGCAAAAAGCACCGGAAGCATCAGCAATTCTTTGTTTTACGAATTTGGTAAATAATACCAATCGTTAATGCCGATATAACAAAATAATTTTTACAATGAGATATTTGTCGAAATTGAACTACATATTTTGTATAATCGGTATAAATATAATTATTCTAAAGCATACACTTTATAAGCTTTAAAATTTGTAGTATCAAATACCGCATGGGGGCCATCCTGCCTAGTTGTATATTATTAATAATACTGTTTTAAAAAACATCACTAAACCAAAAATTGGATTTAGTGTAAATTACACAAGCAAATGAAAATAGAAAAGTTCGATTAAGCCATAAATTAACTAATACAAAATACTTCTAAAACAATTTGAAGCAATCTAACCTAAACAAGTAAAAAAAGGAGCCTCGGCTCCTTTTTTGTGAAATAAAGTAAAGTAATTTGGCCTAATTATCTAAGTATTCCCAAAGCCCATTCACCAAAGCCCAGTGGCCAAAACCCAAATTACTAAAACCCAACGCCCAACGCCTAAAACCCAAAGACCAAAGCCTAAAGCCCAAAACCCAAAACCCAAAGCCCAAAGCCCAACGCCCAAAGCCCAAAGACCAACCCCCAAAGCCCCCCTTACTAAAAAGACTTGAACCCAATAAGCCTCCTGCATTCATTTAAGGTTGCATTAGCACTCTCAGAGGCCTTTTCCTTGCCAAGCTTAACCACCTTCCTTAAAAGCACATCATCATGCTGAATCTGAGTTATTTTTTCGCGAATTGGAGTAAGATAATTCACCATATCCTCGCCCAAATCCTTTTTAAAATCGCCATACCGAATGGTACAATTGGCATATAAATTTTCATAATACACCAACTTTTCGGCACTAGAAACCACCTTCATTAAGTCGAATAAATTCTGAATAGGGGTTGGTGGTGCAGAATTTGCCTCGGTAGGACCACCATCAGTTAAGGCACGACTCATTTTTTTTCTTATTACATCAGGGGAATCAATGAGGTTAATCACATTACCATCCCCATCGCTTTTACTCATTTTTCCGCCACCCTGCAAACCTGGAATTTTCACCAATTCTTTGCCATAATTGAATGCATACGGTTCAGGAAAAACCTCTTGCACATAAATTCTATTGAATCTGTTTCCAAATGTGCGGGCCATTTCCAAATGTTGCTCTTGGTCTTTACCAACAGGCACTTTGGTGGCCTTGTGTATAATAATATCAGCGGCCATTAAAACAGGGTAGGTAAGTAATCCTGCATTTATGTTATTTGGCTGCGTTCTAGCTTTGTCTTTAAAAGATGCCACACGCTCCAACTCGCCCAAATAAGCATGCATATTTAACATCATATACAATTCTGGAATCTGCGGCAAATCGCTCTGTATATATAAAGTACAAGCCTCAGGATCCAAGCCACACGCTAGATATTCTACTAAAACTTGCCTAACATTATTGTGCAAATCGGCAGGATTGGGATGCGTAGTTAGACTGTGATAATCGGCAATAAAAAAATAACATTGATGCTCATATTGCATCTTTACAAAATTGGTCACCGCACCTAAATAGTTCCCCAAATGCAGGTTTCCGGTAGGCCTAATACCACTTACAATAATCTCTTTGCTCATATCTGCCGCAAATTAATGATTTTTCTTGGTTTCATTTTCTATTAAATGCCAGAGTTTTTCGGCTGTTTTATCCCAAGAAAATTTCAACTTCTGTTCTTTGCCTTTTTCAATGACGGTCTGAACCAAAGCAGGGTTTTGATATAATTTTAACATGCCCTCACTTATTTCATTCACGTTAAAAGGATTAACATAAACAGCCGCATCGCCTGCAATTTCTGGCATACAACTCGCATTGCTGCATATAATGGGCACTTCACATTCCATGGCTTCCACCAGAGGAATTCCAAATCCTTCAAAATACGACAAGAAACTCAAAGCAAATGCCGATCCCATAATATCTTCTAAGTCGCTCTGAATAACCCTTCCAGTGAATATAATGTCATCTATGTGTTCACATTTTTTTAAAACATCCTCAATGGCTTCATCACCCCAAAAACTAGCGCCCACAATGAGTAATTTGTAAGGAGACCCGCTCTTTATCTTAAATAAATTAAATGCTTCTATGAGTCGAACCAAGTTCTTGCGCGGACTTTGAGAACCCACAAAAAGGAAATAGGGCTTACCCTGGGAAAACTTGTTTTGAGTTTCCAATTGGCGTTCGGTGCCAAGCTTTTTATACCCTTCGTTTATGCCATTATATACAACAGAAATTTTAGTTGGTTCAGTCCCATAAGTCTCTACCAAATCTCTTTTGCTAAATTCTGATACCGTGGCAATGCAATCTGCCGCCGCAACAAATTTTGGCATAAAGAAATTATAATATTTCCTGTAAAAATACTTTAAGTCATTAGGATAATGATGAAAGTTGATATCGTGTACTACTGCCAATTGTTTGGTTTTACAACCTAAAACCAACAAACCATCGGTTGATAAAAATATGTCGGGCTTAAGTTTATTGAGCAAATTTCTTACCGACCATTGATAATAAATGAGGTATAAAAATGGATGCCGCGCTGGCGGGAAAAGCACAATAGGCTTGATATTGTTGGCAAAAATAAATTCTTTGGAATAAGGCCTATCAAACAAAAAAATAAACTCATGCTCTGGGTGAGATTGCGTAATTCGCTTCAGCGTTTGGTAGGTAAACCATCCAATTCCATCCAATTTATTTGAGATTAAGGAGCGGGTATTTACCACAATTTTCATGCGAACAAGTATAAATTATTTTAAGCAAAATACCCCCTCATTAATTAAAAAATGCATATCTTCTTTTGATAGAAAATTACTAAACTTGTTGCATGTGTTACCATGCTTCTGTAAATGCCACCTACCAACAATTAGAAGAAAGGTACGAAAGGCCCTTTCTGGGCAATTTATTTCCTTCCTTTACCAATAAAACAGAGGTGGTAGCATATCATTTAAATGGATTTGATTTTCCTTTTATGCCCGTTATTACCCAAGAGCAAAATACGGTTATGCAATGTTTTCAATGGGGATTAATTCCCAATTGGACAAAAAATTATGAGCAAGCAAAGACAATTCGCATACAAACGCTCAATGCAAAATCAGAAACCGTTTTTGAAAAATCATCCTTTAAAGAATCTATAAAAAGGCAAAGATGCCTTGTTCCTTTAACAGGTTTTTTTGAGTGGAAAGAAATGGGCAACAAAGAAAAGCAACCTTATTTTATTCGCCTAAAAATGCAGCAAATATTTTCTTTAGCGGGCATATACGCAACCTGGCAAAACACCGAGGAGGATAGGGTTTATAATACATTTAGCTTGCTCACTACCCAAGCAAATCCACTTATGGCCCAAATCCACAACACCAAATTACGCATGCCTGTAATATTGGATCAGACCGAAGAAAAAATTTGGCTCGAACCAAAAAGCACTGCAACAGACTTGGAAAAATGCTTCTTGCCCTTTGCAGAAGAATCCATGGAAGCCTATTCCATTTCTAAATTAATTGGAAGCAGAAAACAATCCAGCAATGTTCCAGAGGTTGTCTTGCCATTTAAATATGAAAACCTGGATTTGTTTTCATAAAAAAAGCTGCTCTTTAGGGGAGCAGCTTTTTTTTTAGATATGCATTCTTTGTTTCTTCTCTAACAATGCATCCTTAGTTTCTACGTGATCTGGATCTGGTACACAACAATCTACCGGGCAAACAGCAGCACATTGAGGCTCTTCATGGAAGCCTACACATTCTGTACATTTGTTGCTTACGATAAAATAAGTGTCTTCAGAAACAGGAGCAAAGCGCTTAGATACTTCAACGGTTTCGCCATCAACTGTAACAGTTCCGCTTAGGTTGTTTCCATCTGCCCATGCCCACTCGGCACCAGCTTCATAAATTGCGTTGTTTGGACATTCTGGTTCGCATGCACCGCAATTGATGCATTCGTCTGTGATTATAATAGCCATAATTATTTATTTTTTTATAGGATGATAACAACTGCAAGTTTAGTTTTGTTGGCGCTTTCAAAAAAATAGAATTAGTCTAAATTATATGAGTTATTCACAAAGAGTAGAAGTATTTTCAAAATTAGGGGACAAGTTGGCTGCGATAAATGCAGAATCGCCTCATTTACAGATAGCTTATTTGCACAACAATTGGTTTACCATCGACATGCAATTAAAGGCAATTCATGCCTGGGCTCAACTTTTAAACAAAGAAAATTTAGATAAATGGCTTTTAGGGTATAATTTAAGTGAGCCAAAAGAGCCAAAAAGGATTGCTTTGATACTTGCAGGCAATATTCCAATGGTTGGTTTCCACGATTTACTGTCGGTTTTAATCACAGGAAATATTGCCTTGGTTAAACTAAGCAGCGACGATACAAAATTCATGGAATGGCTAATTGAGCAAATAAAAGAGATTGATTCTGCCATGGGAGGCAAAATCATTATGGCCGAAGCCTACCAATTAAAAAACTACGATGCCGTTATTGCGACAGGAAGCAATAATAGCAACCGTTATTTTGAATATTATTTTAAAAACGTGCCTAACTTATTGCGCAAAAACCGAAAAAGTTTAGCTGTATTAACCGGCAATGAAAGTGCAGAAGAATTAGATGCACTGGCAGACGATGTGTTTATGTATTTTGGCATGGGATGTAGAAATGTTTCCAAATTGCTTTTGCCTAAAGGATATAATTTAGAGCCAATGTTTGTGGCTTTTGAGCGCTATAAGGATATTATAAATCACAACAAATTCGCAAATAATTATACCTACCATAAAGCTTTATTTTTAATGAATCAAGATCCACATTTGGACAATGGTTTTTTAATCGTAAAACAAGATGATATGCTCGATTCGCCATTAAGTGTATTGATGTTTCAGTTTTATGAAACTGCCGAGGATGTAGAAGCATTTTTAGCACTTCACAAGGAGCATATTCAATGCGTGGTTGGACATACGCCTAATCTTGAAAGAATTCCCTTTGGAATGTCGCAACAGCCATCCTTGTGGGACTATGCCGATGGCGTTGATACAATAGCTTTTTTGAAAGATCTGGCTTAAGCTAAAAAGCCAGATTTTTCAAAACTTTTTTCTATGATTTCTGCTGCCAATTTTTCCATCGGCTGCAAGCGATCTAATAGCGGGTTAATTTCTGTAATTTCAAATGCTATTAATTTAGGCTGAGCCAATAAAAAACTCAAGGCATCAATTGCTTGCTCTTTCGACAAGCCATCATGAACAGGCGTGCCAGTTCCAGACGAATTGGAGGGATCTATGCTGTCTACATCAAATGAAACTAGGATGTGGTGGCAATGAGCTAAATAATCTACACTTTCTTGCAAGATTTTTTCTAAGCCCAAATTTCGCCTGTCGTTAGGCACAAAATGCTTTATGCTGAGGTCGTTTAAAAGATTAATTTCTTCCGACTCTAAATCCCTAATGTCTATAAAAACTAAATTAGATGGGTCCAATTTTGGGCTCAACTTTTTAGCCCCCAGCTTGGTTAAGTCCTGCCATTTTTGTTGGGTGTATTTTTCTACCTGGTTTTTACCCTTCGATTCATCTAAAATACCCATGGCAGCTGCCAATGGCATACCATGCATGTTTCCGCTTGGAGAGGTGTAAGGTGTATGAATATCGGCATGTGCATCAATCCAAATTACGCCCAATTTATTGTCAGGATATAATTCTTTATAAGCTGTGATGGCAGCTAAGCCATTGCTATGGTCGCCACTAATTATCCAAGGAAATTGATTGGCCGTTATAGCCTCCTGGATTATTAAATTTGCACTTTTTATTACCTCATAAATAGTGTCAATATGTAAGGCAAAGTTTGTTTCTTCACTTTCAGAAAGTTCCTCAAACTTAATTACCTCAATTGGGATATTTGATAATAAACTTTGAGGCAATTCTTTTAATAATGCTTGCGGACCAAATTTTGCGCCCTTTTTACCTGCACCAAAATCCGATTCAATACTTATAATCTTAACATTTTTCACAAAACCTCCAAGGGATGGTAGGCAACAAATATAAAGCAAATACTAGTGCTGGCAAAATGAAGGAAGCATAATAAAATAAGAAAAATAGATTTATATTATTTAACCATTTATTATTTTAAAATTACCAAAACCTTTCGTTAAAATTGTAAAAAATTTCAGGAATTGACCACGTTAAATATCAAAAATCGGTATACCGACCTTATCCATCAAACTTTTTTCTTTCCCCGTCATGGATTCAATGTAATTGATAATCAATTGCAATTCCATGATATCAACCTCATGGAGCTAATAGAAAAGTATGGTACGCCCTTAAAATTTTCCTATTTACCCAAAATAGGCTCGCAAATTGATAAGGCAAGATTACTGTTTCAGCAGGCTTTTGAAAAATATAATTATGAGGCAACTTATAATTATTGCTATTGCACCAAAAGTTCACATTTTAGTTTCGTGCTGAACCAAGTGCTTAAAAGCGGGGTGGATTTGGAAACAAGTTCGGCATTCGACCTTAATATTATTGAGCGTTTGGCCAACTCTGGTAAATTTAAAAAGGACCAGTATATCGTTTGTAATGGTTATAAAACCGAAGAATACGCTAAAAATATAGTTCATTTGGTGAATAACGGTTTTGAAAATCTCGTTTGTGTGATGGACAATACCAAGGAGTTTGATTTAATATCGGCTTATACCACCAAACCTACTAAACTAGGCATTAGAATTGCCACCGAAGAAGAGCCCAATTTCTTGGTTTATACTTCTAGATTGGGAATGAGTCACAAAAAAATAATCGATTTATACAAAGAAAAAATCGAGAACCATCCCAATTTCAAATTAAAAATGCTTCACTTCTTTGTGAATTCTGGAATTAGAGATACAACCTATTTTTGGAGTGAGCTTACCCGATTGGTGAATGTGTATTGCGATGTTAAAGAGGTTTGTGCCGATTTAGATACCTTAGATATTGGTGGCGGTATGCCTATTTACACCTCCCTAGGCATAGAGTACGATTATGCTTACATGATTGATCAAATTGTATATTATATCAAAGCAATTTGTGAAAATAGGGGCGTTCCAGTGCCAAATCTGTTTACAGAGTTTGGATCGTTTACTGTTGGTGAAAGTGGGGGAATGTTGTATTCTATTATTGGTCAGAAAGAACAAAACGATAAGGAACTTTGGTATATGATAAACAGTTCATTCATCACTACTTTACCAGATACTTGGGGAATTGGTCAGAAGTTTATTATGCTTGCTATTAATCAGTGGGACAAAGAATTTCAGCGAATTAACTTGGGCGGATTAACCTGTGATAGTCAGGATTTTTATAATTCTGATACCAATACCAATCAGGTTTTTATGCCCAAATTAAAAGAAGGTGAAACTTTGCACATGGGCTTTTTTCACACAGGCGCTTACCAAGAAAGTTTAGGAGGCTACGGAGGCATTCAACATTGCTTAATACCAGCGCCTAAGCATATCTTAATTGATAAAGACGAGGAAGGAAATTTAAGCTATTCTTTGTTTGCTAATGAGCAAAGCGCAGAAAGCATGTTAAATATTTTAGGTTATTAGTTTGTAAAAAGCAGAAAAGTAATATATTTGCACAAAATTAAAATTATGGCAACCACGCGATTGAAAAGAAAAGGAAGAAGAAATAAAGTGTCTTCAGTGTTACGTAAAATTGGTATCAAAGTAAATACCCGATTAGTAAAGATAAAATCTCCTAATGCTGAGCGTACTATAATAGTAGAAGACTAATTCTATTCTCAAAAGAATTCAAAAACCTCGAAGTAAAACTTCGAGGTTTTTTTTTGGACTTCACTTTGAAAATAAAATTTTGCTCCAGTCCATTGGCCGCTTAACTTTAAATTACACCTACTTTAAATCAAATGGTGGCATTTGTTAACCAAATTATTCTATTTAAGGATGCCACTCAAAAGCAATGTGAAGTTTATTGAAATCAAGAATGTGACGCAAGAGAGGTGTTTAATTTATTAAAATTAAGTCTTTGACGCTAAGCAAAATTTGTCGAAATACAGACAGTGACGAAAATCTAAATAAATGGCAAAAAAAAAGAAATTAGATGAAGCTCAAATACTTCAAACTAATTTCTATTCTAGCTTGTGCCGTGGAGGAGATTCGAACTCCCATACCCTTGCGAGCACCACCCCCTCAAGATGGCGTGTCTACCAATTTCACCACCACGGCAGGTAGGCGCAAATATCCTTTAAAATAACGAAATAGCCAAAAGAAAATCTATTTAACAGCCCCTTTAAGAGGAGATAAAACAGTAGATATTCCATCCACCAAAGATCCAAAACCATCTACCACTGCTTGAAAGTCGGTAACAAACAGCACTATGATGAATGTAATGAAAATTATAAAGAAAAATCGAAGTATTTGATTCATATCTTGATTTGAAGATCAAATTTAATATTTTTATAGAAAAAACCGACCTGCAAATAAAAACATTCCCCCCAATACCCAGATATTTTCTACTTTAGTGAACTATTTTATCCCAATGAATCAAAAATATCAAATAAGTTCTGAATCGCTTCAAGTCTCAATTCAGGAAAATGGAGCAGAATTGTGCTCGGTTAAAGATATAAAAACCGGACTTGAATTTATGTGGGATGCCAATCCAGATATTTGGAACAGGCATGCACCAGTGCTATTTCCAATTGTTGGCAAATTAAACAATAATGAAATTAGGATAAACGGACAAAAATATTCCATGAATCAACATGGTTTTGCCCGCGATATGCCCTTCGAACCCATCGAAGTATATAGCGATTTGCTGAAATTTATGCTCGAATCGAATGAAGAAACTTTGAAAAAATTCCCTTATGAATTTAAATTCTTCATCACCTATCAAATTGTAAAAAACAAGGTAAGTATAACTTATTCCTGTCTGAACCAAGGCCAAGAAAATATGTATTTTTCTGTGGGTGCACATCCTGGTTTTAAGTTGCCCTTGCCTCAATTAGATCAATACCAGATCGAATTCGAATATCCTGAGGATTTAAACAGGCATTTACTCAAGGATGGCTTGTTTAGCGGAGAAACGGAGTCTTTGGGTCGGCAAACTCAAATTTTGCCATTAAACTCAGCCCTATTTTTGAAGGATGCCATTGTGCTAGAAGGATTAAAGAGTACCTGGCTTAAATTGGTTCAAACCGAAACCAACTTTGCTGTGAAATTAGATTTTGCGGGATTTCCATACATGGGCATTTGGGCCAAATTGGGCGCGCAAGATTTTATTTGCTTGGAACCATGGCAGGGCTTGGCCGATTCTATAGGCTTTGAGGGCGAAATTTCACAGAAAAAGGGCATTCATTGCCTTGGTCCTGGCTCTGAGTTAAGCTTCACCTATTCTTTGGAATTTTCGGCAGGATAATTCATAAAAAGAGCAAAAAAAACAGCACCTATAAAATAGGCCATAATATCCCATGGATCAAGGGTATAGGTTTTAGTTAATAGGGGCGCAATTCCCTCAAAAGCTATGGTAAAAAATCCGCAGGTTGCTAGAATGGCCGTGTAGGAAAAATTGAAATTTTTTGCCACTAAATAGTGCTGTAATTGAAGTGAAGCACCCATTACTAGGGGAATTAAGAGCAAATCATCCAAATAATTTCTTACAAAATTAGGCGCTAATATTACGGCCTGAACCAATTTATCCAGCGCAAATACTAGGAGAATCCAAACGTAAGAAACTTTAAAACTCATCCAGGCATTATAGCCAGTATTATGGTTACCAGCACAATAAGGAAAACCAGGATTAATTGACCACGTTGAAGCAAGCCTTCAATAAATTTCCAAAAAACGCTATTAGCTGCTTTTTTTAACTTTATCTTATTCATCATGGGAGATTGTTCTTGCTGCTCTTGCTCAAGAAAAGCCCGTTCCTCCCGGTATTTTTTATCCAAAATTTCGCCACATTGGCTGCAAAATGCAAGTTCGCCATTTGTCCAATGGCCACAATGTTCACACTTTTTTGAGGAACTAATTATGTCTGAAGATTTCATTAAGTTGTTTTTCTCTGTAGGCAAATATCTGTTTTACATTCCTATCTACAAACAACCAATGAAGAAAAGGTGCCAAAATCCAGCCTTTTGAGCGATACGTGATGATATCGGTCATTTCGGTTTTGCCATTAACTTCCTTAAAAATATGCTGATGATGCCACGTGGTATATGGTCCTCCCAACTGTTGGTCAACAAATTTAAAGGGCGGATTCCATTCTATAATTTCTGTCTTCCAATTAAAGGGAATACCAAACAATTTGATTCTATAGCGAATTGTCTGACTAGGGAACATGGGAATTGGCAAAGGAGTAAGTATTTTGAAGTTTACATGTGGGGGAGTGAGCTTGTTTAAATTTTCGGCTTTGCTGAAAAATTGAAACACCTCATCCAAGGGTCTGTCGAGATTGGTGGTATAATTTAGAACTATTGCTTTCATAGTATGATAAATAACAGAAGGGGTAATATTGTTTTAAATCTGCCAATTTTACTAACTAGACAATTGTTAAGGTGGGTTTTACAAATGTTTTATTCAGCAATATTGTTTATACATAAAGCATTAAATAGCAATATTTTATGGCCTATAATGTAAAGTTCCAGTTAAGTGCCAAAGTTTACAAAAGTAAAACAAGCCTTTTACAATTGTTTTCTTTTGTTTACATTTGTATCACCCTCTTAAAACATTTGTTAAATACTATTAATAATCAAGACTTTATATGGATGATTTAAATAAACGTGTGTTAAGTGTCATGGAAAAGAAGCTTTTGAGTAAATCTGCATTTGCCAATATACTTGATATCTCTTTGCCAGTGCTTACACACATAGGCTCGGGCAGGAATAAGCCTGGCATTGACCTTATAACCAAAATTCTAACCAATTTCCCGGAAATTAGTCCAGATTGGTTGCTTTTAGGTATTGGAACCATGAAACGTGAGCAAATAAATAAGCCGGATATTTCCTTAGAATTACAGAAATTGACGGATTTAAGTTCAAAATTTCCTGATTTTAACCAAAATGCAAGCAAAATATTGGAATATCATGCCATATTGCTAAAAGAGATCCTTTATTTAAATGAGCTAAATCCTTACCTAAAAGCTATTCAGAATAATTCCGACTATTTTTCTTTGGAATTAGCCCAATTAAAAGACGATCTAATTATTAAAGTAAAGGATTAGTTATGGATATTTAAATAATTGATTTATTGTATTATATAGTATCTATATTACTAATAGTAAATCTAGATTTACTGCTATTTTGTCAGCAACCTAGTTTTAAAGGTTTAATTTTTATCGATTCAGAGTTATATTTTTGTCCACCTTTGGTAAACGAAGAAACCAAGTAGCATTTTCGATTTAGAATTATTTTTTTGTCCACCTTTGGTAAATGAAGAAACCAAGTAGCATTTTCGATTTAGAATTATTTTTTTGTCCACCTTTGGTAAATGAAGAAAGTGAGTAGCATTTTCGATTTAGAATTATTTTTTTGTCTAACTTTGGTAAACGAAGAAACCAAGTAGCATTTTCGATTTAGAATTATTTTTTTGTCTAACTTTGGTAAACGAAGAAACCAAGTAGCATTTTCGATTTAGAATTATTTTTTTGTCCACCTTTGGTAAACGAAGAAACCAAGCAGCATTTTCGATTTAGAATTATTTTTTTGTCCACCTTTGGTAAATGAAGAAAGTAAGCAGCATAGAAGAGAAAAAAGGTAAACTTTTTAAAAACTCCTTTTTAGAAAGTTTAACTAAGGCAAATGCTTGGTTAGCTGCGCTCGTTTATTTTCTATATTGGCTGCTATTACTTTGTTTTCATTACAATTTTGAGTCCCATAGTTTTGTAGAGGGCATTTCGATTTATCTATTTGCGGTGTTATTTTGGACCTTATTTGAGTATCTGGCTCATCGGTTTCTCTTTCATTTTGTAACTGAGCAACCGATATTAAAACGTGCTCATTTTCTTATTCATGGCGTGCACCACGAATTCCCAAAAGATATAGAAAGGCTTGTTATGCCACCCATACCTGGAACCCTACTAACCTTGTTTTTACTGGGATTTTTCTATTTAATAATACCCAGTTCTGCTTTTATTTTTACTGCTGGTTTTGTTAATGGTTGGGCTATTTATGTTTATATCCATTATATGGTTCATGCTTATAAACCAATAAAAGGATTAAAATTTTTATGGACACACCATGCCAAACACCATTACCAAGATGGGAGCAAGGCTTATGGCGTTAGTTCTCCCATTTGGGACCAAATTTTTGGTACTATGCCCTAAGAAGTTTTTAAGGTAAATCGGAAATGATTTTTTTGTATTCCTCTTTATTCAATTTGCCTTTTTTAGCACCCAAATCTTTCCATTTTTTGTAGATTTTTTTTACCCTGTTTTCTGGATCGGGGTGGGTACTCATAAATTCTATTGGACCTAAGCTCTTATTTTCCTTTTCTATTTTTTCAAAGAAAAAGGCAGCTCCCCTTGGATCGTATTTAGTTTTATTCAAATAGCTTACAGATTGCATATCGGCTTCGCTTTCATCTAATCTATTGAAAGATAAGCTTAATAAATTGGCACCCAACCCCAATAAACTAGATTGATCTACGCCTATAAAATATTGAAGAATCAATGACAAACTCATGTTTTGAACAAGGTGCTTGGTGCTATGTCTTTTGTCGGCATGGGCCATTTCGTGCCCAATAACCCCCGCTAAAGCAGCTTCAGAATCTAGATATTTTATCAGACCAGTGTAAATATAAAAATTACCGCCCGGTAAGCAAAAGGCATTTAAAACAGAATCGTCCTTAATAATTTTCACCTCCCAGTTAAAATCCTGCGCAAAATCCAATTCGCCCGAATTAATTATTTCGTCCCTAATTAATTCCACTCTTTCATAGGCATAAGCGCATTCTTCTTTATCTAAAATAGGAAATTGGTTTGGCGCATTGATAATTTCTTGATTACTTAACTCGCCCAAGGTTTTATCTACTTTGGTTGGAATCCAAGAGCTACCGCAAGAGGAGAGTGCTGCTATAAAAAAAAGTAAGCCAAAAAGTTTATTCATTACCAAATATTTGCTCTTTCTTCAGACTTTCTATACATTTTATCGCCATCTTTAATTCCAAATGCGGCGTAAAATTGAGGCATGTTAGATAAAGTTCCAAGAACCCTAAATTCGCCTGGCGAATGTGGGTCGGTTAAGATTAATTGTCTCAAAGCTTCTGGCCTAACATTGTTTTTCCAGATTTGTGCAAATCCAATAAAAAAGCGTTGTTCTGGGGTATAGCCATTGATTACTTTTCCCGGGCTTTTCTTTAATCTCATTTGATAAGCCTCATAGGCAATGGTTAACCCCCCTAAATCTGCAATATTTTCGCCTAAAGTTAATTCACCATTTACATGAAGGCTATCGCTTACATAAAAACCATTGAATTGATTTACCAAAATCTTGGTTTTCTCTTCAAATTTCGTTTTGTCTTCTATCGTCCACCAGCTTTTCAAATTGCCATCTGCACCATATTTGGCGCCTTGATCGTCGAAACCATGCGTTAACTCATGGCCAATTACGGCCCCAATGCTGCCATAATTCACCGCATCATCTGCGTTGGCATCAAAAAATGGAGGCTGCATAATTGCCGCTGGGAAAACAATTTCGTTTAAGGTTGGACTATAATATGCATTCACCGTTTGGGGGTTCATGCCCCAACGACCTCTGTCAATTGGTTTACCAAGGTTTGATACCATATCGTTGAAGGCAAATTCATTTGCCCTAAAGTTGTTTTCAATATAAGAATCTTCTTTTATCTCTAGTTTCGAATAATCTTTCCATTGGTCTGGATAGCCGAATTTTCTGTTGAAGGAGGCCAGTTTTATCAAAGCTTTTTCGCGGGTTTCTGCGCTCATCCAGGTTAAATTGTTAATTCTTACCTTAAATGCTTCCACAATATCATCTACCATGGCATTCACACGCTTTTTAGAGTCGGGACTAAAAGTTTTCTCCACAAACAATTTGCCCAATAACTCCCCAACGATGCCGTTGGCTGCGGCAATTCCTTTTTTCCACATCGGCTTTTGATCTTTGGTACCTGTAAGAATGGTGCTATAAAAATTAAAGCTTTGCTGTTCAATTTTTGAATCTAAATACCCTGCAGAACCATTCATTAAACACCACCTCATGTATAATTTCATATCGCTTAATGAACTTGTTTTAAAGGTTTCATTAAGTGCTTCAAAAAATGCAGGATGAGAAACAATTAAACTATCAAAACTTGGGACATTTTGCAGTTGAAAATAATAAGACAAATTTACATCTGGGTATAAATCCATCAGCTGTTTTGCACTGCGTTTGTTATACTGCTTTTCTTGATTTCTTCTTTCAGTTCTGTTCATCGCATTCTTAGCCAAAGTAGTTTCAAATGCTAAAATTTGAGCACCCATTTTTTCTGAACCAAAACCATATAATTGGTTCAGACCATCGATGTATTTTACATACTCATCTCTAATTAAAGCCGACTTAGAATCTGTTTTAAAGTAATAGTCGCGGTCTGGTAAACCCAAGCCCCCTTGCGAGATGTAGCTGATATATTTAGTACTGCTCTTTAAATCCTGACCAACATAAAAACCGAAAAAGCAGCGAATTCCCTTTTCGTGAAAACGTGCAATATTTTCAATTAATTTTTGTGTATCGGTAATTTTATGGATGGCTTCTAAGTCGCCAGTGATAGGTTTAATTCCTTGATTTTCTCTTTTTATGGTATCTAAAAAAACGCGATAAAAAGCACCAACTTTTCCCTTGGCAGATCCTGGTTCGGCATGTTTATTTGCAGCCGCTTCTTCCAAAATCTGGCGCAAAACCAAGTTGTTGCGTTCAATTACAATATTAAAATTTCCCCACCTGCTTTCGCTCGCGGGAACCGGATTGTTTTTTAGCCAGGTACCATTGGCAAAACGATAAAAATCGGCACCCGGATTTACAGATTGATCGATAGAATTAAGATCAATTCCTTTTAAATCCTTTTTCATGATACTGGCTGAACCAACCACTAATGCGGTGCAAATTAAAAATGCAGGAACTATATTTTTCATAAAGAAGATAGTTTTGTTGAATAATTTTGGGTGCGAACATATTAAAAAGAGGCTTAGCTACCCAATATATTTTTATATATGACCAAAATTTTCTCCTCTTTGTATACTATCTATTTAAATTGTGTATAATTGAAAACAGATGATTAAGGTATCTAATTTGCATAAGTCTTATGATGGGTTGGCCATTTTAAAAGGGGTTAACCTAGAAGTTGCCAAGGGTGAAATTGTTTCTATTGTGGGCGCTTCTGGTGCCGGAAAAACAACTTTATTGCAAATTTTGGGCACCTTGGATCAGGCCGATTCTGGCGTAATTGAAATTAACAACGCAGACATTACTTTGTTAAAAGGTAATAAACTGGCAAAGTATAGAAACAAGCATATTGGATTTATCTTTCAATTTCATCAACTGTTGCCAGAATTTAATGCCATAGAAAATGTGTGTATGCCAGCTTGGATTGGTGGTGCAAGTAGGAGTATCTCAGAAAAAAACGCGAAAGAATTGCTCGACTATCTAGGCTTAAATAATAGGTTTACGCATAAACCAAATGCCTTGAGCGGTGGCGAACAACAAAGGGTGGCTGTGGCTCGGGCACTAATTAATAACCCATCTATTATTTTGGCCGATGAACCTAGCGGTAACTTGGACTCTAAGTCGGCAGAAGAATTGCATCACCTGTTTTTTAAGTTGCGTTCAGAAATGAACCAAACCTTTGTGATTGTGACGCATAATTTAAATTTGGCCGCGCAAAGCGATCGACAATTAACCATTAAAGATGGTGTAATTTTGAATTGAGGTGACTATTCATGAAATACTAAAACAATATTGGGGTCATAGCGAGTTTAGGCCACTTCAAGAAGATATCATTCATTCGGTTTTATCTGGGAAAGATACTTTAGCACTCTTACCAACTGGGGGTGGAAAATCCATTTGTTTTCAAGTGCCTGCCTTGGCATTGCCTGGCATGTGTTTGGTGGTTTCTCCTTTGATTGCTTTAATGAAAGATCAGGTTGAGAACTTACAGAAACTGGGCATTCAGGCTCAGGCGATATACTCTGGACTTCATTATCAAGAGATACAACTTATCTTAAATAACTGCGTGCACGGTGGGGTGAAATTTTTATATGTCTCCCCAGAAAGACTTGGTTCAGACCTAATAAAAGATCATTTGGAGCAAATGAAAATTAGTTTGCTGGCCATTGACGAAGCACATTGCATTAGTCAGTGGGGCTTTGATTTTAGGCCCGAGTACAGGAAAATTTTGGCAGTTAGAGAATATCTGCCTGGGGTGCCGGTGATGGCCTTAACGGCAACTGCAACGGCCCGTGTTGTAGCAGATATTCAAGAGCAACTTGGGTTTAAGGAGACCTTGGCTTTTAGGAAAAGTTTTGAGCGACTCAATCTACATTATATTGTAAGGCATCATGAAAACAAGTTAGAAAAAATGCTCAACAGTGTAACTGTTTTAAAGGTGAGTGGATTGGTTTATGTGAGAAACAGGAAACTTGCAGAGGATATTTCTCAATATTTGATAGACAATTCTGTGAATGCTTCCTATTACCACGCGGGACTTAGCGGGGATTTGAGACAAAAACGGCAGGACGATTGGATTCAGAATAAAACGCGCATTATGGTTTGCACCAATGCCTTTGGGATGGGGATTGATAAGCCAGATTGTAGATTGGTAATTCACTATCAAATTCCAGATTGCCTTGAGGCGTATTATCAGGAAGCTGGTCGTGCTGGAAGAAACGGTGCCAATGCATTTTGCATGTTATTATACCATGCATCGGATGCGGTAATAATGCGGGCGAAATTGGCTCAAAATTTTCCAGAAATTTCGTTTTTAAGAGAAGTTTATAATGGTGTAGGGGCATATTTTAAAGTGCCTATCGACGAAGAAATGAGCGAGTCTGTTGACTTTGATTTAACCTTATTTTCTAGCTATTTAAACAAGCGACCAGTTTGGGTTCAAAAGGCAATTGAGATATTGTCGCAGTTGCAGATTCTTGAGGTTTCAGAAGCGCTTTACCTGCCTTCACGTGTAAGGATTTTGTTACCAGGCAATCAACTTTATTCCTTTCAATTAGACAATCCAAATTACGACGAATTGATTAAATTATTGTTGAGAAATTTTGGTGGAATATTTGATTATTATGTTCCCATAAGTGAAAAAGTTTTAGCTATGAAAATTAATCAATCCGAAAGGGATTTGATTGAGGGTTTAGAGAAGTTGCATCAATTGGGGATTATTGATTATGCTGGACAGAAAACCAAGCCTCAGATGCGGTTAAAAGGGCCCCGTGTTTCGTTAGAATATATTAAAATAGACCAGGTGTTGTTGAGAAACAGGAAAGAAATGGAGGAGAAAAAACTGGAGGCCATGATTGCTTATGCAGAAAATGAAAATATATGTAGGAGCAGAAAATTATTGGCCTATTTTGACGAAGACGATGTAATTGATTGTTGTTCTTGTGATGTTTGTAAGGAAAAGATGGTGGTTTATTGGACTTCAGAAAAACTACAAAAATTGGTTTTGTTGCTTAGCTACATTTCCTGGGAAAAAGCTTATACAGTTAAGGAGTTAACCAAGAAAGTTATTGGATATAAAGAAGAAGAATTGGCCAAAGCCTTTAGGATTTTGGTGGATAACGGTATATTGCAACTTAATTCGCAGCAACTACTGATTTGGGCAAGCAAAAAAGCATAATTATTACTGTTACCAATGATCTCACTTACGATCAGCGTATGCAGCGCCACGCAAGCATTTTGGCGAATAATGGGTTTACAGTTTTGCTGGTTGGGAGGGAATTACCTGCATCAAAACCCTTGGGTGAGTTTGGGTTTGCCCAAAAGAGAATAAAGTGTAAATTTAACAAGGGTAAGTTGTTTTATTTAGAGTATAATTTAAGGTTAATTTGGTTCTTAATCTTTTGTAAGCCAGATATTTATTTGGCGGTAGATTTAGACACCCTTTTGCCCAATTATTTGATTGCTAAAGCAAGACATAAAAAATTAGTTTTCGATTCGCATGAATATTTCACGGAAGTGCCTGAGGTTGTTGACAGGCCGCTTACCAAGCATATTTGGGAATGTGTGGGAAGTATAGCCGTTTCGGGGGCAGATTTGGCTTATACTGTTGGTCCAACTTTAGCAGAAATATTCACAAAAAAATATGGTTTAAAGTTTTACAGCATCCTCAATGTGCCTGCTTTGGTTCGGACCGAAACGATAGAAAAACCAATAGGAAAGGTAATATTTTACCAAGGAGCATTGAATATTGGCAGGGGATTGGAGTCGTTAATATTGGCCATGAGGCTTGTAAATGGTGAGTTATGGATTGCTGGCGAGGGAGATTTAAGTATGGCATTGAGAGAAATGGTGAAGCGGGAGAAATTGGATGCGAAGATTAAATTTTTGGGATTTATTTTACCTAAAGATTTGCCTGCCTATACCCAACAAGCGCGTGTGGCTTGTAATTTACTTGAGCCTATGGGTTTGAGTTATTATTACTCATTGGCGAATAAATATTTTGATTATATGCATGCCGGTGTGCCGCAAATCTGTGCCAATTTTCCAGAGTATAAAGCAATCAATTCTGAGTTTGAGGTGGCAGTTTTGGTGTCTTGTATAGAAGAAGAAATTGTTTTGGCATTAAATAATTTACTTGAAGATAGCGACTTATACGAAAGATTGCAAAACAATTGTTCATTAGCGTCGCAAGTATATAATTTGCAAAACGAATCACAAAAGCTGGTTCAGCTATATCAATCTTTATAATTGAATAAATCTATTCACATAATCGCATTTGACATTCCGTTTCCGGCAAATTACGGCGGGGTAATAGATGTTTTTTATCGCATAAAAGCACTGCATGAATTGGGTGTTTCAATTAAGCTACATTGTTTTAGCTATGGTAATAGGCAAGAAGCGCTAGCGTTAGAAAAATATTGCGACCAGGTTTTTTATTATCCTAGGAAGAAGTTTTCATTTGATATTTTAAAGCCATATATCGTTAGCACTAGGAGTAGTGAGTTGCTTTTGGAAAATTTATTAAAGGATGAAGATCCTATATTATTTGAGGCCATTCACAGTTGTTATTATTTAAATCACCCTAAATTGAGTGGTCGGTTTAAAATGGTAAGGATGCACAATATAGAGCACGATTATTATGAGTTATTGGCTAGGTCTGAACCAAAATTTTTGCAGCGAACCTATTATGAAATTGAATCTATTTTGTTGCGCAGGTATGAGTCTATTTTAAATCACGCCGATGTAATTTTGACTATTTCACATAAGGATAAAAATTGCCTTCAAACTAGGTTTGGCAATAGGGTAAAATTGTTGCCAGCTTTTCATGGAAACACATCGGTAAATAGCAAATTGGGTAGGGGAGATTACTGTTTTTATCATGGGAAATTAAGTGTGGCTGAGAATAATTTAGCTGCAATTTTCTTGGTGAAAGAAGTGTTTTCATTAATAAAGGTACCATTCATTATTGCAGGCGATGGAATTAGTTCGGACCTAAGGAAAGCGATAATGCCTTATGATCACATAAAATTAATTGAGGGAATTGGACCAGAAGAGATTAACGATTTGATCCAAAATGCCCACATCAATGTATTGCCTACTTTTCAACCCACGGGCATAAAATTGAAGTTGGTTAATGTGTTATTTCAAGGCCGGTTTATGTTGGCTAATACGCACATGGTAAATGCAACAGGACTCGAAGATGCATGCATCATTGAGGATAATCCGATTAAAATGTCCGAACTAATTGTTGAATTGATGAAAAGGGATTTTAAGGAGGATGATTTGAGTCAACGCCGAATGGTTTTAGGGAGTCAGTTTAATGTGCTAGAAAACGCTAAAATGCTTATTGAGCTTCTTCCGTAGTTTTTGTTAGCAGCTTATTATTTAGCACTTTACCTTGTTCGCATCGCATGATGTTTGCTGGAAATTTATCCAAAATGCGATAATCATGCGTGGCCATGATTACTGCTGTTCCTGTCTTACTTATTTGATGCAATAAGCTAAGAATATCATCACTGGTTTTTGGGTCGAGGTTCCCTGTAGGTTCATCTGCTAAAATAAGCGCTGGTTTATTCAATAGTGCTCTTGCAATGGCTATTCTTTGTTGCTCGCCACCACTCAATTCGAAAGGCATTTTATGTCCTTTTGTGGCTAAATCCACCATTGATAAAACTTCATGAATGCGGGAATTGATTTCATCTTTATTTTTCCACCCTGTTGCCTGTAAAACGAAGTTTAAGTTTTCATTTACATCTCTATCGAACAGCAATTGAAAATCTTGAAAAACCACTCCTAAATTTCTGCGAAGAGAGGGGATTTTACTTTTATTCAAGGATTCTAATTGAAAACCAACAACAGATGCCTTGCCTTTTTGGATAGGCAGCTCGCCATAAATTGATTTAAGTAAGGTGCTTTTTCCACTACCAGTTGTTCCTATTAGGTAAAAAAATTCGCTCGAATTAATCGTGAAATTTACATCTGAAAGGACCAAGCTATCTTGTTGAAAGATGTTTACATTTTCGAAATGTATGATATTTTTATTTTCAGTCATTGAGTTCAAGTTTAGTCATTATACCAAATGGAATGGCATTCATTAATTTTTTTATTTTTTCTATGTGCAGACCTAACCCGCATTTTTCTAAAGCTTTTTCGGGTCTATCAGTTCTTGCGTAGGCAATTAAGGTGAAATTATTATCTCTTACTTGAAGATAATCAGGAATTTTCGCCTTCCCTTTGATTTTTATTATATACAAAATAGGATATTTTTTTTATTAATTGAGTTAAAACCTTAATATTGCCCAACAAAAATAAATAACTATGAAGGATTTTTTCCAAAAAGTTCTACCAATTAGCCTTGCCACTTCAGTTTTTTTAGCCGCCTGTAGTGGTCCAAATTTAACGAAGAATTCTTACACCGTAAATCCAGACCCATTGGAGATGAGGGGAGATTCTGTAATTGTTTCCATTTCTGGAACAATAC
The DNA here is from genome assembly GCA_034439755.1 of bacterium. Classification (GTDB taxonomy): domain Bacteria; phylum Bacteroidota; class Bacteroidia; order UKL13-3; family UKL13-3; genus B1. The sequence goes on from JAWXAZ010000008.1 coordinate 44,349, forward strand.
CACCTAAAACCATGAAAGCGAAAGCAGTGGTTACATTCCAACCTTATTTAAAAACAAAGGATGGAAAAGAAATTGCCTTAAAAACAATAACCATTAAAGGTGAAAGTGCTCCAGCATCTGCAGATTTTACTGTAAATTCTAAAACTGGTGGTAACATTGTGTATACGGATAAAATCCCATACACTTCAGAATTAAAGAGCGTTAGTTTGTTACCACGTTTTTCTTATGATGGAAAAACAATTGTTGTGCCAGATAGCATTATGGTTAAAGGTACAACTACCACAGCATCTATGGTTAAATTTTCGAATGAATATTATGATGGTAAGGACAACTATCAGCCAGAAATGAGTAACAAAGTTGTTAATATTTACTTCCCTATGGATGTGGATAAGTTTAATCCTAGTTTTAAGTTTGGAAAAGGAATAAATAACAAAACTCAGATTGCTAGCTTGCAGAATTTATTAAAGAAAGACCCAAATTGGATAGTTAAGGGTATTTCTATCAATGCATTTGCTTCACCTGATGGAGAGTTAGAAAGAAATAGTAACTTATCGAAAGGACGTTCTTCTTCTACTTTTGCTTATTTTAGAAAAGAGCTTAAGAAATTAGGTTTCGCCGAAGTAAATGACAGCAACTTTAGCATGGGTTACATGTTAGCAGAAGATTGGAAAGGATTTGCTACTGAACTTTCTACTTCAACTTTAGCTGATAAAGATGCGATGGTTGCAATTATAAACAATACGAGCATCAGCGATGAGGAGCGTGAGGCTCAATTGCGAAAAAATCACGAGAAATCTTGGAAGAAAGCTGCTGAAACAATTTTACCGAAATTGCGTAAATCTGAGTTGATTGTAATTGGAAATAAGCCATTTAAAACAGAAGCTCAATTGATGACTTATTATGGTAAATACGACCAATTGAGTCAGATTGAATTATATCATTTATCTGTAATCTCTACTGATTTGAAACAAAAAGAAGAGGTATTGGTGGTTTATACAACTAAATACAGCGATGATTGGAGAGGTTTTAACGACCTAGCTTTGGTTAACATGAAGAACAACAACCTTATCAGTGCAAAAGGAAACTTAAACAGAGCAAATGAAATCAATGCGAATAATGGAACAGTTTTAGCCAACTTAGGCGCTTTATCACGTGCTGAAGGCAATTTAGTTGCTGCACGTAATTTCTACGAACAAGCTTCTAAAAGTGGTGCTAAAACTTATTATAACCTAGGCGTTTATGATATTAAAGTTGGTAACTATGCATCTGCTACTAGCAATTTTGGTAAAAGCGGAATTTCTGATTTTAATACTGCTTTGGCTCAATTGTTAAACGGTGATGCAAATGGTGCTAAAACTACGATTGATAATTTAAGTCCAGATGTACTTACCTGGGAACATTACTATTTGCGCGCTATCTGTGGCGCAAGAATGAACAATCAAGATGTTTGTACCACTAATTTAGCTCTAGCTGTTAGCAAGAATGCTTCTGTTAGAAATATGGCTAAAGAAGATTTAGAATTTGCTAAGTTCTTCAAGAACCCGTTATTTGAAGCAGCTATTCGCTAGTCTTAAAAAACATTTGTGATATTTAAAAAACCCTGGAGCTTTGCTCTGGGGTTTTTTGTTTTAAAATCTTTTCCACATCAATGTGCAAAAACACAGGTTTAGCAATCCGTTTTGAGTGCTTATCTTAGCATCTTCATTTTTGAGTATGGCAGAAGAAGTTGTAAATTATGATGAGAGCAGCATACGCTCTTTAGATTGGCGTGAACATATACGCCTTAGGCCTGGTATGTACATTGGTAAATTGGGCGATGGCAGCGCCATGGACGATGGTATATACATCCTGTTAAAGGAGATTATCGATAATTCCATTGATGAATTTGTGATGGGCAATGGCCGACAAATAGATATAAAAGTTAAGGAAGGGGTGGCTTTTATTCGCGATTACGGGAGAGGCATTCCACTAGGAAAAGTAATAGAATGCGTTTCTCAAATTAATACGGGTGGTAAATATGATTCCAAAGCTTTTAAAAAATCGGTAGGATTAAATGGGGTAGGAACCAAGGCGGTTAATGCCTTGTCTATGTCGTTTAAAGTGCAATCTTTTAGGGAAGGAAAAACTAAGATTGTTGAGTTCGAAAAAGGGAATTTGGTTAAGGACCATAAACTTCAAGATACCATTGAGCCTAACGGAACAGCCATTTCTTTTGTAGCCGATGATAGTATTTTTAAGCATTTCAAATTCATCAATGAGTATATTGAGAATATGCTCTGGAATTATGTTTATTTAAATAGTGGTTTAACCATTTGGTTCAACGACAAAAAATATTTTTCTAAGGACGGATTATTGGACTTGCTAAAGCGCAAAACCAATGAGGAAGCACTTCGCTATCCAATTATTCATTTAAAAGGTGAGGATATTGAAGTTGCCATTACACACGAAAATCAATATGGTGAGGAGTATTATAGCTTTGTTAATGGTCAACACACCACCCAAGGAGGTACGCATTTAAATGCATTTAGGGAAGCTTTTGCTAAAACGGTTAGAGAGTTTTATAAAAAAGATTTCGACTTAGCCGATATAAGGGCAAGTATTATTGCAGCGGTGAGTTTAAGGGTTCAAGAACCAGTGTTTGAAAGTCAGACCAAAACAAAATTGGGTTCTCAAAATATGGCACCAACTGAATCGCCTTCGGTAAGGCAGTTTGTGAGCGATTTCTTAAAAAAGAGTTTGGACGATTACCTACATAAGCACCCCGAAGCGGCGGATGCTTTATTGAGAAGAATCAACCAAAGTGAGCGCGAACGCAAGGAAATGGCTGGTATTAAAAAGCTTGCCAACGACCGCGCAAAAAAAGCGAACTTGCACAATAAAAAATTGCGCGATTGCCGCATTCATTATAATGATGGAAAAGATGAAAAGAAGTTTGAATCCACTTTATTTATTACAGAGGGGGATTCGGCAAGTGGGTCCATTACTAAGAGCAGGAATGTAGAATTGCAGGCGGTTTTTAGTTTAAGAGGTAAGCCTTTAAATAGTTTTGGTTTAACCAAAAAAGTTGTTTACGAAAACGAAGAATTTAACTTGCTGCAACACGCCTTAAATATTGAAGAAAGCATCGAAGACCTTCGTTATAATAGGATAGTAGTAGCAACCGATGCCGATGTGGATGGCATGCATATTCGTTTGTTGTTGCTGACATTTTTTCTTCAATTTTTTCCGGATTTAGCCAAAAACGGACATTTATATATACTTGAAACGCCTTTGTTTAGGGTGCGTAACAAGCAAAAGACAATTTATTGTTATACAGACCAAGAACGTCAAGAAGCAATTAGTCAATTAGGTGTTAGGCCAGAAATTACCCGATTTAAGGGATTAGGCGAAATTTCTCCCGAGGAATTTGGTTTGTTTATTGGGGAAGACATGCGCTTGCAACCTGTTGTTTTAAATCCTGAAATGCCCATTCAAAAAATGTTGGAATATTATATGGGTAAAAATACCATGGATAGGCAAGCATTTATCATCGATAATTTGCGCATTGAAAAAGACATGGTTCATAAAGAAGAGGAAGAAGAGGAGCTAGTTTAGTTTGTAAGTATAAATTTATTTGTTTGTTTATGCGCATCGCACTATTAATTCTTGTAATCAGTCTTTTTTCGTGCAAACGAGAAAAAGAAAATTTTGTAGTGAGTGGCGTATTGTATAAAGATTGCTCTAAAACAATTCCTTATGCCAATTACCCGCTTATTTTAGAATATTTTACCAAGAGCCTTTTAGAAGATCCATTTGAATTGACTATGACCACCAATGAAAAAGGAGAATTTTCTGCCACTTATGAAAGCATATCTGATCTTATTAATGGAAATCTTTCAATTTCATATGTTGCTGGTTTTTCTACTACCTCACTTATTTCAGACCTTCCACTCAACAAAACAGTAAACCTTGGAAATGTTGTTAAAGGGGTCAATACATTTTATATTTTAAAAATTGCCACACCAAAATCCTATTCATCAATTGATACACTTTATTACGGTGTAAATGCTAGTAATTTTGCACCACCTTACATGATGAGAGCCCCTTATATTGTTGGGCCGTTTAAGGATGGACAAGTAATTGATACGATTACTAGGTTAAGCTTACTTTCTTATGATAATAATAGCCAAACAGTAATTGCTCCTATTTACAAAGAATGGTGTTTAGGAGCGATGTACCATGATCCAAAAAGGCAAAACCAACAAGTATTCAATATTAGCCCTTGCACTAAATACCAAGATGCTGTGATTGATTTATACAAATCTATCAAGTAAGTTTAATCCGATTATTGTTTGGCATTTTTAGTGTATTGATTATACTTATTCTCTTTTAAAAACCCATATAATCTTATACCAAACTCCTCTGCGGTGCTTACCGCCAAACTACTTGGCGCTCCAACTGCAACAATATTTGGGATTCTAGCCATTGCCGCCTTTTGAACCAATTCAAAACTTGCTCTACCACTTAACAACAAAATAGAGTCTGAAAAATTGATTCCATCATCTGCCAATACTGCTCCAATTAACTTATCTAATGCGTTATGTCGACCAACGTCTTCTCTCACCAAAAGCAATTTACCATTCTTATCAAATAAAGCACTGGCGTGAATTCCTCCAGTATATTTAAATACGGTTTGAACCGAATCTAATTGTGTTGTTAAATTGAAAATGATAGAGGGACTTGGCTCAAAAACTGAGCTTTCTATTCTGTCGCATTGCTGAAAAACTGCGTCGATGCTAGCTTTTCCACATACACCACAACTCGAAGTCGTATAAAAATTTCTTTGCAAAGAGCTTGAATCAAATGCTATGTTTTCTTTGAGTTCTACCCGCACCACATTAAATAAATTCTCCTTAGAATTCAGTTCTGTGCAATATTGAATATTCAATATATCCTCAGCATTTTTAACAATTCCTTCCGTAAACAAAAATCCCAAAGCCAGTTCAAAATCATTCCCTGGTGTACGCATCGTTACAGAAATTCTTTGTTGCTGCCTATTTTCTTTTGGTCCAAACCCAAGCCGAATTTCTAAGGGCTCTTCTATGGACAGAAGATCCTCCGTATAATTCACGTGATTATCTTGGAAGCGTATTAATCGAATTGCCATTACCGATGCTTTAGTCATTTATTTTACGATAAAGTTTTTAGTAACCATACCTTTAGAATCCTCAAAAACAAGGATGTAAGCACCCTTGTTAAAGCCCTTCGTTTCTATGCTTAAGCTTTTATCGTTCTTCTTTACTTGAACTAGCTCAATTAAAGTGCCACTATAATCATAAACACTAAGCTTACCACTTAGGTGCATAATGGGCAATTCAATATTTAGGATGTCTTCGGTAGGGTTAGGGAATATATTCATTTCTCTCTTAGAATCAAGCACCGGCGAAACCGATGCTGTAAAATCTTTATACCCAAATGCATAATCACCTTTCTTTAAATTATTGACCCAAAACCGACCCACTTTATCTGTTTTACTACCTCCAGGTTGAAAGGTTAAATCTGTTTCTACAACAAAAGCTGTTTCGGCATTTGGTCTATATAACAGCACCAAACTGTCTTCGCTACCTTTTATTAATTCATTGTCGAGAAACCCGCCATTCTTGGTGCTTGGGGTAGAGCCATCATAATTAAAAAAGGCCGTAGCTTTAAAATTTTCGTCAAACAATCCATCTACATGCCAATACCTTTCTGCCGAGATTCTTATTCCAGGAACCTGCTGCAAAGCAGAAAAATTGGGTCCAGCAAAATGGTGTTCGGTAAACAATAAAACCGAGTCGGTAACTTGTTGAACCGTTGCAGTAAACAAGGTATTAGAATAGGTTTTGGCGCCAGTACTTTTAATCCACTCTTTCTTAGTGGTTTTGGCTAAGGCTAATTTATTATTTTCATTCAAAGCCATAAAAGCAATATTGTTATCTAAATTTAATTCATTGCTTGCACTGCCATCCCAAGATGGCCTAATAGTAACAGGAAAATCAGTTTTATTGCCTTTTAAATCATATAAACTCAAAACCACCTCTAAATAACTTGGCATTTCTGTTTTATGTCGGCGCATCACCTGGGTCTTTAGAACAAACACACCCGAAGATTTAGGTTTTAAGGAAACAATTTGCAAGTCCAAATCTCCGGCATCATAAATCCAAACATTAAAAAATGCCACCATATCAACTTTGGAGAATCCAGTAAAATAATCCATTAAATTAAAAGAAATCACATCTCTAAATGGCAATGATTTTAAGTAATACCTACAAGCAGCAAAAAAGGCAGAATCGCCCATCATGCTCCTTAAAGTGTGAACCATAGCGCCTCCTTTTGTATAAACATGTGTGCCATATGTTTGGGCAAGTGGCACACCAGAAACTGGCAAGAATCCGCCATCTCTCACATGCGCCCAACGCAAATATTCAAAAATCTCATCTCCAATTTTGGCGTCATATGCATTTCTGCCATTTACGCATTCAAGAAACAAAGCCTCACAATAGCTGGCCCAACCTTCGTTAAGCCACATGTCGGCGGCAACGCGTGTGGTAACCAAATTTCCCCACCAATGATGCGACAATTCATGCGCCATTAAAGTTTCATAATTGCCCGTACCGTCCACCGCATACAATGGGTAGGATATATTACAAGCATGTTCCATTGCTCCCGAGTTAAACGGCACACCAACATATCCAATTCGGTCAAATAAATACGGTCCAAATCGCTCCTCAAAACACTGCATGGCTTGGTTCAGCCTAGCAAAAGATGCCTTTGCTTTTAGGGTATCAGCCGCTGCAACAGCCAATACTATGGGGATGTTTCTTTGAATGCCTGCATAGTTACTGCTTACTAAAACATACTTGCTCACTGCTACGTTGGCAATATAGGTGGGTATGGTCTGACCCAAACGCCAGTTCCAAGTAATGGACCCATCTAAATGGTTTGTGGCCGGCTCTTGAAGTCCGCTACATACTGCCATAAAGCCTGAATCTGTGGTAATATGAAATTCATACGTTGCCCGGTCTATAAAATTATCGTTGCAAGGAAACCAGCAGCGACCAAAGTTTGGCGGATTGGAACCCATACCAACTCCCATGTTAAAAGCATAATTTCCAGAAAAGAAAAATCCGCCCCAACGACTGTCCTTAACAGGTGATCCTTTGTAGTAAATATCAAACTGAATGCTATCGGCTTGGTAATATTCTTTGTCCAAAATAAAGCTTACGGTAGAGTCGGTATTTGTAAAGTTTACAGGCTTTCCTTTAATTAAAATCGAATCCACCCCAAGCTTTAATAAGTCGAGCGTAAGCGCACTGGTTTGATTAAAATTTATCAGTCCCGAAATGCTTGCTTTTCCCGAAATTTGTTTGTTGTCGATGTTTCTTAATGAAATGGACAAGTTGTAATGAGTAATATCCAAAGAATCAATTCTATTTGCGAAAATTTGCCCGCTAAATGCGGCAAAAAAAAGGAGCAAGGCTATGCCGTTTTTATGTTTAATCATATGTATTCAAATATAAGGCAAAAAAACGAGCAATTTCTTATCCACAAATGAACTTATTTTTGTGGGAATTTTATAGTCTAAAATCGCCGCGAATACCTTATTTTGCAATACTTTGTAAGTTTAATAGAAAGAATTAAGAAAGCGAAACAAATCACTTTTTAATTGAACCTAAAACCCAGAGCAATAAATTAGATTATGGCAGAAGATAGAATAATACAAATCAACATTGAAGATGAAATGAAAACCGCATACATCGATTATTCGATGTCGGTTATTGTGAGTAGGGCTTTGCCCGATGTTCGCGACGGATTAAAGCCCGTGCACCGTAGGGTTTTGTATGGTATGACAGAATTGGGCTTGGCTTCTAACCGTTCCCACAAAAAGTCTGCCCGTATTGTGGGAGAAGTTTTGGGAAAGTATCACCCACATGGAGATTCCTCTGTTTACGATGCCATGGTGCGAATGGCCCAAGAGTGGAACATGCGTTACATGTTGGTAGACGGACAAGGAAACTTTGGTTCTGTGGATGGCGATCCACCAGCTGCAATGCGTTATACGGAAGCCCGTTTGCGCAAAATGGCGGAAGAATTATTGACCGATATTGATAAGAACACCGTAGATTTTAGGTCGAATTTTGATGATAGTTTAACCGAACCAACGGTTTTACCTTCAAAAGTTCCAAATTTATTGATGAACGGCGCTTCTGGAATTGCCGTTGGTATGGCAACCAACATGGCACCACATAATTTATCTGAATGTGTGGATGGTATTATTGCCTATATCGAAAATAGGGAAATAACCATTCCCGAGTTAATGAAGTATATTAAAGCGCCAGATTTTCCTACCGGTGCTACCATTTATGGATATGAAGGCGTAAGACAAGCCCTTGAAACAGGAAGAGGGCGCATTGTTATGCGTGCTAAAGCAGGATTTGAAACCAGCAAGACTGGCAAGGATCAGATTGTAGTTCACGAAATTCCTTATCAAGTAAATAAGGCAACTTTAATTAAGCAAATTGCCGACTTAGTAAACGAAAAAGTTGTTGAAGGAATTAGTGATGTAAGGGATGAGAGTGATAGGGAAGGAATGCGCATGGTGTTTGACCTTAAGCGCGATTGTGTGCCTAATGTGGTTTTAAACAAACTATACAAATATTCTCAACTACAAACTTCTTTTAGTGTTAACAATGTGGCCTTGGTAAAAGGTCGCCCAGAAACATTAAACCTAAAAGACCTTATCGTTCATTTTGTTGAGCATAGACATGTGGTGGTTATTCGCAGAACCCAATTCGATTTGGAGGAAGCTAAAAAGCGTGCCCATATTTTAGAAGGTTTACTTATTGCTTTAGATCACTTAGATCAAGTAATTGCCTTAATTAGAGCTGCCCGCACACCAGACGAAGCCAAGAATGGTTTAATGGAAACTTTTAAATTGTCTGACATTCAGTCTAAGGCAATTTTGGACATGCGTTTACAGCGTTTAACCGGACTAGAACGCGATAAGATTAAAGATGAGTATAATCAAATTATGGAATTGATTGCTCGTTTAGAAGAGATTTTATCGAATGAAGCCTTGCGCATGCAAATTATCAAAGACGAACTTATTGAAATGAAAGATAAGTATGGCGATGAGCGCAGAAGTGTGATTGAGATGGTTGGCAATGAAATGAGTATGGAAGATTTAATTCCAGATGATGAGGTGGTTATTACCATTTCTCACTTGGGTTATATGAAGCGTACCAGCTTAAATGAATACCGCACGCAAGCGCGTGGTGGCAGAGGTAGCAGGGGCGTTGCCAAACGTCAGGAAGACTTTGTTGAGCATATCTTTATGGCCACAAACCACAATTACCTATTGTTATTCACCGAGCAAGGTCGTTGTTTCTGGCTGCGTGTTTTTGAAATTCCAGAAGGAGAAAAAACAAGCAAGGGCAGGGCTATTCAAAACCTCATTAATATTCCGGCAGAAGATAAGGTTAAGGCTTTCTTGAATGTAAAATCATTAAGCGACCCTGATTACCTAAGCACTTATAACGTAATTATGGTTACCCAAAAAGGTACCATCAAGAAAACTACTTTAGAGGCTTATAGCCGCCCAAGAGCAAATGGTATTAACTCTATGAATGTGCGCGAAGGCGATACCTTGGTAGAGGCAAAATTAACCAATGGCACAAGCGAAATTATTATCGCTAGCCGCGAAGGTAAAGCCATTCGTTTTAATGAAAGCGGTGTTAGGCCAATGGGAAGAAATGCAACTGGCGTTCGCTCAATAAGGCTAGCAGATGGCGATGAGGTTATTGGAATGGTGTCTATTGAAGATCCTAAAGCAACCAATGTGTTGGTGGTAAGTGAGAATGGAATGGGTAAGCGCACCGAGGTGGAAGCTTATAGAATTACAAAGCGTGGTGGAAAAGGCGTTATGGCCATGAATGTGACCGATAAAACAGGTAAGCTAGTTTCTATTAAGGAAGTAGATGATACCAACGACATCATGATCATTAACAAAAGCGGAATTACCATTAGGTTAAGCGTAAGCTCATTGAGAGTGCTTGGAAGGGTAACGCAAGGGGTAAGATTAATCAATATTGGTGGTAAAGATGAAATTGCGAGTGTTGCAAAAATTAATTATATCCCTGGCGATGAGGAGGTAGAATCTGTTGAGGAAGATGGAGAAATAGTAGAAGGATTTGAAGTGATTGCTGGCACAGAAAAGGATATTGAGGAAGTTGGACCAGAGATTGTAGAAGAGGATGAAGAAGAAGAGGAAGAAGATGGAACAGAGGATGTTGGTCCAGAGGATAAGGAATAAAATAAATAACACAATCATAAAAAAACTCCGCAGCTTAATTGTTGCGGAGTTTTTTTTCGGTCTGATCCAAAGCTTTTAACTTGATTTGACGTCTAGATAATACCGGTTAAACAAAATATCAAAAGCATTGCTTCATAAATTATTCCATTACTTAAATTAAATTAGTCCAAAGGGCAATTTGATTTAAGTATGGTAAATCCCTAAAGACAAGATGTTTAGTCCAAATATTTTTGGACTAAAACATTTCCAATACCCAGGTGATACACTTTATGTGAATTTGCCTTTAAACATAAGATTGCATCACTCTTACTTTTCTTATAAGTTATTTGTCCAAATGCCATGCATAAGAACTGTTTCTAACAGCTAAATTCCTTTACCTTATAATCGCCATTGTGCCTATTAACGATGGTTTGAAACGAGGTTGAATACACCAAACTAATTATTTGATAAAACACATATTTTCCTGAATTCATGATTAAATTATTTTCAGTAAAATAAGGCTAGTAATTCCAAAAAAAACTCAAATCGTGTTAAGTTAAAAAACCTGGCGAACTCAATATTAACAAGCCTTTAAAAGAACTACTAATCAAAACAACGCAATGTTAGTAACAAAATAATAGTCCAATTTCGATAAATATCTCATTGTACTATTATTTTGTTATTTCGGCATTTACCCTAGTAAAATTATCAAATAGCTTTGGACTATTTAATAATTCCAATAGGTATTATTTGTTGACCACTATTTTTTTGGTGACGCAGTGTTGGTTCGAACCGAATAAACTAACAAAATAAAGCCCTGGAGCAAAGTTTTCTGGGAGAATAAAATAGTTTTTGCCTTGAGATAAATCTTTGGCTTCAAATAAAATTTCACCTGTTAAATTGCTAATTTGCAGCTTGTTAAATACATTTAAATTCTCGCTTTTAATACAAAAATGATGGTCGATAGGGTTGGGATAAATTTCGAATTCTTTGCCACTTACAAGCTTAGGCAAGCCCGTTAATCCTTCTTGTGCAAATTCGCATAATGCCATGATGGCCAGCTTACTCATGTTTACAAAATAGGGGATGTGAATGTTTTCAATACTATCCGAAAAACGATGCCAATTGGGACTAAAGTCATTGTCGTAATCTTCTGTTAAGCCAATGGCCGGAATATCCCTATTCCAAAAAGATTGGTGATCTGTATTGGGTTCACCCGGATTTTTAACGAATGATTTAAGTGGTAATTTGTGCTTCCCAATTACATGGTGCAGCCTATCTGCAAAGTCTAAGCTAAGCGGAACGCTTGGAGTCGCATGAATCATGGCCAATGAATCTTTGTTTCCATCCCATGCAATCATATCGAGGTTAATGACCGTAAGGAGCTCTGGCAAACCAGACCCGCCCGATGGAAAAGCTTTACTACCAATGAGTCCGGCTTCTTCCTCATCCCAAAAGGCCAATTGAATGGTATACGGAAAATCAATGTTCCTGAGAACACGAGCGGCTTCGAGCAATGCTGCGCAGCCACTGGCATTGTCGTCTGCTCCTTGAAAATTCGAATTTGTTCCACCCACGCAATCATAATGTGCGCAAAGCATAATCGATTTGTTTGGAAATTGGCTGCCCACTTTTTCTGCAATTACATTTCTTCCAGTGCTGCTATAATCAATGTTTCGAATGGTAAAACCATAAGATGCACAGGTATTGGCAAGGTAAGTTGCTGCCAAAGCGTTGCCGCTGTGAAATGCATACCTAGATTTAATAAGTTGCGGATTTCCATTGATTATCACTTCCTTTTTCCCAATCAGTTCTTGCATAAAATTATACAAGGAGTCGGTTTTAACCAAAGACAACGCATTGCTGCAATTGCTCCTTTGTGCTATGTTAGTGTTGGTGCACAGTAAGCCAACAATGAGCAAACAAGCATAGTTTTTAAATTTACAAAGACGCATAAAGCAAAGGTAGTTTATTCTTATATTCGCACTTCATGTGCAAGTTAAATAAAAATATTTTCTTCTTACTCTTTTGCATCCTTGGCCTATCGTTTAACGCTTTGTCGCAATATGCCCCGCAAGCTGGTATTGTTGGCACTACGGCCATTCACAAGGACAGTTCAATAATAAAGATATTCGACAATTATGAGGGGCAATCAATAAATAGGGGCTGGCAAAATATTGCCGATACTAGTTTAGGTAAAGCGAGCGTAGGTTCTGTAGATAGCCTTGGAGATGATCCAAAAAGTTTCATGTTAAGTTTAGGTGATGGAGGAGCAGTTGAGTTTAAATTGCGCACACCAGTTTTAGATGGCCTTGGTCCCGATTTTGTGATTTTTGAAAATGGCTTTCCCTTTAGTTCTGATTCCTTTTTCTTGGAATTGGCCTTTGTGGAAGTAAGCGTTGATGGCGAAAAATTTTATCGATTTCCAGCCTACAGTGAAACAGATACTGCCGTTCAAGTTGGACCGTTTGGCGGGTTAAAAGCGCATCAAATCCACAATTTAGCAGGCAAGTATATTGCGCCTTATGGCGTTCCTTTTGATTTGAATGATTTAAAAGTCTCCTTAAAGAATGCTTCAATATCTTATATTAGAATTGTGGATGCGGTGGGTAGTATTAACCCCGCATTTGGGAGTAAGGATGCCAAAGGAAGAATAATTAACGACCCATGGCCAACGCCTTTCCCCTCGAGCGGATTTGACCTAAACGCCATTGGTTTTATCAATTTCCTTTTAGAATCAGTTAAGGAAGAAGGGAAGGAGCAAGTACTTGTATTTCCAAATCCAGTTAATATAGGTTCAAACCTGGAGGTAATTTTGCCCCAACAATTTTGCGCTATTTCTATAACAGATATTTATGGTAACGAAGTTTATTCATACGCAGAAGCTAGTATAAGACACCGTTTTTCAGCCAATTTTGGTGAAGGATTGTATTTCATGAAAGTGACCAATACGCATCAAAAATCCTATATCACGAAAATCATCATTCAACCATGAGCATAGAAATTTGCCCTAAATGTTCGCTAGAATTCGTTTGTAATGTGCAAGAAATAGCCAATTGTGCATGCAGCAAGGTTGGGCTTGAACCGAGGGTATTGAATGAAATAACGAAAGATTATGATAGGTGTTTATGCCCGACTTGTTTGCAAGAAATTGCTAAAAAATACGCCATAGATTTGCAAAACTAGCTGATGTAAGTTTGACATTAGTGGAAGTTCAATCGATTGGTTTATTATATAATTAGAAAATAAAACTTTCAACCTACCTAAATTATGGTTCTATTATAAACTTCCTTGGGTAAAATTGATATTCTGAGGAGCTAGGCAGAATGAAATAAAGTCCTGGACTTAAATCAATTAAATTTAAAATCTGGAGATTTTCATTAGCCTTGGACTCATAAGCTAGCTGGCCATTTTCATTTAAAACAACGATGTGTTCAGGAGTTTGCTTTTTAAAACTAAGGGTAATATAACCGTTCGACGGATTAGGGAATAAATCGTAAGCAATATTCTCGCGTAAAACTTCCTTTAATCCCACAAACTTCTCCACCGTTACAAATAAATAATTGGTATCGCCAAAGCATCCAAAGCTATTTTTTTCAAGCATTTTGATAGAGGCTGTGCCAATGTTTGGAAACTGCATGGTAGCAAAATTTGAGTCTGTTTTTATTAAATTTCCATTGGTCACCCACCAATTATAAGTGCGGTTATAATTTAAAGCACAATGATAGGTCTGGCTCTTTAATTCGTTCTTAACCAGTATTAAACCATAAATTAAATTAGCAGAAGGCCTCTCATTAAAGCTTAGGGTTTCAAAATTAGAAGTATCGTAACAGCCAAAGGCATTCCTTAAAATAACCTGATAATTTCCGCTTTTGTTTGCTGCAAAATTGTTTTGGTTCGAACCGAAAATGTTTTGATTATTTAGGCGCCATTGGTAAAAGGATTCTTGATTGGCTTCAGATGTTAATTGAATGAAATCGCCGCTGCAGGCATTAGATCCATGTTGATTTAATATTTTGGCTATTGGATTTGGGTAGGCAATAATTTGAAGTCCCGTAGAGGTGTCAATACATCCATAATTATTGGTATGTATGGCCTGAACCAAGCCAGTTTTATTGCAGTTAAATTGATTTAATGTATCTAAAGTTGGCACGCCATTAATGAGCCAATTTACACGAGTACCCATAATTAAATTAGTTTGAATTAGGGCCTGTGCGCCAGCACAAAAGCTTGTGGGCGAATTGGTAAAAACGATGGCACTGGGACTAGGGAGTACATTTATATAATTAATGGAAGAATCTTTACATCCTTTGTTATTGGCTAATAACAATTTAACTTGATAATACCCAGGTAAATTATATTGTTTTTGAATGGCATTTTGGTTGCTGGTATCGAAATTACTTTCGCCAAGGTGCCACTTTAAATAGGTGATTGAATCTAGAGGGTTGGCGTTAAAAGTAAAGATGTAGTTATTTCCCTTAACGCATTGGTTTGAGCCATTAAGGGTGAAATTCTTTTGGGAAATAGCATTGAAATCTATCCTTACCGAATTTGAGGAATCGGCGTCGCCTCCTGATTTTACTAACCTTTTAATCCAAATGGTATTTGCAGGATAATATTGTGGTTGAAAAAATGGCTGGTTGGCGGAATTTAGGGCAAGGGTGAAATTTGAATTGGGGCCAACCGTAGAAATGAGCCAAGAATAGGTAAAACTACCCGAACCACCGATGGGCGTGGAGCCTGAAACTAAACTGGGATTATTGCCTTTGCACAGTGTTTGATCTCCTATAATGTGGTTGTTGGAGATTGGAATGAGGTTGCCATTTGGGGTCATAGACACAATAAAGGCATCGTTTGTTCCTCCAATAGAAGGCTGCCAAGAACCAGTTGTAGTAATAAAACTGGTGGATGTTGTTAGTCCGGTAAAATAAATATAATTTTGAAGGCCAATTGCCACGTTGTACCCAAAATCTCCGGATAATCCGCCATAATAAGTCGACCAAATAATGAAACCGCTGGTATCAAACTTTGTAATTAAGGCGTCAAAGCCGCCTTTGTTAGTTAGTTGATGAGTGTTTATGGTCGACATTCCTGTTTCGGAACTTGTAAACCCGCACAGAACGAGGTCTCCCACCTTATCTTGAATTACCTTATTAGAATAATCATTTCCATTATCGCCAAAATAGGTCGACCAAATCCTTAATCCAGAGGAATCAAACTTGGCCAAGAATCCATCGCCTTCGCCTTTATAAACCGATTGGAGGGCGCCCATACTGGCTATATTCAATGCAGATTGGATTGAGCCAGTAAGGTAAACGAATCCAGCTTTATCAACCATAACAGATCTGCCGTCTTCATTGCCTTCACCACCAAAATAAGTCCCCCAAATTCGAGTACCATTGGGAGAAAACTTAACTAAAAAAGCGTCGTCTGAGGTTCCAGAGCCAGATAAAGCAGGCTGGTAAACGTTTAGTGATGCAATTGCATTTGCGGAAGAAGTAAATCCTGCTAGGTAAATATTGCCTAATAAATCGGAGGTGATGCCATTGGCGTATTCATTTCCTAAACCACCGTAGAAAGTCGACCAAATTAAGCCGCCACTGGCATTAAATTTAGCAAGGAAACCATCATTTCCTCCACCATTTGAAGTTTGATAGGCACCCGTTGAGCTAACGCCATAAAGCGAACTGCTATAGCCACTTAAAATGATGTTATTGTTTTCGTCTGAGGTTATTCCATAACCGTAATCAAACAAATCGCCACCAAAATAGCTCGACCAAATGCGGGTTCCAGCCTGAGATAGTTTTACCACAAATGCATCTGTAACACCCCATAACGTATCTTGAAAAGCATTCGAACTTGCTATTCCAGCAACAGAGCCTGTTAGCCCGGCCACAATCACATGACCTTGTTTAGAAATGGAGATATCATAACAATAATCGTTGTTTTCGCCACCATAATAAGTAGCCCAACATAACTGGCCATTTTCCAGAAACTTTAGTATAAATCCGTCGTTAAATCCGCCATAAACAGATTGAAAAGCACCATTGGTGGCTATGTTTGAGGCAGAGTAAGTATAACCAGTGGTATAAATATTCCCAAGCGTATCGGTGGCAATACTATTGCCATTTTCATAATAAGTGCCGCCAAAATAGGTTGCCCAAGGACTAGGGTCCACCACCAATTTCTCGCCATCTTTTTTCTCTGGACAAACCAAGCCAATACTGCCATTTAAAAGCAAGTTAAATTTAACCAAGGTCGATTTTTCCTTTAAATCATTGGTGAGAAAATAGCTGTAGGGGATTTTTTCTGAGATAAGGCCAAGAGGTGTTTTAATGTTTAAAACATTTCCATCTGAACCAATTTCGAAGGGAGCGCCTAAAACGTCTAGTTGGAAATCTTGTAGCTTAGAACCGGGGTGAGCGATAATGTTGTATTTAAATTTTTCTCCAATCACAAACTCTATATCTATGCCTGGGTAAATGTCTTTATAGAGAATCTTGGAATAATGCCGAATAAATACGGCTAAATCGCCAGATATTTCGTTATAATAGTTTATATATGAGCTATTTGGTTCAGACCGAATGATTTTTTTATTTGTGTTTGCATCTTTAAATATAAAATCAACACGTTGCGATTGAAATTGTGGGTTCGTTTTTGGAAATTGAAAGTGCTTGTTGGTTTTGGGGTTCGAATTAACTTTGCCAATAAGTTTGTTTATTTGGTAGCTGAAACCTGTTTTAGTGAGCTGAACTTGAAAATTTTCTTGGTTATAAATAAATAAAACATCTGGATTGGGGAGTCTAGATTGGTTCATAACCTGACCACGATTTTCAACAAAACCAAATATTGGGCTTGCGAAGGCTTGGTATGAATTTAAAATGCCGAGGCAAAAGCTTAGGAGTAAAATATATTGCTTTGGCAGATTCATTGTTTTGGTTGGAGATTAAGACAGAGTAAAGGTACAACTCTGGACGAAACAAAGCAATAAATTTTAAGGCTAATGATTTATCAATGTGTGGATAAGCCCAGTATTATGCGGTTTATTTCTTCTTTCTTTTTCTCTATAATTAATATTATGTTAAATAGAAATTGAAATAACGCCAGTATTGGTTATTATATTCAGGGTAATTATAAACTGAACGGACATAAAAAAATCCCCAACGCTACAGGTGTATTGTTGGGGATTAATTTTACAAAAAAGTTGAATCCTATTCGAACAGTTCTCTCCTCTTTTTAGTTTCCATTGTTTTCTTTTCGTCGTTTAAGTTTGCATAAACTTGTTGGATGCTATACAAAATATCGCGCATGTAAGCATATTTTTCTTTTTTCTTTTCAGCGGTTTCTTCACCCTTTGCTTCTGCAATTGCAAGTGCTTGATTAAAATACCCTAATGCTGTTGTTAAAATCTCATCCTTTTGTTTTCTCAATGGATTATAACGTTTATCATATTCGGCACCTTGTAGATTACTTGGAATTGCATTCATTTTTTCTACAACCTCGGTGGTTTTGTTATTGGTTAATGCGCCAAGGTTGTAAAATGCATCTATATAATCTGGATTCAATTCCACCACCTTTTTATACTCAATTTCGGCTTTAGAGGCATTTTCTTTGGCGCGTGCTGCTTGTGCATCGTATTGACTCTGGTAATTGTTAGCTGCCAATGTATAAGTTGCTTTTTTAGCAGGCACCTTTTCTGTTTGTGCTTTTCTTTTTAAGGTTGAAACGGTATCTCTTAAGTTTTTAGCTTTTTTATTAATATCGTTTGTTAAATTATCATACACACTGCCTCTAACAAATATAAGCGAAGCATCATCAGGATTAATTTCAATGGCCGAGTTCAATTTATTCAACAATAAATCTTGGCGACCCATGTTCATATAGATATTAAGCTCTTGAT
This sequence comes from bacterium, assembly GCA_034439755.1. Lineage (GTDB taxonomy): Bacteria > Bacteroidota > Bacteroidia > UKL13-3 > UKL13-3 > B1. Next base: position 62,558 of record JAWXAZ010000008.1, read on the forward strand.
TGATTAAATCCTTTTCGCTTGGGTATTTAGTCCTACCCTGCTCAATAAATTTTAAGGCAGAAGTGGTGTCGGTTTCCTCAAGATATATATTCGACATTTGCATGTAAATTAGGTGATCATTATAATTTAGATCCATTAATTTCTGCAAATATTGTTTGGCTTTTGCGTTGTCATTTGACTGAACAGCAGAATAAGCCATATATAAATAGATATTCTTTTCTGACAAATTATTTTTCTTTAAATCCTCATTTTTATCATAAGGAATTATATCTAAAACAATTTGGTAGTATTTAATGGCATCTTTATAGTTTTTATTCTCATAAGCGCTAATACCCTTGTTAAAACACATAAATGCGCTGTTTAATATTGCCTGATCTTTGCAATAATACGCGTAGCGATTTTTAGCATCATTTTCAATGCACTTTTTGCATCCATTATAAAAGTTTTCTGCTAAATCGGCATCAACAAGTTTTTCATAAGCGGGATTTCTATAGATGGTATCGAGCACCGCAACATAATAAAACCACGCTTTGGGATCATTTTTGGTTTCTGAATTTACAATTGCCAATTCAATTGATTTTTTAGCGTCTTCTACCTCGCCATTTCTCAAATAAATTGCGGCACTTTCTACATTACTTCTTTGGGCAAATCCTTGGAAACTCAAAAGAGTTAGGACTGCTATCAATAGTCTTTTCATTAGATGCTGGTTTAAATAGTACTTTACAAACATATTCATTTCTTTTTTTAGTTCAAATGCGATTCATCACCTTTTTTAATGCTGATTTAAACTTTTGCGTTAAACTTTCGATATATAGTCATAAAAAAAGAGCTTCAGGTTTCCCCTGAAGCTCTTTTCTGTTTCAAGAATGATTAATTCTTTTCGTAGGTTGCTACCTCTACATCTTTATAATCTTGGATTTTATATCCTAATTTTTCAAGTGGTGTTTTAACTTTTTCTTTGTCACCTACAATCAAAATGGTCATTTTTTCTGGTTGCAAAATTTCTTTGGCAATGGCATTAATTTCTTCCTTTGTTAAAGATTTGATGGTTACGTTTTGCTGACGGATATAATCCTTAGGCAAGTTATACTCAACTAAGCGGTTTAAGAAATTTGCCTTTTGGAAGTTGGTTTCATAACGCAATGCATCACTTTGGGTAATAGATTTTTTCATAAAATCTAGTTCCTCATCATTAATACCATTGCTTTTATAATTATTTACTTCATACATAATTTCTTTCAATGCACTATCTGTTGCCGAAGTTCTAACTCCAGTAGATATTCCATAAACACCTTGGCGATCTTTAAATCCACTGTTATAAGAGCGAATACCATAGGTAAATCCTTTTTCTTCACGCAAGTTTAGGTTTAAACGGCTATTGAAACTACCACCCAATGGATAGTTCATGGCATTGGTTTTAAAATATTTACCATTCCAATCGTATGTTTGACCCAATTGTCCCACACGGATTTCTGATTGCGCTGCCTTATACTTGTCAACCAGCATAATTTGATTGCCATTTGCATTGTTTGCCACGGGCGCAGCTATTACTGGGAATACAGGGTTCTTCTTTTTCCAATTTTTCAAGAAGGTTGTTTTCGACAAAATCTCAGCTTCGGTTACATCACCTACAATGGTTAAAGTAGCAAAATCTGGTGCATAGAATTTATCGTAAAACGACTGAACATCCTTAATAGTCATGGCTTTAATTGATTTTAAAGTACCCGAAACAGGCTCTGCTGTAATACTTTTGCCATAAATCAACTTACTAAAAGCTAAATCGGCTGTAGCTGCTGCATCATATTTTTGCGAATTTACATTTTGATAGTTTTGAGATTGGTTCAGCTTAAAGTCTTCTGAGGTAAATTTAGGACGCATAAATTTTTCTTCTACTAATTTTAAGGTAGCATCTAAGTTCCTTTTCATACAAACTACTTGCATAAAATGGTTATCAGAGCCAGTACCAAAGCTAATTGAACTACCCAATTTATCTAATTCGTTTTCGAATTGCTCACTGGTATAAGTTTGTGTTGCCTCACTCATCATATCAGCAGTTAAGTTAGACAAACCTGTTTTTGAAGCATCTCCAACTGCAATATTTCCACCCTTCATGCTTAATAATATGGTTACAATTGGAGATTCTTTCGTTTCAATTCCAATTACTTTAATACCATTATCCCAATTGGCGCTATAAAAGTTAGGAATTTCAGTCAATTTTGCTGCACCCGCTTCAGGGCGATTGCTGCGATCGAAATTGTCTTTTGGTGTAGTATAGGAAAGTCCTTTATATTCTAACTCAGTTTTCCCTGTAGAACCTACGCTTTGCGGCTCTTTGGTTTCTTCTTTGTTGGCTGCTGCATTTGCTTTTTTAGGGAAGATGTTAACTAAAGTGTAGTTCTTTCCTTTAATGTATTGGCGGAATACGCGCATTACATCCTCTTTAGTTACTTTATTATAACGAGCCATTTCATCGCCCATGTTATAACCTTGCGCCAATTTTGGTGTTCCATGACTTAAATACCACATCGTACTTAAAATACTGGCGCGACTGCCCACGCTTTGCATGCTTTGAATAATGCTAGTTTCAAACTGCCCTTTAGCACGACTTAAATCGTCATCGGAAACACCTTTTGAATCAAATTCATTTAAACTAGCAAGCATTCCCTTTTCAATATCGTTGTCGCCTTCAAAGTTTGGCATGGCTATAAAGATTATACCAAACTCACCCGACAATTCAAAACCAGAGTTAAAAGAAAATACTTGAATGGCTTTTTGCGGCTCAGGTTTAACAAAATTCTTGTATAAAATAGAATTGTTGCCATTACCCAAAATAAATCCCAACACATCTAATGCAGCTTCATCAGGATGATATTGCTTTACAGAAGGGTAAGTAAAAGCATACATAGGAGCAAATACATTGTCGCCATAGTTTACATATTTATTATCTGGTAATCTTACTGGCTCAGTTCTTTGCGTGCGCACTTCTGGACCTTTAGGAATTGGGCCAAAATATTTTTCAGATAATCTCACAACATCTGCCGCTTTTACATCACCAGAAACAACCAAGCAAGCATTGTTTGGTCCGTACCAGCGCATGAAGAAATTTTTCAAATCTTCTACATTTACCCTGTCTAAATCTTCCAAGTAACCAATTATAGGCCAGCTATAAGGATGTCCTTGCGGGTACAAAGCTGCATCATTAATTTCGCCTCTTTTGCCATAAGGAACATTGTCAATATTTTGACCTTTTTCATTTTTAACTGTTGAACGCTGAACCTCAAACTTCTTTTGAGTTACAGAATCCAGCAAGAAACCCATTCTGTCTGCTTCGAGCCACAATGCTGTTTCCAAATAATTTGAAGGTAAAGTTTCAAAATAATTTGTCCTATCGCGGTTGGTGGTTCCGTTCATTTGACCACCCGCACCTTGAACAATTTTAAAATGCTCTTCATCTTTTACGTGCAAGGAACCTTGGAACATCATGTGTTCAAAGAAATGTGCAAAGCCAGATTTTCCAGGAGTTTCTCTGGCTGAACCAACATGATAAGTTACCTCAACATGAACAATTGGATCGGAATGATCCTCGTGAACGATGAGTGTAAGCCCATTTGGCAATAGATACTTTTCGTAACTAATTTTTAATTCACCAGGGTTAGCCGTTACTTTTTCAAGCAAAGTAGTTTTGGCCGGGATAGTGGCTGCGGGTGTTTGTGAATTCGCTGACTGAATACCCATCAGAAAAGCAAAAGCACCTGCAAATAATAAACCTCTTTTCATATTTGATTTTATTTTATTGGTTTTATGGTTTGTGTTGAAAAATTTAAGGCATAGTTAGACTTATCAATTTTTCATTGCACCGCAATTTAAAGACTTTAGGTTAAGTGCGACAAGTTTTTTTTATGAGAGGTATATGAAACATTTGTGTGGTTGGTGGAAAAGATTTACTTAATTTATAGTTGCAATGTTTCAAAAGCTGCTTATTTTCGCCTCATATAATTTTTATCATGAACAAAAGAATACTTGCTATAACAACGTTAATTTTCACTGCCGCATTTCTACGCTTAATACCGCATGCGCCTAATTTTAGCCCTATTGGAGCCATTGCATTATTTGGAGGTGCTTATTTAGGCAGAAACTACCTTGCCTATTTAATGCCGATGCTTGCCATGTTGCTGAGCGATTTGTTTTTGGGATTTTATGGCTTAGAAATGTTGATTACTTATTCGGCAATTGCAGGAATGATATTCATTGGAACCCAATTAAGCAAGAAAATAACTTGGTATAATATCGGTTTGGGATCAGTTGCCTCTTCTGTGGTTTTCTATTTAATAACCAATTGCGTGTTCTTTTATCCTACAACGATGGGCTCAATTTACACCCACGATATGGCGGGATTATTAACTAGTTATGTTGCTGGATGGCCGTTTTTCCAAAACACATTCGCTTCAGATTTAGTTTACAATACCTTATTATTTGGAAGCTTCTATTTATTAAGCATCAATATTCCTTCATTAAAACTAGAGAAAATTAAGGCTTAGAGAAATCTGCCTCTCCTTTTTTTTGACCAAATTCAACGCTCAAGTGATAAATTCCACTTGGGCGTTTTTTGTACCCTTTTAATTGAATTCGGTTCAGGCCCTTTTTTAAAGAAATGTATTGCTTTTCTATTTCCTTGTTAATTGGTTCGGTTATTAATAAGTTCACCTTTTGGTTGGTTCTTGCGTTAATAATTACATACATATACCTATCTGGCAATTCCCTAAAATCGAGTATGCTATCTGTTTTTACCCGTATGCATTTTGCGGCAAGTTCTATATCTGGTATGCCTGATCCAACATATTTATCTGGTTTATAAAACTGGTTTGCCGTGAGCATGAGCACCTCTTTTATTTTTTGCGCAGAAGCATTTGGATCAGCTTGTAATAAAATGGCTGCCGTACCTGCAATTATTGGGCAGGCATAAGATGTGCCATTTCCTTCAAATACTTTTCCATCTTGCGAGATTAGGACTGCATTTTTTCCAAGTGCAGCAAGGTCTGGCTTCATTCTTTTATCGGCTGTTGGTCCTACAGAACTAAAGCTAGCATAGCTGCCATGTTTATCTATGGCACCAATTGTGAGCACCTCTGCCACATCTGCCGGTGCACTTAATTGACGCCAAGGATCGTTTCCCTCATTGCCAGCACTAACGGCCACTAAAATACCTTTTGAGGCCGCAATTTGTGCCGCCTTGCTAACGATGGTTGTTTTGCCATCCAATTCGGAATATTTATGCCCCATCACTTTTTCATCGTGCTTTGTATAACCCAAAGAAGAGTTGATGATATCGGCACCAGCGCTGTCTGCAAATTCTGCGGCTAAGGTCCAAAAATACTCTTCCACAAGGTACTCCGATGCGGCATTTTCTGATCTCAATAAAAGGTACTGACTCGCAGGTGCAGCACCGCAAATTAATCCGGGTTGGTATGCCGCCAAACAACTCATCACCGATAAACCATGTTCATCATCGTCGAACACCTCTTCTTCTAGCTCCACAAAATCTCGCGTGGCAATGATTCTTTTCTCTGTAAACAAATGATTAAAAGCCTTCAATTGATCCAGATTTCTGAAGCCAGCATCAATAACAGCAATGAGAACATTCTTGCCTTGCATGCCCGATTTAATTAAATTGGCGGCATTAATTTGTTCTAATTGAGCAAAGCTTTTGCCCAATAATTGCGAATCATTTCTTTCCTTTTTGTTTTCGAACGTTTGGGCAAGAATCTGTAATTGGTTTTCTAAACTATTTTCCGTGGCTTGGTCTTGTTCATCGTAAAAATATGCCGGACCTACATAAGTGGTATTGGTTACAAAAGGAAGCGTCTTTATTTCGGCTTCAATGTCTTTTGTTCCACTTAAAATAATGGCACCATTTAGCCAACGGCTGCTGCCATAAAGCAACAAAGGCAATTGTGCAAGCTGAGCCAAATATGCGCTGTCTGGCGGAATATCATTGACATTAAGCGGCACTCTGTTTCGAGTTCTTCTTTCGATTGCACGAATGGAAATATAGCTTGAAGGGTTGTACAATATTTTTTGAGCCTGGGGTTTATCTTTAAATTCAACAAAATAAAACTTTTGCTGGCCATATAGGTTCAGACCGAAAAAAAGAAATGATAGAAATAAGATTTGTCTCATGGACGGGTAAAGGATATTAATTTTTGCCTAATTTTATACCCAGATTTCTTGTTATTTTGGGTGTTTATATTGTTGTTGATTCTATCTACCAATCCCAGGTTTTTGGCATACACATTTCTAATCAATATCTCTTCAATTAGGTTGTTTGTTTGAGCTTCTAAAACGGTAATTGTGTTGGTAAATAGGGTGTCGTTATTGTTAAAATTGTTATAAAGGCTTTGCCATTGATAATTTCTTTTGCCCAAGGAATTATACGCATTTCCGTTCCACAATTGGGTTTGCCCTATTGGGAAAATTAATTTAACAAAACGGGTATTTTCCTCTACCCATTGAAGCGTGTTATTTTCTTTGATTATATAAAGTGAGCTTCTAGGCTCCCAAAGTAAACTTGAGTCTTTCCATACCCTTCGGGCAATTTGCCTGTGTTCATTTAAATCTTGACCATTCACCAAGCCTCCAAATATTTCCATTAGGGTAAAATGGAAGGTATCTGCAGTCTGCGTATTATCGTCGAAAGCAATAGAATCTATTGAATAGGTTTTTATCCAACCCGAATCGAGCGGAAAATAATCAAATCCTAGATCTGGCGAAGGCTGCTTATCCTTAGCGCAAGAAGCGATAAGAAGCATGCCAAAAGCCAAAAGCATAAAATAGGATTTGATTATATTCATATTATTTAAAGTTCAAAACTAGATTGAATCCAACCGCCACCTATTACATCGTTTCCTTCGTAAAATACTGCGCTTTGGCCAGGGGCAATGCCTTTTACCAAACTGTGAAAGTCTACTTTCATGCGCGTATCTTCTTGCGTAATGGTGGCCATGGTTCCTGCGTCTTTGTATCGCACTTTGGTTAACGAATCCATGGGCGAAATTATTTCTGGGTACTTTTGCAAATTAATATTTCGCACCCACATGCCATTTCTTTGAAGCTCCTCTTCCCTACCCAAAACAACGGTATTAGAATTTGGCTGAATTTCGAGCACAAACATGGGTTCGCCTAAGGCTATTTCTAGTCCTTTTCTTTGGCCCACCGTATAGAATGGATAGCCGCGATGTTTTCCTAAAACCTTGCCTTCTCTGTTAACAAAATTTCCACCATCAACGCGCTCTTCTAGTCCATCAACTTTGCGTTTTAAAAACCCCCTGTAATCATTGTCTGGCACAAAGCAAATTTCATAGCTCTCGCTTTTCTTGGCCAACTCGGTAAAGCCTCTATCGATGGCCATTTGGCGAATATCTGTTTTATGAAAACCACCCAAAGGGAATCGGGTTCTAGCTAAGCTTTCTTGACTTAATCCCCAAAGTACATAGCTTTGATCTTTGTGGTGATCTAAGCCGCGGCTAATGACATGGCGGTTGTTTTCTTCTCTAATTTGCGCATAATGACCGGTAGCAATAAACTCGCAATCGAGTTGATTGGCACGTTTAAGTAAAGCTTCCCATTTGATATGCGTATTGCATAGTACGCAAGGGTTTGGCGTTCTTCCGGCCAAGTATTCCTCAATGAAATTATCGATAACAAAATCGCCAAATTCATCTCTAATATCTAAAATTAAATGGTGAATACCATATTGAACAGCAATTGCCCTGGCATCGTTAATGGAGTCTAGGCTACAACAGCCAGTTTCTTTTTTGCCTCCACCACTGTTTTGGTAATCCCATGTTTTCATGGTAATTCCAACTACTTCATATCCTTCTTCTGCTAGCATAACGGCTGCCACGGTGCTATCAATTCCACCGCTCATGGCCACTAAAATTCTTCCTTTTTTACTCATATTTCAAAACATTAAAGGGTAAAAAGCCCTTGTGATTGATTTGGCAAATATAACTTATTCCTTCCAAACAGAAGGGAAAAGAATGTAAGCCATGGCAATCACTAAGATGTTGAAGGCAAAAAGGATTCCAAGGTCTTTATAAATCTGGGTTGGATCGGTTCCATCCATGGCTCTTTTGGTGGCTTTAATGACAATAAGCAACAAAGGAATAATAATTGGAAGGCTTAAAACAGGCATTAGCAAGTTGCTGTTTCCTGCTTTGGATGAAATGGCAGACAGCATGGTAAATGTGCTGGCAAAGCCTATGCAGCCTAATAAAGTTACAGCAAAATACAAACCCATGGCATCAATTGGGTTACCCATTAACAAGGCAAAAGTGCTTAAACACAAAGTTGCGAGTACCACATTTAATGCAGCGTTATAAATAAATTTGGCAAGCAACAATTGTTGTGGCTGAACCAACATGTGATAATAAAGGTTTCGGCCTTTGCCTTCTCCTATGAAGCTTTTAGCGATTGCATTGATGGAAATAAAAAGCATAACAACCCAAAATACGCCATTCCAGGTATTGTTGTTTAAGCTCTTAACAGCCAAATAAACTACAAAAACAGAAGATAACACTTGCAAGAGAATTCCATTTAGGGCGTAACGTTGGCGCCATTCTAGGAGCAATTCTTTTTTTATTAAAGGTATTAATGGACTCATTGGGTGCGCAAATATTTTTGGTTCAGACCTAAAAAGAGCAGCTTATCTATTACCTAATTAGTAACGGGGATAGGAACTTTGCCTAATTCTTTAAGTCGCTTTATATGAGACACTAAGGCCGACCATAAAGTAGGATTTTGAAGATATGGGATATCATATTTTTTGGCTGTTGCCTCCACAATTTTAGATATAGCGGGGTAATGTAAATGGCAAATATTGGGAAAAAGGTGGTGCTCTACTTGGAAATTTAATCCGCCTACATACCAGTTGAGCAACTTATTACCCGGGGCAAAATTTGCTGTGGTCATAAGTTGGTGAACTGCCCATTCATTTTCTGTCACTTTATCTTCGTTTGGCACGGGCTGAGCAACACCTTCAACAATATGGGCCAATTGAAATACCAGAGCAAAAATAAATCCAGCCATCATGTGCATTGCAATAAACGAAATAAGCACCTGCCACCAAGCTAAATCGGTGTAAATAATTGGAAGGCCAATAAAAATAAAAAGGTAAATTAATTTAACGCCAATTAAAATGGAAAATTCCTTTTTAGGATCGCCCAAATGTTGCTTTACGAGTCCTGCTTTATTATACCCTATTAGCTTAGGAAGATCGCCTAACAACATGGAAATTGTCATCATGGTATACAAAGGAAATGAGTACAAATATTGGTACTTATGAATGGGTTTTAAGGGCGATTGTTCAGAGAAACGCATAATCCATCTTGGTTTAATGTCCTCGTCGAGACCGCCGATATTGGTGTATGCATGGTGAAAAATGTTATGTTGAATTTTCCAGTTGAACACGTTGCTGCCAATAATGTACAAGCTATACCCCATTATTTTATTAACCCATTTATGCTTTGAATAGGAATTATGAAGGGCATCGTGCATCACACTCATTCCCACGCCAGCTGTGCCAATTCCTATAAGTACATATAACAAAAAGGACTGTAGAAACGAGGTATTATAAAGTAGGATTATGACAAAAGGAGCAACATATAAGGTATAAGCCGACAAGGTTTTAAGCCACATTATAGCGTTGCCTTTGGTAGAAAGATTATTTTCTTTGAAGTAGGCATTTACATTGTGTCGTAATTCTTTGGCAAACTGTTTCTGCTTATGCTCCTCGCTATGGAATTTAACTAACTTCATTCAATTTTTATGGTTTTAATGGGGTAACTGTTTTTGTTTTATAGGTTGTAAAGGTATGTTAAAAGGGAATATTTAGGTTAAATCATTGTTAAAACGAGCGTCATATTTTTGCGACTTACTTTGTGCATGTTAAGGTATATTTTGTTGCTAATAAATAGAAAATAAGTGTGTATTCCTAAATTCTCTTATTTTTGTCTGTTTGAACCAATATAATATGAAAAAGATATTAATAGCGAATAGAGGCGAAATTGCTTTAAGGGTTATGCGCACTGCAAAGGAAATGGGCATAAAAACGGTTGCAGTATATAGTGAGGCCGACAGAAAAGCTTTGCATGTAAGGTATGCCGATGAGGCTGTGTGCATTGGTCTGCCGCCTAGTAACCAAAGCTATTTGTTGGGAGATAAAATTATTGATGTGGCTTTAGCTGCGGGGGCAGATGCCATTCACCCTGGATATGGATTTTTAAGTGAGAACGCCAATTTTGCCCGAAAAGTTAAAGCGGCAGGATTAATATTTATTGGACCTTCGGCCGAAAGTATGGAGGTGATGGGCAGTAAAATTAGTGCTAAGCAAGCGGTATCGAAGTTTAATGTTCCCTTGGTTCCTGGAACCCAAGAAGCACTGAGCAATGTTGCCGAGGCCAGAACAATTGCCAATGGAATAGGTTATCCTGTTTTGGTAAAGGCCTCTGCTGGTGGTGGTGGCAAGGGCATGCGGGTTGTGAATTCGGAAGATGAATTTGAGGAAGCTATTCGTTTGGCACAGTCAGAAGCCTTGGCCTCATTTGGCGACGATGCTGTGTTTATTGAAAAATTTGTGGGTTCGCCCAAACATATTGAGATACAAATTTTGGGCGACCAGCATGGCAATGTAGTTTATTTGTTTGAGCGCGAATGCAGTATTCAAAGAAGGCATCAGAAATTGGTGGAAGAAGCTCCTTCCAGTTGTTTAACACCGGAAGTGCGCAAGAAAATGGGCGAAGCAGCAGTAAATGTTGCTAAAGCTGCAAATTATTACAGTGCTGGAACCGTGGAGTTTCTGGTAGATTATGATTTGAATTTTTATTTCTTGGAGATGAACACGCGCTTGCAAGTTGAGCATCCTGTAACAGAACAAATAGTGGGATTAGATTTGGTTAAAGAGCAAATTAGGATTGCCAGAGGAGAAACTTTGGGATACGCTCAAGAGGATTTGAAAATGCATGGTCATGCCATTGAATTGAGAGTTTGTGCAGAAGACCCTAGGAATAATTTTTTACCTGATATTGGCAAACTTACTACTTACAAAACGCCTCAAGGTTATGGGGTAAGGGTGGATGATAGTTTTGAAGAAGGAATGGAGATTCCAATTCAGTATGATCCAATGATAGCTAAGTTAATCACCTTTGGGGCAAATAGAGAAGAGGCTATTCAAAGGATGATAAGGGCAATTGCAGATTATCGCATTAGCGGAATAGAAACGACTTTAAGTTTTGGTAATTTTGTGATGCACCATGAGGCTTATTTGAAAGGCGATTTTGACACCCATTTTATTGAAAAATACTATAAGCCAGAATTATTAGATGCTGGCGGTTCTCCGTTGCATTCTGCGGCAGCCGCATTTAGTGCAGGGGATTTATTTTTTCTATACGAAGGAAAAGAAACCAAGGCAATAGAAAATAACTCCACTAACTGGCAATTGAAAAGAAAAGCATAATTTATGAGAAAAGCTAAAATTCATCTTTCCCTCCTATTTATTGGTTTTCTGGTTGTTTCCAGTAATCTTTTTGGTCAGTCCAAAATTATTTTAGACAAGCAATCTGGTGGGGGTTATTGCAATAAATATTTCGACTTAGGAGATCATGGATTTGCATTAGTTTTTAACAAGAATAAGGACTTAGAGGAAGGGTATGGGGCAAGTGCGACACTTCAAAACAATGTCTTTTATTATAGCAAAGATCTCGTAAAAAGAGCGAATTTTAAAATATCCACCAATGGGCAATTTTCATTGTATGCGAGTAAAAATTATTTATTTGTAGTTGATAGGTTAAGTACAAAATATTGGGTAAGGGTTTTAAATTTTAATGGTCAAGAACTGGCCAGTAAAAAGTTTGACATTGGAGCCATTGGATTAAATTATGACTTGGTTAGTAAAATTCATTTTACCGCTTTAGGCAAGATGATTTTTGAGGTTTATGATGGCTTGGAAGACTTACACATTTATCAAATTAGCTTACTTGAAACACAAGAAAGCGGTTTAAAAGAAATTGACATTCCATTTCCTAGTTCAAACCCGTTAGAGAACTTAAAGTATCAGGGAAAATGGAAGTTGACTGCAGAGAATATGGGTTATTATATTTTGGCAAGAAAAGGTGCTAATTCTGAGTACGACCCAAATGCAATTGCTTATCAAATTGCGTTTTATGATGAAGAATTTGGGTTGTTTAGAGAATTGCTGTTAGATAATATTTTAACAGAAAACGCGCAAATGATTGGAAAAGACGCCTCTTTTAGTTTAAACCCTACCCTTCAAAGTTTTATTGTAACCTGTAATATTATAAAGAACGGTAAAGTTGGTTTTATGGTGGCAAATTATGGCATGAATGCCAATTCAAATGTCATGAAATTATTTTGGCAGAAAGAATTCGAATTAATCAACAATGTTAAATATAGAATTGTAGAATTAGATGGCATAAGTGTTCCTGCCCCGCCGGTTATCATGAACAAGGGCGACCAGGTGATTGTATGCTTAAACAAGGGTCGCAGCAATGTTCAAGAGGAATCCATCAACCAAATGGTGGTATTTGATGGTCAAGGTAATAATACCTTTAACGCAATTCAAATGGGTAATTATGAGCAATTAAATTTGGATGGATTTTGTGTTGACAATGACAATTTATATAGCCGCATTAAGAAGCTACAAATTGCTACTGTGTTGAAACCCTATTGTGAGCTTCAGAATATTGAGGTATTAGATATTGATTTGGATGCAATGGGAAATGAGTTGGCCATTGTTCGAAATTATGATATCAGCAAAAACCAAATAATCATTTACCGTTTTACTAAAAGATAAAATCTCCTTTTTTGTTAGGTTAATTAGTAAAGTGACTTAGGTATAAAGTTTACCTCAAAATAAACCGTGTTTGGGTTATTCCATAACCTGTAAAGGAACCTATTGCCCCATCCACATTAGAAGAAACAGAGACCGGTGTTGCAAATGGTCCGCCATTGTTGGCCGCATTCCTAAAAGAATCCCAAAACAAGTATTCTTGTCGGCCAATTTGCGAAAGATAAACATTCACGGTATCGCCATATTTAAAAGGATTTAACATGATAAAAGGCCGCGTTTGGTTGTTTATTTGTGCATCGTCAAAAGTATAAAATCGATCGCCATATCCCCACCCTGTTAGTAGTGGCAGGAATCCTTTTTTAAGCACAATTCTATAATTATTTTGTTCGGGACCATCGAACCAGTCGAAGTAGAAATAGGCATTTGTGTCCTTTTGATTTGGTTTAAGCCAATAATGTGTGCTGTCTATAGTTACAGGTTTTGGGATGTAGGTTTTGCCAGTAACTTTTCTTCCATCTACAAGCTCTATTTCTAATAGGTAAGCTTTATCTACAACGCCAGTAAACAAGGGATTGACATAGATGCCTGGATACACTGCATTTGCTATATCATAAAATCGTATTCTGTTGTTTGGTTCAAACAGGGTATCTTTTCCTATAACATTGCCTTGGGTAATATAAACTTTTGCACCGCTAACAGCTGCAAGGTCTAGGCTCGGATTAAAATAATCCAAGGTATTTGATAAGACAACATAATTAAGTGTTGGCGATAATTGGTTGATGGATGCTTCCACTACCAGTTCAATTTTTGAAGCAGGGAGGTCTATCTTTATTTCCTTTTCGCATGAAGTTAAGATTGATAAGGCTATAGCCAACAAAGTCCAATTATACTTTTTAATTTTATTCATTTGTTAAAATTTAAAATTCCATTGCACCGAAGGGAGAATTGGGAATAAATAAACCATAAAAGCTTTAACTGTTTGGCTTTCTATATCTGGGAGGAAATAGATAAAATAAGGATTAGCCCTGTTATAAATATTATAAACGCTAAAGTTCCAACTGCTCTCAAATTTTTTTGATTGCTTGGCTATGTATGTAAATGAAACATCGGCCCGGTGATATGCAGGAAGTCTAAAAGAATTAACCGCACCATATTTGTCTACAAAAACAAATTTGGGTTCGCCGCTTATTGGATCAATGCCATATCTATATGCATATCGAGAGTCTGGCAAGGTTGTGGCATTGCCGGTACCATAAACAAACACAAAGCTTCCCGACCATTTCTTCGTTATTTCATAACTCAATAAAACAGAAATATCATGTGTTCTATCGTACCTATAAAAGTATGCTTTTCCATTGTTCAATTCATCAAATTGGCGGGTTGTTTTACTCCAAGTATAGCCTACCCATCCATTTAACCTACCCGTTTTTTTTCTTAAAAAAAGTTCAAGCCCATAACTTTTTCCCTCACCAAAAATCATTTCGTATTCTAAATTCTGATTAAAAAAAAGAGAAGCGCCTGGCTTAAATTCAATTTGGTTTTTCATAGGTTTGTAATAAATCTCGGCGGAAGATTCATACGCATTTTGTCTAAAATTCCTAAAATACCCCAAGGCATATTGCCGGGCCATTTGGGGTTTAACCAATTTACTACTAGGTACCCATAAGTCGACCGGAAATTGCGCTCCAGAGGTTGTTGCAAGGTGTAAAAACTGATAGGTTTGCGTATAGGATGTCTTTATGCTCGACTCCTCATTTACAAGATAAGTAAAGCTAAAACGAGGCTCCAATCTTGGATAAAAGGCAATGGTTTCACCTGTTTTGTAGGATATTGTATATTGGGTAGGCAGTTGAGTTGCCTCGTCGAATTCTGCTTGAGAATATGGGCCAACGAGTTGAAAAGCCACTGCCCTTAATCCATAATTTACGGTCCACCTTTGATTAATATTCCACTCATCTAAAATATAGGCAGCATATTCATGGGCATATTGTTTTTGAATGGCTTGGTCGATTTGGGTACTGCCGATATTACCTGTAAGAATGCCTGGTTGAAAGGTATGAAAAGTATAATTAAAGCCAAACTTCACTTGGTGGTTTTCGTATGGAAACCAAGTAAAATCACTTTTTAAATTCCAGTCTAACAAATTACTTCTTACTTTAAATCCACCAGCACCAAAATTAAAGTCATTAAACAATTCGTATCTATTGAAGATGACACTGGTATTGCAAAACAACTTTGAATTAAACACGTGATTCCATCTTGCCGTAGCAGTGCTATTTCCCCATCCAAAATTGAAATTTACACTCGAATTAAACTGGCTTTTATAATCCAAAATATCCCTGCCAAAGTAGCCAGAAATGAAAATTCTATCTTTCTGCCCCAAGATAAAACTCATTTTTAAATTCATGTCATAGAAATAATAGCTATTCCCCTTTATGTCTTGTGGTAAAAATGGTTTTGCCAATAAATCAATATAGGTTCTTCTGGCTGAAACCAAAAAACTACTTTTGCCTTTTTCGATGGGACCTTCGGCAGAGAGTCGGGTAGAAATTAGTCCCACTCCTCCGCTATACTTATAATTCTGGTTATTCCCATCCCTCATGCTCACGTTGAGGATGGATGACAATCTACCTCCATAATTGGCAGGCATACCGCCCTTAATAATATCAATTCCTTTTACCGCATCGGAGTTGAATACCGACAAAAAACCAAACAAATGAGATGGATTATAAACAACTGCCTCATCCATTAAAATTAGGTTTTGATCTGGTCCGCCACCTCTAACATAAAACCCTGTGCTCGCTTCTCCACCACTTTTTATTCCTGGTAGCAAAGTAATTGCTTTGAGCACATCTGGCTCACCAAAAATAACGGGGAGCGATTTAAGTTTTTCTCCACTAATCTCAATCCTACTCATTTCGGTGCTCCTTACGTTTTTGTCTAAACGCTCGCCCGAAATCACTACCTCCCTGCCAATATTAGTTTGAGGAACAAGTTCAATTTGAAAATTTAGTCCGTTTTCCTTTTTAAATTGAATGACTTTAGATTTATACCCAACATAAGAGCAAATAAAAATGTAGTTAAAGCTCGATACGTTGATAGAAAAGAACCCATAGGCATTTGTAACGGTTCCCGAAGTACCTTGCTTATTTCTGATACTTGCGCCAATTAAAGTTTCTCCAGTTGTGCTATCTTTAATATAGCCACTTACATTGAAGGATTGCGCCCTTGCATTTAAAGAAAAAGTAAAGCAAAAAAGAAAGAAAACAAATAGGCTTCTAAAGGTCATTTCCAAAAATACGTGTTATTTAATTAAGTTAACAAGCTAACGGATCATTTGTTCAGCTATTGTCCTATCAAATTTACATAAAAATAAAAATCAAATTCTAATGATCGGCAGTTTTACTTTTGCTAAAAAGGCTCTTTAATTTAACTGCTGGAACCCATATTTTAGATAGCATAAACTTTAAAGGATTTTCCTTTTTTACATGCCAAACAGTGGTTCTACTCGATTCTTGCTGATTTTCATGCATGGTATAAGCGTATGCTGCAATTGAGGTTCTATACTTACCTTCTGGGAAATTAATTGGATCGTACCCATGTAAAGTATAACCCCTACAATGCATAATGGCTAACCTGTTAAAAGGCACATCCACTTCTGTTTTATCTCCAGTTCTGCCATCTTCCAGCCGAAGCTCGCCACGGTGCTCTTTTTTCCAATCCTTGTTAATGTATAACAACAGATTTAAATTGCGGTACCAGGTATTGTGTAAAGGATGATAATTAAAATCTGCATGCATATCTAAAAAGCTCCCCTTCTTACCTTGGTGTATGCCGCCACCATAAAAAGTAGGATCTATAAATACATTTTCATTAGTGATATAACTCATTAATTCACCAAAACGGGGACTAATCAAATCCTCATGCAATTCATAAAAAAGTCCACCCATTTCATAGTATTTGCTTTTTTCAAACTTGTTTTTTGCAAACACATAATCGGCGCTAGGGGTTTCAATATCAGGAATTTGGTTATAAAGTTCTGTGAGTTTTTCCTCATCACACAAACCATCAATTCCTATATGAGGAAAAGGTTGAGCCTCAAGAAATAGTTTGCGAAATCTATCTTTATTTTCTTCTAAATAATCAAATCTAATCATCTTAAATTGGTGGTTTTGAGGGTGCAAATTATCAATAAGGATTGTTTATTCCTATGACAATTCTCTTGGTTGTTAAAATGACTTAATAAATATAAAATGAGAATACTCCCCGACCACCATTTGCAAAAATTCCTTCAATAGAAGTTTGGCCTCTTGAAGTCTCCAATGCTTTAATTAAATCATTTACATTGTCGTATTCTTTTTTATTAATGGCTGTAATTACAAACCCTTCCTGAATGCCCATTTGAACAATTCTACCTTGCCTGATATTGCTAATCCTGTAACCTGTTTTAATTCCCAACTTATCCTTTTCTATCTTAGAAATGGGTTGAAAATCGGCTCCAAGTATGTCTGAACCAAAAGTTCCCTTTTTCATGATAGCAGTTGTTCTCTCTTGATTTAATAAAGTAACAATGGCAGTTTCCTGCTTGCCATTTCTACTGTATAATACTTTGATTTTGTCTTCAGGACGGTGATAGGCAATTTGCTCATCGAAGTTTGCTTTGCTATCAATATCCTTGTCGTTTAATTTTAAAATTAAATCGCCAGATCTAATGCCCGCTTGTTCGCCAGGACCCTCGGCAAGAACAAAATCAACCAAAACGCCATGGTTATCATTTAACTTTAATCGCTGCGCGGTGGCCGCATCAACATCCTTAATGTCTATACCCGCAAAGCCCCTTTGAACTTCTTTAAATTCAACCAAATCTTTTACAATTTTAGCCACAATATTTACGGGAATTGCGAACCCATATCCATTGTAAGATCCGGTATTGCTTGCAATGGCAGTATTTATACCAATGAGCTTGCCGTCTAAATCAACCAGAGCTCCCCCGCTGTTTCCCGGGTTAATGGCGGCATCTGTTTGAATAAAACTTTCGATGGGAAATTGGTTGTTTACAATATTGATATTTCTTCCTTTTGCACTCACAATTCCTGCAGTAACAGTTGAGGTAAGGTTAAAAGGATTTCCAACGGCCAAGACCCATTCACCTACCTGAACTTGATCTGAATTGCCAAGAACTATATGAGGTAAGTTACTTGCATTTATTTTTAACAAGGCCAAGTCGGTTGAAGGGTCAATACCAATTACTTTAGCTTGATAAGACTGCTTGTTGTTATTCATGATCACTTCAATTTGATCGGCATTTTTAACCACATGAAAATTGGTGACAATATAACCGTCTGCTGTCATAATAACTCCCGACCCAGAGCTAGCGACTGGTCCGCGCCTACCAAAAAAATCCATGCCGTTCCAAAAGTCAAAAAATGGATCTTGGTAGGCTCTTTGATTGGTGAGTGTTTTTATAAAAACCACACTTTGAGTGGAGGCTTGAGAAGCCTTCACAAAATCTGCAGATGCCAAAGATGAACCTTTGTAATCTACCGAAGAAATGCTTGTTGAATTGTTTTGAACTGTTTCAAAAAAAACTGTTTTTTGAGCAAATTGGTTCAGGACGAAAGCGCCTGCAATTCCTCCGGCAAAACCAATTAAAATAGTTGAAATTTTTCTCATTATTAGTCCTGATTTATGTGAAAATAATTATCAATAATTACGCCAAAAAATTAGATAAAACGACTTTATTCAGTCACATTAATTTTAACAGTGAGGGTAAGTTCAGAATTATGCGGATCGTTGGTAATTAACTTAAGCGTTTTGGTGTCTGGTCCCGCCATATTGGTTAAGGTATACAACACATTTAGCTCCACAGTTTTTCCCTTTGGAACGACCATTTGTGTAAACGATGGATTTAAACAATTGCACGAACGAATTACACGCCTAATAATCAAATCTGTTTTGCCTTTATTGGTGATGGTGAATTTGGCTGTTGGCGTATTAAATAATGGAACATTACCTAAATCAATTTCACTTGAATTCAACACCATTTTTGGCGACTTTTTCAACTGATTTTTATCCATGACATTAAAATCTTCTACAATATTAGCATTGATATAAAAGATCTTAGTGGGCAAAGAATCGTCGTTGGTATAAATTTTTATTTCTTGCTTCGTAGGTCCATATTCTAAAGGTTGTCTTGGGTAATATCTAACCTTTATTTTCATGTCGGTATTAGGAGGAATATTGTCGTAAGGTTGTGTAATCATAACATTATTGGGCGCATCCACTTTATAAATAAAAATCTTTTTGTTGCTCAAATTAAAAAAGCCAATGTCCACCGAATCGTAGGAAGTATTCTTTACAGCTGGGAAGCTTAATGAATTGGTTTTAATGGCCAAATTTCCATATTGATATTTATAGGTATCAGAAAAATTGAATTTAGACGCATAAACATGCCCCTTAATGGTAATAAATTGACTGTTTGGCGAACCATCAGAAAACACGGTTAAAGATTTATCTAGTTTCCCCTGACGACCATTTGGATCAAAGGTAGCCCTTACCGTTCCGGTATCGCCTGGGTTTACATATTTTCTGGTCCAATTAGATTGCGTACAACCACAAGTGGTGGTAACATCGGTTATTCTTATTGGCTCTTTACCCACATTTATGAACTTAAAATCGTGGTAAACTAAGCCCCCCTTTTCATTGATATTGCCAAAATTATAATTGGTATATATGAACTGTAAAATCCCAAGTCCCTGTGAAATAACATTGTTTTTATCCTCCACTTTGATTGCTGGGGTCTTTGCGGGAGTATTTTTCTTTTTAGACTGAGCCAAAGCTGCAATTTGAAAATTGGCTAAAATCAGTATGAATAAACTTATTTTCTTGATCATTATATTGAATGTAATTATTAATTGACTATTTATTGGGTAGAATCGTTGCATTACTGCACTATTTCAAAGTTATCTGTATCGAGGCCAACGGGAAAACTTTCTCGATATTGCATTAATTCATCGTAATTTATATTAACAATATTTACACTAACAGCATCCTTTGCATCCAATATTATTTGGCCCAAAGGATTAATTGCTCTAGAATTGCCACTGTGGTTTACCCCATTCCCATCAAAACCAATTCTATTAACAGCCACTAAGTACGATTGATTTTCAATGGCCCTAGCAAGGGTAAGCACCTTCCAATGCTCGGACCTTCTTTCTGGCCAATTTGCCACAAAAATCAACAAATCATAATCGTACTTTTTGGTTCGCCTTATCCAAACTGGAAAACGTAAATCGTAACAAATAAAAGGAGCAATTTTCCACCCTTTATAGTTAATAATTACTTGATCCTTGCCTTTCGAATAATGCAATTGCTCCTCTCCCATTCTAAACAAATGCGCCTTATTATAGAAAGCAGAATTTCCATTCGGTTCGAACCAACAAAAGCGATTGAAGTATTGATTATTTTCTTTGACCATCACACTCCCGCAAACAACAGTGCCACATGACGCACTCCAACTTTTCATATATTCCATAGCAGTTTGAAGAGATTCTTCCTCAAACTTTTCTGGCTTCATGCTAAACCCTGTGCTAAACATTTCTGGCAATACAATGATGTCTGTTTGTGTTGGTATTTGATGAATTATTTGCGCATAATACTCAAGATTTGCTGGCAGGTTTTCCCAGGCAATTTCTTGTTGTACAAGCGCAATTTTCAAATCAATTTTTCTTTCCATATTTGTATTGGTTCAGACCGTGCAAAAAAACAAAAAAACGACTAAATCTCTAAACTTATTATCAAAGATGTTTCAACAAGCGCAACTTTAGTTCTTTCACACCTTCTACGGCAGATTTCTCAATAACTTCAAGCCTATTGTTATTAAATTTTACCATGGGCTTTGGGTCAATCAAGTACATAGGATTTTTTGAATTAAAATTGTTTAGCAAACCCGCGGCAGGATAGACTTGAAGGGAGGTGCCAATGACCAAAAAAATAGCTGCTTTTGCCACAATGGATGCCGCGTTTTCTATGAGAGGAACCGACTCGCCAAACCAAACAATATGCGGCCTTAATTGACTTCCTAATTCACACATATCGCCTATAATTAAGTGTGGGCGGTTGATGTTGTAAACAAGATTTGGGTTAAGGGTGCTCCTACTTTTATTAATCTCACCATGAAGATGGAGTACACTTGAACTTCCGGCACGTTCGTGCAAATCATCCACGTTTTGTGTAATAATTTCAACATTAAAATCTTGTTCTAATTCGGCTAAAATTTGATGGGCTAAATTAGGCAATGCATTTTGTGAGGAAATTCGCCTTTGGTTATAAAACTCCAAAACCCTTGCTGGATCGGTATTCCAAGCCTCTGGCGTGGCTACTTCTTCAATTTTATAACCTTCCCACAATCCGCCGCTGTCTCTAAAAGTAGCCAATCCACTTTCGGCACTTATACCTGCGCCGCTTAAAACAACTAAAAGGGGTTTATTTTTGTCTTTCATTTATGTATATTTACCTGATTTTTGAAAAGTAAGCCAACATATCATTTTTTATTGCAAGCACAAATACTGTTGCTTTATGCTCTGTTGTTTGGAATGAAAGATTCTCATGCGAATTCTTTTCCTAAATCAGCCATACAATTTACGGAGAATTTAGGTCAATGGGAAAAGAATATTTTGTTTAAAGCAGATATTCCTATTGGCAACTTGTTTATTGAAAACAACACCCTTACTTATTTGTTTGTAGACAAAGAAGCAACACACCGCAAACAACATGGCGAGCAGGTTGATAAGGTTAGGTTTCATTCAGTGAAGGTTCATTTTAAAGGAGCAAATCCAAATCCCAAGGTTTTAAAAGACTTGAAAAGCTTGGAGTATTATAACTTCTTTATTGGCGATCCTTCTACTTGGGCAAGCAATGTGTATGCTTATAAAAAAATCACTCTTAGCGAGATTTATCCAGGCACCGACATGGAAATTTTGGCTCAGGCCGATGGTGTAAAAATAAACTTTGTATTGCAAGCAGGTGCCAATCCCAATAATATTAAATTGGTTTATGAAGGCGCTGATAAAATTTTTATCAAGAAAAACTCCTTGCACATCGTAACCACTTTAGGTGAAATTATTGAGGAAAATCCGTTGAGTTATCAAGATAGAGAAAATGAGCAAGAAGTTATTCCTACTCAATTTATTTTAAAGGGCAACACAGTCCAATTGAGGCCATCAAAATACGATTCAAAGCTCCCAATTGTGATGGATCCTGCTGTTGTATTTGGGACTTATATGGGAAGTGCCGCAGATAATTTTGGATTTGCTGCAAGCTATGATAAATATGGAAATGCTTATGGTGCGGGCACTGTTTATGCGGCAAATTTTCCATTTACGACTGGAGCTTATGATGTTACTTTTAATGGGGGAAGCGGATTTAATGGAGAGTATGCGCGCGATGTATTCATTGCAAAATTTAATCCCTCTGGTACAAGTCTTTTGTTTGGCACTTTTTTAGGGGGTTCAGACAACGAGCAACCTCATAGTGTAACGGTTGCCGCCGATTCAAGTAATACCTCCAACGACATTTTTATATTTGGCACCACAAATTCTGCCAACTTCCCGGTAACTAATTCTGCTTACGATAAAACGCACAATGGAAACTCAGACATCTTTATAATAAGGTTAAATAATGCGGGGAATAACCTCCTTGCTTCTACCTTTATTGGTGGATCAGACGAAGATGGTATTAATGGGGATGCACACATGGGTTTTGTAACGCAAAGCCATCAATTGCCTTATAATTATGCCGATTGGTTTAGGGGAGAAATAATATTGGATATGTTGGGAAATGTGGTGGTTTCTACTTGTACAAAATCTATGCATACGCAAGGAATTCCCTTGGTAAATGCTTCGCAATCTATTTTTGGAGGCGGGTTACAAGATGGTTATTTAATTAAGATGAACGGCACTTTGAGTTCAATTTTGTTTAGCACTTTTATAGGCGGTAATGGAGATGAAACCGCTAATTCAGTTTGTATAAATAACCTTAACGAGATTTTAGTTGGAGGAGGAACAACTAGCAGCACCCTACAATTTGGAACCAGCTCGTTTCCTTATAGTGGTGGCGTAGACGGATTTATTGGAAAATATGGCAGCAATGGTGTAAAGCAAAAAGTAATATATACAGGTACTGGCAATTATGATCAAGTATTTTTTGTGCAAACCGACAACCAAAACAATGTCTTTGCCATGGGTCAAACTACAGGATCTATGCCTATGAGCACTGGAGTTTATGGCGTGCCTAATGGAAAACAATTTGTTCAGAAATTCAACAATAGCCTAAACACAAGAATGCTTTCTACTACCTTTGGAAAAGCAGGTACGATGCCTTCTCTATCGCCTTCTGCTTTCTTGGTAGATGTTTGCGGTAGAATATACGTAAGTGGTTGGGGAGGTGGCACAAATAGTTCGTACCACAATGGAATGGACAATGTTTTTGGCATGGTAACAACGGCAGATGCCTTTCAAAAATCTACCGATGGATCAGATTTTTATTTGATGGTAATGGCTCCAGATTTCGGAAATTTGCTTTATGCTAGTTTTTATGGAGGCGGACAAAGTCAGGAACATGTTGATGGGGGTACCAGTCATTTTGATAAGTCGGGCGTGGTTTATCAGGCGGTGTGTGCAGGATGCGGGGGATTAAGTGACTTCCCTACTACGCCTACAGCTTATTCTCGCTTAAATCCAGGAAAGCGTGCATTCGACACCAATATTGGTGGCTGTAACCTAGGTTTATTTAAATTCGACATGCGCACTTATATTAGTCCGCCAGTTTTTAAAGACACTGTTTTAATTGTTTTTGCGGGCAAAAATTTAAATTACATTTTTAACATAACCGATGCTGGTGGCGATAATTTAACGGTAACTTTTGATTCCGAAATCCTAACTCGAGCGGTTAATCCAGCCAAAATTACCATCACCGGAGACAACCCTGGAATTATCACGGCTGTTTTGGATTGGAATACCCTCTGTTCCGATTTTGGACAAGACACTTTTGTAGTAGATTTAACCGTAAATGATGCTGCCTGCCCTATACCCAATGAGATTAGAGGCAAAATAAAAATTGTTCTCCGGTCTGATCCAATTGAACCGCCCTATCCCAATTGTATTAAGGTATTAGGTGACCAAACTTTAGAATTAAAATGGCTCAATATTACTCCAAATTCTGATTTTTTAAATTATCAGATTTTCAGAAAAATAGAGCAAGGGAAGATGAAGTTATTTGATTCGGTTTCGAACTTTAGCACCAGTATTTATACCGACACAAATGCCCCTTTTAATTTAGATTCAAATTATTGTTATCAATTTATAAGCCTAAATAGTTGTCGTTTGCAAGGAGATTCCTCTAGAGTAATATGTAGCTTGTTTAAAGGAGACAGTTTAGGTGCTAGTAGTTTTATAGGACTAGAAGATTTGTATGTAGAATTGCACGCATACGATACTTTTTTTGCCAGCTATTTTATCAATGCGAAAGACCCATTAGACTCAGTTTTCATGAAGGTAAGTGGAGAATTTGTTGGAAATCCCGATGCCAGTATCAGCACAAAGGATGGGGTTGGACTTGGATTTTCAAGTTTAAGATGGATTCCAACCTGTAAAGATATTGGTTCAGACACCCAAGAATTTGTGATACAAGTAAGAGACAATACATGCCCTAATTTTAGAATTGGTTACAAGCATGTAAAATTCACTGTAATTCCGCAAGAACAAGCAGCGGCATCGACTGCATTTTGTCCCAAAAAATTAAGTCCAGATTCTATTTTGGTGGAATGGGGCGCATGGACAAAAAAGCCCTTAACCGAATTTTTGTATTTAATAAGATGGGAAAATGGTGTTGCAAATAATATAGCCAAAATTAGCGATTTAAGCAGCAGTTTTTTTGTAGACAAGTACTTGTTTAACTCAAGCAATAAGGTGTGTTATTCATTAACCACTAGCGACTTTTGCAAATATTTTGGTGATACCAGTTTACCTTCTTGTATTAGAGGCAATGTGAGTTATGCGCCAAATTTAGGGATTTATACTGCTACAGTGGTGAACGATAAATCTGTTCAATTAGTTTGGGAAGCGGCAAAGCCAGATAGTTTTTGGCGATATGAGGTTTGGCGAAAAACGGGCAGATTTGGCAGCAGCTATGAAATGTTAAGCGAAAAAAGATTGTTAACAGATACTGTTTTTAATGATGTTGATGTTTTGGTTGACGAGCAAAGTTATTGTTATAAATTGGTGAATGTAGATTTGTGTGGCAGCCCTAGTGCAAATAACAAAGATGCTTGTACCATTCTGTTAAAAGGTCAGTCATTGCCATTTATTAACAAGGTAAACTGGTTGCCATACGATTATTGGGAACTTGGAACCAACCGGTATGAATTGCTAAAAACTGAGCATAAAATCTATGAAGATGCTTTGTTTTATACAAAGACAGACAAGCCCTTGTTGGCACAAGATGATAATTTGAATTACGATAATGGATTATATCAATATACCGTAGTTGCTTATGAAAACATATTTGGCAACAATCAAACAAGTAAATCTAATACCATTGATTTGATTCAATTACCCTTGTTATATTGTCCAAATGCGTTTACAAAAAACGGGGATGGATTAAATGATCAATTCCTCACTATGCCCGTATTTGTTAGAGATTTTCATTTGCAAATTTATAACCGATGGGGCGAGCGGATTTTTGAAACCCACGATAAAAAGCAAGGGTTCGACGGTACGTTTAAAGGCAATGAAATTAAAAGCGATGTGTATTTTTATATAGTGAATTACACTGGCTGGGACGAATCTCAAAACATTAAAAAGGGCAACTTTACCTTGCTGCGCTAAATTATTTTTCCCATTGTAGGGTTTCAATTAGCTTTAGCATATCTAATTTTATAAACTTTACCTTGCTGCGCTAAATTATTTTTCCCATTGTAGTGTTTCAATTAGCTTTAGCATATCTAATTTTATAAACTTTAATACGGGTGCTAAAGAATCCTGGTTAGTTTTGCCATTAAAGTAAAGAGAGCCGCGTAAAAAATGGCTGGTACTATCTGTCACATAAAACTGCGCATTGGTGGCAGTGCTGCCATCTAATTCATAAAATATGCCTTGAAAATTATTGGTATTGATGTAATTTTCTACGATTTGATCTGCACGCATCACATGCTTAAAAACCAATTCGCGCGAATCGTTTAACAACTTAAAAAGGTCGTTTCTATCCTTAATGTTTCTATAACTTAAATGCAAGGTAGCGCCAAAAGGTTTATAATAAACATTGTACCAGCACTCTTCAGAATTTGGATAGGGATCTGGTTTTACCTCGGCATAATTGGGTATTTCAAAGCTGTATTTACACGCACTTAAATTAAAGCGTGAATACGATTTTTGAGGGAAATCGATTCGTTGAAATCCCCTAGGGCGAGGCGTGGTTTGCTCTGAATCGCCACAAGAAATAAAGATGAATAGGATTAATATTAAACTAATAGACTTCATTGTTCTTTGGCTCGTAGCTTACTTTTACACGTTTTATTTTGCGGGTATCAACCGATTCAATTTTAAACCGATACCGTTTGTACATGAATTCTTGTCCCATTTTAGGCAAGTGCGAGTTAAGTTCAAGCAACATGCCACCGATGGTATCTGCGTCATTTCTAATTTCATCAAAATCTGTTGCATCTACCTCCATGTATTTGCACATATCGTTGATGAGCATTTTACCCTCAAAGACAAAAGTATTGTCGTTAATTCTGGTATAAACGTGTTCATCCTCATCAAATTCATCTTGAATTTCGCCAAAAATCTCCTCCACAATATCCTCCATGCTCACCAATCCGCTTGTGCCACCAAACTCATCTACCACAACGGCTAAGTGCATCCTTTTGGTCTGAAACTCCTTTAATAAGTCGTCGATTTTCTTGCTCTCTGGCACAAAAAACGCGGGACGTAAAAGGGATTGCCATTTAAAATTATCGTCATAATTTAAGAAAGGTAATAGATCTTTAGTAAATAAAATACCTTTAACCTGATCCAAGTTATCTTCAAAAACCGGCACCCTGCTATATCCAGAATCCACAATTTGCAGCATCAAGTTTTTAAAATTGATGGCAAGGTCAACCCCTACTACATCTGGCCTCTGACGCATAATTTGCTTCACATTGGTATTTCCAAAGTTGACCACTCCTTTTAAGATGCTTTTTTCTTGTTTAGGCGCATCCTTTTCGGAAGTAATTTCGATGGCATGAGTTAACTCATCCACCGATAGAATATGTCCCCTTTTTATAATGCGCTTATCAATGATGGTGGTACTTTGTTCCAACACATAAACCAAAGGCTGAAATATTTTGTAGGTATAAAATATAGGCACAGCCAGCAACCTAGAGATCTTCACATTGTTTTGAAAAGAGTAAACTTTAGGAATAACCTCACCAAACAAAACCAACATAAAAGTAACCAATACCACTTCCACCAAAAAACCAATCAATGGAAAGGCTGCGAAGTTGAATATTGCTGCAAACAAAATGGTAGACACCAATACAATGGCGATGTTTACAAAAGTATTGGCTATTAGGATGGTTGCCAATAAACGCTTGGGGTAACGCAATAAAAAATTGATTGCCGTTGCCCTAGAACCAGAGACTTCAATTAATTCTTGCAATTGCGCTTTAGAGAGGGAAAACAGGGCGTTTTCTGACCCAGAATAGGCAGCAGATAAAACAATAAGAATTAAAATAATGAAAATATAAAAAAAGATACCGACCGAATCGGAGGTGCTGAGAGAAGCGTTGAAAATATGCAAAAATATGCTACCGGGAGGAGGTTCGTCCATATAAATTTAAACTTGATTTGCAACGAAGATATACATTATCAGTAACAAATAGAAAAAACGCATGTTGAATTTGTCCACTTATCCACATTTTTAATGCGCACTTTACCCCGTAATACCCTTGTCATCAGCAGGTTTTGTTGCTCCCAACAATTGAATCTGGTTTACCTTAATTGCTTTTCGCTTTTGCTCCACGCCCAATTTATCCCTATAAATTTCGGTCCGTATTTTTCCCTCCACAAACACCTGCGTTCCTTTTATTAGCAAGCCTTTCAACTTCAACTGATCCACCATTTTTGCCAAAGAATCCCAAGCTTCAATAAAATGCCATTCGGTTTCCACCCTTCTCTCGCCATTTTTGTCGGAAAATTGCTCATGCGTAGCCATGGTAAAATGCGCCACCACCCTATTATTTTCAAGGTATCGCACGCTTGGATCCTGACCTAAATTACCAATTAGCATTACTTTATTGAGACTCATTCCACAAATCTAATTCTAAAGCGGCACATCGCCCTCACTCGAATAAAGTAAATCAAAAAATTTCTCGGTGAGCCTAGAAATAGGCAAAGATTTGTACGAGCTTTTATCGAACCATTGCGCCTCAACCAGAGGCATTTCCTTTGAGTTCAAATCAATTTCAAAAAAACTGGCCTCAATTCTTTGGTGCGTTAAAATATGCTTTAAGTTGTACATTAATTTTGGTTTGTGTTTCGGTCTGAACCAAGGCTCAGTTAATAAAGAAACAGGTAATTTGGCTAAATTGAGCGGATTTTCGGTTTCATATAACGGCAGTTCGTATAAGTTTTGCCAAATATCACCAGAAGGACGCTTAACAAAAGCAAATTGTTTGTTGACCTTTAAAAGAAAATAATTGAAATATCGCGTGGTAGGTGCTTTCTTTTTAATTTTACTTGGAAAATTTTCGGGATTGGAAATCAGAAAAGCCAAACAAGAAGCGCTTATTGGACAATCGACACAATTTGGTTTTGAGGGAGTGCAGACAAGTGAACCCAGTTCCATTAAAGCTTGGTTATGAATATCGGGCGATTTGTGGTTTAGGAAATCGGCAGCTAAATTGGAAAAGAGTTTTTTGCCAAGGCTTGAATTAATGGGTTCATTTTGGGCATAAAACCGCGATAACACCCTAAAAACATTGCCATCTAGCACGGCAACAGCCTCTTTAAAGGCAAAGCTAGCTATGGCTGCCGCAGTATAAGACCCAATTCCTTTGAGTTGGATCAAACCGAAATAGTTGTTTGGAAATACCCCATTTAAATTTTCTGCGATGTATTTTGCGGTGTGGTGCATATTTCTGGCCCGACTATAATATCCCAAACCTTGCCACAATTTAAGCACATCCTCCTCGCTTGCTTTGGCTAAATCTTGGACCCGTGGATAAGTTTGTGCAAATTTTAGGAAATAGGGCATGCCTTGAGCAACACGTGTTTGTTGTAATATTACCTCCGAAAGCCATATTAAATAAGGGTCTTTGGTATTTCTCCAAGGTAGATCACGCTTATTTATTTGGTACCAGTTTAAGAGCAGTTTTTGAGCATTCATGTAAGGTTTGCAATAAAAATGAATTATTTTAGAAAAAAAAGTACCTTTTTTCAGTTCTAATACATACATTTGCAACCCCTTACGAATGAGAAAGGTTCGTTTTAAACAAAAAAAAAACAATCATATAATACAGATTAACAATGACTAAAGCAGAAATTATCCAAGAGATTTCACTTAAAACAGGTGTAGAGAAAAATCAAGTGCAAGAGGTAGTAGAATCATTTTTTAAGGTGGTTCGTAACAACATGACCGAAGGAAAAAATGTTTATTTCCGTGGATTTGGTTCATTTATCATTAAAAGAAGAGCTAAGAAAATTGCCCGCAATATTTCTAAAAATACGGCCATGGTAATTGACGAGCATTATATCCCTTCGTTTAAGCCAGCTAAAACTTTTGTTGAGAAAATCAAGAAAAGCGAAGTGGTAAAAACAACAGCAGCTAAAAGAGAAGCTGAAGCTAAGCAAGCCTTAAAAGAAGCTTAATGCAATTTAACAAAGCCCAAATAATTATTGTTGCGGTGCTGCTAAGCATGGTGGGGTTGTTGGTTTATTTAAACTTTAAATCAAGCACCTCTGATGTGCTTCCTACGCCTTCTACTGCGGCAAATTTGCCAGTTCGTAGTTTCGATTTCAATGATTACTTGAGTGGATTAAAAGATTCTGTATCTGCAGCTACCTGGGACGATTTGGGAGAGAAGACAAAACTTGCAAGTTCGCCAGAAGCTAGAATATATGAGATTGCTGCCTTATCTAGTGCTTGGGATTCCCTTGGATTTAAATTGGTGGGTGCACATTATTTTAACAAAGTTGCAGAAAAAATAAACGACGAGAATTCATGGTACAATGCTGGTTTCAGGTTCTACGAATTTGCGGCCACATGTGAAGATACTGCCATGCAAATTTATGCTTCTAAGGAGGCTGTTATTGCATTTGAAAAAGTAGTAGCTTTAAATGAAAATAATTTAGAGGCCAAGAATGCATTAGCAATTTGCTATATACAAAACGAGCTCGACATTATGAAAGGCGTTCAAACCTTAAAGGACATTACCCGAAGAGATTCAAATAACATTGAAGCTAATTACACTTTAGGCATGTTATCTATGCGCAGCAATCAAATAGATAAAGCTGCGGCTAGATTTGAGACTTTGGTTCGCATACAACCCATGAATCCCGAATTTCATTATTACCTGGGCGAAGCTTACAGTGAGCTAGGCAGGAAAAATGAAGCCATAAAAGCATTTGAGACCTTTAAAGGACTAGTTCCTGATGAGGAAGCAAAGAAAAATATAGAGATTACAATTAATAACCTTAAAAATTCCAATTAACATGCCAAGCGGTAAAAAAAGAAAGCGTCATAAAATCGCAACCCACAAACGCAAAAAACGTCTACGTAAAAACAGACATAAGAAGAAATAGTCTTTCCAGAAAAAGAAGTAAGCTTAAGTTACTTACTTCTTTTTCTGTTTGCGCATTCCTTAAGTTATTCATCCTTACCCTCCCACATATTTGCAACAGCTCCAAAGCTGATTGCCTAACATATTATTGCCAGTGAATTACGAATTAATAATCAATTCAAACCCTTCGGGAGGGGTAGACATAGCCATACTCAAGGACAAGAAGCTAATTGAGCTTCACCATGAGAAGGTAGACAACAATTATCAAGTTGGAGATGTTTACCTTGGTACGGTAGGGAAAATTATGCCCGGATTAAACGCGGCATTTATAGATGTTGGCCACGAGAAGGATGCATTTTTGCATTACCTCGATTTAGGTCCACAATTTCAATCTACGCAAAAATTCAGTAGGATGCTTAGGGCCAGCAGGCCTAAAGAATCGAGCATTCAAGCACAACACTTAGAATCGGACATTAGTAAAGGTGGAAAAATTGTTGAATTGCTTAAGCGCAACCAGCAAGTTTTGGTTCAGGTTAGTAAAGAACCCATTTCCAATAAAGGTCCGCGTTTAACTGCTGAGCTTTCATTAGCCGGTAGGTTTTTGGTGATGATGCCGTTTGATAACAGCGTTTCCATTTCTAAAAAAATTGTAAAACAAGACGAGCGTAGAAGGTTAAAAGAGGCTGTTAATGTTATTCGTCCAGAAAACTTTGGGGTGATTATTCGCACCAATGCCGAAGGTGAGCCAATTGAAGATTTACAACGCGACTTAAAAGACTTAATGGAGAAATGGGAAGATTTGTGCACGCAATTGCGCGATGCCACCCCACCTCAAAAAGTTTTAGGCGAAAACGACAGAACCCTTACCATGGTTAGGGATTTGGTGAATGAGACATATACTAATATTCAGATAAACGACAACTTTTTATACAACAAAATAAAGTCGTACCTTCAAGTTAAGTCGCCCGATTTAGAGAACATCGTTAAACTTTACACGGGTAAGCTTCCTATTTTTGAGCAATTTGGTGTAGAAAAGCAAATCAAAACGGCATTTGGCAAAGAAGTAAATTTCATGGGTGGCTCTTACCTTATTATTGAGCATACAGAAGCCCTACATGTAATTGATGTAAATAGCGGAAACACTTCCAATAAAGGCGTAAATCAGGAAGAAAATGCCCTTAAAGTGAACATGGAGGCCGTTGAAGAAATTGCCCGTCAGTTAAGGTTAAGGGATTTAGGCGGAATTATTGTGATTGACCTTATTGATTTAAAGACGGCAGGTAACCGCAAATTGGTTTATGAGAAGTTGAAGGAAGTGATGAAAACCGACAGGGCTAAGCACAAGATACTTCCAATGAGTCCTTTTGGTCTGATCCAAATTACCAGGCAGCGTGTGAGGCCAGAAATGGCCGTTGTAACCAATGAAAAATGTCCAACTTGCATGGGAAGTGGAGAAATTCAATCGAGTGTGAGCATTGTAGATGATATTGACAGTCACGTAAAATACCTTATTGAGAATTTAAACTTAAAAGGATTTAGCATTGAGGTTCATCCATTTCTTGCGGCCTTTTTGAAAGACGGTTGGTTAAAATCGCCTCGATTTAAATGGTGGAGAGCTTATAGGCAATGGATAAATGTAGTGCCTAACCAAAGCATGCATTTGATTAATTACAAATTCATGAATGCCAAGGGCGAAGAAGTAGTTTTATAAAATTGCTCCCTAAGGCTACATATACTCAAAAGATTAAAGCTGAGGCAGCTCGCCTTGGCTTTTCTTTTTGTGGTGTTTCAAAAGCTGAATTTTTAGAAGCAGAGGCACCACGTTTGGAGCAGTGGCTAAGAGAAGCCCGCAATGGCAAAATGGCCTATATGGAAAATCATTTCGATAAACGCCTAGATCCAACACTGTTGGTAGAAGGTTCAAAATCTGTTATTAGTTTATTATACAATTACCACAACCCCGAATCGCCGTTTGGTTCAGACCAGCTAAAAATTTCTCAATATGCTTACGGGCACGATTACCACGAGGTGGTTAAGGATAAGCTTTTTGCCTTACTGGTGTTTATTAGGGAGGAGATTGGCGAGGTAGACGGCAGGGCTTTTGTGGATTCTGCGCCAGTTTTAGAGAAGGCTTGGGCGCTTAAAAGTGGCTTAGGTTGGCTTGGCAAAAATGGCAATATTATTCACCAAAAAGCGGGAAGTTTTTTCTTTTTAAGTGAGCTTATTCTCGACTTGGAACTAGAATATGATTCGCCCGCTACCGACCATTGTGGCACTTGTACGGCCTGCATTGATGCTTGTCCTACCGAGGCAATTTACGAGCCCCACAAGGTAGATGGGAGCAAGTGTATAAGCTATTTCACCATTGAGTTAAAAGATGCCATTCCCGATGAAATGAAGGGGAAATTGGATGATTGGATTTTTGGCTGTGATGTTTGTATGAATGTTTGTCCGTGGAATCGATTTGCTAAAAAAAATAAAGAGGCTCGGTTCGAACCAAACCCTTTGCTGAAAGAGATGGACAGAGAAACTTGGCGCGATATAAGCAAGGAGCTTTTTGATAAATTGTTTAAAAATTCGCCTGTGAAGCGCACAAAATACAACGGATTGAAAAGAAACATTGACTTTATTATAAATTAGCAAAATGAAAATTCGTTTTATCTTAATTATGTTGGTGGTGCCGGTGCTTCTAAAGGCTCAAAAACTTTTAGAACCAAATTTTGGGATGATATTGAATGCGAATTTTTCTACGATTCATATTCCCAATGAAAATTATGTGGGCAGAGGCATGGGCAGTTTGGGAGCTTATTTTCAAAGTCCGATTACGCCCTACCACACAAATAGGTATTTAAATAGGCTAGATTATATTGCCGAGCTGGGATTAAGTTGGATGGGATTTCGCGATTTTGCCACAGACAAGAGGTTTCAAAGCAATTTTGTAGATTTGAGTTTATACCTTAATTACGTACCAGATAAAATGTCGGACGACCTTCGATTATTTGTTGGAGTGCGGCCCTCCTACCTTACTTTTACACAAACCAGTGTAATCGATTTTGGGGTGTATAAAGATGTGAGTCAGGATACTCAAAATTTGAATGTGCTTGGCGATATTGACTATAGCGGCATCATTGGTGTTTCTGTAAACATGGGCAGTGTGGCGAGTTTGGAGTTAAAATATGTACATAGTTTTACCAATCAATCTACGCCGAGCACTTTTAAAGGCAGGCCCAGTGCTGTTGAAATTGGCATTCGTTTAAGTGCCATCAGATTGAGAGATAAATTGGTGGTTGACGAAACCAACATGGTGAACGATTTAAATAAACGAGCCCAAGGCACTATGTTGTTTATGTTGGAGGAGGCAGACGAGAAATTAATCAACACCTTGGTTCAGGAAAAACGAGTGAGTGATGCCAATTTTGTAAGGAATTTACAAACTCAAACCAATTTAAATATCATGAGAGAATTGAGGGCAAACTTTGATTTTTGCAAGGTTGAATTTTTCATGAACAGCAAGGCCCATCAAGTAAATAAAGGCGATTTTAATGGGGTGTTTGTAGATGACCAATTACAACCAAAAGAGCTAGTAAGTTTTGATAGTACCAACTATTTTATTGGTTCATTTGTGGAAGATGTTTCTGAGTATACAAGGAAGCCCGATTATGGTTTATATTTATACGATAAGAACTTTGTGCAATTGCCAAAACCGTATAATACACAAGTAAACAATTTAGGAATATATGTTGGGGGCGACCCAATGAATTACTTCCGTAGGGTTAAAACCTCTGGGTATTTTCCAGAAGATTTCAGGAAAGTAATTAGGAAAGTAAATGGCAAATTACAATTGGGCAGAATACCCGTTGTAAGATAAAAAAAGGCCGCTCACATTGCTGTAGGCGGCCTTGTTATTTTATGGTTATGTATTAATAGTTGTTCAACATCATTGGCATCATTAACATCAAAATGTCTTCGTCGGTATCTGGGTTTGCAGGTACAATTACCCCTGCCCTATTAGGCTGCGACAATTCTAACACAATTTGCGGTGCATCCATGATACTTAGCATTTCCAAAAAGTATTTCGAATTAAAGCCAATTTCCATGTCCTCGCCATCGTAGGAGCAAGCCATTTTTTCTTGAGATTCATTTTCAAAATCAATGTCCTCTGCGCTTATAGTTAATTCGCTGCCAGTCATTTTTAAGCGAATTTGATGCGTAGTTTTATTTGAGGTAATTGATACACGCTTAACCGCCATTAAAAACTCGGCTCTATCGATGGTAAGTTTATTGGGATTTTCGGTTGGAATAACGGCACGGTAATCTGGATATTTTTCGTCTATTAACCTACAAATTAGGTTCACATCCCCCATTTGAAAATAGGCATTTTGCCTGTTAAAGTTAACCTTCACTTGGGTATCGTCGTTAGGCAAACACGACTTCAATAAATTAAGTGCTTTTTTAGGTAAAATTAAAGACTCTTCGGTACCTGGTTTTACGTCGTTGCGGGTAAAACGAACCAATCTGTTGGCATCGGTGGCAACAAAGGTGATGTTATTTTTAAACAATTGAAGATAAACTCCGGTAAGGTTTAAACGTAACTCATCGCTACTGGTAGCAAAAACGGTTTTATTAATGGCCTTTTGAAGAATTTTGGCACCAATTTCGAAAGTATTTACACTTTCCACTTCAGGTGTTTTAGGAAACTCATCCCCCTTTTGCGCAGTTAATTTAAACCTACCACTTTCGTATTTAATTTCTACCGAACCTTTTTCCTCGTTTATAGAGAAAGCCAATGGCTGATCCGATAAAGTTTTTAACAACTCTAAGGTGGTTTTGGATGGAATTGCAATGGAGACATCCTCTTTGGCATCAACCTTAATGCTGGTGTTCATGGTTGTTTCCAAATCGGTAGAATGAATGGTTAAAACACCATCCTTAATATCAAAAAGGAAATTATTTAAAATTGGAATAATGGGTTTAGAAACCACAACCCCATCAATATATGATAGGTGGCGCAACAACACACTGCTATTTACAATGAACTTCATCGTTATTATTTTATTTATTTAATTTCGGTTCGAACCAAAAGGAACTGCGAATAAAGCCTCTTCCTCTTGCAAACAAAAATAAAGGGCAAGTATGGAGTAGCAAAAACAAGTTATGCACAAATTTACCCTAAATTACAGAAAAAGTGCATTAGTTTTCTTGCCGACCAATCATCTTCTCGGGTAAATAAGCCGGAAAATTGTTGATTTCTGTGGTATCGGGCTTGTTAATTGGCTTTATTTCGAAGTTAGGCTGCCCAGCATTTACCCAGGCAGTGTACCAAAAAGAAGCCACGCAAAGGATTGCTGCTCGCATGCGCCTTTCAACCATGCCATCTAATTGCTTGTGGTAAGCCTGCGATAAAAGCGGACTATAAACCTTTTGCAATTGAGTGCCTTTTGCCTCAAAAGAATATTTCTGCGATTCTTTAAAATTTTGTTGCAAGATTTTCTCGAATAGAAAAACAGAATCTAAGGCCGCATAACTTCCTTCTACGGCAATCCATGCGGCATCAATTGGCTGATTAATGTAGGTGGCGCTGCCCACAAAAAAATCATACTCACCAGCAAATAATTCGGGCAAGCGCGATTCAAAAAAGCCATGTATGCCATGTTGGTTGGTTTGCTGTCCATTATAATTGGAAGTAGTATGCAAAGGCACGTGGGCATCGCCAATATAGTGACCAATTTCGGCGGCATATTTTAATATTTTTGGCGTGTTATTCTCTTCAAAAGCTTGCGTTAAACTGCGCAACATCCATTGAATATTCCAAGGTGCAATTCCGTAGGTATGAAGGGTATCCTTGCTGTATTTTTCCATGGCCTTTTGATAAGAACGAGGCAGGGTATCGAAAGGCAAAACACGCTCATAATAATCCATATCAATATAGTGTTTTACGCCTTCGCCCTCTACTAAATACCGCCTTTTATCTGGGTCAACGGCATGTTCGCTGATAAAATCAATATGCAATTTAAAAAAACCAAACATCTCTGGAGGAAGGCAAAAAACTGCCAGTCTGTTTATTTTTTGATGTGCGTAAAATCCCCAAGAATGGACTGTATTTAATTGCGAAAACAAGAGTACTATACCCAATATATAGCCCTTATAATTTAAAAGTTTAAAGCGATTGTGGTGTTTCATGGCACCTCAAATCTCTTAATAATTTAATGAAATTCCATGATTTGCTACCAAGTAAAATCGGGTAATTAGGATTTATTTTTTTCGGTCTGAACCAAAACGCGTTTGGATCAGCTCGCCTCTTCCATCCTAATTTTGCGGCCTTTGAGTTTCTCTTCCTTAATAAGAATGAGTGTTTGTTTGAGCTTGGCTGCATTCACGGCAACATAGGCAGAATGGTCTAACACCTCAATTTTCCCTAGATCGTCTTTGATAAGTTTGCCTTTTTGCAGGAGCATGCCCACAATGTCCATTTTATTTATTTTATCCTTCTTACCAGCTTTGATAAAAAGCGTTTTCCATTTGGGCGCTGGAGGCAATTTAAAATCATTAGGGAGGGTGATTTCTTTTGGTTTTTCTTCTAAATATTCTGGCAAATAATCGGAGGCATCTAGTAAGAAATAAACCTCGCCATTGGCGTTCATTCTAGCGGTTCTGCCATTTCTGTGAATCATGGCATCTTCCTTTAAAGGCAATTGATAATGCACTACTACATCTATTTCGGGGATATCTAATCCGCGAGAGGCAAGGTCTGTAGTAATAATTAATCGCGTGGTGCCATTGCGCATTTTTATCAAGGTTTTTTCACGGTCTATTTGTTCTAATCCGCCATGATAAAAGCCATGAATAATTTTATGCTTATGAAGTTGGTCGCTAATTCGGTTAACGGCATCGCGGTGGTTACAAAAAACGATGGCCGATTTCTCTTGCAATTGGCCAATCAATAGCATCAAAGCTTCCAATTTATCATCGCCCGGCACACGCACAAAGAACTGCTCTAAGCCAACTAAAGGCTGTTGAACACCCTGCGTAAAATCGAGCATAATGGGATCTTTTAGTCCTACAAATTTGGGTATTTCTTTGATGGCGGTTGCCGAGGTAAGGATTCTACTTTTTACCTTTTTCATTTGCTGAATGATAAAGGCCATTTCCTCTTGAAAACCTGCTTCTAATGACTTGTCAAACTCATCTAAAATGAGGTATTGCGCTTTACTTAAATTGATGTTATTTTCTCTAACGTGGTAGGCAATTCGGCCTGGTGTTCCTACCAGCACAGCAGGGGTTTGGGATAAGTTGTTTTTTTCTATTCTTACCGAATGTCCGCCATAGCAACAGTTAATTTTATGCGGGGTGCCCATTTGTTTAAAGACCTGTTCAATTTGCAGTGCAAGCTCGCGTGTAGGAACAATAATTAAGGCCAATATATCGCCCTTGGTAGCAGCCTCAATTTTGGCCACCAATGGCAAAAAGAAAGCTAGGGTTTTTCCTGAGCCAGTTGGCGAAATGAGGGTAATATCTGATTGCTGATTAAAAGCATCTATCATGGATAGCTGCATTTCGTTCAACTGAGTAATATTGAATTTAGGTAATATTGATTGGTAAGACATGTATTTATTTGGGTCAAATTTTATTGCAAGGTAGGCCTATTACACCTTGGAATTATTATTTAGACCAAAATAATCTTTAATAAGAGCTAGGCAAAAACGCTTGAGGCTGGTGTTATAGTGCTATTTCAGACAAGTTTGCAGTATTATATAGAGATGTAATAGTTCAAAAATATTTGGACTAAACATCTTGCCTTTCTGCCTTTACTATACTAAAATAAAACTGCCCTATGAACTAATTAAATTTAAGCAAAAGAATAACGTATGTAAAATAATAAATCAGTGGAACCTAAAATAGTATATTTGTTGGTAATCTTTTACCAAATTTCCAAATGAAGAAATTCCCTTTTCTTATCCTATTTATTGTACTAGCAAATTTTTGTTTTGGACAAGATGCACCTGCCACCTTATATCATCCCAATGCCGATGCAAAGAAAGAAATAAAAGAGGCTTTGGTTCAGTCCAAAAAAGGCGGAAAGCATGTGATCTTGCAAATTGGCGGGAATTGGTGCAAATGGTGTTTAGAATTTAACCGTTTTTTACATGCAGATTCGCAATTGGATTCTATGGTTTCGACCAATTTTGTATATTATCATTTAAACTATAGCAAAGAAAATAAAAACGAGGATTTGCTGGCAAAATATGGCTTTCCGCAAAGATTTGGTTTTCCTGTTTTTGTGGTTTTGGATGCCGATGGAAATTATTTGCATACCGAAAGCTCGGTTTATTTAGAAGAAGGAAAAAGTTATAGTAAAGAAAAAATCTTTGCATTTTTAAAACTTTGGAATCCTGCTGCTTTATCACCAGAAACTTATAAAAAGAAATAATTTATGCGTTTATATATATTGGCCATTTTGATGTTTATTTTTTGCGTTAGTAAGGCCCAAACGTTTGTGGTTGCTACTTTAGAGGGTATAAAATTAAAGGATGTCGTTATCTATTTAGACTCTAATCGCTTTCTTTACAGCAAGGAAACTAATGATAAAACAAAGGATGTTTTGATAAGGGGACTTTTATCTCAAAAATATTCGAAAGACAGCGCGCATATTACCAATGAGATTTTGATGTTAAAGTTTAACAAAGACCAAGTTTGCTATGTTTCAAAGAATATTTTTGAAACGAATCCCAACCAGTCGTATCATAAAGTGAGTAAGCAATTTAAAATATCTAATTTACTTGTTTCTGCGGGCAATGGCGGTATGGCGGCTAATTTAACTACCTTATTTGGGGCAGGCATTTTATTTGGCGGCTTAGGTAGCAATAACCCCGAATTAATATTAGCAGGCAGTTTAGTTTCGTTTACTGGAATTCTTATGAATGTTTATGCATGGCATAAGGTAAAAAAAGCTGGAGAGCTCATGCGAGGTATGAAATAATTTTTTGCCACAAAATTTTCATTTTATTTGGGATAAAAAAATAACCGACACACATGAAGTGTATCGGTTATTTATAGTGACCACATTTGCAAAAGCTTATGTGTTTTTTTGCGGTGCGGACGGGACTCGAACCCGCGACCCCGTGCGTGACAGGCACGTATTCTAACCAGCTGAACTACCACACCGTTTTCCTTTTGGGGAGTGCAAATATAGAAATATATTTTTATTTGTCAAGTACCTTTTTAAAAATTTTGTAAATAGTTCTAAATACTTAAAATTGCATTGCTTAAAAATGGCAAAAGTTAATAATTATATATGGCACATTTTGATTTCGAAAAACCTATTCAAGAACTAGAAGACCAGTTAGAAGAAGTAATGAAGGTTCATGAAAAGGGCAAAGTTGATATGCATTCCAAAATGGAAGAGTTGAAACTTAAAATCCTTGAAACAAAAAAAGAAGTTTATAGCAAACTTAATGGTTGGCAACGCGTTCAAATTAGTCGCCACCCAGACAGACCTTATACCCTAGATTATATTGAAAACTGTTTCGACAATTTTATTGAGCTTCATGGCGATAGAACCGTGAAGGACGATAAAGCCATGGTGGGTGGATTTGCCTCTATTAATGGCACTAGTGTAATGGTTATTGGTCAGCAAAAAGGTCGCAATACCAAGCAACGTCAATTTAGAAACTTTGGCATGCCTAACCCAGAAGGGTACAGAAAGGCTTTGCGTTTGATGAAAATGGCAGAACGCTTTCAATTGCCTATAGTGTGTTTAATAGACACGCCGGGTGCATCTCCAGGCCTAGAGGCAGAAGAACGCGGACAAGGTGAGGCTATTGCTAGGAACCTATATGAAATGAGCGTATTTAAGGTGCCTATCGTTTGTATTATTATTGGCGAAGGCGCATCGGGTGGTGCATTGGGAATTGGTGTGGGAGATCGCGTTTTAATGATGGAGAATACATGGTATTCTGTAATATCGCCAGAATCTTGCTCTTCTATTCTTTGGAGAAGCTGGGAGCATAAAGAAAAAGCAGCGGAGGCGTTAAAATTAACGGCTACTGATATGCTTAATAATAAATTGATCGACGGCATTATTCCTGAGCCACTGGGCGGCGCTCATGCAGATACCGCGCAAAACTATATTACCTTTAAAGAAAACCTTGCGATAGAGTTAAACAATTTAATTGGTATAGACGCCGATAAATTGGTTCAGACCAGAATTGAAAAATTCTCTTTGATGGGTGATTTTATTGAAGGGTAGGTTTTGAAGTAGTAAGTATGAGTTATGAGATATGAGTTGGGGAGAAAACCTAAACTCATAACTCATAATTATCAATTCAAAGTTGCAAATTTACCTTTGCTTTTTCGGATGTTTACCGATACAATTTTGTATTCTGGGCAGAGTGCTTCGCTGTCGTGTTCGTCACTGGTTATAACGTTTAGCAAAACCTCTGGAAAGTGAAATGTGGTGCTTAATATGCCCGGCCTAACCTCATCTGTAATTCTTGCTTTGATATCTACTTTTCCTCTAGGTGATTCCACACAAACCATATCTCCTTCATGGATTAAATTATTTTGGGCATCTTCAGGATTTATCAACAAAACATCTTCTGTATGGATATGAACATTGCTTGTCCTTCTAGTCATGGTGCCAGAATTGTAATGTTCTAGTTCTCTGTTTGTGGTAATAATATAAGGATACTCTTTGCTGTGTTTAGTAAGCTCGCCAGATTCTTTCCAATCAAAATAATGGAATTTGCCTTTGCCCCTGTTAAAGGCTCCATCAATGTGCAATATTTCTGTGTCTGAACCATCTTCTTTTACAGGCCATTGCTTGCCATTATCTCCTAGCTCCTCCCATTTAACGCCTTTAAAGAATGGCACAATTTGAGAAATTTCTTTCAGCATGGTATCTGCATCATATGGTGCTTGCTTATAACCCATGCGATTCATAATTTCAACAATGATTTGTCCATCCGACTTAGTGCCAGCTAATGGTTCCACCACTTTCTGTACCTTCTGAATTCTTCTTTCAGCATTGGTAAAGGTGCCGCTTTTTTCTAGGAATGATGCTCCAGGTAATATTACGGTTGCATATTTTGCTGTTTCGGTCATGAATAATTCTTGAACCACCAATAATTCCAAATTCTTCATTGCCGCAATTACCTTATTGGTATTTGGATCGGTATGAACCACGTCTTCACCCATTAACCACATTGCCTTGAGCTTTCCTTCTATAGAAGCTTCAAACATTTCAGGAATTTTTAATCCCTTGCTAAATGGAATTTTAGTTTTATAAAATGCTTCATATTGCTTGTTAATTTCTGGATCATAAGAATCCATATAACCTGCACCTTGATGCGGCTGACAACCCATATCTGCTGCTCCTTGTACATTATTTTGTCCGCGCAATGGGTTCACACCAACCCCTCTCCTGCCAATGTTACCTGTAATCATTGCCAAATCAGAGATGAGCATAACGGTAAACGAACCTTGAGAATGTTCTGTTACACCTAAACCATGAAACGACATGGCATTGGGTGCTTTGGCATAAGCGATGGCAGCAGATTTTACTAAATGCTTATCAACACTAGTAATAGCTGATAGTTCATCCATATCCAATTTCAATATCTGCTCACAAAAATCTTGATAACCTTCTGTGCTGGCTTCTATAAACTGAGTATCTGCAACCCCTTCGCTGATGATATAATAAAGCATCATATTTAACAAAGCCACATTGGTACCAGGTTTTAATTGCAAATGATAGGTAGCATACCTTGCCATTTCGGTGCGTCTTGGATCAATCACAATACTTGGCTTACCTTTCATGGCAAACTGTTTTAACTTAGCGCCAGTAACAGGATGTGCATCTGTAGGGTTTGCACCTATGACCATAATGCAATCTGTATGTTTTAAATCTATAACAGAGTTTGTAGCAGCACCTGTACCAAAAGATCTTTGCATACCAAGCGCTGTGGGCGAGTGACAAACACGTGCACAACAGTCGATATTATTGGTTCCTATTACTGCCCTAATAAATTTTTGCATGAGGTAATTTTCCTCATTGGTGCATCTGGCCGATGAAATGCCTGCAACAGAATCTGGTCCGTGTTGCTTTAAAATATCGGTTAGTTTGTTGGCAATAAAATCGTATGCCTCATCCCAGGTGGCAGGTTCAAGCGTTCCGTTTCTTCTAATTAATGGCGTTTTGATCCTATCAGGATGCTTATAAAATGAGAAGGCAAATCTTCCTTTTAGGCAGGTATGCCCTTGATTTACGGCCGAGTTATATGGCGCCTGAATAGACTTCACTTTGCCATTTACCTTTGCCACTTCTAACTGACAACCTACCCCACAATAAGTACAAATGGTTTTAACTTTCTCGTCAACTGCAATTGATTTAGATTCAAACACATCGCTAATGGCAGAGGTTGGACAAGCTTGGGCGCAGGCACCACAACTTACACAATCAGATTCCATAAAGCTGGTTTCATTGCCCTTTACAATATGGCTATCAAAGCCCCTACCGGCCATGCTTAAGACAAACTGACCTTGCACCTCATCGCATGCACGCACACAACGTGCACAATTAATGCATTTGCTCATATCGCTTGTCATGTATGGGTGACTCAAATCTTTTTTGCGGTCTAAGTGATTTTTACCGGCAGGATAACGCACATCACGCACGCCAACTTTTGCCGCCACAGTTTGCAACTCGCAATTGTTGTTTACCTCACAGGTTAAACAATCTAAAGGATGATCGGTTAGCACCAATTCAACAATATTCTTACGCAACTTTTGTATGCGATCTGAACTTGGGTAAATATAAGAATTTGCCATAACAGGCGTATGACAAGAGGCTTGGGCTTTTGATGGGCCGTCTTGAACCAAAGCCACATCCACGCTACACACGCGGCAAGCGCCATAAGGATCTAGATTAGGCGCATCGCATAAAGTTGGAACCAACTCCTCGCCTTTTATTCTTTTTACAAAGGCAAGAATGGTTTCGCCCACCTTAATTTCATGTGCTTCGTTATCAATAAATGCAATCTGACTCATAAATAAATTTCTTTATGCTTGAAAATAAGGTATTAATTCTTCTTTAAAATACTGCAAGGCATTTCTTATAGGCAATGGCAAACCACCGCCCAAGGCACATAATGAACCTATCTCCATGGTGGTAATTAAATCATCAAATAAGACAGCATCAATTTTGTCCCCATCGCCTTTTGCGCCCTTTATTAACTCATGGCCTCGGGTTGATCCTAACCTACATGGAAAGCACTTTCCACAACTTTCGTGGGCAGTAAACTGAAACAAATGTTCTATATAATCGATGATGGGATAATCGTTTGGCAAACAAACCACCGAGGCATGTCCCAACAAAAATTTCTGTGAAGCAAAGGTTTCAAAATCGATACTTAAATCGCCAATCTTGCTCATTGGCACCAATCCGCCTAATGGTCCGCCAATGTGCATGGCTTTAATGGGCGATTTAAATCCCATTCCCAATTCTTCAATCACCACTTTTAGTGGCGTTCCCATTTCCACCTCATAAATTCCGGGTCTATTAAAAAAGCCATCCAATGAAACCAATTTTGTTCCACTCGATTTGCCCTTTCCAAGGGCGGCAAATGCAGCCCCACCATTTTTAATTACATAAGGAATATTGGCCAATGTTTCCACATTATTTACAACAGTTGGCTTGTTAAACAAACCTTGCTGGGTAGGATAAGGCGGCCTTACACGCACCTCTGGTCTTTGTCCTTCAATGCTAGAAAGCAATGCGGTTTCTTCCCCGCAAATATAAGCCCCTAGGCCAGGAATTATTTTAAAATCAAAGTTAAAGCCTGAGCCAAATATATCTTTTCCGATATACCCCTTTTGGCGCAAAAACTCGATGGCAATGCGCGTATTTTCAATTGACTTTGGATACTCGGCCCTAATGTATAAAACACCCGCACTAGCACCCA
Source organism: bacterium (assembly GCA_034439755.1). GTDB lineage: Bacteria > Bacteroidota > Bacteroidia > UKL13-3 > UKL13-3 > B1. The sequence goes on from JAWXAZ010000008.1 coordinate 107,196, forward strand.
TCACATAACCCGCCAACATCATTCCAAGCAATACCAAGTGCACCTGTTGCTCCAATAAATACCTATCGCTGTATGCACCTGGGTCGCCCTCATCTGCATTACAAACAACAAATTTGGCGGTACCGGGTGTATTTTTTGCCGACTCTAACTTAAACCCAATTGGGAATCCAGCACCACCTCTACCGCGCAAACCAGAAGCTTTCAACTCGGCTAATAATGCATCTGGCGTTTGGTTCAGGGCATGTTTCCATAACGCATAAAAAGCAGTGGGATCTTGTGGTGTTGAGGTTAATATTTGTTGACCGTAACTGCCTACATAATATGATTCTTGCTTTGGGTAAACATCCCTTTTTATGTCATCTAAATGCGCAATTGCCTGGCCCGAGTAGTTGCTCCCATTATAATGAAAGGCGCCATTTTCGTGACACCTTCCCAAACAACACATTTCGCCTACTTGGTCTGAACCAAACTCTTTTTGGAGCGCAGCATGAATATTGTTTTGCGTACCTGCGGTTAAGCATGAGCTGCCGTTACAGACAAACACTTTTTTACCTTTATTTTGGGGACGTAAAAAATCGTAAAAACTTGTGGTGCCAAATACATTGGCTTTGCCAAATAAAAATTCCTCTGCCAACAAATCGAGGTCTTTAGCATTTGGCGTTCCAGATTCCCTGGCAAGAACTCCCAACTCTTCGAAAAGATTTTTATCCAACCCTTTACGACCAGAAAGTTCACTTAAATTTTTCGACATATACCTTGTAGAATTATATTTCGTTTATCAATTTTTCGGATGCTTTGGCAAGGTAATAAAAAAGAAGGTTTGAAAAGCAATTTTACAAAGCTTATTATCGCTTTTATTTTCATGAATCCCCGTAAGCTGATAAATATTAAAAAAAACAATAAAAACGGACTGCTATTAGGGCTATTTTTCCTGCTTGGATTTTGGGCTGTGGGTCAGGAATACTTTAACCCCAATGACCTTAAAAATCCTAAGAAAAATGGGCCTGCTGTGAAGGCAAAATTTAAGGAAGAGTTGGTTTATGAGTATAAAGTTCCTAAAGGAAAGCATGCAGTATTTTTAAAAAATGGCTTAAGGAGTTCTAACTTTATTGCGCCTCAATTATGGAGCAATATAAGAGATACGGTATACCCATACAGGGTAGATATTGTATATTCTAGGTATCCTGTGCACGATGGTGTTTACAACGAAATTTATCCTTTATTGTGCAATAGACTTATTCATTTGTTTGATTTGGACCCATCGTTAAACGATGTAGATTTATCTTGGCGAACCATTTTGCAAACGCATATAGACAATGATGAGCAGGTGAATACCCTTTTTCATGGAGTAGTTATTTGGTATAGAACACCTGCGGAAGAAGGCGCATTAGGCGATAATAAGGATTCCATTTCTGGCGCAAAGCCATTGGATCAGACCGAAAAATTGATCCAAGGTGGATACCAAGAAATGGTAAGCACCATTGAAGGCATGAAGGCTAGCTCTTTGATAAGCGATTCTTTAAAACAGGCCTTAATTGCCAAGCCATTAGATGTGCAAAAGCAAATTTTGCAAGCGCAACTTTCTATGCCAGCGCCTAAAGAATCTGTGATTCCATTGGATCAAAGAACGCCATTGGAAATGCATCAATACAAAAGGCAGGTTGCAGAATTTTTAAAATTTAACCCGGTTTTCGACAGTGTTGTTTGGCGTACCATGGATAGGCATCCAGAATGGGCAAATGCATTGGTGGTGAACGACTGGACGGGCAGCATGTATGGCTATGGTGCACAGGTTTTACATTGGCATTTAATCAACTATAAAACTTCGGGCGTTAGGTATATTACCTTGTTTAATGATGGCGATAATAAAACTAATGCCAGCAAGGTTATTGGAGAAACGGGTGGCATATATTCTGCAGAGGCTTCCGACATTCCTACTATTGTAAATTTATTTAATTTAGTTCGACTAAATGGCTCTGGTGGCGATAGGCAGGAGAATGACATTGAGGCCATTTTGGAATCGGTTAAACGCTATCCCAATCACTCAGAAATTGTTTTGATTGCAGATAATTTGGCTTGCATAAGAGACATTGAATTGGCTGTAAAAATTACCAAGCCGGTGCGTATAATTGTGTGTGGGTATATTCCAAAATTAGGTATAAATCCGCACCTAGTTTACCTGGCCAAAGTAACCAAAGGAGGCTTGTATACCTTGAGTTCAGACATTGAGAATCCTAGGGTTGATGTGTTGCCAACCGGCGAAATTAAAAGCAATCACGACAATCGTTTTGATATTAGTTTGCTCAATTGCACACCCAAACCTATCTATGAAATTAAGTATGGCAAGGAGTCGTTTGCTACCTATATGGATTACGATTCGGCATTTAGAGATAAGGCAAAAGTGCGCAAATTAGATCTGCATGAAAAGCAAATTGAGAAAGTGCCTTCTGGGATTTTTAAAATGAGCAATATGCTGTTGTTAAATTTGAGCGACAATAAAATAAATCAATTGCCATCTGGTGTAAAAAAGTTAATAGATTTAAAGGAGCTCGACCTCTCTAACAACGAAATTAAAGCCCTGCCAAAAGCATTTGCCAAATTAAAATACATAGAAATATTAGACCTTAGTCATAACCAATTAAGTGATTTAGGCAATTATTATCCAAGTGGCTATTACCTAAAAAAACTCAATATTTCAAACAATCAAATTGGGTCAATTATTGGTCTGAACCAATTTAAAAATTTACAGTATGGTAATCTAAGCAACAACAAAATTGTGGAGTTGCCGATGGAAATTAGTCAGTTGAAAAAGCTTATTAGTTTAGATTTAAGTAACAACCAGCTTTTATACTTACCCAAATCGATTGCGGGCTTAACCAAATTGGAAGAATTAAATTTAGAAAACAACCAATTAGGATCCTTGCCGCCGTATTTGTATAGATTGCGCAAGTTAAAAACGCTTAACTTAGCTGGAAATCCGCTTGGCGAGAAGGAAAAAGAGCGCATTAGAAAAGAGCTACCTGCAGTTGAAATTACCTTTTAATGGCTGATTTTGTTAAGGTTTATTTTAAGATATATTATTTCACAAAAGCTTATTTTGTTAGGGGTAATTTTGCAAATGGTTACTTTTTGAGGGGCAATTTTATAAGGAAATTTTTCTAGGGGTAATTTTATAAGGGTATTTTTCTAGGGGCAATTTTATAAGGGTATTTTTACAAGGGATTATTTTTACAAGGGTATTTTTACAAGGGTATTTTTACAAGATATTATTTTTACAAGGGTATTTTTACAAGGGTAATTTTACGAGGGTATTTTTCTAGGGGCAATTTTACAAGGGATTATTTTTACAAGGGTATCTTTACAAGGGTAATTTTACGAGGGTATTTTTCTAGGGGCAATTTTATAAGGGTATTTTTCTAGGGTTACTTTTTGAGGGGCAATTTTATAAGGAAATTTTTCTAAGGGCAATTTTATAAGGGTATTTTTCTAGG
>JAWXAZ010000009.1:0-16359 GCA_034439755.1 bacterium
AATATCCTTAGAAGCCACATTATCGGTAAAGAACTTCCAATTCCTAACAAGACTATCTCTAGCAATTGTAGGATTGCCATAGTTAATTTTCTCAAAACGATCTGTTCCGCCGGGTCCTCCTGGAATTAAATTAATGGCATCAAAATTAGGGGATGGCTCATAACTAATTTGAAAGGTATTGGGCGTTAATACTTTTACATAGTATTCATCGCAATTACTTAAACCAATTACATTGGCAATGCTGGTTAAAACAATTCTATCATCATCTTTTAAGCCATGTCCGTTTGCCGTAAATAAATCATTGACAACATCGGTAAAAGTAGAATTTCTGGTTGCACCGCGTGTATTATGAATCCACCTATAAGGAGAAAGACAATCGGTATTTCTAAAGAAATATCCATTAACGGTATTGATATTGGGATTAACCCTCGGTCCTGGCACATATTGCGAGTCGTTTAATTGCGCAGTGTCTATCCTCGACCAAAAATTAATCTGCTTAATAGGTTGGCCCGGACAAATAACCAATAAATCTGGGAAATAATGTCCCAAACCTTTGTATTGGTAACAAGGAGTGGTTTCATCTGGTTTTATATCTGAACCTGGAGGATCAGCTTTGGGGTCATTAAAACGCCATATCAACCTTATCTGACTATTTACCCCTTGCAAGGTATATTCGTTATAAAGACAAACTGTAGCCAAATTTCTATTCTGCATACAAACACTATCAGCCAAGGTATCATTGCTGTTGCTTCTTCTGCTCCTAATATCAAAACGCAATACAATATTCTCTGGCAATTGATTACCAGAAGTTGAGAAGGTAAAAGTATCAATACAATTGAATTTCTTATGACGAACAATTAACCTTGGATTAAACACCCCATTTTTGGTGTACTTATACGTAAAAAGTTCCCACCTATTGGTAGAGTCTGTTACCGATAAAAACTTGTTTATTTCTTGTGGCTTAATAGGAGTGGAAGATGTCCATGTACTATCGTCGCCATACTCCCACCTAAACCACAATAAATCTGCGGCATTCACTGGCGTTTGGTTCAAAAAAATATACGGCGTAGTATCGCACTTAGGAGTACCACTTACCGAGAAACGCGGATTAATATTGGGTGCAACATAAATAGACTTAGTGAACTTAGTTTGACAGCCACCAATATCAGTGGTTGTTAAGAACACATCAAACTTTCTACTCCCTTGTAAAAATTTGTGGCAAATAGTTTGGCTAGGCGTCATCAAATTACTGTCACCATCTCCATAAGATATCACCATAAAACTCAATGGCAAACTTGGCGCTGGCGCTTGTGTGGTAATGTCCTTAAAGCAATAATTGTTGTACTTAAAACACTGAGAATCCAAACTTGTTAGTTGGAAATTTGCAGCAGGCTTATTGTAAACCGTATCCCAATAAGAAGACGTAATGGGCGACCTGTTTTTAAACATGGCCGTAATCTTTACATTGTAAATTCCGGCACTTGCATACTGGTAAATACGGGTGTTAGATATGGGTGTTCCGCTGGTGTTTAAGTTTACCGCACCATCTCCCCATTCAAACCTAATGGAGTCAACATCGTTCACGTTCACACCCGTTAAATAGGCGGTAACCTGAACCGGACTTCCCAAGCAAATCACGCGCGGAAGTACATCCAGCGACATGGATTGCGAATAAGCGTTTGTAACGCTTAGCCATACTACAAGCATGACAACCAGTCTAGTAAATAATCGTTTCATCATATATTTTATTTGTCTATTTGTTTCTATTTAACCTCGCTAACCTACAATTTTTTTTCAATAAATTCCAATCTTACCTAATCAGGTTGATAAATCCTTGCTTTACTTTTATCTTTTCATTCTTTTCGAACTGATATTCAAGTATATAAGAATAAGTACCTACCTCACAATCCACACCCGTTTTGCCGTTTAATCCACTCCAAGATTTTTCGGGCTGATCAGACTCATATACCAATTGGCCCCTTCTATCAATAATGCGCAACAAGAAGTAAACAGGCTTGTCCATTCTAATTTCCCAAGTATCATTCTTTCCATCTCCATTTGGCGAAAAGGCATTGCCAAATTCTGGATCCAATTTAGGCACCGAAGTAATGGCCGCTTTTTCCTCAGGCACGGCTGGCTTTTCATCCATGGAACCAACATGATCCAATGCAGTTTTATCTGCCAAACCTAAATTTTCCTTAGAAGAACCTTGTCCCAATCTCTTATCCCCAACGCCACCTATAGCCACTTCGCCTTCTTGCTTATTCCCTTCTTGGTGTGTTAAATTCTTTGCAATTGGTTCAGAATAAGAATCTGTTTTTACATTTTCACCCTTTCCCAAGCCTTGCTCACGCTGTAAACCATTTTTTTGACCCTTGGTATTTGAAACTAAATTGTTGTTTTGGATAGGTAATTTTTTTGCCTTGCTCAATTTCTTTTCGGTCTGAACCAAATTGGCTTTCACCACTTCATTGATTGAATCAGCACTAGTAGAAGCTTGCACCATATCTTCATTGACAACTGGCATTTGTGCTACCTCAACCACATCACTGTTTGGCCAAAAGGCAATACCCAAACCCACAGAAACAGGCAGCAATAATCCTACACCCAATTTAACCCCTACACTTAAACCCTTTATGGCTTGCAATACCGAATTAACAGGCAACTTTGGAACCGTTGGCTGAGCAACCGGTGCGGTAGGCAATTGCTGTGCAATGGCATCCCAAGCATCGGGCGGAGCTAGCGGAGTAAAATCCGACATTCCTTGCTTAATGAGTTCGTCTATGTTTTCTATATCTTTCAAAATCTACTTTTTTTCTTTTTGTAATTTCTCCCAAGTCTGAATGAATATGGCACGTGCCCTAGATAATTGGCTTTTAGAAGTGCCTTCGCTTATGCCTAATATTTCGGCAATTTCGGCATGACTATAACCTTCTATCGCATACATATTTACCACCGTTCTGTAACCTGGCGCCATTTGGTTCAGCACGAAAAGAATTTCTTTTTGGGTAATCTTTTCTATGGCTACAGCCGACTCAGAAACAGAATACGCGGCTTCCACATCGCTTTGTTGCTGGTAAACTTTGTTTACCCTATAATGCTCCAAAGCGGTATTGATAAATATGCGTTTCATCCATCCTTCCAAAGAACCTTTGCCTGTAAACTGTTCCAACTTGCAAAAGACTTTTACAAATCCATCTTGTAATATATCTTTTGCGTCTTCCTTGGTATTGCTATACCGCAGACAAACAGCATACATGCTACTGCTAAAGTGCTGGTAAAATGCTTTTTGGGCTTTTACCTCTCTTTTTAAACACCCCTTGAATATGTGCTCATCAATGGCCTTGTTCACTTTCACTGTATAATACTTGGATGTAATCTCATGTTATAAGGTTGCAATGCTCCGATTTTTTTTCTTAATTATTCGTTAATCCACCGCAAAAAATATTTTTTAAGAAATAAGACTTAATTTAGTGGGGTAAATGCAAGGCTTAAAACACCATTTTATTACGTTATTTTTTTTGTTGCTTTGGAACTCCTTGGTTCAAGCACAAAACCCGCAAGCACCCGTAAATAAAGACATTTACGAGTGGCGAGAAAATAAAGGTCAGTGGCATGCTGATATCTATTTTCGCTGCAATCAACAAAACCTAGATTTACAATTGGGGCGCAATTTTCTTTCCTATTACTTCTTTGATGCCGCCCAAATGGCGCGCTTAAGTGAGCATGGTCCAAAAAAATCAAGTCCGGTTTTAGCAGATAGTTTAATCAATGTATATGCCCTTACCTTCAAATTTATGGGGGCACAAGCCAATATGCCAATTATAAAGTCTGTAAAAAATCACTATTATAATTATTACCTCGGCAACAATCCGCAATATTGGGCAACCCAAGTAAGGGCTTCAAACCAAGTGGGAATTAGTGGGCTTTACAAAGGCATAGACCTGTGGGTAAATGCCAAAAACAACCAATTAAAATACGAATATTGGATTGAACCCTTTGCGCCTATTTCTCAAATAAAATTAGAAGTAAATGGTGCTTCAAAAATTTATATAGAATATGGCGATCTATTCATTGAAACGCCCGTGGGCATTATCAAAGAGCAAAGGCCATACGCCTATCAAATAATAGATAAAAAGGAAGTTCAAGTGGGCGTAGAATTTGTGTTACAAGGCAATCAAATTAGCTTTAAGGCAGAAGGCAGTTATAACCCCAATTTCCCTTTGGTTATTGACCCCGAAATTATTTTCCTTACCTACTCGGGTTCTACCGAAGACAATTTTGGCTGCACCGCAACCCATGGCGAAGATGGCACCTTATATGCCGCAGGTATTACCACTGGCGCCTCGCCGTCTTCTGGCAAATACCCCGCAACCGCAAATGCCTTCCAATTATCGTACGCTGGCGGCGGCGTTGCAGAAGGAGAAGGTCTTGCCCAATTCCCTTGCGACATTACCTTTAGCAAATATAGCAGCGATGGCAAAACCTTGCTCTATGCCACCTATCTTGGTGGTTCAAACAACGAAATTCCGCATACCATGGTGGTAGACGATAGCGCCAACCTCATTATCATGGGAAACACTTATTCTGCCAATTTCCCGTTTACTAAAAATGCCTACGATACCACGCACAACGGCAGACACGACATTATCGTTTCTAAGTTTAATAAACTTGGACAGCTTGTAGGTTCAACTTTTATTGGTGGCAGTGGCAACGATGGCATTAATTTTAACAACATTACGCGCTATTTCTTTGCAGACAGTTACCGCGGGGATGTTATTACCGACTCGGCACTTAATATTTATGTAGCCTCGGTTACCCAATCTACCAATTTTCCTACAACCGCTTTGGCCCTTCAAAAAACCATGTCGGGCGCACAAGATGGCGCTATCTTTAAATTAAGTCCCGACTTAAAAACAATGATTTGGAGCACCTATTTGGGCGGCAATCAAATTGACGCATTTTATAGTATTGACCTAGATGCGAGTGGCGGTATTTTTCTTTCTGGGGGCACCAATAGCACAGATTTTAAAGGCACTTCGGGCGGTCTGAACCCAAACTTTTTAGGCGGTGTGGCCGATGGCATTATTGCAGAAATAGACAACAATGGGCAGAACATCATTCGTGCTACCTATTTTGGAACCAGCCTTTACGACCAAATTATCTCACTCGAGAGAGACAAAGACGACCTAATTTATGTGGTAGGGCAAAGCAAGGGTACCATACCAGTTAGTGCCGGTAAATACAGCAACCCAAACTCCCACCAGTTTATTGCCTGTCTTACACCCGATTTAAAAACAACGGTTTGGTCAACGGTGTTTGGTTCAGGCCGAAACCAAATTGACCTTACCATTAATGCGTTTTTAGTAGATGATTGCAAGCGCATCTATGTAAGCAGTTGGGGTGGGCGCACTGCCACCAAAACGGATGGCACTTCCTCGTCTACCACCGGAATTCCAACCACGCCCGATGCTTTTCAATCCAGTACCGACGGCAGCGATTTTTACTTGCTGCTGCTCAATAAAAATGGGAATGGCTTGTTGTATGCCACGTTTATTGGCGGCGACAATGACAACAACACGGGCGATCATGTGGATGGTGGTACTAGCAGGTTCGACAAAAAAGGAGTTGTGTATCAAAGCATGTGTGCAAGTTGTCCTAATAATAACGTTCCATTTTCCGATTTAAAAACCACACCTTCCGATGTGTATGCGCCACTTAATTTGAGTCCGCGATGCAGCAATGCCGCCCTTAAATTCGATTTTAGCATTAACAATGCCTCTTTTAAATGGAAAGCCGACACCTGTACGTCTACCTTTACCTTTGAGAACCTCACCAACAATGCTACCAATTTTTATTGGAGTTTCCCCGATGGCGATTCAAGTTATGAAGAAAAACCCATTAAACAACTTGCCAGCAAATTCTATAACAAACCCATACGGTTAATCGTAGAATTTGGAACCAATTGTGCAGATACCGCCTATGGCACAGTAAGCCTCCCAGACTCCTTAGACAATCCTCGAATTCCCAATGTATTTACGCCCAATGGAGATGGCATCAACGATTATTTTAGAATGGAAGGCGTGTACGAACAATGCAATGAAACCACTGTTTCGGTGTTTAACCGCTGGGGACAATTGTACTTTGAAGACAAAGTGCCCCAATTTAAATGGGATGGCAAAAGTAAAGAAGGCATTCTTGCACCCGAAGGTGTTTACTACTATCTTATTACCACCAAGAAACTTAGCACCGGCCAACAAACCAACCTACACGGCACCATTACCCTCATAAGGTAGCTTTAAACATCCTTACCTGCCTCCAATAACAATTTTAGGCACTTACTTTAGGTGCTGTTGCCATTCGTGCAACCGTATGTTTAAGTGGTTAGCACTTGCGATTAAATATAGGCCATGCCCTCCCAAAATAACCCTCATGAGACTTGAAAGCCTGATGCCAGACCCACGCTTTCATTTTGGCTAATTAATTGCTCAGTAAATGGAGACAGATTAATTTTTCTGGAAATTCAATTTCGCACTAAAGCCAATGAATAATATCGATACAATACCCTTACTTAGATTATATTAATCTAAAGGGCAATTTTATTTAAGTATGGTAAAGGCAGATAGACAAGATGTTTCGTTCAAATGCTTTTGGACTATTGCCAATCGCTATAAATTGCAATCACATAAAAATAGAATCCCCGCCAAACAAGGGCATAAAAAAAATGCTGTTCCTTTGGAACAGCATTTTTCTATATTATCTAACTAAAAAACTTAGCCTATTTCTTGCCTTTTTTGGTCATCTCACCTACTCTATCCATTACACAACGGAAACCAATAGTTGCAGTAGCTTGATCTTGATCCATATACCTACGGGTACCTGGACTTAACCAATAAGCTCTATCTGCCCAGCTACCACCTTTATAAACACGGGCGGCATTGTCGATTAATGAAGTTGCGCCATACTCATATTTTTGCTCAATATCTGTATACACCAACTCATCCTTGAAACCAATATTATCGGCCTTCTTGTAGTTTCTGCGCTTTGCATTATCCTCTTCTGTTACATCTATATAAATCATGCGACCTAAGCTGTCTTTCTCAGAGATAAAACCATCGGCATCTGATTTGTATTTTTTGTACTCATTACCACGATAAGGATTAAAGCCAGTCATATCTTCCAAAGATAAAGGACGATACACATCGTTTGTCCACTCGCTTACATTTCCACCCATGTGATACAAACCAAAATCGTTAGGTAAGAATTTACCATCTTTAACCAAGGTAGTATATAAAGCACCGTCATTTAAGTTACCTGCAATACCTGCTCCATCACCTCTACCACGGGTATAATTAGCATACATTCTACCACGGTTTTTTTCAGTATCACTTCTACGTAAAGTTAACCCATTCCAAGGATAAATACGCTTTACATCAATGTTCTCATTGTAACCAGCAGATTTAAATGCACCCGCTGCATATTCCCACTCAGCTTCTGTTGGAAGGCGATAGCTTGGCAACAAAATACCATCTTCCATGCGTACCTGACGTGTTTTGCCACCTGGTGAATAATCACGTAATTCCTTCTTAACACTTGGTGTATATAAACCTAACAAGTAAGCTTCTGTATTAAAATTCTCTTCTCCTGTTTGCTTTTGAATGTCTAAATTAATAAACCCTTCACGCACCATAATCATTTCGTTTACACGATCTGTACGCCATTTGCAATACTCTGCAGCTTGTACCCAACTTACTCCTACAACAGGATAATCTCTGTAAGCAGGGTGACGTAAATAATACAATACATAAGGTTCGTTGTACGATAACTTGTCGCGCCATACCAAAGTATCTGGCAAAGCCTTTGTAAAAATGATAGGATTATCTGCGTACTGACGCATTAACCAATGTAAATATTCCAAGTAATGGAAATTGGTTACTTCAGTTTCATCCATATAGAAACTGCTCACAGAAATTCTGCGTTTAAAATTGTTATGGTCGTAGGTTAAATCTGTCTCAGAAGAACCCATTGTAAAGGAACCTCCCTCAACAAATACAAGGCCCGGACCAGTTTCTTGCTCCTTAAACTTATGTTTTTCGAAGCCACCCCATTTGGCATCGTTGTACTTCCAACCAGTAGTACTAGACTTACCTGCCTTATTACAAGAAGAGGTGTACATAACAGCCACCCCAAGGAGTGAAAATAGGAATAATTTTGAAAGCGTCTTCATCACTTTATCTTTATTTGGAATTTTCAAACATAACGAATATTTCTAAAAAATCATTCACGTCCACATTTTTTTGTGAAAATAAATAAAATTAAAAAGCCGGACAAACCAGTTTTTTGTTGTAACGAACCCCATTTCTCACCTTAGGCGTTAGCTCAAATACCAGCGAAATCTCATGAGAACCTACCGTAGCTTGCTTTGCTTTTGAAATGATGGCATCATAGCTATATCCAACTCTTACATTTGGAAAACGCAGACCAATCAAGAAAATTGCAGCATCGGCATTATTAGAGGTCTGTCTGAACCAAGTTCCTATCGTTAACGACCTTTGCTTGATGTAAAAACCAAGGTTCATCTGATAAAAATCACGCTGCTGCATAAACAATAAATTAGGAGAGAAAATGATTCGCTCCTCTTCGTAACGCGTTTTATTTAAGTATAGATTTACCCCTGCATGAGCCGTATATCTTCTAGGCAATTTTAAGGCAGCATCGTCCTTGTCTCTATAATAATAACTCATATTAGGTTCCATCAAATTGTGGATGGCAGCCCCAAAAAACATGCGGCTATTATATAACAAAACCCCAGTAGAAAAATTAGGAACCGTAATTTGTTCTAAACCCTTTGCCTCTGCTGTTGGCAAAACCGCACCACGCGTAGGGTCGAGCTGATCGTAAAAAACAAACTTCGAAAAATCGTATCGCCTTTGTAAAATACCACCTTGCAAGGCTGCATTAAAAGCCCATTCCCTATTTATTTCCAAGTTATAAGAATAAATTCCGCTAATGGAAGTAGAAGTTACAAAACCATCTCCTGCTACATCATACATGCTCACCAAACCCAAGCCACTTTTTATTTTTCCCATGTAGGCATCCAAGCCAAGTACACCCGTTTTATAATTGTTCTGAAGCGCTGTGTATTGATTTCTCGCATTCATGCTCAGCCTAATTTTTCTGGAGGCCCCAGCCATTGCCGGATTGGTAAATAAAGGCGAAGAGTAGTATTGACTTAATTGCGGATCTTGTGCAAAATTACTTTGTGCACTTACAACAATTAACATTAAAAATAGTAAGACTTTCTTCATGAACCAAATTTATAATTGGCCGTAAATTAACGATAAAATTATGAATTGCAAGTTATCTAAAAAATAAAATGACGCATTAAAAATGCCTTAAAGAAAACAGGCCTAAAAATCTGGACAAGTAACCTTGCGAATTTTTGTTTTAGGAACGCGCTTTTTTAATTCGAGGCCAATAGAAACTTCATGGGAATTTACAGCGCCCGTTTTGGCTTCGCTCACTGTGGCATCATAAGAATATCCAACTTTAATTTTAGGTGTACGCAGGCCAACCAAAAAGATGAAAGCATCTGCGTTAACCGTGTTCTGGCGAAAATAAGCACCCGCAATATATGGCCCTTTATTGATGTACATACCCAAGTTAATTTGGTTAAATTGCCTCTGAGATTTAACAATTACATTGGGGTACAAATTCACCTGATTCTTCTCGTTGCGGTCTCTCACGATTGGAATAACCAAGCCCATGTGGCCTGTATATCTTCTGGGGATTGGACTAGCACTACCCACAAAAAAAGACTGACTGGGTTCAAACAAGTTATGTGCCGCAAAGCCGCCATAAAAACTCTTAGAATATCCAATGATTCCAGCAGCAAAATTGGGTGTAAAGATAGTACCATTGCCATTTGGCTCGCTGGTAGGGTTAATGAAACCTTGGGTAATAACAATTTGATCGAACCACAACAACTTACTAAAATCTAATGTCTTTTGCATAAAACCAGCCTGAACGGCGGCTTGTATGGTAAATTTACGGTTTACAGGAATCTGGTAAGCGTAGATTAAATTTACTGCAGAGGTTCTTAAAGTACCCACACCTTGCTCATCAAAACTAGCTTGAATAGCAAAACCACCGTTAATTTTTTCATAACGCTCGTCGTAAGTAAACGACCCCGTTGTAAAGGCTCCAGATATACTTGGCCACTGGTTACGCACATTCATTACAACACGGCCATGGTTTACACTGCCCGCAAAAGCAGGATTGGTGTATACTGGATTTGCGTAAAATTGCGAGAATTGAGGGTCCTGCGACCACGCTTCTGCCCTTATAAGCAGCAACATGAATACAATTATGTTTACCCTAAACCCAGAGCTCTTTTTTAAATTCATTTATCTTTTTAAAGGTTCAATCTAAATGCCTTAGAAATGCAATATTAGTAATTTGTTTTTACAAATTTCACATTAACCAATACAATTTGTTTTAATTTGTTGTCGTTTATAAATCGGATTAACGAATTTTCAATAATAAGTATTTTGTCTTGAACCATGCAATTATTAAAAAAATTAAGAATTTTTGACATAAAACCGCTGATTATCACAAGCGTTTTTTGCCTTTTTGGAGCAATTTCCTATGCCCAAATTAAAAGCAGCGCCCAATCAATTAAATGGTATGAGCCAAATTCCGCCCAAAAAATCTTCCAAGACCAAACTTTTTTACCTCAAAATCCATCCACTCCGCTGTTACAAGGAACCTTTTTTTTAGGGCAAAACAGTGTAAGTGACCTAAAAATAATTCCATTATCTGAGTCAGATTTTCAAAATACGCCATTATTATCGGGGACGCAAATTGGTTCAGACTATCAACTAAATTATCAAATTGGCATAGAACGAGGCAAATATGTTTTGCAATATTTTATCACCCCTTTTAGAAAAGTAGGCAATCAAATCAAAAAATTAAACAGCTTTCAATTCTCTTATATAAACGCAAACGCTATTGGTTCGAACCGAAAAAAACAAAGCTATGCCGCAAACTCTGTTTTGGCCACTGGAGAATGGATTAAAATTGGAACCACCCAAAACGGCTTTTATAGAATAGACTTTGCCACCCTAAAAAATTTAGGCATTAATCCCGATTTGATAGACCCTAGAAACCTCAAATTATATGGAAGAGGCGCAGGCATGGTGCCGCAAAGCAATGATGTGCCTAGGATTGACGACCTAAAAGAAATTTCGATAAGCGTGCAGGGCGAAAACGATGGGCGCCTTAATCCGGGTGATTTTTTATTGTTTTATGGCGAATCTCAGGCCAATCAGTGGAATTATGATGAGAATACACAAACCTATTCTTTTGTTTCGAACTACTATTGCGATACCACCTATTACTTTTTAACAGCCAATGGTGGGCCCGGCAAACGCATCCAAAATGCCAATTTATATAGCGGTGAAAACGCGGTAATAAATACCTATACCTATTTAAGTTTTTACAACAACGAAAGGGTTAATTTAATAAAATCTGGCAAGGTATGGTTGGGCGAAGAATTCGATAGAATTACACAACAAAATTTCAATGTAAGTATACCAAATTTGGTTCTGGCTGAACCTATTAAACTTAGAAGCTCTGTTACCGCTCGGTCTTTTGTGAGCAGCACCTTTACCATAAAGGCCAATAATACCAATATTCTTACGCAAACGATGGGCCCTGTAAATTCTGGATTTGAAAATCCTTTTACCAATGGATTAAGCGTTGGCCAAACCACATTCTTGAGCAACAGTGCCAACTTTACACTTAACTACTCATACAATAAACCCATAAGTGGTAGCTTGGGTTGGCTAGATTTTTTTGAAATACAAGCCAAGGCAGAATTAAAGAATTTAGGCGGCAATTTTATCTTCAAGGATGCGGCTAATATTGGCGCTGGTAAAAAAACTAAATACGAAATTGGTTCAAACCGAAGCCTAACGGTGATGGATGTAACAGACCCTCTTGCGCCCCAAATTATTGTTGGCACATTTGCGGCCAATACCTACTCATTTGTGTATGCCACAGATAGCTTAAAAACTTTTGCTGCCTATGATGGATCCAACTATTTGCAGGTCTCTAACTTTGGAAAAATTGCCAATCAGAACCTGCATGCTTTAAATAATCCAGATGGATTTATTATTGCTCACCCCTTGTTTTTAACAGAGGCAAAACGCTTGGCAGATCACCATAAAAAATTCGACAACATGGATATTCATGTGGTGAATGTGCAAGATATTTACAATGAATTTTCTTCTGGCGCGCAAGACTTATGTGCCATTAGAGATTTCTTTCGCATGTTTTATGATAGAGCAACTTCTCCAGATGATATGCCTAGGTATGCAGCTATTTTTGGAAGGGCATCTTACGACTATAAATACCGCCAAAATCCCAATACCAATTTTGTTCCTACCTTTGAATCGTGGGAGTCTTTTGCCCCAACAGGGAGCTATTGTTCTGACGACTTTTTAGGCTTCTTAGATGCCAATGAAGGTAAGTGGGATATTGGGGCAAATTCAAATGAATTATTGGATCTTGGTATAGGTCGAATTCCGGTTACGAATGAGTCGGAAGCGGCATTAATGGTAGATAAATTTATTTCTTATAATTCTGCCTCTGCCTTTGGTCCTTGGCGCAATAAAATTGTGTTTGCGGCCGACGATGAAGACGGAAACATTCATCAAAATCAGGTGGAGAGTTTAGCCAATGATATCTTGGCAAAATACCCCGAATTTAACGTAGACAAGATTTATTTAGATGCCTATAAAAAGGAAAGTACCGCGGGTGGTGCACGTTTTCCTGATGCACAAAAAGCCATAAACAATTCCATTCAAAGTGGCGCGCTTATTTTTAACTATACAGGGCATGGTGGGGAGGTTGGACTCACAGCAGAGCGGGTAATGGGTTTGGATGATATCAATAAATGGACCAATGGCTTGGCAGCAAATGGCATTAAATTGCCTTTGTTCTTAACTGCCACTTGTGAATTTAGTCGCTTCGACGACCCCTCTCGTTATGCCGCAGGTGAACAAGTATTGCTGAACCCAATTGGCGGTGGAATTGGCTTGTTTACCACGGTACGCTTGGTTTATTCTGGCCAAAATGAGGTGCTCAATAGAAAGTTTTATGAAAATGTGGGTTTCGATTCTATTTCGCAATTAGTGCCGCCACATTTGGGAGATGTAGTGCGTAAAACCAAAAATGCGTATAATTTGGGTGATGCCAATACCCGAAATTTTACTTTGTTGGGCGACCCCTTTTTAACGTTGGCGTATACACAATATAACATAAAGACTACTGAAATAAATGGAACTAATTTTGCTTTGTTTCAAGATACCTTAAAGGCCTTAAAAAAGTTTGAAATTAAAGGAGAAATTTTAGATAAAAACGGCAATAAGGCATCTAATTTTAATGGCGTAATTTACCCAATTGTATATGATAAATTTACCAATTATGTAACCTTAGGCAACAACCCTCCCCAAAGCACGCCCATGAATTTTTACATGCAGAACAATGTGCTTTATCGCGGAAAATCGAGCGTGAATAAGGGAGATTTTAGCTTTAGCTTTGTGGTACCTAAGGATATTGCTTACGAATATGGCAATGGTAAAGTTAGTTATTATGGCGACAATAAAACCTTGGATGGAAATGGCTATACCAAAAACATCTTAATTGGTGGAACGGCAGATAGCGCGGGAATTGACAATAAAGGTCCAGAAATAAAATTATACCTAAACGACGAAAAGTTCGTTAACGGGGGTACCACCAATGAAAGTCCTAAATTAATAGCCAAATTATTTGATGAGAATGGAATCAATACTACGGGAAGAGGAATTGGCCGAGATTTGCTTATAGTGCTCGATAACAACCAAACGCAGGCTGTAATTGTGAATGATTATTACCAATCTACCTTAAACACCTATCAAAGTGGGGAAGTTGCCTATGAAATGAGTGCCTTGGCAGCTGGCAAGCATCAATTAACTTTTAGGGCTTACGATGTTTACAACAATATTTCGGAGTCGAGCATCGATTTTGAGGTAAAAAGTTCGGACAAACCTAGCATCGACCATTTATTAAATTACCCCAATCCATTTAACAATGCAACTACATTTCATTTCGACCACAACCTAAGAGGGCAAGAAATGCAGGTGATGATTCAAATATTTACGGTAAGTGGAAAACTTGCCAAGACCTTATCTGTTAATGTGATAAGTGAAGGTACACATTTCGACCAATTGTTCTGGGATGGCAAAGACGATTATGGAGATAAGTTGGCAAATGGCGTGTATATTTACAAGTGTAAAGTTAAATCGCCTGGAAATAAATCGATAGATAAGACAGAAAAATTGGTAATCTTAAATTAATTCATAAAATTGAGCCACGAAATATTGTGCAGAGAAGTAACATGAGAAAAAACAGATCATTAGGTTCTATAATAATAATAAGCCTGCTATCAGGCGGATTAAGCTATAATTCTAAGGCCCAAATTGCTGGTAGCAACTCCCAATTAGATGGTAGACAAAATACCATAACCACCGCAGTTCCTTTTTTAATGATTACGCCAGATGCCAGAGGTGGCGGAATGGGCGATGTGGGTGCGGCCACACCAAACGACGCAAATGCCATGCATTGGAACCTTTCAAAGGTTGTTTTTAACGAAAAAGCTGGTGCAGTCTCTCTAAGCTATACACCTTGGTTAAGAAGTTTAGTGCCAGATATATCGCTCGCTTATATGAGTGGTTACGCAAAGGTAGGCGATAGGTCTGCGGTTTCTGGCTCATTGCGTTATTTCTCTTTAGGGCAAATTCAGTTTACCGATCAATTTGGAAACAGTACGGGTAATTACAACCCAAATGAGTTGGCGGTAGATTTGGGTTATGCTTCTAAATTGTCTGAACATTTTTCGCTGGGTATAGCATTTAGGTATATTAGAAGCGATTTAGCTGGTGCCTTTAATCAGGGTCAGACTCCAGTGCGCGCAGGTAATGCTTTTGCGGGCGATATTACTTCGTACTATACCAACAAAACCAAAATAAAAATTGAAGGTAAAAAGTATAATTTAAATTACGGCATCGGTGCTGCCATAACCAATATTGGTTCAAAAATTTCTTATACCAGCCAGCAATTTCAAAACTTTATTCCCATTAACTTAAGGGTTGGAGGATATGGCCAATTGGAAATAGACAAGTACAATACCATAGCCTTAGCGGTAGACTTTAATAAATTAATGGTGCCTTCAAACCCTGTTTATTCGCGCGATTCATCTGGGGTTATTATCATAAAAGACGGTAAACCCGTAATTGCCGATGGCTATGATCCAGATGTTCCTTTGATTCAAGGAATGCTACAAAGTTTTTATGATGCACCCAATGGCCTAAAAGAGGAACTACAGGAAATTAATATTTCAACAGGCTTAGAATATTGGTACGACAAACAATTTGCTTTGCGTACTGGTTTCTTCTATGAAAGTCAGAATAAGGGTGCCCGTAAATTCTTAACTTTTGGTGCAGGATTTAGGTTCAATGTATTTGGTTTAGATTTATCTTATTTGGTGCCTATCGAAAATAGAAATCCCTTAGAGCGTACTTTAAGGTTTACTTTAATATTCGATTTGGATGCTTTTGCTAGTCAGAATAAGGAAGATCAAGCTCCACCTCAAAACAAAGATTTCTAATGCGAGTAGGGTTTGGATTTGATGTACACCAATTAGTAGTTGCACGAGATTTTATTTTAGGGGGCGTACACATTCCCACAGAAAAAGGCATATTGGGTCACAGCGATGCGGATGTGCTCTTACACGCTATTTCGGATGCTATTTTGGGCGCTTTGGCTTTAGGTGATATTGGGGTTCATTTTCCAGATACGAGTACAAGCAACAAAGGAATAGACAGCAAACTTATCTTGGCAAAATGCTTAAGTCTTGCCAAAGAAAAAGGTTATGTTCTGGGCAACTTAGATTCTACTGTGGTGTGCGAGCAACCTAAAATTATGCCCTATGCTTTGGCCATGCGTCAATGCATAGCGCAATTATGTGAGGTAAGCATCGACGATATTTCAATTAAAGCCACTACCAACGAAAAACTTGGTTTTATTGGTCGCGCAGAAGGCATTGTAGCGTATGCGATTGTGACGATGCAGAAAGCATAATTTTTAGGAATAAAAAAAATAATTTTGATACAAAATAGCTTTGTGTAGGCCCTGAAAAAATGGGGCAATTAATAGAACAAAAAAAATAATTTTGTTACAAAATAGCTTTGTGCAGGCCTTGAAAAAATGGGACAATTAATAGAATAAAAAAAAATCTTGCTACAAAATAGCTTTGTG
>JAWXAZ010000010.1:0-78072 GCA_034439755.1 bacterium
AACTCTATCGAGTTATTTCCCTATTTTCACTCTACTATTACTACCTTATAATTAATTTAAGAAAAGAACACTAGTGGTTTAAAAAGCGGGAGTAGCATACATGTAATTGGCAGAGGTTTGATAAAAAGTTTAGTTACACTAAAGGTGAATTAATTTCTAAGGATGCATTTAAATATGGGTATTTTGAGGCAAGGTTTAAGGTAAATAGGCCACCAGGAAAATCTAGTATTGGAATAGGACAGTGTTTTTGGTTGTTTCCAATTAACAATCCAAGAAATATTAATACATCAATTCACAATATTCACCAATACTGTTATAGTGAAATTGACATTGCAGAGAACCCGCCAGATTATGGAATTCATGGTTTTGGAGCCTATGTATCATAATTTGATGGGGATTGCCCAACCCAAAACTAGAAGGAACTTTTACTATAAACAAAATTCGAATTTAATTAAAAATTTTAATCCGTAAATATTTTTTGGCAAGTTCTCATATACCCAAAAATGAAAAGGGCTTTTATGCTAGAATAAATGCTTAATCAGTATTAGTTTTTGGCAATTTAATAACCTCAACCCATTTGCCTACTTCCCGTGCCTGAACATTGCCGTTATACATAGCCTCGCAAGAGAATCCTGGCAAGTAAAAATTGCCTAAGTAAGCGGCATTAAGTAGCACCACAAAGGTTACTTTTTGTTTGCTTCCTAAATCGAAATACGAGTAAACCCTATCGTCTCTCCAATCTTGATAACGTGGCACGCCATACTTACCATCTGTTTCGGTATTATTCATGCGGGCATTGTGTATCTCCCATCCCGATGGAAAAATTTGCGATAGGGCTAAGTTCTTGAAATCGCCTACCAATCCCGGGTTGCTTATGCTTACTTCCACTTTAAAATCTGTGCCTTGTACAATGCTGCTTGGGTTTAATGGTTGGTCTTGCATGGTTTTATAATGAACTTCCATTACCATGTTTTGTTGGGCACTGGTTTGCTTGCCTAATTCTGGTTTTCCTCTTGTAATCAGTCGCACAAAAGTTAACTGTCCGCTCTTATTTTTAATGCTTATTTTTCCACCTTTGTTGCCATTAATGGGCAGTTGAATTTGTGCCAATGCTTGCTTGGTTCTAAACGTATTTGTTTTGCCACCAAAAGTATATTCAAACTCCAAAACTTGCTTGCTGTTAAACTTGCCAGTTAAGCTTGCAACCGCCAACAATGAATAGGCTGTAGTTTGCGTGCTCATATACATTTGGCTCCCCAGGTTATTGCATACTTTCTTAAGTAATGCGGTGGCTTTGTTGTTATCGCCTAACAAAATGAGCGTTTCCAACATCATGGCTTCGTCTCTTTCCACAGATCCATAGGTGTCGTCTTGGGTGCTATTTTGTTGGTTCAGCACAAGGATTTTTTCATTTTTTATTAAACTCAATGCAACGTCTTTATTGCCAGCCAATACATACGCTGCAGCTAATCGCCAACGGGCTGCCGAGCTTAATTTTGTTTGCTCTTTTAAGCGGTTCATGGCACCTAATTCTGGCGATTTAGATAAGGCCAAAGTGTATAAGCGATAAGCCTGAATATGTTCGCTGCCGCTATTGCCTGATGGTACCCACGCCAATGCTTTGTTGCGTTGAAATTTCTTCCAATTGTTTAAAAAGTTTAAGGGCAATGAATAGCCAGCATTCTGTGCCTCTACCATAAAATGTCCAGCATAATTGCTTGCCCACTCATCGGCATTTTGTTCTCCTTGCCAATAGCTCATGCCGCCTTCTGATGTTTGAAATCCTTTTAGCCGCGTAATGCCTGCTTTTAGGTTGTGGTCGATCTGTTTTTTCCAGCCATCATTTAAGTCCATTAATTGGTTCAGGGCTAATTGTGGGAATATTGCTGAGGTAGTTTGTTCTACGCAACCGTGTGGATACTGAATGAGGTACCTGAGTCGTTTTTCTAAATTAATAGGAGGGATGCTCGAGACTTCTAAACTAGCCGTATTGGTGCCTGTTATGCCGGGTAATTCATACGCTAAATTTAAGGCCGCATTGGCTTCCATTGAGCCTTCGTAGATGTTGTTTTCGTATGGATTTGGATTCTCTACTTCGAGCTCAAATTCGTAGGTGGCTTTTTCATTTCCGGAACTTGCAATCACCTTTACTTTGGCTATTCCCAATTCTTTTTTTACGCGCAAATCAAAGTTAACAATCTCATCGCCTGGCTTACTAAATATCATGTTTTTTTTGTTGCTGCCTACTACTTCAACCAAGTTGTTTCCAATGACCTGAACCGATACTTGCTTCACAGAATTTTCTAAGGCAAAAACGTTTACGGGCAATTTTACGAGTTCGTTCGGACGAAGTACCCTGGGTAAGGTGGCCAATATCATCAATGGTTTTTTAACAGGTACCGATTTCTCGGCAAAGCCATAGGCGCCTTCGTATCCTGCCACCACCATTACACGCACCGCCCCTACATAATCCTGAATATTGATGTTGTGGTTGTGCTGTTGATTGGCTGCTAAATAAAAAGGTCCTATAAATTTAACGGCTGGTTTAAATCGTTTGGCTTTATTCGATTTCGATTTTCGGTTCAAACCTTCATCTCCTCCTATGCTTAATACGCGGTTAAATTGTGTACCAAATGCACCCATCACAAAATCGTATAAATCCCAAGTTTTTACCCCCAATGCTTCTCTAGCATAAAAATGGCTGTGTGGGTCTGGTGTTTTAAATCGGGTTAGGTCTAAGAGTCCTTCATCTACTATGGCCAAGGTATAGGTCATGGCTTTTCCGCTCAATTCGCTAATGCTAATATTGTTGTTTACATCTGGCCTAATTTGATTGGGCATAGTAATAACCGGACTCAATTTGCTCTGTGGGTCCACTACGCTAATGGGCATCATGCCGTATAAACGAATGGGGAGGTCGTTCAAGATTTGGGCATGTGGCTGAACCAAAGTTACGTGTGCATATACATTTGGCAACATGTCTTTGGTGATGGTGAATTGATAGGTTGTTTGCCCTTTTTGTGCTTCTATCCAATGTGTCTCTATTACTTCGGTGCCAGATTCGATGCTCAATAAAGCCCTACCTGCTTGTGGAGTTGGTAGGGTAATGCTGGCTTTTTCGCCTACACTAAAACTCGATTTATTGAGGTTAAAATTTAGCATCACGGCTTCCATCGAATTGTCGTTTTGCGCCCTTCCAGCCCAACCTGGCCAATCCATGTAAAAGGCTTTGCCAGTGCTATGTCCTGCCTCATCTTCTAACACCATTAAATACCTGCCCCATTCTGGATAGTTTACTTTAAAGTCAAATTTTCCGATGCCATTTGTGGTGGTTATTTCTTTTTCGAATAGGTTCGAATATTCTTCGCTATTGGCATACGAGCTAAGGTCGTCTTCGCTCTTATCCCACCACCAACGCCAGTTAATTTTGTACAACCTTGCGGTTACTTTTCTGGTGCCTTTAATGAGTGCGCCATCTGGGTTCACACATACAATTTGAACCACATGGTTTGTATCGGTAAGCAGCATGCCTCTGGCCACATCGCCCTTAGGCATTTTCATGCCTACATAACATGTATAAGGGTGATAAGGTATGCTAAATCTATCTACACTAAAACTGCCTCCAGGTTCAAAAACTTTGGTTATAAAATTGGCATTGAGCATGCCTGCTGAAGGCGTTTCTAAATTGAAATTAATTTTTAAATTGGCTTCTCCATTTTCGTCGAGTTTGCCTTCAAAAACTACTTGCGATTCGCTGCTAAATTTCTTAGTGGGATTGTCGAAAGTATAATCGGCAAATCGCTTAAAGCCAGTGGCAGTGGGTGTAAGCGTGGCTTCAACTTTGGCGTCTAACTTATCTGCAATGGCTCCATGCAGCCATTTAGATTTTAGGATGGTATTAAGTGATTCATCTTTTAAAATGGTGGCCTTTGGAAAATTTAACTCAATTTTGAGTCGGTTAGGCATCACCGTTTCAATCTTTAAGGTGCGTTGAAATATAACGCCTCCTACCTTAACCTTGGCCAAGTAATTTCCAGTAATGGCATCGGCATCGGTGCTGGTTCTAAAGTCGTAAAATCCATTGAGCGATTGGGTTTGAATGATGCGTTTATATAAGGCGCCCAATGGGTTGTAAATTTCTAAACTCACGGGATGAAATGGGGGTAAGGTGTTGTTTTTATCGTCTAAAATAAAGTTGAGATACAAGGAGTCTCCGGGCCGCCACACACCGCGTTCGCCGTATAGCAAGCCTTTTAATCCTTTTTGTACAACATCGCCAGAAACGTCAAACTGACTCACACTTAAAGTGGAGCCATCATCTAATTTTAAATAGCCTCTTTGTTCTTTGAATTTTGCTACCAGTAAAAATGGTTTGCGGGTGAAATTTATTTTAGCCCAGCCATCTCCATCTGTGGTTCCAGTGGTAATGATTTGTTGCTGGTAGTCTAATAAATCTAAGGTAACCCCGCTCATAGGTTTGGTGCTAAGGAGGTTGGTAACGGCAAAAAAGTATTGGTTGCCGCTTCCTTTTTTGGCTATAATTCCTAAGTCCGATGCCATGATGTTTTTCTTGGCCCAACGCTGCGGATTGTAATAGGATTTTTTGCAAGGATCGTCTCTGTCGTTCCAATTATAATCTTCGTTATAGTATTCTTCTGAGTAGTCCCACAAACTTGCTTCTGCTTCTTGTTTTTCGCCATCCCAATTTTCTTCTTGATCCAAGCTCTTCATGTCATCTTCTTCTACCGCTGCTTCATCGCCAGTGCACCTGTATAAAGAATATGCTTTTTTGAAAGTTATTTTCACTTGATAAATCGCTCCAGGCTCGGTTCTAATGAACTTATCTAGGTTTAGGTTAAAGGTATTTACTTTGCGTAAATCAGTGAGCTTGTCGTTATCTAAGGCAATTGTTTTTCTAATGATAGGCCTGCCCACACGGGCAATTTCTCTCTCGCTTTTTAGGTCGTTTATCTGAAGAAATTGAGCCACATTATTTTCGTAAATTTTAGTAATAATAACGTCTACTGCCTTTAATCCAACCGACTCAAAAGGCATCATTAACTTTTGGCTCGATGGCATAATTACTCCTTTGCCAATAAAGCTAACAGATGGGAGTAAATCGGCAAAATCTACCATAAACATCTGGGTACTTTTTAGTTTATATCCCAATGAATTTTGAATGCCCAATTCTATGTTCAATTTGTAAGTACCACTTAAAGTGATATTGGGGTAACACTTTACATAGTGTCCATCAATGGTATATTTTAATTCAATTGGATTGGTAATGGCGGCATTCCCATTGCCATCAAAATGAATGAGTCCTTTTAGGTCTTGGCCTTGCATAATGGGGTCAGAAAAATACACGGATATATATTGGGAGCCATCGTTCACCACCATGGCATTGATGGCGCTAAAATCGCCTATAGCTGGAATGGCCAGTTTATGTTCTCCCTTTTTATCTAAATTAAGGGACGCACCATCCCATTGAATCAGTGCTTCGGTTTCGATGTTTTTTCTTATTAAACTATCTACCACATAGCGGTGTGTTTTTTTATCGGCAGCATGGTCCCATTTAATGGTAAATAGTTTACCGCTTTGCGAAACTTTAAGCAGTTGTTCAATTTTTTGCTCGTCCTCAATGTCGGCGGTGATAAGCGTTCCGGCAATTCTTTGGTATTGCAGTTTAAGCGGATCGAGGGTTTCAAAAGTGGGGAAGGAAACTTCAAAATCTTGGTTAATTACCTTAAAATCGAATTCAAATTCTTCTAACTCATCTGGCACATCTACTATCTTATCTAGCAGAAAACTGGCCACATAATTTTGTCCAGATGGCATTGGTTCAGCCGGAATAAATTCGATGGTGGAAGCGTCTAGCCAACGTGTGGTGCCCTTTATATTTGGTTCAAAACTAAATACATGTAGTTCTTCTCCAATTTTGCTGCTATCGGCAAAGTTGTTTGCAAGTTGAACGCGTATGCTCGAGGCCCTAGAAATACTGCCAGCCGTATGCGCACTAATATAGCTTGCATAAGCCGCATCTATTTGTCCGTGCTTTCTTTTGGCCGACTTGGTATTTAAAAAATAAATGCCCGAAACCAGGGTGATAACAGCAATGGCTACAAGTACTGATTTTGAGGCAAGCCATGTTTTTATTGGCGCAAAATTCAACATATAGAATGGGTTTAAATAGTGCCACTAAATAAGGTATATTTATCTAAAAATCAAGTTATATCAATTGTAATTATTAATAGCCCAAAGCTATTCGATAATTTTACCATGGTAAATGCCGAAACAAAAAAATAATAGTTCAATGAGTTATTTGTCGAAATTGGACAATATGTTTTGTATAATCGGTATTATTAAAATCAGGAAATTAAGGCCTCCTAAAAACAATTTTCCATTATTTATTAGACTAACTTAAAGCGATACCCTAAAAACGGGGTTTTGGTTCATACCATAATACCATGTAAGTTTTCCAATGCATGCATTTATCTATTGACTTATGTCATCATTGTAAAAGTTTGATTCACCCTTTGCGAGCGCAAAATATAAGGAATCCATATGGCCGACCCAATTAATGCACGTGCAAAGTCTCTATAATATTCAAAGTTCCCTCCTTCAAATTCGAACTGCTCGGCAAGGATAATTTGGTAAATGGTGTACAATACATGATATGCCAATAAGGTAATATAAATAGGAGGAAAGCTAGTTCGTCTCCTAAAAAATAGCACAATAGCAAGCAGGGTTAAAACAAAAAAGGGAACAGAAAGGAGAATTTCTATGGTGTAAAATAATCCCCAAAACGGACTATAATAAGGGTTTTCTGGTGAGTTTAATAGGCTTAATTGGTTTTGATTGTACAAATCTTGTCCAAAGAAATTGTAGACTTGAAGTACAGCCGAAAGTAACAGTCCAATGGCAATTAGGATAAGCCACCCCCCAATTGTAATTGAAACATTTGGCAGCCCGTTTTTGGGTAATGGATCAAAATTCAAAAACAATCTTTTAGCAATAATTGCAGCTATTATTAAAAGCATTATGCTTAGGAATATAAGTCCCCAATTATAGGTGTTCATGTTAGCTGAATTGGCAATTTTATTGAGATTCCAAGTTATTCGATATCCATATAAATCAGAGATTTTTTTTGAGTCGTCTACAAATTTTTTATACTCATTGGGTTCAACAATATCTTTGCCAGAAATATAATGATAGCTTAAATCTAGTTGATTTGTGGTTTCGTCAAATTTTGAGGTATAAGTATAAAGAAAGGCTGGGTTGAATAAAGTCGTTTTCTCCGATTTAATGTCCCATTTTTCAGGCAAATTGAGGTGAATTGTTTGTTCTGCCTCAAATGGATATCTTAACCCATACGGATACTTTCTAATGCCTTGTTTTGGCTCAGATATCAGGCCTCTTAAGGTTTGTGCAAAAACATTAAACTCAAATAATTTCTCCCTTTCGTTATAGGTCCAAGCATCATTAATTGAATAGAATTCTGTAATAATTAGCTCGTTTTTGTCATCATCATCTTCTACCAACATTTTGCCATTGGTACTTATATCATCAAACGAATTTCGATAAAATTTTAAGTAGTTTTTTTGAGTTTCTGCTGCTGCCGTATTTGCCAGTTCAAGTCGCACCTCATCTGCCTGTTCACCATAAAAATGAGTAACAACTTTTAATGTTGTAGGTTCAAGGGTATCGCCAATATCAAAGTACTCATCAATAATCCTTTTGTTAATTCTTTCGTTAATAAATGTGCCTGTTAGACTTACGTTTTCTGGCTTTATTACCAACCCACTTCCGTAATTAGGAAATTGTATTAAATCTAGCTTGCCTCTTTGGTAGGCCATGGTGGCATCAATGAAACAATTGTCATTATTTAATTCAATGCTTAGCACAACATGGTTAAAAACATGCGGACCAGGTAACAGGTGTTTTATGCCATCTTTTAATCTCGAATTAACCAACATGGGATAAGATTTTATTCCCACTTCATGAAGCATGGCGCGCAATAAAACTGTTTTGTCTTTACAATCGCCAAAACGCCTTTCTAGCGTGGTCTCTGGCTTGCTGGGTCTGTGAGAACTCTCCCCTATTTCTATACCTAAATACCTAATTTCATCTTGTACAAACCTGATTATTTTTTGGGCCTTTTTATCAAGGGTTTTTTCGTTTAAAGTGAGTTCTTTTACCTTGTCTTTAATATTTGGCGCAGATGTACTTGGTTCGGGATAAATATTTAAAGCCCATTGGGTAACATCCTCCCATGATTTATATTCTGATAAGGTGATTTCTGGAGTGGTAGGTTCAAAATTGAAGGGGACATTTTCTTCAAATACTTCGCTCTTTAAAACGCTGCTTTCAATGAACAAAATTTTCTCATTTCCACTTTCATTTATCTTGGCGGCGTATTTTGGGTAGCCCTGAACCAAATAAGTTATTTTGCGATTTTTGTTCCAGGTATATCTTAATTTTTGTGCTACCACGGGTGTGCCAAAAGAGAGCAAGCGCGAGGTATAGAACTTGTTTTGAAAAATTGGATTTCTACCAACTATGCTATATGCATATTCTAACACATCTCCTTTACGCACATCCTTTAAAGAAAGCAAGGCGGTATAGGCGCCATCCAATATTTTATAATCAAGGTCGGTCTCTCTTTGCAAAAATTGAACCTTGTTTTGGCCAAGCTGGTCTATACTTTTTCCCTCACGAATTAGCCGCACGTAATGAAATTGCAATTGCTGGAAAGAAGGTTGGAAAACAATGCTAATTTCGGAACCATTGCTAACACCTGCCTCATTTAAAAAATGCAATGCATAGTGGTTAAAAGCTACAGCATCTTCAATTTTTTCTTGTTCATCTAGCAATAAATAATAGTAACCATTGCTTACCTCCGATGCATCAACCAAGTTGGTGGCTGGAACCTGTTCTTTAACTGTCCAACTAGGCGCTGGTTTAACCACCAACTTTTGAGCAATTGCCCAAGGCATGGACAACAATAGGTAGAGAGACAGTAGGCTTATTCTTTTCATTTTTAAGCCCTAATTACGCCCGGCCTAAACTCTTTGGTGATGGGTGCATGGTTAGCTGCTTCAATACCCATGCTAATCCAAGTGCGGGTTTGTATTGGGTCAATAATGGCATCTACCCAAAGGCGCGCAGCAGCGTAGTAAGGACTAGTTTGGCGTTCATATCTTTCTGTTATTTGGTCCAATAAAGCTTTGTGTTTTACCTCATCAATTTCCTCCCCTTTGGCCTTTAAACTTGCCTCTTCAATTTGTAGCAATACCTTGGCCGCTTGCGCGCCGCCCATTACCGCAATTTTGGCATTGGGCCATGCAGCAATTAAACGAGGATCATACGCTTTGCCGCACATAGCATAATTTCCTGCGCCATAAGAATTGCCTGTAATAATGGTGAATTTTGGCACTACCGAGTTAGCTTGTGCGTTCACTAATTTGGCGCCATCTTTAATGATACCGCCATGTTCACTTCTTGAACCTACCATAAATCCTGTTACGTCTTGTAAGAATAGAAGCGGTATTTTTTTCTGGTTGCAATTCATAATAAAGTGGGCTGCTTTATCTGCACTATCGCTATAAATTACGCCACCAATTTGCATTTCGATTGGATTATCGGCTGCATTTTGCTTGGGCTTTTTAGCTTTTACTACCAACCTATTATTGGCAACAATACCAACTGCCCAACCATCAATGCGCGCATAACCACAAACAATGGTTTTGCCATAAAGATCCTTGTAAGCATCAAAACTATCGGCATCCACTAGACGCTCAATAATTTCCATCACGTCAAAAGGCTTGGTAAAATTAGCCACAGCCTCATACACATCAGCCATCGATTTCTTGGGCGCAATTGGTTCAGCCCTATTAAAACCAGCCTTTTCGTAATCGCCAATTTTATCCAATATCCGTTTGATCCGATCCAAACATGCAGCATCATTTTCAAACTTATAATCGGTTACCCCGCTTATTTCGCAATGCGTGGAAGCACCACCTAAGGTTTCATTGTCTACATCTTCGCCAATGGCTGCCTTAACAAGGTAGGAGCCCGCTAAGAAGATTGAGCCCGTTTTATCTACAATCATGGCCTCATCGCTCATAATTGGCAGGTAAGCACCACCCGCCACGCAAGAGCCCATAACGGCAGCTATTTGGGTAATTCCCATGCTGCTCATAATGGCGTTGTTTCTAAAAATTCTACCAAAATGTTCCTTATCTGGGAAGATTTCATCTTGCATAGGCAAGTAAACGCCTGCACTGTCTACCAAATAAATGATGGGCAATTTATTTTCCATGGCAATTTCTTGGGCACGTAAATTCTTTTTGCCGGTAATAGGAAACCAAGCACCCGCTTTTACGGTGGCATCATTGGCCACTACTATGCACTGCCTGCCGCTCACATAACCCATTACCACCACCACACCCGCGCTTGGACAGCCACCATGTTCTGCATACATTTCGTAGCCTGCAATGGCACCAATTTCTATTTGCGGTTTGTCTTTATCCAATAGGTATTCCACACGTTCGCGCGCCAACATTTTACCTTTATCCTTTTGTTTCGCGGCTGCTTTTGCGCCTCCACCTTGGGCTATTTTTTCTAATCGTTGGTTAAGTTCGGTAACTAGCTTATTCATAATTTTTGCTGTTGGCTATTCACTATTGGCTGTTTGCCATTAGCAAGTTGTAGTCAACTAATTTTATTATTGCAATGATACAGAATCGAACAAGAATAGCAAATAGGGTTTATCGATAGAACGTCAATTGTTCGTATTTTTATAGTAAACCTAAAACACAAAGTTAAAAGATGCTTGATATAAAATTCCACGTAGGTTTCGGTTCATTTCATTTAGAGGTAAGAAATAACTTACTTTATTGTCTATTAAGATGTTTTTGGTCTTAAGAAATTCAATCCCAATACTCAGGTTGACATTGGGAACAAATACACTGTTTTTGTTGTTGTTTTGGTTGGTTATAAATCCACCAACCTGATAACCGGTATAAAGGTTTAAGTACTTCCGTTTGCCTCTGCCAAAGTTTCGAGGGTAGAAATCTTGACCAAAGTTTATTAAGAACAGCTCATTAATAAGGGATGTGTCACTTAAGTTATTTTCTAAGACTTTGTAAACCCCAAGGTTAAAATAGCTTTTACCTCGTGTAAACATGTACTTTACACTTAGTCCTTGGTATAGAGATGAACTAATACCTGTAGTTGGGTTTTCAATTTTTAACAGGCCATATTCAATACCGGGCATATTTACAAAGGACACGCGCGAATTGTTTGGTGTACTTAATTCGTCATTTATGGTAAATTTTACGGAACACAAACTGTCGTATACATTTTTATTATATTGGTTAACCTCTACCTCTAAATTGGCTATGGTTGAAAGGTTATGGGAGATTTTATTGTATATGCTTTCTGTGTTTCTATTCGAATTTGGCAGCAGGGTGTCTTTAAGTTGATTGGTATAAATTTTATTCTCGAATTTGAGTTTTTCAATTTTGTTTTCTCGCTCCTTAACTTTTTGTTGAATGTTCTCTGTGTTAAACGTGTTTTGGGTAATATATCCCAATTTATTGGCTAATGAATCAACACTCGATAAAAGGTTTAGGTCTATAAAAAACTCGCAATAATAGCGGGTAGTGCTATAATCTGTGTTCGATATTAGGGCTTTATTTCGTTTAATAAAGAGGTTCAATTTGGAACTACTTTCATCAAGTTTGCTCACATAAACCTGAATGGTTTTGTTACTTGGAGCTTCTTGTGCCTTTGCAGTAAAAATGATACCCACAAGAAAAATTAGTGCCAAAGATTTAGTTATAGGTGAGCTCATATAAATTTTTTATTAGGTTCAAAGATAAAGGATTTTATAGTATTTATCTTTTTATTGGCTAATTGGATTTATTTGGTCTACTAATTTATCCTAATTATAATTTTTGACCTGTTATGTGCCCAAAAGCATGCCTTGGTTAACTGCCAGATAACAAAAAACCACCTAAAGGTCTCCAATAAATACAATCTTCCCTTTAAGGATTCTTGTTTATGCATTTGCATATTTATTCATAGCGAATGAGGTATCTATGCCCTTTTGAGTGTTTACTTATTTATTCTATCCTTGCTTAAAAGCAATATTGCTTTACTAAAGTCACAGATAATCAATTGTTTTTGAATTATTGTAAGATATTTTTGCTTGGTTACCTTCAAAACCATACTTTTGCGCTTGGGTGAGCCCTGTACGATCAGCTCCCTCTAATCCCCCCAGGACAGGAATGAAGCAAGGGCGTGAGGTTGTAGCGATGCGATGCAGTAAGCTTGCCCTTTTTTTATTCTCTACCGCAATCTTGGAAAAGGTGGATTGCCCAAATCAGCACAATTCTTCCCAATCCCCAATTTTATTAAACCTAAAAAATGCACAGCCTACAAGCCCAAACAGCTTGCATAAAGCTTAGCTCTTCTGCTTCAGTTTTTCATTTTCTTTTTGCCTTACATAACCTATTTTCATTTAGCCTTGCATAACCTGTTTTCTTTTTGCCTTACATAACCTATTTTCATTTAGCCTTACATAACCTGTTTTCTTTTAGCCTTGCATAACCTGTTTTCTTTTAGCCTTACATAACCTGTTTTCATTTAGCCTTACATAACCTATTTTCATTTAGCCTTGCATAACCTGTTTTCTTTTTGCCTTACATAACCTGTTTTCTTTTTGCCTTACATAACCTATTTTCATTTAGCCTTACATAACCTGTTTTCATTTAGCCTTGCATAACCTATTTTCATTTAGCCTGTTGCTTTAAATCTAAAAAAAAGCCAAAATTTTATTACTATAAGTTGCTAAATCATTTAATTTTTTACTAGATTTAGCGAGTTATAAATATGTAAATTGCTAAATATGGTATAATTTGTATATTTGGAGCGAGTTATAAATTAGCTATGGGAACAAATATTATTGGTCGGCATAAAGAATTGACGCAGTTTACAGCCCTAATGAAATCAAAGCAGTCTGAATTTGTGGCGGTTTATGGAAGAAGGCGAGTAGGAAAAACTTTTTTGATTAGAGAGACATTTTCTAATACATTTAGTTTTCAATTAACAGGTTTGGCCAATGCTAATTTGGCCCAGCAGTTAGTTAACTTTAGTGCTGCAATAAATAACTATTATCCAACCAATAAAATATGGCCAATTCCTAAAACTTGGTTTGAGGCCTTTCAACAATTAATAGGGTTATTAGAGAAGACGAAGCAATCAAAAAAAATAATATTTTTAGACGAATTGCCTTGGTTAGATACTCCAAGGTCTAATTTTATTCAAGCCCTAGAGCATTTTTGGAATAGCTGGGCTTCTGCCCGCAAAGATATTTTATTAATTGTTTGTGGTTCTGCGGCATCATGGATGCTCAATGTGCTCATTAATAACAAAGGTGGTTTACACAACAGAATTACCTGCAAAATGAAAATTGTTCCATTTACATTAGCAGAATCAGAGTTGTACTTTCAATCGAAAGGAATAAAATGGAACCGATACCAAATTCTAGAAAATTATATGGTTATGGGCGGCATTCCCTTCTACATGAATGCAGTTAAAAAAGGAAAGAGCGCAACGCAGGCAATAAATGAATTGTGTTTTGATGAGGATGGCTTATTAACAAGTGAGTTTGAAAACTTATATGCTTCACTTTTTAGGCAATCTGCAAATCATATTTTGGTGGTTAAGGCATTAAGCAAAAAAGCGAAAGGTCTTAGCAGGGAAGAAATTATTAGCTAT
This sequence comes from bacterium, assembly GCA_034439755.1. GTDB lineage: Bacteria > Bacteroidota > Bacteroidia > UKL13-3 > UKL13-3 > B1. The sequence goes on from JAWXAZ010000010.1 coordinate 13,783, forward strand.
GCTAAAATACCTAATGGTGGAGGTACCAGCAAGGTGTTAATGGAGCTTGAATTAAGTGGTTTTATTAGAACCTATGTTCCATTTGGAAAACAAACCAAGGACACTTTATACCAATTGATTGATTTTTATACCCTTTTTTATTTTAAATTCTTACATGATAGAAAATATAATGATTCTCGCTTATGGTTGAATTTACAAGATACTCCCTTACATCGCAATTGGGCAGGCTATGCTTTTGAAATGGTTGCCATGCAACATGTATCTCAACTTAAATTGGCATTGGGTATTAGTGGTGTTCAAAGCAATATTGCTTCTTGGCGATACCACGATAGTGATGCAGGCGCGCAAATTGATTTATTAATCGATAGAAGAGATCAAGTAATTACCATTTGTGAAATGAAGTTTTCAATTAATGAATTTGTTATTGATAAATCGTATGCTGCAAAACTTAGAAATAAAATTGGCTCCTTTAAAAGAGTAAGTAAAACTAAAAGTGCCATTCAACTTTGTATGCTTACTACCTATGGTGTTTCCGCTAATAATTATTCTTTAGATTTGGTTCAAAATGATTTATCAATGGATTGTCTTTTTTCTATAACTCGCTAAATGTGGCATTTTAAACATAGATATAGCGAGTTATAAAAATCTATGTTATAACTTTTTATTGTTTTTGTGCCTATCCACATCTCTTTTCGTTTTCTTTTCCATATTGCGTTCAAAGGCTTCCGTTAAGTTAATACCAGTTTGATTAGCCAAACAAATCAATACCCACATTACATCGGCCATTTCATCTGCTAAATCAACCGACTCATCAGATTTTTTAAATGATTGTTCTCCGTATTTTCTGGCCATAATGCGGGCAACTTCACCTACCTCTTCCATTAAAATGGCGGTATTGGTAAGTTCATTAAAATAGCGCACTCCTGTGGTGTTTATCCATTCGTCTACGCGTTTTTGTGCGTCTTCAATTGTGATGCTCATAATTAATTTTTTTTCGATTTTACACTACTTTAATTTGCAAATTATGATTTATTTTTTGTGTCGATCCAAATTGTAACCGGACCATCATTAATTAAACTAACTTTCATATCTGCCCCAAATTCGCCACTGACAATTGTTTTCTCGAGGTCGTTGCTTAATTGCAATTTGAGCTTTTCGTAAAGGGGAATGGCAATGTTTGGAGGAGCTGCTTTAATATACGATGGCCTATTGCCTTTTTTGGTATCGGCATGTAAAGTAAACTGACTCACCACCAAAATTTCGCCATGAATGTCTTTTAGGCTTTTGTTCATTACTGCATTTTCATCTTCAAAGATGCGTAGGTTTACAATTTTGTTCGAAAGCCAAACAAGGTCTTCATCACCGTCTGCATGCTCTATTCCCACCAATATCAGTAAGCCTCGTTGGATTGAACCGATGCTTATACCATTTACTTTTACCGATGCTTCTGTTACTCGTTGTATAAGTGCTCTCATTCGTAAATGTCTTCATTGCTCATCATACTGAGGTAGCTTGTGAAACGCTCCTCGCTAATTTGTCCGGTTCTTACCGCCTCTTGTATAGCACAATCTGGTTCGTTTATGTGCTTACAATTATTGAACCTACACTGACCAATGATGGGCTGCATTTCTTTAAAATAATGACTCACCTCGGCATCTAAAAAATCCACTAATCCAAATTCTCTTATACCTGGTGTGTCTACAATATAACCACCAAAATTGAGGGGATGCATTTCGGCAAATGTGGTTGTATGTTGGCCTTTTTGTGAGTAATTTGAAATGGCTGTTGTCTTCAAATGTAAGTTAGGTTCTATGTGGTTTAACAAGGTCGATTTTCCAACCCCTGAATGTCCGCTAAGCAAGGATATTTTGTTACTTAATAAGCTCTTTAATTCGTCCATACCCTCGCCCGTTACAGTTGACGTTTTGAGGCATTGGTAGCCAATACGTTCGTATAATTCGATGGTGTAATCTAATACTACTTCAAAACCATTTATCATCAAATCGCATTTGTTAAAAACCAATATTGCTGGTATGTGGTATGCTTCAGATGTAATTAAAAATCTGTCTATAAATCCCAGCGATGTCTTAGGAAAAACTAAGGTGATAATTAGCAAACTTTGATCGAGGTTACTGGCAATAATATGTGTTTGTTTGCTTAAATTATTAGCCTTTCTTATAATGTGATTTTTGCGTTCTTCAATTTTAAAAATTATCCCATTATTCGAATCGGGTTCCATTTCAAATTCAACCACATCGCCAACAGTTATTGGATTGGTGTGCTTAATGCCACTGAGCCTAAATTTACCTTTTAACCTGCAGCTGTGCAATACGTTTTTTTCGGTTCTAACCAAATACCAACTGCCTGTTGATTTAATAACAATGCCTTTCATGCGCTAAACCATTTTAACCCTAAAAATGCTGCGGCAAATCCAAGTAAATTGCTCAGAAAAAAATAAGTCAAAGCCTTTATGCTTTCTTGATTTTTAACCAAATGAACTAATTCCATTGAATAGGTAGAAAAGGTGGTAAATCCGCCTAAAATTCCTATAATAAAAAATGGACGAATGCTTTCTTGAAATTGTGGAGTGCCGCTGTATGACGCAAATATTGCTCCTAAAATAAAGCAGCCTAGAATGTTTACCATTAAGGTTCCAAACGGAAACTCATAAGGAATCAACTGTGCAATTCCACTTATGGTAAGATAGCGAAGCACCGCGCCCAAAGCGCCACCAAGGGCTATCCAGATGATTTGATTCATGCCAGCAAGTTACTGTTTTAGGCTCATTTATCCCAAATTTTTCATTTTGTTTTCGGTCTGAACCAATGGATGGGTTGAAAGTTTTTTACGCTCGATAATTTTGTTGAACCTTCGGCTATAAGAATTTTCATGATCCATCTTTTGATTTTCCCTTTGGTTTTGTGGCAATGTAGGCACTCAAACAAAAGAGAATTGATCCTATATTGTATAAAGGCCAATGCATTTTAAACCTATCAATAACTCTCTATCAATTGAATTGTAATCAAATAATTTAAACAAATGATTAATATATTTGATTAAATTATTTTTTTATGTTTTACTTCCCAGCGGAAATGTATTTTCATGGCAAAAAAAATTGTACATAGCAAGGAAGATGTTCTTAATACCGAAGCCAAAATTAAACAAGCAGCCCAGGCAGTATTTATGCGCAAAGGCTATGCGGCTACGCGTACTAGAGTCATTGCCGAGGAAAGCGGAATTAACCTCGCCTTAATTAATTATTATTTTAGAAGCAAAGAGAATTTGTTTAACTTGGTTATGCTCGATTGTATGAAGGGTTTTATAGGAGGACTCAAGCAAATTCTTAACAGAGAGGATCTGAGTTTGGAAGAAAAATTAGGTGAAATAGTTGCGCATTACCTTAGCATGTTTAAAAGTCAGCCAGATTTGCCCTTGTTTATCTTGCACGAAATTAGGCATAATCCTAATGGAATAGTTAATACCTTAGGCATGAAACAAACCCTCACAAAATCGCATTTTTATCAACAGTTAAAGGCCGAAGGTCCACCAAAAATTGACCCCATGCATTTTTTGATGAATATCATTGCCCTCACCGTTTTTCCATTTATAGCCTCGCCTTTGTTTAAAATTGTGGGCGATTTGGATGATGCCAATTATATGAAAATGATGAACGATAGAAAAAAATTAATTCCCATTTGGATGAAACAAATGCTTCAGAAATAGTAAAGGTAATTAACATGAGATACTTAGAAAAATTAGCTTTGAAATTAAAGCTGGCCATGATTGCCATAGTTGTCTCTGCGGGCATTACTAAGGCACAAGATATAAGGATTACTTTACTTGAGTGCCAGAATAATGCACTAGAGAATTATCCGCAGGTGAAGCAACGTGCGTTTATATGGCAATTAAAGGATTACTTCATTTCAAAAGCCAACAAAGGTTACTTGCTCCAATTATAATTGATTGGTTAGGCTACTTATCAATCGGAGGTAACGCAATCTCCTATGCCCATTCCGGGTGTAAAAGTGGCAAGCAAAAATCAATATAAGTTTTATGGTGAGCTGAACCAAACGCTTTATGATGGTGGAAATATTCGCAATCAAAAGGGGATTCAAACTGCTGTTTCTGCCATAGATGAAAATAAATTGAATGTAGATTTGTTTGCCATGAAAGATAGGGTAATTCAGTTGTTTTTTGGCCTCTTAATCCTAGATGAACAACTTAAGCAAAATTCTTTGTTGCAAAGTGATATTACTGCAGCTTTAAACGAAACATCTGCTTCGGTTAAATAGGAAGCTAGCCTTAAAAGTAATGAAGAGTTGTTTTAAGCAGAATTTTTAAAAGCCAAACAACGTAGCATCAATCTTAGCGGAACCCGCAAGGCTTACCTTGATATGCTTAGTCTTTTTACGAACCAAAAATTGAGCGAAGATACCCAACTTGAAAGACCTGCCTTCCCAGGTTTAAGCAACAAAATAAAGCGGCCAGAATTGAACTTATCTGCCTGCGGTTTTGGGATTTAGATTATTGGTCTCAATCTTCTGCGAAACGCAGCAACAAGCCATGTTTATCATGTTTTTCTTTATGATGATTTTTATGTTGGTGGGAGGCCTATTTACTTCATTTGAGAGCATGCCTCCTTGGGCGCAAATAGTATCTAGGTTCAACCCCGTTTCTTATCTTATTAAGGGAATGAGGATGGTGGTTTTAAAGAGCAGTACCTTGCCATATGTATTGCCGCAATTGGGTATCATTGCTATTTTTGGGGTGGTGCTAAATTCGCTTGCCGTTTGGAATTACCGCAAAACATCTTATTTTTTTTGGCATAATTTCATGCGCTCATGCAACTTAACCCATGTTGCAGCTATTATAGTGTAGATAGACCGTAAACAAGGATTTCCTTTATTTAATGCTTGCTCCTTGGGTGAAATTGTATCACAACGTCTCTTAAATATTCTCTGTCTAAGTGGGTGTAAATTTCGGTAGTGGTGATGCTTTCGTGTCCAAGCATTTGTTGTACTGCCCTCAAATCTGCGCCTGCTTCCACCAAACTGGTGGCAAATGAATGTCGCAGCGTATGCGGACTAATATCTTTTTGTATGCCTGCCAAATGGGCTAAGTCTTTCAGAATATAAAAGATCATTTGTCGGCTTAATTTGCCCGCCCTTCGGTTCAGAAATAAGATATCGTTGTTGCCTGGTTTGGGTATTTGATGCACGCGCACCTCTTTCAAATATAAGTCGATAATATTTAGAGCAGAAAGGCTAATGGGTACCAATCTTTCCTTGTTCCCTTTACCTGTTACTTTAATATATTGTTCTTCAAACGAAATATTGGAGATACGCAAATCGGTAGCTTCACTTACCCTTAGTCCGCAACTAAACATGGTTTCTACAATGGCTTTGTTGCGAACGCCCTCAGGTTTATTGAGGTCTATTTGCGCCACCATTTTATCTATTTCGTAAACTTCTAATACTTGTGGCAATTTCCTGCTTAAGCGCGGCGCTTCTAATAGCTCTGCCGGACTTTGTTTTATTTCATCCTCCATGAGCAGGTATTTAAAAAAGGCTTTTAGTCCAGATATGATGCGTGCTTGGCTATTTGCCTCCAAACCTAATTGGTTGAGATAGGCAATAAAGTCTCTGAGGTTTTTAAGTTTAACTTGTGTTGGGGCAAGCTGCAGCGATTCTATCTCCTGAAATTGAATGTACTTTTCTACATCGTGCAGGTAAGCAGAAATCGAGTTTTTGGAAAGCGATTTTTCTAATTGCAGATATAATTTGAACCCATTAAGATAAGCTTGCCACATATATTACTAATTGGATTATTATTTTAAATCATAACTTTCAAATAGATTACCTAGGAAATAGCAATTTAGGCTAGTTATACCAATTGTGCTAATTAAATAACCCAAAGTTATTTGATAATTTTACTAGGATAAATGCCGATATAACAAAATAATAGTACAAGGTGATATTTGTCGAATTTGGGCTATATATTTTATGTTTTTGGTAGTAGCCTAGCTACTTTTTTAACTATGGCAGATATACTTTAGGTAAAGTACAAACATAAAAAAAGACCGACTCAATGAGCCGGTCTTTCCTTTTTTAATAAAATAAGTTTAGTTAAGGTGAATATTAGCAGAGTTGCTAATAGTTAAATCATTAGCTCCTTTTTTCCAAATAACAACTACAACTGAAAGATTTTCTTTCACAAATGTTGGTTGAATAAAGAAAGTAACTGTTTTTTGGAAAGTTTCGTCCTTTTTAGGAGCAGCTTTAATTAACTCGCCAGTAGCAGCAGTTCCAAATTTAGCACGCATTACATTGTAATGAATGTTTTTTTCTACGCTGTTATCGCTCACTTGAGCATAATTCAATTTGTCTTCTAACAAATAACCAGAAATATAATACTCATCTGTTAAATCTTGGAAGAATTTACCATCAATAGTTACGTTTACTAATCCGTCTGCAGTAGTAGATGCTTTTAGTACGCAATTTACTTTAGCAATTTTTGCAGATTGAGTATTTATATGACCAATTGCAGTTGTACCAGTAGCTGTGCTACCACCAATCATAGCAGTTATAACATCATCGTTTGAACCAATATACATTGCAGGAACTCCAGATGGTTTAAACATTCCGTTTAATTCATTACCAGCAGCACATGCCATAGGATCATTTCCTACTTGGCAAGAAATAATTGAACATTTTTCTTTTACAGAAGCCTTAATTTGCTCTTTTGCTGGTTTGCCATAAGCGCCACATGGAGGGCACCATGTTCCACCAAAATAAACGACGGTTGCTTTTTGTGTTTGTGGAATTGTAACGCCACCGTTGTTGTTGTTGTTTGTGTCTTCCTTTTTAGTCTCTTCCTTTTTACAGCTTACCACTGTTAAAGAAAGACCTATTAAAATTGCCAATGAACTTTTGAATAAATTTTTCATTTTTGTTTGTTTTGTGTGTTTAGAAAACAAATATTGTCTAAATATTTAGAAAATAAAAGTATTTTTTTAAGAAATTATTGCAAAATTTGCAACAATTAGGAAACTCTTAAGCTTAAATCTATGCTTTTGGAGGAATGTGTAAGCGCCCCAACCGAAATAAAATCTACCTCACAGGCCGCATACAATTCAATATTATCAATGGTAATGCCGCCACTGGCCTCCGTCTCAAATCGCTTACCTATTAATTCCACTGCCTCTTTTAACAACTCCGGCTTAAAGTTGTCTAACATAATTCTATTTACCCCACCTACTTCCAAAACTTGCCTTACTTCTTCCAAATTTCTGGTTTCAATCTCAATAGGTAAGTTCAGACCTTTAAATAAAAGATATTGTTTTGTCTTGTCAATGGCCTGTTTAATGCCACCCGCAAAGTCAATGTGGTTGTCTTTTATCATAATCATGTCGTACAAACCAATGCGGTGATTTTTACAACCACCTAATTTTACAGCCCATTTTTCTAACAAACGCATACCTGGGGTGGTTTTGCGCGTATCTAAAATAGTGGTATGATAATCTTTAAGCAAATCAGAAATTTTCTTGCTCTGCGTGGCAATACCGCTTAATCGCTGCATAAAATTTAACACCAAGCGCTCGGCTGTTAATATGCTTATGTCTGAACCAATAATTTCAAAAATATGGTCTCCTTTAACAATGGCATCACCATCTTTTTTTAAAGGATTATAGATCAGCCCTGAATCGATTCTTTTAAAAATATAGGCCGCTAATTCAATACCAGCAATTATACCGTCTTCTTTTGCTATGCAATAAGCTTTGCCCATTTTATCGGCAGGAATACAAGCCAATGAGCTATGATCTCCGCTGCCTACATCTTCTTTTATGGCAATTTCTATGAGTTCTTTTATGCCGGGATGTTGAAGTAATTCCATCGTTATTGTGTTATGTTAATTTCAATTGTATGACTCTTCATAAACTCAATGGTATTTTGAATGTCATCATATAAATATCGGTCGTTTTCTAAGCGAGGTACTAGGCTTCTGTATTTGCTTAATTCTTCTTCTACTAAAATAGCACTTTTTAGGGGTCTTCTAAATTCAATTGCCTGCGCTGCATTCATATATTCTATAGCCAAAATAGTTTCCAAATTTTTGCAAATCTTTAACAGTTTTGTGGCGGCATTGGCGCCCATACTCACATGGTCTTCTTGCCCATTGCTACTAACAATGCTGTCTACACTGGCTGGCGTGCACAATTGCTTGTTCTGACTAACAATGCTAGCTGCCGTGTATTGCGGAATCATAAACCCAGAATTTAAGCCAGGTGTGGTAATTAAAAATGGCGGCAAATGTCTTAAACCAGATACTAATTGAAAGGTCCTTCTCTCAGAAATATTGCCAAGTTCTGCCAAAGCAATTGCCCAAAAATCAAAGGCCAAAGCCAAAGGTTGACCATGGAAATTACCGCCCGAAATAATGGTATCCAAATCTGGAAAAATGTTTGGATTATCGGTAACCGAATTCATCTCGGTTAAAACCACTTTTTCAAAATAAGCAAACGCATCAAAACTGGCTCCATGAACCTGCGGTATGCACCTAAAAGAATAGGGGTCTTGAACCTGTTTCTTGGGCGCTTGTGTCATCTCACTGTTGTGCAGAATTTCCATGATCGTTTTAGCCGTTTCTGTCTGACCCAAATGCGGACGCACTTGATGCAATGCCGCGTGAAAGGGCTCTATGCGTGCATCAAAGGCGTCTATGGATGTAGCTGCAATGAAATTTGCCCAGCCAAAAATTCTTTTCGATTGAAGCAAAACATACAAGCCATAAGCACACATAAATTGCGTGCCATTTATCAAGGCCAAGCCTTCTTTAGATTGCAATTTTATAGGCTGCCATCCCAGTTCGTTTAATACTAATTGCGACTCAGCCATCACAAATTCATCGTCGTTTTCGTCTGACTGAACCCAAACCATTCCTTCGCCAATTAAAGGCAAAGCTAAATGTGCTAAAGGCGCTAAATCTCCGCTGGCACCAAGCGAACCTTGATCGTAAATTACTGGGTAAATATCATTGTTAAAGAATTCTATTAAGCGGTCAACAGTTGCCAAACTAACCCCACTATTTCCATAGGAAAGGGATTGTATTTTGAGCAACAACATAATTTTGATGATGTCTAAATCAACCATCTCCCCCGCGCCACAAGCGTGCGAGCGAAGCAGGTTTTCCTGCAAAGTTTGCAAGTCGTTATTAGATATTACTGTATCGCAAAGAGATCCAAATCCTGTGTTCACACCATAGATTGGATCACCTCCTTTGGCCATTTTTTCGTCTAGGTAATTTCTACACGATTCAATAAGTGATTTTGATTCGGCAGAAAGCTTAATTCTTTTTTTATTGTAAAGAATGTCTTGAACATCTGCAATGCTCAATTCGCCTTTTATTTCGTATAGCTTATTCATGGTTGAGTAGTTGTATAATTTCTGCAATGCTTAATTCACTTTGTTCACCACTTTGCAAGTTCTTAATCACATATTTTTCTTTTTCCAATTCGTCTGATCCAACAATGCAGGCATAATCAATTGTTAGTTTATTGGCATACTCCAATTGCTTGCCAATTTTCTTGGTAATATCTGGATAAGCTTCTGCCGCAATTTGATGGTTTCTTAGCTGGGCACACAAGGATATTGCACGTGCTTGCGTAACTTCATCAAAATAGCAAAATAGAATTTTCGTTTCGTTGGCTTTAAGGTTGCTTGGAAACAATTGCAATTCTTCCATTACGTCATACATGCGGTCGAGGCCAAAAGAAATACCCACACCCGATATGCCTGGAAGTCCAAATATTCCCGTAAGGTTATCATATCTACCCCCGCCACCAATGCTCGATTTAAGGCTTCCCCTTAATGCTTGTACTTCTACAATGGCACCTGTATAGTAGCTTAAACCTCTTGCGAGGGTTACATCTATTTTAATTGAATTGTGAGGGGTTAAAATGCTTAAATAGTTAAAGACTTCTTTTAACTCGGTGCAACCTAATTTGCCTTCGTCTAAATGACCTAACATCAACTCCAATTCTTGCAAGGGATTCTCTGCATCAACCAAGGATAAAAATTGAAGAATTTGCTCCACTTGCGGTTGGTTCAGACCGATATTTTCTAGTGCTGTTTTTACACCGCTTGTGCCAATTTTATCTAACTTGTCTATGGCAACGGTAATGCCCACAAATTTGTTGGCCGCAGCAATATGAGTGGCTAGGGCACTCAATAATTTTCTGTTGTTAATTTTAATTACAACTGGTATTTGAAGCGCGGTAAATACTTCGTCGTACATTTTTAAAAGTTCTGCTTCATTAAGCAAACCATTGCTGCCAATTACATCTGCATCGCATTGCCAAAACTCTCGGTAGCGACCTTTTTGCGGCTTGTCTGCGCGCCATACCGGTTGCATTTGGTAACGCTTAAACGGCAAGGTAATGTCGTTCCTATTCATTACAACATACCTAGCAAAGGGAACAGTTAAGTCGTAACGCAGGCCTTTTTCTGCAATGAAGGGCAAAGAGATTTTTGAATCTAATTGTGAGATGGTATTGTTAAAAGAGGGAAGATAGGTTTTATCAATTTCTTCGTGGCCTATGCCTTTTTCTTGATGTTCAATGAGCTTCTTAAGGTAATCGCCCGAGTTCAAAATCTTGAAAAGCAATTGATCTCCCTCATCGCCATACTTGCCTGTAAGCGTTGATAATTGCTCCATGGAGGGCGTTTCAAGGGGCATAAATCCATATTTTTTAAAAACAGATTCGATTGTTTGCAGCAGGTATTTTCTGCGTTGCACCGTAAGCGGACCAAAATCGCGGGTGCCTTGTGGGAGACTAGGTTTTTGAGCCATAATTGGCTGCGAATATACGCATTGAAAAGATAGAAATCAGCGAATTCTATCTGCACTTCGTACTAATTCTTCATCTTTTTTGATAAGCAGGTAGACACGAATATTTAGGTAAACGATAAAGAGAAAAATGGCAATGCCAAAAATGGAAGAAAGCATCATTTTTTCTGATTTAAAATCTGGAATAAATAGGTATGCTTTTACAATAAAGGCAACAATTAAACTTATGATGGCCAATAGGTTAATTTGGGTAAAACTCATTTGCCTCAGTCTGTTTTTATAATTCATCAACACATAAGTGCTTAATCCTATAACGAGCGAGGCAATTAGGATTAAACCGATTTGTAAATTGCTTTCTATTAAAACACCATTTTGAAGTTTATTGAAATAGAATAAATTCAATACATATTCTGTGGTGTTAGCCTCTGGCTCTACATAAACCAAGTGCAAAATGCTAATGCCACAAAGGGTTGCTACCAATAAAATGATGAGCAATAAAAATACGGATTGAATGCGTTGTATCATGGTGCAAAGGAATTTTAATTTGTTCAATATTCAAAGAAATAAACCATGTTGGCCAAACAAATTGTTGTAGCCTTTTTCCTTTACAATTTCTTTTTCAACTTCTCTGTGTGTAATTCCTGCCCTTTTTGTAACGCATTTAAATTAGCTTTGGCATAGGGCAGTTCTCCAATTTTTTCGGCCTTATAATAGGTTTCTAGGCCATGAACCAAGATGGTGTGGGCCTTGCTCAAATTAATAGCCCCTGTTTCTGAAAGAAAACTTGGATCAAGCAATATTTCTTGAATCTTTCCCACAATAAACAAGGTATTATTGGCTTTAATTGTAATTACTTCCTCTAAACTTAAGCCAATTTTGATGGGACTTTCTGCCGCATAAGGTGCCTTTATCATTTCCGAAAATTGAGGCGTAAATCCACACAATTCAAACTCACTTTGGTTCCTTGCAAATCGCGCCGAAGTTTGATGTGCATTTCTATAATATTCTAAGGGCACATGGTTAATGGTAAAATAACCCGTTTCCAATATGTTTTCATATGTATGTCGCTCCACACTGGCAGGCCTTTGTATAAATCCCATCAAAGCTGGGTTAGCGCCTACATGAACTACCGAAGAAAAGATGGCTAAGTTTTGCTGGCCATTCTTGTTTTGTGTACCAACCAAGTGTGCAGATTTATAGCCAGAAAGGCCATTTACCAAATTGGTGCGGTCTTGCTTTTCAAAGCCTTCTAAATCTTTTGCACTAATCTTAATCTCCATGTTATGATCATAGTTTTTTCATGCCACCATCTACTGGTAAAATATGTCCACTCACCCAAGTGGCATCCAACAAATAGCAAATGGCATCCACCATATCTTTCACTTCGCCAATTCGCTTTAATGGATGTCGCTCTGCTGCCCCTTGTAATTTTGTTTCCGAATTTAGTAATTTTTCTGATAAAGGCGTTTGTGTTAAAGATGGAGCTATGGCATTTACCCTAATTTTTGGGGCAAACTCAGCTGCCAAAGCTACTGTTAAGCCTTCAATGGCTCCCTTAGCCCCAGCAATACTCGCATGAAAGGGCATTCCTTTTTGAACTGCCACAGTGCTAAATAATACAATGCTTGGCGTTATGCCTTGTTGTAAATTGGGTAAATATTTTTGGATCGACCTAACTGCTCCTAAATAATTTACCTGAATATCTGCTAAGAAATCGGCTGGTTTTAATCCCCTAAAAGGTTTTAATAGAATGGTACCCGGACAATAAATTAAACCATCAATGGGCTCAATTATCTCAGGAAAATTTGGCGTTTCCTCGCTTATATCGCATGCATGCCATGATAAAAATTCGGTCTCAACCAATTCCTTGCTGCTTCTGCTTAGTACAGTAACTTTATTGTTTAAAGAAATTAAATGGTCGCAAAGGGACTTTCCTATGCCGCTGCTTCCGCCGATGATTAAATAATGCTTCATGTAAATTAAACACGCAAATGAACCTTTTGTTTCCTTATTTCTTTTTAAGCGATAAAATACTAAAATCAGTATCTACGCGTCTAATGGTATTGCTCAAATGTCCCAATCCTTCAATGGCCATTTCAACCACATCGCCATCCTGCAGCCATTGTGGTTTAAAGGTAGAATCATTTAATAAACCTGTACCATTCAATTCTAGGAAACAACCCGTGCCCACCGTGCCTGAGCCAATTACATCGCCAGGTAAAATATCCACGCCATAAGCACAGCGCTCCAAAATTTCTGCAAAGGTCCAATCCATATCGCCCACACTTCCTTCACTCACCAAAATGCCATTTACCCAGCATTTCATGTTTAGGTTATAGCTGTTGCCTACATGCCCTGGCTTAGCCTTAATCTTATAAGATTCCAATTCATCTGGTGTTACAAAATAGGGTCCAATTACCGTAGAAAAATCTTTGCCTTTTGCCGGACCAAGGTTCAACAACATCTCTTCCATTTGCAAGGTACGCGCGCTTATATCATTCATAATCATATAGCCTGCGATATATGCATCTGCTTCCGATGCTTTGATGTTTCTGCCTTTTTTTCCAACTACGATGGCAGCCTCTAATTCAAAATCTAATTTGTTAAAATGATCGGGCATACAATCAATTTCTCCAGGACCTTGAATGGCGTTGTGGTTGGTGAAATAAAAAATTGGATATTGGTCAAATTCCTCAATCATAGGAACGCCTCTATTCCTTCTGGCAGCCGCAACATGTTGTCTAAAGGCATATCCATCTCTACAACTTGTAGGACTTGGTACTGGAGCCTCTAATTTAACTGATGCCTCCTCATGAGAGACCATTAAATTTGTATTCTCGGCAAGCTTGGCATCCCAACTTTTGGCAGCAAGCATCATGTTTTCACCACCCTTTAAAAAGTCGGCCATGTTATTTGGTAAATTGGCATCCAATTGGTTCAAAGACCAAATTTTACCACCTTGATAAATACCCAATTGGGTATTTTTATTTAAAGTATAAGTAACTAATTTCATGTAGGTAAATTATAATTTAGGTAAATTAATTTTATCAGGCACGATCAATAATTGCTCGTACGATTTCTGTAATTTGATATACATTTCTTGCGCCTCAATGAGGTTTCTAAAATCTCCAACTCTCAATTTAAAATAAGGCTGCTGGTAAATAAGATAAACTTCTACATTTGGAAATTCGACTTTAAATCTACCCCGCAAAGCATGGGCATTGTTGCGTTCAGAACCAGAGAAAAGTTGAATGCGATAGCCGTCAATGGTTTGCTGACTTTTATTTATTTCAATATTTCGCTCTATCAACGAATCCAATTTTGGGTCAGAAATAACCTTAACCCTATTTTGAGCATACAATTGAATAAAAGGAAACAAGGCAATAAAAAAAGCTAATCGCAACACAAACATAGTTAGTCCTCCATTTTGGTTTGAACCAATTCAACCCCAGCCGAAGTGCCAATTCTATTGGCCCCCGCAGCAACAAGCTCCTCGGCAAACTCTTTTGTTCTGATGCCGCCGGCAGCTTTAATTTGGATTTTAGCCGGTAAGTTTTTTCTAATCAATTTTACAGCTTCTACTGTTGCTCCCTCAGGGCCATATCCGGTTGAAGTCTTTACAAAATCTGCCTCACAATCAGCACAAATTTTGCAAATTATCTTAATTTCATCCTCACTTAAATAACAGGTTTCAATAATTACCTTGGCCAATTTATTTTGCAAATGACAGGCTGTAATCACAGACTGCATGTCGTTCTGAACCGATGCAATATCGCCACTTTTAAATGCAGCTATATTAATTACCATATCAATTTCATGTGCACCACTCGTAATGGCTTTTTTGGTTTCCTCAACCTTGCTCGAAACGGTATTATAACCAAAAGGAAATCCAACCACGGTGATGATTTTAACCTCACTTTTCTTAATGGTTTTCTTGGCCAATTGAACATAATAAGGAGGCACACAAACGCCGTATAAATTATTTTCTACTGCCTCATTGCATAGTTTAATGATATCATCGGCCACGGCAGTGGGCTTTAAATTTGTATGTTCAATGTGATTTGCTAAGCTCATGATTCAATTGTGTTTTTCTAATTAATTTATTTCATCCTTGCCATGGCAAGATTTATATTTCTTTCCGCTACCACAAGGACAAGCATCATTTCTTCCAATCTTAACCACGCCTTTTATTTGAGCAGGTTTTTGAGGCTCTTGTGTGCCTTGCGCAGCAGCTTGGTTATTCCTTTGTGCCTCTGCCAAATCATCTGTACGCGATGTTTTTAGTCGACTAGTATCAACTCTTTTAGGTTCAACCGCTTGCTTTACTTCTGAAGCATTATCAATTGGAATAAAACCTTTAAACAACATGCCCAATACTTGCTTGTTAATGCGAGAAAGCATGCTCTTGAATAAATTAAACGATTCTAACTTATAAATTAACAAAGGATCTTTTTGCTCAAATACTGCATTTTGCGAGCTTTGTTTCAAATCATCCATCTCGCGTAAATGCTCTTTCCAATCATTGTCTATCACAAATAGACTCGCAAATTTTTCATACGTTTTGGCAATTTCACGTGCTTCTGTTTCATAGGCTTTCTTTAAATTAACCGGAATCTGCATGTTGTGGATACCATCGCTTATTGGAACAGAAATAGACTCAAATTGATTGCCCTTATTGTTAAAAACGTCCATTATTACTGGCCAAGCTACCTGGGCCATATCTTGCGTTTTCTTATGGTAATGTGCCAACAATTCTTGGAACAATTGATCTCCTAAAATCTCCGTTTTTCCGCCTAAAAAATCATCCTCTTTTACACTTGGCTCATGCGCAAAAATTCGCATTACCTCAAATTTAAACTCAGCAAAATTTTTCATGTCTTGGTATGTTTCAACCAATTCTTCTGCCGTATCGGCAAGCATGTTGCTTATATCAAGCGCCAACTTATCGCCATACAAAGCATTGCGGCGTTTGCTATAAATCACCTCTCTTTGAGAGTTCATTACATCGTCATATTCCAACAATCGTTTACGAATGCCAAAGTTGTTTTGTTCAACGCGTTTTTGCGCACGTTCAATGTTTTTGGTGATCATAGAATGCTCTATATTTTCGCCTTCTTTCATCCCCAATTTATCCATAATGCCTGCAATTCGTTCTGAACCAAATAAGCGCATCAAATCATCTTCCAATGAAACATAAAACTTAGATGAACCTGGATCGCCCTGCCTACCTGCTCTACCTCGCAACTGCCTATCAACTCGCCTGCTCTCATGACGCTCGGTACCAATAATGGCCAAACCTCCTACTTCTTTAACTCCTTCACCTAGCTTAATATCCGTTCCCCTACCAGCCATATTAGTGGCAATGGTAACGGCACTTTTCTGACCTGCTTCTGCAACAATGTCTGCCTCGCGCTGATGCTGTTTGGCATTCAAAACATTGTGCTTAATTTTTCGCATGGTAAGCATTCTTCCCAATAACTCACTCACCTCAACCGAGGTAGTACCCACCAATATTGGTCTTCCAGCCTCAGTTAACTTTACAATTTCTTCAATAACCGCATTGTATTTTTCACGCTTGGTTTTGTAAATTACATCCTCCTCATCCCTTCTCGTAATATTTCTATTGGTTGGAATTTCAACCACGTCTAACTTGTAGATTTCCCAGAATTCGCCGGCTTCCGTAGTTGCTGTACCCGTCATTCCACACAACTTATGATACATCCTAAAAAAGTTCTGTAAAGTTACCGTAGCATAAGTTTGTGTGGCCGCTTCAACCTTCACATTTTCTTTTGCCTCAATGGCCTGATGCAAGCCATCGCTATAACGCCTGCCATCCAATACACGGCCCGTTTGCTCATCTACAATCTTAACCTTGCTATCTTGAATAATATACTCCACATCACGGTCGAACATACAATACGCCTTCAACAATTGGTTGATAGTATGAATACGCTCCGATTTTATCGTAAAATCAAGCATCAATTGATCTTTGTGCTTAATTTTTTCATCTTCGGGCATATCCGATTTTTCAATTTCGGCAATCTCAGAACCTACATCTGGAATAATAAAGAAATGTTCATCTTCACCAGAAGCAGTAATTAACTCAACTCCCTTTTCGGTTAAATCTACCGAGTTAATTTTCTCATCAATTACAAAATATAAATCGGCATCAATTTTATGCATTTCCTTTTGTTGGTCTTGCATGTAATAGTTCTCCGTTTTATTTAAAACCTGCCTAACGCCACCCTCTCCTAAGAATTTAATCACAGAAGAATGCTTGGGTAATCCACGGTATGCTTGCAATAACTTAAAGCCACCTTCTTTATCATTGTTGGCCGTAAGCATTCTCTTGGCATCAGCCAATGCAGTGCTTATGTATGATTTTTGTGCCGATACCAATTTCTCAATGCGAGATTTTAAGGCATAAAATTGTTGGTCGTCACCACGCGGAACCGGACCAGAAATAATCAATGGCGTTCTAGCATCATCAATCAAAACCGAATCCACCTCATCCACCATAGCATAATGGTGTTTGCGCTGAACCAATTCATCCAAACTATTGGCCATATTATCCCTTAGGTAATCAAAACCAAATTCATTGTTGGTACCATAAGTAATATCGGCTTGGTATGCTTTCCTTCTTTCGGCAGAATTTGGCTGATGGTAATCGATACAATCTACACGCAAACCATGAAATTCAAACAAGGGTCCGTTCCATTCACAGTCACGACGAGCCAAATAATCATTCACCGTTACAATATGAACGCCTAGGCCTGCCAATGCATTTAAATAGGAAGGTAGGGTAGAAACCAAGGTTTTTCCCTCACCTGTTGCCATCTCTGCAATTCTACCTTTATGCAATACCATACCACCAATTAACTGAACATCGTAATGAACCATATTCCAGGTAATTGCTTGTCCGGCTGCCTCCCAAGTATTAGCCCAAATGGCATTATCTCCTTCAATGGTAACAGGCTTTTTAAACCTAGTCATCGCACTCAATTCTTTATCGTAATCAGTTGCCTTCACCACCAATTGCTTGTTCTCGCTTAACCTTCTGGCAGTTTCTTTAATTACCGCAAAAGCCTCAGGCAATATTTCAAGCAATATGAGTTCTAAATCTTGATCTCGCTTTTTCTTAAGCACATCAATGCGCTTAAACAAGTCGTCCTTTGCCACTAAGTCAATTTCCTCAACTTGTGTTTCAATCTTTATCTCTTCAACTTCATCATCAATTGGCTTTAAGCCAGCAAATATTTTATCTTTAAAATAGGCTGTTTTCGCCCTTAATTCTTCATCGCTTAAACTGCTTAATATTACATACGCATCATTTACTTGCGCAACTATGGGATTAAGTTCTTTTAAATCGCGATCCGATTTGCTTCCAAAAATCTTGGTAATTCCTTTAAAAATGCTTCCAATCATATGTGTGGGTTCTCTCTCTATTCCTAAGCAAACAAATGCATAGGGCGGTAAATTTATGTTATTTTTCCTTATTGGCATAAATTAATCCAATCTCCTTTTTTGCCATTATGACATGCTATTTTAGGTAGCTTCCCTGTTTTTCTCGCCATTGATTGGCACAGACAGCTTTTACCTCCTGTTTTTTGGCAGAAAATTGCGCTATTTCTTTTTGTTTTAAATCGTAATTTCTGGAAAAATCACCTAATAAAGCCATCAATTTGGGCTGAACCAAACGCTTTTTCGCCGAGTTGAATTTAGCAGTAGTTAAACCCTTCTAATCATAGAAAAATTGCAATTGGTTCAAACCGAAAACTAATTGCCTATTCCATTATCTGTTTGGTTTAAAAAACCCAGCATTTTCCCTGTTGGCATGCCGCTGCTAAAACTCATCATGTTTTTTTGCTCCAATGTAATATAGCTCATGGCTTCAAATGGCGGTATAATTAAATCGAAATTGATGCAATATAATATGGACTCGGTAAGGATGTCGGCCGTAATTTTTTCGCTCGATTCATTTGCGCCAATTTCGGAATACCTGAGAGACAAAGGGCGTTTGCCATCTACCATGAGGTGGTTTTCTTTGTTAACAAAAATGCGTCCCACCAAATAGCCTAAATCCCCCTCACGGTTATATTTTATGCTATCTGCCAAGAAATTATAAACCTGAATCATGCCGCAATAGCCCCGCATTTTATCCTCCCTCACATACGCAGATTGATGGATATAGTGATTGGGTTCAAATTCAAAGATATTGGTATGCATCATTAAAACGAGGGTGTCGCCACTAAATTTTAAGTGCATTTCGTACTCGCTTTTTTCGAAATATTTCACCTCAACATGAGAGTCCTTTTCAGATATTTCTTGATACAGTTCATTCGCAATCTTCTTAGCAGAAACCTTAAACAAATCGAAAACTTCTTTGGTTGATCTAAACGCCTTTTGCTTAGCAGAGGACTTTAGTAAAAGTAGGTCCTTTATTTCACGCATTTTATTTTCCATAGACGCAAATTACAATTATCTACTGAAACTATTGTGCTTACATTATCCTCTATTGCCGAAGCATTAGCTGTTTAGTCCAATTTTTGGTCTAATTCAGTCATGCTTTTGGCATAGGTTGATTCCTGAAATTAGTAGGCTCTTGCAAACAACACTCTTTCTTTGGAAGCATTGCCAGTTAAAACACATTTGCCTTCTTCTTGCGCATTGTTTAATGGAATACAACGGATGGTTGCTTTAGATAGCTCTTTAATTTTATCTTCTGTTTCTGAACTGCCATCCCAATGTGCACTTGCAAATCCGGTTTTATTCTCCAAAGCATCCATAAACTCATCCCAAGAATCCACAACGTGAATATGCTCACTGCGATAGTCTAATGCCTTTTGATAAATGTTCTGTTGGATGTTCTCCAATAGGTGCGGAATTTTATGTTCCAAATCTGCTGCACTCATCACCTGCTTTTCTTTGGTATCTCTCCTGGCAATTTCTACAGTGCTATTTTCAATATCCCTTGGACCAATGGCTATGCGAACTGGCACGCCTTTCAATTCATAATCCGCAAATTTATAACCTGGCGTTACATTGTCTCGGTCGTCTAGCTTCACCAAAATGCCTTGTTTTTTCAACAGTTGAAAATATTCATTGGCCTTTTCCATTACGGCAACTTTTTCTTCGGGCTTTCTAAAAATAGGCACAATCACCACCTGAATTGGCGCTAAGCGAGGTGGTAACACCAGGCCTTCATCGTCGCTATGACTCATAATTAAAGCACCCATTAAACGGGTAGATACACCCCAAGAAGTAGCCCAAACATATTCCGATTTGTTCTCCTTGGTAACATATTTTACTTCGAAAGCTTTGGCAAAGTTTTGTCCTAAGAAGTGCGAAGTTCCCATTTGTAATGCCTTGCCATCTTGCATCAGTCCTTCTATGCAATAGGTATCTATGGCACCCGCAAAACGTTCATTGGCAGACTTTACACCTTTAATGACAGGTACTGCCAAAATATTTTCGGCAAAATCTGCATATATTTCTAGCATTTGTTTTGTTTCTGCAATGGCTTCCTCTGCGGTGGCATGAGCGGTATGCCCTTCCTGCCATAAAAACTCGGTAGTTCTTAAAAATAGCCTGGTACGCATTTCCCAACGAACCACATTTGCCCACTGGTTTAATAGGATAGGTAAATCTCTATAGCTTTGAATCCAAGACCTGTAAGTGTTCCAGATAATGGTTTCGCTAGTTGGTCTTACAATAAGTTCTTCCTCTAATTTGGCATCTGGATCAACCACTATCTCTTTTGTAATTGGGTCGACCTTTAACCTATAATGGGTAACTACGGCACATTCTTTGGCAAAGCCATCCACGTGACTGGCCTCTTTGGTGAAGAATGATTTTGGGATAAATAAAGGGAAATAAGCATTTTGGTGTCCTGTTTCTTTGAATCGCCTGTCCAATTCTGCTTGCATCTTTTCCCAAATGGCATAGCCATAAGGTTTTATTATCATACAGCCCTTTACCTCTGAATGCTCCGCCAAATCTGCATTTTTTACCAGATTATTGTACCAAGCGCTATAATCTTCGTCTCTTTTTATTTTTTTAATTGCCATATTCGTCTTTTTGGAATAGTATTTGAATTTTACATAAATGGATGCACAAAAATACTTTTTAGTTGTTACTTTGTATAAGGAATAAAAATCTTGGGTTATGAAAAATAAAAATATCATATTTTACTCGCTGTTAATGTTGCTATTAGGCGCGTGTAGTTCTAGTACTTTTAATGGTGTTAATAAGGTAGACGACGATGTATATTGGTCTGCAAAGGATGAACCCAAAACGGGTAAAAGCTATAAGGACATTGAGCCTTGGAATAAAAACAAGGGTCCAAACGCAAGTTCTTATTATAATAGTAATGAGTCTGGCTCCCAATCTTTATCGGCTTCTTCTGCGCAAAGTTATTCTAATCAAGAAGATGAGCGTGGCTTAATTGCCTATCAAACTTGGCTAAGTAAGTATACCCAAAATGCAGCTTTGCCTGCAGAGGATACCATAAAACAAAATAATTTATTGTTAGCCGATAGAGAAAATGAAAGAAATTCGCGGCGCTTTGGTTCAGACCGAAACTATTATTATGATGACCCTTACTACAATGCTTTGAGTAATAATTGGGGCTGGACAAGTTTTTACGCACCGATTGTTCGTCCTGGTTTTTATAATTGGGCGCCAGGTTGGAATGTGGGTTTAAGCTGGAATAATTTCAATGGATTTGGCATAAATACTGGCTATAATATGGGCTGGGGTGGCATGGGTTATGGTTACAATTCATACTCTCCTTGGGCTTACGACCCTTGGTACGGCGGATACGGTGGTTTTGGTGGCTTTAATAATCCTTATTATGGCGGTTTTTATGGACATCCTTATGGCGGTTTTGGTGGTTTTAATAATCCTTACTATGGTGGATTTTATGGCAATCGTTTTGGATGGGGTGGTGGCTATTGCCATAACAACGGTTACGGAAATTATTATGGAAACAATGATGTGGTAACCAATAGGCCAATAATGCGTCCTAGAAATTCAATGGGCTCGTCAACTGTTGCCCCTGGTAGCAGGCCTGCAGGTAATGCAGTGGCAGGGGAGCAACGTGTAAAGAATGATCGCCCAAATTATAACGAGTCTCGTCCCGCTATTGAGAATACAAATTCGGTTCGAACCAATAGACCAGGTGGCGATTTGTATATGGATAAATCGGGTAGGCCCGTGTATGTTTCTCCTAATAGCAGGCCGGAGGTTTCTACTGGTGAACCAACAAATAATAGATACTCAAATAGGCCAGGTGGCGATTTGCGCACAGGCTCTGATGGCAGAACAGAATATGTTCCTGCCCGGCCAAGAGATGCTGTTGATAATTCTTCACGGTCAAATTCAAATGGTTTTGAAGGTAATTATAGACCAGGTAGAAATGGGGCTTCAGACAACGGTACTCCAAGCAGACCGGGTAATTCAACGCCTAATTACAGTTCTCCGCAAAATGATGGCGGTTCTGATGCAAGGCCAGCTTATTCGTCGCCAGGTAATACCAGGCCTTCCAATAACCCAACACCGAGTTACTCTGCTCCTCCTAGTCGCCCAAGTTATTCCTCGCCAAGCATGAGTAGACCGTCTAGTGGTTCTGCCCCTAGGGGTGGTTCTCCTGGAGGAAGTGTTCGTCCTCGCTAATTTAATAATTTCAAATATGAAGAAGATAATAGCTATTTGCCTGAGTGTGGTATGCCTAAATGTGAGCGCCCAAAATCAGGATGATATTTTTAGATATAGCCAGCAAGGGATTGTTGGTTCGGCCCGAAGCTTAGGACTTTCTGGTGCTTGGGGTGCTTTGGGTGCCGACCTTGGTGCAGCCTCTATAAATCCTGCAGGTTTAGGGTTGTATAGGCGCAATGAAATGATGGGAGCCATGTCTATTACCAGCAGCATTAACCGCAGCGATTTTAATGGCAATTTAATGAGCGATTCGCGCACACGTTTTAATATTCCAAATTTTGGGGTGGTGTATAATTTTACCGACCAATACATGGGCAGTCAGAAAAAGGATGGCATTGTTGGGGGGTCTTTTGCCTTTGGCTTAAATAGGCTAAATGATTATACCAGCAGGGTACAATATGGCGGCAATGTTGCTAATTCAACTGTGGGAGATTATTTGGCCAAGCAGGCAAATGGGAGCGATAGTTCTAATTTTTTCTCGAGTGGTTTAGACAATGAGTTGTATGCGCAAGCATGGCGCGTGAGGTTAATTGATAACAACAACGGCAGTGCCAAATATGCTTCGATACAAAGTTTGCGAAATGATACCAATTATTCGATGAGGCAAGCGCAATATACCCAAACAAGAGGGCGCACCAATGAGTGGTATGCGGGTGGTGGAATGAATGTGGCCAATGTTTTATATTTAGGTGGAAGCATGGTAATTCAGGATGTAAGGTATTATAGCGAGAGTCAATATAGGGAAACTATGTTAACCTCTAGTGTTGCAAATAATCCATATAGGTCGAGCTATATTACGCAAAATTTTGAAACGCGTGGAGTGGGTTTGGGTGCCAAATTTGGTTTTATTTTGAGACCTATAGATTTAATTAGAATTGGGGCTTCTTACCATACGCCTGTTCGATTAAATTTAACCGATAATTATGAGAACCAATTGAGTATGACTTACACAGATGGTAAGGTTTATACCGAACCCAATCAAAAGGTAAATGGAATGTATAAATATCAAATTGTTACCCCGCAAAGATTGCAGGCAAATGCTGCTATAATTGTGGGCAAATTGATGGTGATTGCAGTAGATTATGAAATGGTAGATTATAGCAAGGGTAGGTTACAAGCGAAAGATGGCCTAGCCGATTTTTCGGGAGCTAATAATGCCAATAGAAATATTTATGGTGTGGCTCAAAATGTAAAATTGGGTATGGAGATTAGTGCGGGTTATACCCGTTTAAGAGCAGGTTACGCTTTAATTGGCAATCCATACGCTGATAAGAGTTTGAACAATGCCGATTACCAAAAGCATGTTATTAGTGCTGGATTTGGATGGATATACGACAATGCTTATTTCTTTGATATTGCAGTGAGCGACCGCATTGGAAAAGATTATTTATTGCCTTATGAGGGTAGTTCTATAGTAACAGAAAATACAACGCACAAACTCAACTTTGTGTTAGCAGCAGGTTACCGGTTTTAGGCTAATAACGGTTCATAAAAAAAGAGGCTGTCCTTGTGGGACAGCCTCTTTTTTTATGCGATTATTTTCGACTTATTCTGATTTAGAAAAAGGCTTAGAGATAGTTTGAGAACCATCCTTGAAACGAATAAAATACAAGCCTTTTTGAAGGTCGCTGATATTGATTTCAGTTTCGATGCCATTGTGGTTAAACGATTTTACTTTAGAACCTAAAACATTGTAAATGTCAACATTGATATTATCACGAGATTGGTATTTAATAACCAATTTGTCTTTAGCTGGATTTGGGTAAAAGGTAAACTCACGGTTGTTGCTAACTTCTTTTACAGAGGTTATCCAAGCATTTAACTGAAATTCAACAGTGTCAACAATTGCAGGGTTGTTCTTTAAATAGCAAGCAACTTTTGCTATGCCATTTCCGCTTTTAGAATTGATTACAAAATCACCTTTAAATTCGCCAGTTTTTCCTGCGCCCAAAATAAAGTCGCCCTTGCTACCAACTATTAAATCTGTTAAGCAATTACCTGGATCACACATGCCAAATTCCCAACCACTAGTTGAATTTACTTCAATAACCATCCACTCAAAAATACTATCTGCAGTGTTATTAGTAAAGTTGGAGTTTGCTACCAACTGAAAACTTGTGCTTGCTCCTTGGCCTTTAGAGGTTTTGGGGCTAAATGATATGCTTTGAGCAACTGCTGTTTGCAGTATGAATAAAGCAGAAATATAAAGTATTAGTTTTTTCATATCGTTTATTTTTGGGTTCAATTCAGTAAGTTTGTCAATGATTTGCCCTACATAGCTGCAAATTTATAGAAAAAATAGTTAAAAAAAACATAAATCGTATGAAAATCATTGTCATAAATGGCCCAAATCTAAATTTGCAGGGCATAAGAGAACCCAAGAAATATGGAACAGATACTTTCACGCAATTAGTGGCTGATCTTAAAATTGATTTTCCGGGAATTGATGTTTTATATTTTCAAAGCAATGTTGAGGGTGAAATTATTAACTGTTTGCATGAGAGAGGATTCAATTGCGATGGCATTATTTTGAACGCAGGAGCCTATACGCATACTTCAATTGGAATTGGTGATGCTGTTGCGGCTATTAAAACCCCAGTTGTTGAAGTTCATATTAGTAACTTGGCCGCTAGAGAAGATTTTAGGCAGCGCTCGTATATTGCGCCACACGCTATAGGCGTGGTTTTTGGCTTTGGATTAAAGGGATATAAATTGGCCCTACAATCTTTTTTAAATTAACTTATCTATCGCTTTCAAATCTAAAAAGAATTGCTTCTTTTTTAGAAAATGCTCAACGATAACGGCCTCTTTATATACTCCTTTTAAGATTGGATTTGGCAAGGTCTTGATCACTTTTTTTCTTTGTTTCCACCATTTCCCAAACTTAAAAAAGAAATGGGCATGGGCTTTATGAACCGCAGCGCTATCTGCAGTATTGGCATTCATCAAGAAATAAATAGAGCTTAATAAATCCAAGGTTGTTCTCAATGGAATAAGCCATAACAAGGTTTTAATCTCGCTGTTTTTCAACAGCATTTGCAGTGAGTTTCTAAAATTAAGGTAGGTCTTTTTTGGGTTACCTTGTTGCAAAGTGCTACCTCCTAAATGATACACTTGGCTTGAACCGAAATACCATATTTGATAGCCTGCTAATTGTAATCGCCAACACAAATCAACCTCTTCCATGTGGGCAAAAAAGTGTTCATCAAATCCGCCTACCGAATGAAAAGCCTCAGCTTTCAAAAACAAACAAGCCCCACTTGCCCAAAAAACCGGAAGGTCGTTGTTATACTGACCATTGTCTTTTTCCATGGTTTCAAAAAGGCGGCCTCTACAAAAAACATAGCCCAAATGGTCAATAAATCCGCCAGCACCGCCAGCATACTCAAAATGATCTTTCTGTTTATACTGTAATATTTTAGGCTGAGCAGCGGCAATGCCATCATCTTTTTGCATGCCTTCAATAACGGGTTCTATCCAAGATGGAATAACCTCCACATCGTTGTTGAGCAGCACATAATAATGGGCCTTAATTTCTTTGAGGGCATGGTTATAGCCACCTGCGTATCCATAATTTTGATCCAAAACCAAGGTCTCAACCGAGGGGAAATTTGCTTTTACAAATTCTATTGAATCATCTGTTGAAGCATTGTCTGCTATCACAATTTTTAAATTTGGATAGGTGCTTGCCACTACACTGGGGAGAAACTGCTCCAATAAAGCTCTTTTGTTCCAATGAATAATAACAACGGCAACGGATGGGTAATTCATTAATCTACTTTCTTTTTTTGTTTGTAGGGAACATACACAAATCTTGCGTCGCCGGGGGTGATGAGCAATATGCACATCGTTTCCTTGGGGTTCTTATAATTGGCAATAAAGTCTTGTTCTCTTTCTGGTAACACCAATTTTTTTTCTACCAATTCTTCCAGGGTACTCGCATGAATGGTGAAATCGCGGGCATAATCTCCTGCCAACAAAATTGGTTCACCCAATTTTACCTCGTGCTGATGTGCTACAAAAATGGGATACTTGGTAAAACCCTCTTTAAGCAAATCTTGCGAAACCTCTTTAATCATTGGACTATAGAACTGAAGATCGTCGGCCAAAATATCCAATAGTTTTTTTAAAATTTCTTCTTTATCCATTATTTTAATTCAAGTAAAGCGATGTTTTCTACATGGTGTGTATGTGGAAACATATCAACTGGTTGAACTTTAATTACCTGGTATACGTCTGTCATTAAAGCAATGTCTCTTGCTTGTGTAGCAGGATTGCAACTCACATAAACTATTCTTTTGGGACGAACTTGCAACAGTTGGTTAATTACATCTTCGTGCATGCCTGCTCTCGGGGGATCTGTAATCACAACATCTGGTTTGCCATTTTTTTCAATGAAGCTACTCGTAAGTAAATCTTTCATATCGCCAGCAAAGAAATCGGCATGTTCAATATTGTTTAAGGCAGCATTTTTCTTGGCATCTTCAATGGCTTGTTCTACACTTTCTATGCCCACTACTTTCTTGGCCATTTTGGAAACAAACAAAGCAATGGTTCCAACGCCGGTATACAAATCGTACACCAATTCTTCGCCAGTTAAACCGGCAAATTCGAGGGTTTTTTTGTATAATTCGATGGTTTGGTAAGCATTTGTTTGAAAGAAAGATTTTGGTCCGATCTTGAATTTTAAATCTTCCAATTCTTCAATTAAAAACGCGTTTCCTGCAAACACTTTTATGTCTAAATCGAAAATGGTATCGTTTCTTTTTTCATTGATTACATACAACAAAGAGCTTATCTCTGGAACCGTTTGGTGAATGTGGTTTAACAAGGCTTCTCTTTTTTCTTTATCCTCATATCCTAAACTCACAATGAGCATCCATTCGCCTTTCATGTTATTGCGGAGTGTAAGGTTTCTTAAGAATCCAGTTTGCCCATAAAGGTTAAAGAAATCGTAATCGTTTTCCTTGCAAAAGTCTCTCACGCAATTGCGAATAACATCGTTAATTGGTGGCATGAGGTGACAAGTAAACACGTCGAACACCTTATCGAATCTACCCGGAATGTGATACCCTAAACCTACATTTTCTGCTTTACTTAGGGTGCCAATGTCCACTTTGTCGGTTAGCCATTTTCTATCTGTACTCGAAAATTCCACTTTGTTTCTATACTGTGTGGTTTTGGCTGAACCAAGGATAGGTTCTATGGGCGGGAAGGGGAATTTACCTATTCTCTCAAAAGCATCCTGCACTTGTTGTTGCTTGTATCGCAATTGCGATTCATAGCTCATTTGTTGCCATTTGCAACCGCCACAAGTGCCAAAATGTTCGCAGAATGTTTCTACCCTATCTGGCGACGGACTAATTATTTCGGTGATGGTGGCTAATTCGAAACGCCTTTTGTCTTGAATAACCCGGGCATTTACTATATCTCCTGGCACGGCATATTCAACCATTACCACTTTTCCATCTTCTGGTCTTGCTATACTTTTTCCCTCGCTTCCTGCCGAAACAATGCTAAGGTTTTCATAAAACTTAGGTTCTTTACTTTTCTTTTTACCCATGAGGGCCGCAAGATAATAAAAAAAAGACGGAGCTTCTAGCAATCTTGATGCGGGTTATTGCTAAGTACTTATCAAAAAAATGTGTTGGTTCAAACCGAATCTTAAGAAACAATATTTACTTCTGGGTTAATATCGATGCCAAAGGTTTCCTTTACACTGGCTTTTATTTGCAAGGCTGCGGCATAAATTTCATTGCCTGTTGCACCGCCATAATTTACCAAAACCAGGGCTTGGTCTTTGTGGGCACCTGTATTTCCGATTCGTTTGCCTTTAAACCCGCATTGCTCAATGAGCCAACCCGCAGGCACTTTCACAAGGCCGTTTTCTAATTTATAGCCGGGCATTTGTGGATGTTTAAGGAGCAAATCCTTGTACATGGATTCTTCAATTTCGGGATTTTTAAAAAAGCTACCAGAGTTGCCTAATACTTTTGGATCGGGCAATTTAATGCTTCTAATTTGAATCACTGCTTCACTTACATCCTTCATATTAGGTTGAGTGATGCCTTTTAATTGAAGCGTTTCTTGAATAGCGCCATACTTGGTATTAAGCTCTGCTTTTTTATTCAGTTTAAAGGTTACCGCAACAATGATATATTGGTCTTTGGCCTCGTTTTTAAAAATACTTTCTCGGTAGCCAAATTTACATTCTGCATTACTGAATTTTACCAATTTTCCCGATTCAATTTCAATTGCAAACAACTCCTCAAAAGTGTCTTTAATTTCTGCCCCATAAGCCCCAATATTTTGCATTGGAGCAGCGCCTACACAGCCTGGTATTAAAGAAAGATTTTCTACACCGCCTAAATTTTTGTTGACGCAATATAGAACAAAATCGTGCCAGAGCTCGCCACTCATGGCTTTTACCCAAACATAATCTTCATTTTCTTTAATGATATCTAGGCCTGTTAAATTCATGCGAATAACCATCCCCTCATAATTTTGTGTGAGCAAAATATTGCTGCCACCGCCCAAAATGAGTTTTTTTCTTTCATGTAAATTGAAAGTAGTACACAAAACTTGCACCTCTTCCACGGTTTTAACTTCCACAAATTGTTCGGCTAAAACATCAATTCCAAAGGTGTTATAGGGTTTTAACGATATGTTTTGATAAATCACCATATTTGTATGGCAAATAAAGAAATTCGAATGAAAAAAGCGATATAAAAAAAATATTCTATTTTGCACCAAATGTTGCACGCTTTTAAACTTCTACTCACTAGATTGGCAATAGCCATGTTATTTGCCTCTTTGTGCAGGTTGCTTTTCTTGATATTTAATCCTGTTTTTTTTCAATACTCGGTTGCAGATTTGGCTCAAGGGTTTTATTATGGCTTGCTGTACGATTTGTCTGTAACCATTTATGTGCATGGATTATTCTTGGCTTTGCATTTATTGCCTGCTAAATTGTTTTACAAAAAACCTTTGCAACAATTTTTGTTTTTCCTTTTTCTTTTTGGGCAATTGTTGATCTTGTTTTTTAACATGGTAGACATTGGTTATTTTCCGATTTCGGGCAAGCGAAGTGGCATGGAAATATTTTCTATGGCTTCTGAGACTAATGGTTTGGTGCTGCAATATTTAAGTGATTATTGGTATTTGTTATTGGCACTATTGGGCATGCTTTGGCTCAATTATAAGTTGTATTTGCCCAGCTATAAACAAGCAATTTCGATTGGGTTTGGTGCAAAATATAACCAACTTTCAACAGAAGTTTTATTGCGAATTTTTGTGCTTGCCTTTGCCTTTGTGGGTGCAAGGGGCGGTTTGAACCTATTGCCGTTAAATACTTTTGATGCTGCCAGGCAAACCCGCGCAGAATTGATTCCATTGGTGGTTAATACGCCATTTAATATGATCATAAGCACCCAACAATCTGGATTAAAGGAGTTGAATTATATGTCGGTTCAAACCGAAGAAAAATGGTTTAACCCCATGCAAAAAATTGTTGGCGACAGCGTTTTAGTATCTAAACGAAATTTGGTGGTCATTGTAGTAGAAAGTTTAGGGAAAGAATATGTGGGATTTTATAACAATCAACATGGTTATACGCCCTTTTTAGATTCTTTAATGCAGTATTCGGAGGTTTATATGCATGCTTATGCCAATGGAAAGAAGTCTATTGAGGGCATTCCTGCTATTTTAGCTTCAATTCCTTCTTGGATGGAAACCCCTTATTTAAGCAGCTATTACCAAGGAAATGATTTGCATGGAGCGGCTTATTATTTGCAAAAGTTGGGCTATGATGCAAGCTTTTATCATGGTGGGAAAAATGGCACCATGAGTTTCGATAATTTTATAGCTTTGAGTGGTGGCGGAAAATATTTTGGCAAGAATGAATATCCAACTAAAGCCGATTTTGATGGCTTTTGGGGTATATCGGATCAACCATATTTGCGTTATTTTGGAGCTGAGTTGGGTGAAAAAAAGGAGCCGTTTTTTTCTACAGTTTTTACCCTCACCTCTCATCATCCCTATGAGTTGCCTGCGGGTGAAAAGGGTAAATTTCCCATGGGAACTTTGCCTATTCATCAAACAATTGGCTATGCCGACGATGCCTTGCGGGCCTTTTTTACTTATGCAAAAACACAGTCTTGGTATGC
This sequence comes from bacterium, assembly GCA_034439755.1. Classification (GTDB taxonomy): domain Bacteria; phylum Bacteroidota; class Bacteroidia; order UKL13-3; family UKL13-3; genus B1. The sequence continues at coordinate 44,508 of JAWXAZ010000010.1, forward strand.
CCATACGAGTTTTATTTTAACGGCCGATCACAGTGCAGAAAATGTAAGGCCCTATTATCAAAGTGCACAGGGGAAATATGAGGTGCCATTATTTGTGTTTAGGCCAGGTTATACAACGCTTAAATTGAATAATAGAACATTATCGCATCTAGATATAATGCCCTTGATATTGCAGGAGGCAAATTATGCTGATTCATTTTTTAGTTTCGGAATTAATCCTAAATCGGAGTCTAAAAATGGGGCTGCTATTCAATATCAAGATGGGTATTATCGCATAATTCAATGGCCTTATGTTTATCATTTTGATGGGCAAAACACTTTGGCTTTGTTTAATGTGAGTGAAGACTCTTTGTTAAAGAAAAATTTAATGAATGAGCAAATTCTTAAGCCAAAATTGGATAGCATGGATATGCTGCTAAAAAGTACTTTGCAAAGCTATCACCGCAAGTTGATAAGCAACAAAGCATTTTTACCTTAGCCTATTTAGTTGGGCTATTTGTTTGATATATTTTCTTTCCCTCGTTGCTATTTTTAACACTGTTTAGAAATAAATGTTATTACGCTAACCTATTAGCCTGTATAAGCTTTTGAAGGTTTTCTTTATACACCGCCCCAACAGAAATGGTTTGGTTGTTTATGATAAGACTATTGCTATCTGATTGGCTAATAAAATTGATGTTTACAATATACGATTTATGAACTCGGGCAAATTGTGGATAGGGTTTTAATTGGTCCTCAAAATTTTTCATGGTGCTATGAATGATAATGCGTTCATCGTTTACACATACTTTAATATAATCGCCTAAACCTTCAACCAACCAGATATTGTTAACATCAATACGCAGCCATTTGCTATCCGATCTTACAAATAGAACTTTTTGCGGGGCGGTATTTGGCGCTTGCAGTGTGTTTTGTTTTAAATGATATGCCTTTTCTATGGCCTTATTTAATCGCTCAAGGGAAATGGGTTTAAGTAAGTAATCAACAGCATTTAACTCATAGCTTTCTAGGGCATAATTTGGATAGGCCGTTGTATAGATAACCATAGGCGGCTCTTTTAACGAGCGCAAAAATTCAATGCCATTTATCTCTGGCATGTTTATGTCTAATAGCAATAAATCAATTGGGTTTTTAATGATAAATGAATAGGCTTCAATGGCGTCTTTACAAGTGCCCACAAGCTCTATGTTAGCATGGCCTTTTAAATGGCTTTGCAAAACCTCTATGGCTAGAGGCTCATCGTCTGTAATTAATGTGCGCAATGTGATCATGCTTCGAGATTTATTTTAATTAGTATGTCGTAAATATCCACCTCTTCTTTTATTTCCATTTTAAAATTATCTGGATATAGCAATGCTAAACGTTTTTTTAGGTTTGCCAATCCTATACCTCCTATGTTTTCATTTAAGCTTTTGGCCGATTTTATAAAGGTGTTACGGCATTTTATGGCTAAAATACCTTTGTGAATATTAAACTCAAAATGGATGCTTGGTTGTTTCACATTTCTAGTATATTTAAATACATTTTCTAATACAGGTAGCCACAGCAAGGGTGCAATTTTATATTCGTTATCGGTATGGATGGTAAATTGCATTTTATCTGTTTCGGGTATGCGCAAGAGTTCGATATCAATAAACGAAAGCATGATTTCCTTTTCGGCTTCAGCACTTACTAAATTGCCTTCCGATTCGTATAACATATAACGAAGCACTGCAGCAAGTTTTAGGATTAAATCTGGTGTTTGCGCATCTTTTTTTAAGGACAAGGCGTAAATGTTATTTAACGTATTAAACAAAAAGTGTGGGTTAATTTGATTTTTTAAAAAGATGAGTTCAGCTTCTCTATGTTCATTGATGGCATTTTGTAGCGCGCTTAACTTGCTTTTTGAATGGTGATATAGTCCGAGTAAACCAAACACCACCAACCAAACGAGCATGGTAAAGAAATATGTTTCTATGTCTGCTAATACCTCTGTAAAGCTTACTCCATCGCCAATTTGCGACATAACCATACTTGTTTGTAAGGTATCAAGAAGGGGAAACCAACTATGGAGCAATTTTAGCATAACTACATACCCATAACTAATGGATACTAGCAGTAGAAATGAGGAAGAATAATAGGCGATTTTTTTTCCTTTAAATAGAAATTTTGTTTGTAGATAAAAGTTATGGATATATGCGAGTGCTGCAAAAAAACTCATGTTTAAGAGAATTAATCCATAAAAAATGAGTCTACTATTCTCTGGCTGATCATCTGCATCTGGAAACTTAATGACAATAAGGAGTATCCATAAATATATATTTAAAGCAGGCCTTGATCCAATTGTATATATCCACTGTTGTTTGTTCATTGGCGCCAAAGGTTTACTTTATTCATTATAGGGCAATTTGTTTTCGACAAACCTATCATTTAATTCGACAAAATTTCATGGTCGAATTGCAGGCATAGTTTATCTAAAAATACCATTTGCTAATAATTTTAATCGGTGTTTTGTGTTCGAATTTAAACCTAAAAACATGAAAAAACTTATTTACATCACTGCAATTATTGCGCTCTTTTTTATTGACAGGGCAAGCGCTCAAATTAGTCCAGAAGTGGACCAAGAATTACAAAGCACCTTGGATAGTGTTTGTAGCCTGTATAAAATTAAGGGGGTATCGGCAGCCGTTCTTCTGCCAGGAATTGGATTATGGAAGGGCGTTTATGGAGATTCTCATCAAGGGGTGAAAATGAGAAGTGATATGCTTTTAGGCATGGGAAGTAATACCAAAACACATATTGCCGCTGCATTATTAATCATGCAACAAAATGGCCAATTGAGCTTAGATGATAGCATTGGAAAATGGATTATTGGCTACCCTAATATTCCTGCCAATATTACCATTAGGCAATGTCTGAACCATAGCAGTGGATTACACGATTATTTACAAAATGATGCTATTAATGACAGTATTTTTGATAGACCAAATAGAATCTGGACTAAATTGGAAATATTGAAAATGGCCAGTACGCCCAATTTTGCCCCCGGAAAGGGCTGGAGTTACTCAAATACAAATTATATTGTTGCAGGAATAATCATTGAAATGGTTGCGAAAAAGGCGCCATTTGAAGTTATTCAGGAGCTAATTTTAAACCCGCACCAACTTAACAATACTTTTTATTACGGCGCACAAGGTGCTAAAGTAATTGCGCATCCCTGGAGTATGAATATGACAGGAACTGAATTAACAGACATGACCACCACCCCCTTGATGAACAATTTATTTAGTTTGGCAAATACAGCAGGTTGGCTCATCACTACAGCCGAAGACAATGTAAATTTTTGGTATAAACTATGCACGCAGCAAGTATTATCAAATCAATCTTGGCTCCAAATGACGAGCATGAAGTCTATTGGTAGTAATACGTTCTATGGATTAGGAATTTTTAGATACAATAAGAAATTAAATGGCCGTACTTTTTATTCGCACGGAGGCACCTTTTTTGGATACATTAACGAAAATGTTTTCGATACTACCTCAAAGGTTGCCATATCTGCCTTAACCAATCAAGATAGTTTAAATAATAATGGATTATTGGCCACAGTTATAAATGCTTTGCATAAATTAAGTTTAAAGCTGCCAACAAATGGTTTAAATACACTGTCTTCGGTTCAGTTCAGCGTTTTTCCAAATCCTGCAAATACAGAACTAAACCTACAATTGGATGAACCAAATTTTAATGGGGTAGTAGAACTTATCGACTATAATGGAAAGGTGATTTCCCAAGAGGAATTAACCAAATCTAATATGCAGGTAAATACTTCTTACCTGCCAAATGGATTGTACTTATTGCGTGTGAGTACTTTTGGTAAAGTTTCCACTAAGCGAGTTTTGATAATGCATAATTAATGTCAATAAATGAGCGTTGTTTGTTAGTAAAAACAACGCTCATTTATTGTATAAAAGAATAATTTATACCGAAACCACAAAATATATAGTCCAATTTCGAAAAATATCTCCTTGTACTATTATTTTGTTATATTGGCATTAACCCTAGTAAAATTATCAAATGGCTTTGGGCTATTTAATAATTACAATTGGTATTATTGGGATTAGAAAGATGCTTTAATTGAAAACTCAAAGCAAGATTCCTTGGATATCAAGTTTATAAAATGGCCAATTCATTCCTAATTTTTTTCGGAAGTTTGTCTACGATAAGTTGATAGGAATGGTCAATTAATTGCAGAATTAATTCGTCGCCTAAGTCCTGATTAAAATGAATCGTATTCCAATGTTGTTTATTCATGTGGAAGCCCGGAATAACTGCCGAATAGCGTTGCCTTAACTCTATGGCCTTTTCTGGCTCACATTTTAAATTGCACTTACTTGCCGCATCTAAACCAATTAGGCAAAACATTTTCGCGGCAACCTTAAATACAAGGGTTTCTTCACCAAATGGAAATGTTTCTACTACACCATTTTTGGCTAAACAATAATCTCGCAACATTTCAATATGCATGAGAATAATATACTTATAAAATGCCAAACAATTTTATGCCAACTTGGAGGGTAATCATGCCGTTTTTGAGGGTAGGAGCAATGCCATTATATTCAAATGCTGAGCCCATACTATTGTTATTGAAATCATATTTAGCGTCTACCCTAAACTTCATTAAATCTAATCCAGCACCCAATTGAATACCAGTGGTATTTTTGGTTAAATCCATTTTTTTAAACGCGGCAACATTATTAGGAATATCGGTGTTTTGGCCAACTAAAAACTGAAAATTTGGTCCGCCATAAATGCGAAATGTTTTAAACATTTTGAATCCAAATAAAACGGGTACATCCATATAACTTGCAGAATGGCTAAAGGTGTATTTTTGCCCTGCATCTGTAATGGTAAAATTACTTGCGCGTTTATTATAAATCAATTCGGGTTGAATAAAAAAACCTATCACAACAATTTTGAATCTACTATACACTCCAAAATTATAAGTTGTATTGGCTTCAACCTTAGCATCCAATGTGCCTTTATCATGGAGGGTAATATTGTCTGAACTAAATCCGGCCTTTAATCCAAACTCTAGTTCTTGGCTAAAGGCCCAAGGTGCTGCAGCCATTAACAATAGGCTTATTATTATTTTTTTCATCGCAAAAATTTAATTCTCAAAGCTAAAAATTTAGAAGGATAAAAAAAACCGGGTCTAAACCCGGTTTTAAAAAACTTAATTTTTTACAGGAAGGAATCCGTAATTTTTTCCTCTTTCCAGCTGGTCATTTAACCAATTGTCTGGATAACTCACTTTTACATCAATGATTTTATCATTCTCCATTACCGCTGTGAGTTTTGGCTGAATGAATCCTTTGTAGGGAGCCACATTTAATTTGGCAAATCTTTCCTTTACCTCTTTTAACAAGGTTTGATCCACTTTTACACCGTAGTTTTCTACTAAAGCCTGACCAGCAGCAAAATCGCCTTCAGATTTAATGCGTTGAATTTCCTTTAACAAAGCACCAAATAATGCCCTCAATTTTTCGTAATCATTTATTTTAACATAGGTTTTGCCATCCTTTTTCACCATTTCAACCACATTTTCTGCCTTGCCTTTTTCAAATACCCAAGCAGCATTTAACTGGCGGTTACGCATATGCGCTTCTTCCAAATTTTCACCCAAGTTTAAACGGGTTAATTGTGTAATTAAGCCGTTTCTCATATAACCATCAAACTCAGTTTTTCCAACCTCAAGGCTAGGCATAATACCCATGTCAACGAGTTTTTGATCATAAACATAATATAATGCAACTAAATCTGCACGCGCCTCTTCCAAAGTAGATGCATAGTTCTTCAATGTTTGATCTGGATCGCCTATACCTGGATTTATTTTGCCAGAAGCATGCCCAATTACTTCATGCATATCGGTATGTAAATCTCCTGCCAATGCACCAAATTCAGCATTTCTTTTGATCTCATCTTCGGTTAAAGCAAACTCTTTCATCATAGGACTTTTTGCGCCAACAATGTTATACGAATACACAATATTACCCAACGAAACAGATTTAGAGCCATGTTCCTGTCTGATCCAATTTGCATTTGGTAAGTTAATTCCGATAGGTGTTGAAGGAGCTCCTGCGCCCGCTTCCTGAATCACCGTAATTACTTTTGCGGTAATACCCTTAACCGTTGCTTTTTTATGGTTATCAGCAATTGGTGAATGATCTTCGAACCATTGTGCTTCGGTAGCAATGGCAGCAATACGCTTGGTAGCTTCCATGTCTTTTATGCTTACTACAGATTCGTATGATGCCCTTTTGCCAATGGCATCGTCGTAAACTTCAATAAATCCATTTACCACATCCAACCTGCTTTCGGTATCATTTACCCAAGCAATGTTATACTCATCCCATTTTTTTAAATCGCCTGTTTTGTAATATTCAACCAATAATTGCAAAGCTTTTTTCTGTTTATCATTTTCTGCAACATTAACCGCTTTTTCTAACCAGTAAACAATTTTCTCTATAGCCGCACCATACATGCCGCCTACTTTCCAAACACGCTCTTTTACTACACCGTTTTCTTTTACCATTTTAGAGTTTAAACCCCAAGAAATTGGCCTCATATCACTGGTATCAATTTTACTCGTATAATAAGCTTCAACTTCTTTTTGTGTAACTCCTTCGTAAAAATTATTAGAAGATTTGGCAACATTGTCGATGCCTGAAGCCAAATTCACAATTTTATTTTCAAAATTTGGATCAAACATAACGGTCTTCATTTCTCCTAAAAATGCATCCACTGTTTTTCCCTCCAAAGGCAAAGTATTTGCATCCAAAGATTTGATTACTCTGCTAAAATATTCGAAGCTGCATTTAGGAACAAACTTTAAATTTGAATAATGGTGGTGAATGCCATTAGAAAAGAAAACACGCTTAGCATAGCTTTCTAAACTCTTCCAATCTTCGGTGGTTTTATCTCCAGCATAAGTGGTTAAAATAGCTTCTAAGGTGTGTCTAATACCTAGGCTATGCTTGTATTTTTGATCATAGAAGATATCTCTTCCACTATTGGCAGCTTCGTAAAGATAGTAGGCCAATTCTTTTTGTTGAGGGGTTAATTCTTCAAATCCTGGGATTTGATAACGCAACACTTGTATGTCTGCAAACTCATCGCAAGTAACTTCAAAATTGCTGCTAGTCTCAGAAGACTTTGCTGTTTTGTTGTCGCTGTTGCAGGCCGAGAAGCTCAAGGCTGCGCCCATAGCGCCATAAATCATCATCTTTTTTATTTTCATTGTTATCGAGTTAATAAAGCAAATATATAGGTAGTAAATATGAATGAGATACCTTTTGTTAAAATTTAGTTTTTTTTAAAAGTGTATTTAAGCTAGAAATTTTCGAAAATTCCCAAGCCAAATAACGCAAAATCATATTTTACTGGGTCATTGGGGTCAAGTATTCTTAAGGTCTGATCCAATTCTGCACATGCTTTCGAATCATTTTGGTTGCGGGATAATAAGCCTAATTTTCTGGCAATATTACCAGAGTGAACATCCAATGGGCAAGAAAGCTGGGCGGGGCTTATGCTATGCCAAATGCCAAAGTCTACGCCTTGTTTGTCTTTTCTCACAAACCAGCGTAGCATCATGTTTATTCTTTTTGCAGAGGAACCTTTCTGGGGGTCTGATACGTGTTTGGTGGTTCTTAAAGGATGTGGAATTTCAAAAAACACTTTTTTGAATTCGCTGATGGCCACTTGCAAATTGTCTGGTTTGGCGTATTTGTTAAACACACCTTCTAAGCCTCTGTGATTCTTATAAACATGCCTAAGACCTTTTATAAAATATTGGTAATCTTGGCCGCAAAAGGTTCTGTGAACAAAATGGTCTAATTTATTCAAATGATTTTGTTTAGCAGATAGCACAAAATCGTGCGGACTTTCACCCAATAAATCGAGCATTTTATGTGCGTTTTTGACAATGGTTTTTCTGTTTCCCCAAGATATGGTGGCTGCTAGAAACCCCGATATTTCAATGTCCTCTTTGCGTGAATACCTGTGAGGAATGCTAATGGGGTCTGTTTCAATAAAGTTTAACTGATTGTATTGCTCAACCTTTTGGTTCAAAAATGCTCTTATTTCTGAATCTACCATAAAATTTCTTTTGGTATTGAATCCATAAAATTATAAGTAAGATTACTCATGTTTTTGCAAAGTAGGGTTACCCGAAAATCAAAGCCTGTAGCCACTTTTTTTTAAAGGGTTTATGGGAGGAATTTGTATAATTCGCGTACCTTATTTATTACATGAATGAACAGCAATGCTGGCCAGATGAGGGCGCTTTGGGATGTATAGTTTACTAAAATGATGCTCACCAAAACGCCTATGTTAAAACTTGCCACCACAATGTATAAGAGTTGAAATCGTGGGTTATTGGTATTGGTAAAGGAAAGCGCCGCAAAGACCAATAGCAGTAAAACAGAAATGATGGAAATGATATAAGCTATGTTCATAAATTTGGCTGTTTTGCTTTTTTTACTGATGGGTCAAAGGTAGATTTTTTCTATAATTCATTTATACTTGCCAAAGATAGTTTTAAAACTTACAAACGATGAGATATTCAATTTCAATTGCTGAACCAAAAGAGCATTTTGTGGGAATGTTTGCGGAAATAGGTAATCCGAGCAAAGAAGCCTTTCAACTTCAACTACCTTCTTGGCGTCCGGGTAGGTATGAGTTAGGGAACTTTGCCAAGAATATTCGAAAATTGAGCATCACAAATGAGCTAGGAGTTCCTGTTTATTATGGCAAAATTTCGAAGGATTGTTGGCAGGTTGATGCAGAAGGTTTAAGCAAGGTAATTTTACAATATGAATATTATGCCAACCAGCCTGATGCGGGTGCTAGCTTTGTGGATGCAGAATTAATTTACCTAAACCCAGTAAATTGTTTTATGTATGTGGTGGGTAGAATGTTTGAGGGGTTTGAGCTACAATTGAATATTCCAGATACCTGGCAAATTGCTTGTCAGCTTCCATCTAGCAACAAGTGTATTTTTGCAAAGGATTTTGATGAATTGGCCGATAGCCCGTTTTTTGCTTCGCCAAATATGGTTCACCATCAATTTGCATTAGGCGAATCGAACATTCATTTTTGGTTTCAAGGGGGTGCGGGTCCAGACTTGGTTAAACTCGAGGAGGATACCCGCAAATATGCTTTGGTTCAGACCGAAATTTTTGGAGAATTACCCGTAAAAAATTACCACTTTCTGTATTTGTTGCTGGCCGATAAATTTAGGCATGGCGTTGAGCATAAGGATTCAACGGTGATTGCCATGGGTCCATCGACCGGTTTTGCAGAGAAGACTTTTTACAATGATTTTTTGGCGATAAGTTCGCACGAATTATTTCATTTGTGGAATGTGAAAAGGATGCGGCCGCAGGAAATGTTGCCTTATGATTTTACCCAGGAAAATTATTCTCGTTTGGGGTATATTTATGAGGGAATTACTACTTATTATGGTGATTTAATGTTATGGCGTTGTGGTGTTTGGAGTTTTGAGGAGTATGCGAGCAGTTTGGCAGGTGATATTGAGAGGCATTTAAACAACAGCGGCCGGTTTAATTATTCCTTGGCTGAGTCTAGTTTTGATACTTGGTTAGATGGGTACGTTCCTGGGGTAAAGGGCAGAAAGGTTTCGATTTATATGGAGGGATTATTGGCTGCTTTGGTGGCTGATGTGGAAATAATGGTTGCCACAGATTGTAAGGCAAATTTGAATACCGTTTTAACTAAATTATACCAAGAATCGTTTAAGAAGGGCAGGGGATATTCGCAGGAAATGTACCAAGCAATTTTGGAGGAAATTTCGGGTATTTCGTTCAAAAGCTATTTTTCTGACTTGATTGATGGATGTGGGCGTTGGGAATTTTACCTAGAAAAAATATATGACAAACTTGGTTTAGAGGTATTGATTGTTGATAATGAGGGGTCTGCGATAACCTGCAGTGTTAAAAGGTGTGAGAATACAACGGAAATGCAAGATAAAATCTTTGAATATTGGTTTAATTGCACTTATTTTGAGGGTACTTAGTTCACTCAAAAAATTTCCTCATGCAAAAAATTCACCTTGATTGTAAAAATTGCGATGCAAAGTCCATTTCGTTTTTATCCTATTGCAATGAAGTGGAGTTTGATTTGGTTTCGAGTGCCAAATCATGTAGCCATTACAAAAAGGGTCAATCTATATTTTACGAAGACAATATTCCTATGGGAATTTATTGTCTAAGTAAAGGTTCCATTAAATTAACGCGGTCTAATAAGGATGGCAAAGAGCAAATAATTCGTTTTGCCAGGGAAGGTGAGTTTTTGGGTTATCGTGCCCTTATAGCAGATGAGCCTCTTGTGGCAACCGCCACTTGTATTGAGGATACTGTTTGTTGCTTTATACCAAAAACAGTTTTTTTAGATTTGGTAGAGAAAAATACCCAAATCAACAAACACATGTTAAAATCATTGTGCCATGATTTGGGTATTGCCGATGAGCGCATACAAAGCTTGGCTCAGAAAAGTGTGCGTGAGCGTTTGGCAGAAACTTTGTTGTTTTTGCAAAAAACTTTTCAACACGAATCAATAACCGACGAGAATTTAATTTCGGTTAGTTTACCTAGAGAGGATATTGCCAATATTGTTGGAACAGCTACCGAAACAGTAATTCGTTTGCTATCTGAATTTAGAACAGACAAACTAATTGACATGGAAGGTAAGAAGATTCGCATATTGAATCGTGCTGCCTTAGAGCGCATTTCTCATGCCTCTGTATAAGACCAATCTCTGCATTTTTAGAGTTTTTTTGGGTTGTAGTGCAAATATTTCTTTTTAGTAAAATCAATGTATTTCTTGTGAATTTTAATATGACTAATATCATGATGATGTTTGAATTAGGTCATGTTTTTTCGGTTTTGAACTGGGTATTTTTGATACTGAAAAATTTGCACCCGTGGTAAGAAATATGTTAATATTAATGGATGGAACAGCCGATGCTGAACGTCTATTGGATTGTTCGATGAAAATCTTTCACAATCAACAAGATCATTTTAATGGAGCGTTTGTGGAGGGTATAAGTACAGGTAACTTGGATAAGGTTTTTGAAGGGAAAGATCATTTAAACTCTCAATACACCCGCACCGAAATTATTGAGAGAATATTACATACTGATTTAAATAACAGCAATGAATTTATTGCTCGTTTTGTTAAAAAATGCGAAGAATTGTGCTTACGAACTAAGGTGTTTATTGGTGCTGAAGAAACCAATGAGGATTTAGCAAAAGAAAGTATGTTTAACGATTTGTTTTTAATTGGAAAAGATATTTTTAGGAAGCCCAATGTAACAAAACATTCATTTGATATAGTTGAGTCTTTGATGCGCAATACCAAATGCCCCATTGTATTATTGTCTTGCGAACAAACATCTTTTAAAAATGTGGTTTTGATTTATGATGGCAGTAAGCGCTCCTTCGATGCCATGAAATTATTTATGTATTTAATGGGCGACATGTTGGTAGATAATAAGTTGATTTTAAATGTAGTGGTAAATGAAAATAGTTCTGAAAATGAAAAGGGTGTAATTGAATATTTAAAAAATTACAAACTCAATTTTGCCATAAACAGGGTATATCCAGAGAATTATTATACCGAATTATTAGATTTGTTGGTGGGATTAGATTCGTTTCTTTTGGTAACAGGTGTAAATAGGAATGACATTGTGGAAGATATGATTTTTAACAAAGATCATTCGTTTTTTATGCATGGCCAGCGTTCAGTTTTTTTAGGATAGAATGGGGAAGGTAGAAACAATCCAAAAATTAACTTGCTTCCATTGCGGAGACCCCATTGTGGGGGTAAATTTGGCTTATGACAACAAAGATTTTTGTTGTGTGGGGTGTAAAGGTGTTTACACCCTTTTGTCTGAAAATAACCTTTGTGATTATTATCAAATAGACAGCAATCCCGGGTTGAGCCTAAAGAATCCGGTATCGAAAGTAAAATTTAATTATTTAGAAGATGATCAAATACAAAAGCAACTCATTCAGTACAGAGATGAGAAAATATCCAAGATTACTTTTTATATGCCAACTATGCATTGTAGCAGTTGCATTTGGCTTTTGGAAAGTCTTTTCAAGCTTGAAAGGGGCGTAAAAAATTCTCGAGTAGATTTTCTTAAAAAACAGTTGAGCGTAACGTTCGATCACCATATTTGTAGCTTAAAGAAGTTGGTGGAGTTGCTTAGTGCCTTGGGTTACGAACCTGCCCTAAGCATGAATGATTTGACCGGGAAAAAGAAGCAGCAAAATAACAGCCGTTTGCTTTATCAGGTTGGGGTAGCAGGTTTTGGTTTTGGAAATATTATGCTTATCTCATTTCCAGAGTATTTTGGATTAGATAGTTTTTCACATGCTGCTTTCTCTAAACTTTTTGGTTACTTGAATTTATTCTTGGCATTGCCTATTTTTTTCTATGCTGCTCAAGATTATTTTATATCTGCCTATAAAAGTATTAGAAAGGGAATCATTAATATTGATTTTCCGCTGGCCTTGGGTATATTGGTGATGTTTTTGCGCAGCAGTTATGAAGTGGTTTCTGGCACGGGCCTCGGTTTTTTTGATACTTTGGCCGGATTGGTTTTCTTTTTACTCATTGGAAAATGGGTTCAGCAAAGGACTATTGATACGCTGTCTTTTGAACGTGATTATAAATCGTATTTTCCTGTGGCTGTTTCTCTCATTAACGAAAAAGTTGAAACCACAATTCCAGTTACTAATTTGAAAATTGGAGATAGAATTTTAATTCGAAACAATGAAATTATTCCTGCCGATGCCATTTTATTAAATGGAGATGCACACATTGATTTTAGTTTTGTTACAGGCGAAAACGATCCTATAAAGAAGGTATTAGGTGAAGTAATTTATGCAGGTGGGAGGCAAATGGGTGGTACCTTAGAACTGGAAGTATCAAAAACCGTTTCGCAAAGTTACTTAACTCAATTATGGAATAGCGAACATTTTGCAAAAGGTGATCACAGCACTATAGAATCTTTTCAATCGGTGGTAAGTAAATATTTTACCATAGCTTTATTGCTTGTGGCGTTTGGTTCAGCCATATTTTGGCTTTTGTTTGACCAAAGTAGAAGCATGAATGCATTTACTGCAGTGTTAATTATTGCTTGTCCGTGTGCGCTGGCATTATCCTCACCCTTTGCATTGGGCAATAGCTTGCGTATGATGGGGCGTAGTAAATTTTACCTAAAATCGCCAGGTGTAATTGAAAAAATGGCCAAGGTTGATCATTTGGTTTTTGATAAAACTGGTACCATCACACTACCTGCCGAATCCACCATTTATTTTGATGGGTTTCCTTTAAATAAGCGTGATTTGATTATGGTAAAAACCTTATGTCAAAACTCCATTCATCCCCTTAGTAAACGCATTTTGAGTTATTTGTCGTTGCCAAGTAACCTGTCTTTTTCGATGGAACAATTTGCAGAAATTTCTGGAAAGGGAATTAGGGCTGATATAGAAGGCAAGGAGGTAAAATTGGGGTCTGCATCTTTTGTTAAATTGAGCGAACAAGAGCAAGAAAATCAATTGTCGTCGGTGGTTTATGTGAGTATTGGCGACATGATTAAGGGTAAATTTGTAATTGAGCATGCTTACAGAGAGAATTTGGGCGAAGTTTTAACTCAACTTTCCTTCAAAAGAAAATTGAGTTTACTGAGTGGTGATAACGATTCTGAACGCAATAGGTTGAAGCCATATTTCCCTTCAAATTCGCAAATGTTGTTTTCTATGAGTCCGGCAGAAAAAATGCTGTACATTCACCAATTGAAAGAAGATGGTGCAAAGGTAGCGATGATTGGAGATGGCTTAAATGATGCAGGTGCTTTAAAGGTTGCAGATTTAGGGATTTCGGTTAGCGAGAATACTTCTAGCTTTTCGCCAAGCAGCGATGTTATTATGGATGCAAGTGTATTTGGTAATTTGAGCAATTTTTTTGCCTATTCAAAAGATACGGTAAAAGTAATTCACATGAGTTTTGTGATTTCCTTGCTGTATAATATAATAGGTTTAAGTTTTGCGGTTCAAGGGATTCTTTCACCAGTGGTTGCTGCTATATTGATGCCTATAAGTAGCATTAGTGTGATTATTTTTACCACAACAGCCACGTATATATTTGCTAAGAAGAATAAAATAGTTTAATGGGAACAAGGTATGAATATAATTTTTATGTTGATTGGAGTGAGTCTCTTTATGGCCTTGGGTTTTCTGGTTGCTTTTGTGTGGAGTGTAAAAAGTGGACAAATGGAAGACGATTATACCCCATCGGTAAGAATTTTATTTGATGACAAACCAATAGCACCCAATGATAACGTATCTAGCAGTCAAGCTGAACCAATGAAAAGTGACTTAAATCAGTTTTAGTGGTAAGAATTGTCATTTTTCTGTCTGAGAAATAAAAATAAATTTGACCCAATCTAATAATTAAACCAGAATCTATGCAAGTGGAAAACTTCAATTACGACAACCGGATTGTCCGTAATTTCATCATCGCCTCGGTCATTTTCGGGGTAGTAGGGATGTTGGTGGGATTGATAGCAGCAATCCAGCTTTACTATCCTGCCTTTAACTTTAATTTACCTTATACCTCTTTTGGTAGAATTAGGCCCTTGCACACCAATGCGGTCATTTTTGCTTTTGTAGGAAATGCAATTTTTGCAGGTATTTATTATTCCTTACAAAGGTTATGTAAAGCCCGGTTATTTAGTGATTTATTGAGTAATTTTCATTTTTGGGGTTGGCAATTAATTATTTTAGCTGCGGCAATAACATTGCCTTTGGGTATGACTACCTCGCATGAATATGCCGAATTAGAGTGGCCTATTGATATTGCTATTGCAATTGTTTGGGTTGCTTTTGGAGTAAACATGATTGGAACCATCATTAAACGTAGGGAGCGCCACATGTATGTTGCAATTTGGTTCTACCTCGCCACATTTATAACTGTAGCCGTTTTGCATATTGTAAACTCTTTTGAATTGCCAATTAGTTTTACAAAAAGTTATATGTTGTATGCAGGTGTTCAAGATGCTTTGGTTCAATGGTGGTATGGTCACAATGCAGTAGCGTTCTTTTTAACAACACCCTATTTAGGTATGATGTATTACTACTTACCTAAAGCGGTTAATCGCCCCATATATTCATATAAACTGTCGATTTTACATTTTTGGACATTGATATTCTTGTACATTTGGGCAGGCCCGCACCATTTATTATATTCTAGTTTACCAGATTGGGCTCAATCTATAGGGGTTGTTTTCTCTATTATGTTAATTGCACCATCATGGGGTGGTATGATTAATGGTTTGCTTACCTTACGTGGTGCTTGGGATAAAGTGAGAGATGAACCAGTATTGAAGTTTTTTGCGGTGGGTGTTACCGCTTATGGTATGGCTACTTTTGAAGGACCTTTGTTAAGTTTGAAAAATGTGAATGCCATTGCGCATTTTACCGATTGGATTGTTGCACACGTTCACACAGGGGCATTGGGATGGAATGGTTTAATGACATTTGGTATGTTCTATTGGTTGGTACCAAAAATTTATGGCACCAATTTGTATTCTAAATCTTTAGCAAATACACACTTCTGGATTTCAACTTTAGGTATTTTGTTTTATGCTATTCCAATGTATTGGAGCGGATTTGCCCAAGGTATGATGTGGAAAGAATTCTTGCCAGAGGGAATGTTAAAATACCCTAATTTTTTAGAAACAACGCTACAAGTTATTCCAATGCATATTATGCGTTCTATAGGTGGTACCTTATTCTTATCGGGTGTGTTCGTTATGATTTACAATTTGATGAAAACAGCCGCAACTGGCAAGTTAATTGCCAACGAGCCTGCATCTGCACCTGCTTTAGAGAAGAACTATATTGCTCAGGGAGCAAATACATACTGGCATAAAGTATTCGAACGTAAGCCAGTTACATTTATCATGATAACCATTGTGGCTATTTTAATTGGCGGTATGGTCGAAATTATTCCAATGCTTACCATTAAGTCTAATATTCAAACAATTAGTAGTGTTAAACCTTATACACCCTTAGAGTTGCAGGGCAGAGATATTTACATTCGCGAAGGCTGTGTAAATTGCCATTCCCAAATGATTCGTCCTTTTAGAAGTGAAACCGAAAGATATGGTGAATACTCAAAGGCTGGTGAATATGTTTACGATCATCCTTTCTTATGGGGATCTAAACGTACTGGTCCAGATTTAATGCGTGTAGGTGGAAAATACCCAGACAGTTGGCATTACAACCACATGATTGAGCCAAACTCTATGTCGCCAGGTTCTATTATGCCTGCTTATCCTTGGTTGGCCGAAAATGACTTGAACACCAGCAATACTGCCGACAAGATTAATGCGATGCGTACTTTAGGCGTGCCTTATGAAGTTGGATTCGATAAAGTTGCAGAAGCAGATTTAATGAAGCAAGCAACGAAAATTGCCGATGGTTTAAGCAAAGATGGGTATCCTATTGAGGCCAATAAAGAATTAGTGGCTTTGATTTCGTACCTACAAAGATTAGGAACCGATATTAAATTGAGCAAAACAGCAAGTAAATAATCACACAATGTTTAGACAACATATCCAAAATATGGTGGGAATAGAATCGGGTTACCTGATTTTCTCTCTAATAGTATTCATGACTTTTTTTGTAGGAGTATTATGGTGGGTTTTTAAGGCCGACAAAAACTATATTAAGGATATGGAGCAAAAACCATTTGAAAATTAAAAATAAGATCATGAAGCATAAATTATTTACCGTGTTAGCTTTGATGTTAATTGCAGGCACACTTTCGGCTCAAAATGCAGATGTTACTAGTTCTAATGTAGGATTAGGTACTTTGTTAGTTGCACTTAACGCCATACTTCTATTATTTGTCATCTTCCTATTAGGTTCCTTATCGGCAGCTGTACAAAAGCTTCGTAAAGGTGGAGACCCTGATAAAGTTCAATTAAGTTGGTGGGAAAAGTTTGCCGCCTTAAAATCTGAAAAGTCGGAAGATGAATTGAGATTGGATGAAGACTATGATGGGATTCATGAATTGGATAATCCAACACCACCTTGGTTCAATTTTATTTTCCTAACAACTATCATTGTTGCGGTATTATATCTTTTGAATTACCATGTGTTAAAAATTGGTAATCTTCAAGTTGCAGAATATAATGTTGCTGTGGCCGAATCAAAAGCAGAGGTAGATGCTTATTTGAAAAAATCGGGCAATTTAATAGATGAAAATAGTGTAACTCAATTAAACGATGCTAAGTCAATTAAAGAGGGTCAAGTTATTTTTATTGAAAAATGTGCCGTATGCCATTTAGCTGATGGTGGTGGTGTTGTTGGACCAAATCTTGCAGATGCTTATTGGATTCATGGAGGCGATGTAAAGTCAATTTTTAAAATAATAAAATATGGTGTTCCTGCAAAAGGTATGATTTCTTGGCAAAATACTTTTAGTGGAAAGCAAATGCAATTGTTGTCTTCTTTTGTTATGTCTTTAAAAGGAACAACACCTGCTACAGCAAAAGAACCTCAAGGCGATTTACTTGTAGATGCTGGAGTAGCAATAATGGCAGCAGATAGCACAATAAAAGTTACAGAGCCCGCAGTACCTACTGCCAAATAGATTTACAAGTTTATTTTATTTTTTTTACATAAAAAGAAGTTCAATGATTTGTAAATTTACAAGTTGTTGGACTTCTTTTATTTTTTAGATTATTATGAAAAGTGCAGAGCCATTGGCTGATGAACATTTTAGGGATGAATTATCAAATGTAGATAGGGATGGAAAAAGATTGTTCATTTTTCCTAAAAAACCAAAAGGGAAGTATTACGATTATAGAACATGGTTTAGTTGGTTTTTAATGGCATTGATGTTCTCTGGACCATTTTTAAAATTTGAAGGAAAACCGCTGCTTTTATTAAATGTTTTAGAAAGAAAGTTTATCATATTTGGTATGGTATTTTGGCCTCAAGACCTCAATTTATTTGCCGTTTTGATGTTATCATTTGTGCTATTCATTGTTTTGTTTACAGTCCTATTCGGGCGTGTTTGGTGCGGTTGGGCTTGCCCGCAAACCATTTTTATGGAAATGCTCTTTAGAAAGGTTGAATACCTGATTGATGGCGATTACCAGAAGCAAAAAAAATTAAAGGAGCAAAATTGGAATGGTGAGAAAATATTTAAACGGGGTTTAAAACATACCACATTTTGGATTTTATCTTTCCTTATAGCCAATACCTTTTTAGGATATATCATTGGCATTGATGAGCTAAAATTACTCGTAGTGGATGGGCCTATGGCACACATGGGAAAATTTGCTTCGTTATTAATTTTTACAACGGTATTTTATTTTGTATTTGCCCATTTGCGCGAATTGGTTTGTATTTTTATTTGTCCTTATGGCCGCTTGCAAGGATTGATGCTAGATAAGAATTCAATGGTGGTTGCCTACGATTTTGTGAGGGGCGAACCAAGAGGTAAAATAAAAAAACATGAGGAAGAAGCACCAAAAGGCGATTGTATCGATTGTAAACTTTGTGTGCATGTTTGTCCTACTGGCATCGACATTAGAAATGGCACGCAGTTAGAATGTATAAATTGTACGGCTTGTATTGACGCTTGCGATGAGGTAATGGTTAAGATAGACAAGCCAAAAGGCTTAGTGCGGTTTGCTTCACTTAATAACATCAATGAAGGCACAAAATTAGGTCTGAACCTAAGAAATGGCGCTTACGGAATTGTTTTAGCATTGTTGTTTGGCGTTTTCCTTTACATGCTAATCACTAGAAAGCAAATTGAAACAACCCTGTTGCGTACACCTGGCATGCTATACCAAAAACAAGAAGAGGGTAAAATAAGTAACTTATACAGCATCGAATTCGTTAACAAAACCTTTAAGGAATTGCCAATAGAACTAAAACTGATTGAACCAAAAGGCGAAATTCGTTTAGTGGATGGACAGTCGATTATGGTTCATAAAGAGACCGTTGGTAAATCTTCTTTCTTTTTGGTAATCAATGCCAATGAAGTGAAAAGAGTTTCTACACCTGTGGTTGTGGAAGTATGGAGCGATGGAAAACTAATTGAAACCATGAATTCGAAGTTTAATGGCCCTATTTTTTCTGCTCATAAAGACTCCGAAGAGGAACACGAAAAGGATAAAGTTGACCATGATAAGGATAAGAAATAAAAGGATTAGTTAGCTATATTTGAAAGGATTTAAATAAACTTAACAGATAATGATTAAAATAAATTGGGGAACCAAATTGGCGTTTTTTGCTATATTATTCATGATTTTTGTGGTAAGCATGGTGGTGGTGATATCTAGGCAAGATATGCCATTGGTAGAAGACGATTATTACGAAAAGGGCATAAATTATCAAACTCAAATAGACAATTTTGCACAAGTAGATAGCCTTATTACCATGGAAATTGGTAACATGCAAAATGGAAGTGAAGATAAAGGCAAAACCTTGTTCATAGAAAAGAAATCGGATGGAGATATTGAGAATGCAGAATTGTTTTATTACAGACCCTCGGATTCGAAATTAGACCAGCATCAAAGGCTCCCATTGCCCTCAAAGAAACTCATTGCTTTGCCATTAAACGATCTTATGCCAGGCAAATGGATTATTAAATTTACTTGGATGCAAGGCGATAAAAAATTCGAATTGCAGAAAGAGTTCGACCGCTAATGTTGTTTCTCACAGCCTTTCTCACCGGTTTGTTTGGAAGCTTTCATTGCGCTGGAATGTGCGGCCCAATTGCTTTTGCCCTGCCAGGTAGCGCAAGTAATGGCGCAAAATTTTACCTAGGAAGGCTATTGTATAATTTTGGAAGAATGTTTAGCTATGCCCTTTTGGGGCTGGTATTTGGCGCATTTGGACTCGGTTTAAAATTGGCAGGTTGGCAGCAATCGGTTAGCATTGCCGCAGGCATATTCATACTTTTTATAGTATTATACCAATACTATTTTAAAAAAGGAAGCTTCTTTAACATACTCTCCCTCTTTTCGAGTAGTGCTGTGAAAAAATTGTTTGGCTCAAAAAATATTTGGGCCTTATTTGGCATTGGAATGGTGAATGGATTCTTACCATGCGGCTTCGTTTATATAGCCATTTTAGGCGCAAGTACCACCCAAGATTTGTTCTATGGTGCATTGTTTATGCTGTGTTTTGGACTAGGCACCCTGCCTATGATGTTTGGGGTTTCCATTATTGGCCAATTTATTTCATCAGGTATTCGACAAAAGTTGAATAAATTAAGTCCGGTTTTTGCCATACTCATAGCCATTTTATTCATACTTCGCGGCCTAAATTTAGGCATCCCTTATGTTAGTCCGGTTATTGCTACCGACCAAGAAAAAATAGAAAACTGCGATTCGCACTAATATTTTGTTATCCTTGTTGCATCAATTAGTTTTGCAAAGTCAATGGGGTTTAAATGGAAGCGCTATTTTAGGTTAAGAAGGTGGGTTAAAAGTATTTCTTTTTTCCTGTCTGATCCTATTGCGCCTTTGATAACCATTGATTCGGATGGCCGTAAACATTTGCTGCTTATTAAAACCGAAGCCATAGGAGATTATATTCTTTTTAGAAATTTTCTTCAAAGTGTGCGAGAAAGTGAAGCCTACAAAGACCACCACATTAGCTTAATTGGCAATGAAATTTGGAAGCCACTCTTTCAAAAATTAGACCTTAATTATGTGGATACCGCTTATTTTATAAACCGCAATTTGTTTATGACGGTGGCAAGCTATCGCAAAGATTTCTTTAATAATTTTAACACCATAAACTTTAATGCCATCGTAAATTGTACCCACTCTCGTGAGTTTCTGTTGGGCGATTTAATGGTGCGTGCTTTGGCCAGCAAAAACAAGATTGGCATGGAAGGCGACTCGGTTAGTGAGATACCACCACTTAAACTTTTAGGCAATACCTTTTACACACGCTTAATTGGTTCAAACCGAAATAACTACTTTGAATTTGCGCGAAACAAACATTTTTTTGAGCAGTTGTTATCTACTAAAATTTCACTTAATTATCCGCAAATTGAACACGAAGAAGTAGCGAAAAAATTTGTGGTGATGTTACCTGGTGCGCAAGATAAAGTGCGCCAATGGCCTAGTGAAAGGTTTAAAGAATTGGCACAAAAAATACATGATGTGCATGGTTACGAAATTATTTTATCTGGCTCAGCGGCAGAAAAGGCAGCAGCAGAATTAATTTTGGATGCAGAAAATGCTGCTTATATTAAGAATTTTTGTGGTGTAACCGCCTTGGGCGATTTGCCTAAACTCCTTGCTGGTGCGGTGTTGGCGATTTGCAATGATTCTGGAACTTTACACATGGCAGCGGCTTTAAATGTGCCTACTGTGTGTATTTCAAATGGCAATCATTATGGTAGATTTTCACCTTATCCAGAGGCAAAAGGGCGTAAATTAGCTTTTTTATATCCACCTTCTTTTTTAGCTGAATATGAAAGTGAAGATGCCCGCAGAAAAGAGATGGCTTTTGGCTCAAGATATACAATTGCTTCTATTGGAGTGGAGGAAGCGTGGCTTGTTATAGAAAGGATATTGAATGACTGATACAATTTTATTGATAGATAATTTTGATAGTTTTAGCTATATGTTGGCCGATTATCTAATGCAAACTGGAGTAACTTGTGAGGTGCGTAGAAATGATGATAGGGCATTGTTGCATTTGGATCCTAAAGCCTATTTGGCCTTAGTTATTTCGCCCGGACCAGGTAGGCCAGAAGAGGCAGGTTTGTTAATGGAAGTGCTGCCAAATTGGGTTAATTGTAAGCCTATTTTGGGCGTTTGTTTGGGGCACCAAGCTATCGGAATTTACTTTGGCGCCAAGTTGGTAAAGGCAAAATTACCACGACATGGAAAGGTTGATGGAGTGGCACATAAGGGTGATTTATTGTTTGAGGGCGTGCCAAATGATTTTTTTGCTACCCGTTATCACAGTTTGATTTTGGAAGAATTTCCATATAAATTGGAGGCTATTTGTGCCTGTGAGAATGAAATAATGGGGCTGGTTCATAAAGAATTACCCGTTTATGGGATTCAATTTCATCCCGAGAGTTGTCAAACTCCCGAAGGGATTAAAATGATAAAAAACTTTATAGACTTGGCGAAAAGAATTGCTCAAAACTAAATTTGTCTATATTTGACTGAGAATAATTATTTGCATGGATTATCATATTCAGAAAGAGGGAAAGTTTAATTACATCGACCAAGGCGAAGGTGAGGTATTGGTATTATTGCATGGGTTATTTGGTGCCTTAAGTAATTGGAAGGATGTATTAGATCATTTTAGTAAAGATTACAGGGTGGTAATTCCTTTGATGCCCATCTTTGAAATGAATATTTTAAAACTAAGTGTGGAAGGCTTGGCCAACTATATTCATGATTTTATAGAGCACAAGGCTTTTTCAAAAGTTCACCTTTTGGGCAATTCTTTGGGCGGGCACGTGGCTTTGGTTTATATTAAAAAGTATCCTCAAAAGGTGGAGACTTTGCTGCTTACGGGTAGTTCTGGCTTATATGAAAATGCATTTGGCGCATCGTATCCTCGCAAAGGAGATAAACAGTATTTAAGAGATAGGATAAGTTTAACTTTTTACGACCCAGCCTCCACAACCGATGAGTTGGTTGAGGAGGTATATGAGACTATTCAGGATAAAGGTAAATTGTTGCGCATATTAACCATGGCAAAATCTGCCATTAGGCATAATATGCGGAAAGATTTGCCTAATTTTAAAATGCCAGTTTGCTTAATTTGGGGCAAACAAGATACCATTACACCTCCCGAAGTTTGCGAAGAGTTTAACCAGCTTTTTCCAAATTCTGAAATGCATTATATTGACAAATGCGGACATGCTCCAATGATGGAGCACCCTAGAGAATTCAACGAATTGGCCTCGCAATTTTACCATAAACACATAAAGATTTAAGATGTTTGCCATACAATTTATTTCTGGAGAATTATTTCCTTTAAAAAAATCGGATAGCATTGAGTCGGCCTTGTTATTTATGGACGATTGGAATGTAAATGAACTGCCGGTTGTTGAGGGCGGGAAAATACTTGGTTTTGTAAGTGAGAAAGCACTGCAAACACAAAATCAAGAACGAATAGACCTTTGCATGGATGTGCATATTGATCCTTATATCATCAATGAAAATACCCATTTATTTGATATTTGGCTTCGCATGCATCAATACCAGTTTGAAACGCTTGCTGTGCTAAATGCCGATGAGCAGTTTTTGGGCATTGTTTCTTTAAAAGATTTGGGTATTCAGTCGTTTGCACATAGCACTTTAATGCAAGAGGGCTCTACGCTTGTTATAAAAGTTCAGGCTATTCAATATTCATTGGCAGAGATTTCGAGAATATGCGAATCCAATGATGCAAAAATCATCTACCTATTTGTGGAACCCATAATGGATAGTGAAAATACCTTATATGTTTCGCTTAAAATGAACAAGGTTTATTTAAACCATGTGATAGCCAGTTTAGAGCGGTTCGGGTATCAAATCATCCACACAAATTCGCCATTAGATCCAAATCAATCTTTGGACGATAGATATAATTGGTTGGTAAAATATTTAAATACTTAATATGCAATTAGCAATCTACGGTAAGTATTTTAAGGAAGAAAGATTTGTAGAGATTCAGCAGTTTTTTGATGCCTTAATTTCCAGTAATGTACCATTTACAATCTATAGGAAATATTACGATGATTGCATGCGAAATGGATTGCATTTGCCTCACGGCCTAAAAACCTTTAATGGTTACGACGATTTTGACGCTGTTAAAACTGATTTTTTTGTGAGCATTGGCGGAGATGGCACCATCTTGAATAGCTTGGAAATTGTACGTGAGGTGCCAATACCCGTTGTGGGCATAAACACGGGGCGACTAGGTTTTTTAGCAGGTGTTGCCGCTAAGGATGCTGCGCAATTAATTGAAGATTTGGATAAGGGGCATTTTTCAATCGACAAAAGAACCTTGTTGGAATTGTCGTCTGATAAGAAAATGTTTGGCGGGGTAAAATATGCTTTAAACGATTTTGTTATTCATAAAAAGGATAGTTCTAGCATGATTACCATTCATACCTATATCAATGGTGAGTTCTTAAATTCCTATTGGAGCGATGGTTTAATTATTTCGACCCCTACAGGCTCTACAGGCTATAATTTGAGTTGTGGCGGTCCTATTCTTTATCCTGCTTCCCAAAGTTTTGTGATTACGCCAATTGCCCCTCATAATTTAAATGTGCGTCCCATGATTGTTTCGGATCAGAACGTAATTTCTTTTGAAGTGGAAGGCAGGGGTTCTAGCTTTTTGGCCACCCTCGATTCGAGGTCGGAAACCATCAATAACAAAACTCAATTGGCCATCAAAAAAGCAGAATTCTGTTTGAACCTAGTGCGCTTGAATGGAGAAAATTACCTACAAACCCTGCGCGAAAAATTATTGTGGGGTTACGACAATCGGAATTTCCGAATTTAACCTAGCTCTGGCCTTGATTTGCAGCATTTAAGGCAAAATGGCTCATTTTTTTTTCATACCAAATTCATATTCCCTTGCGTTAATGTTGCTGGTTTACTATTTTTCAGTATTTTTGCTTTTATGGACAATTTGAAAAGTTATATTTTACTAGTGTTTTTTCTGGCTACTGGATTGATAACCAGTGCTCAGCGGGTAGAGATAGGCTTAATGTTAGGTGGCTCAAACTATTTGGGTGATTTGAGTAATGAAAAGTTCTTGATGAAAGAATCTCATTTTTCTGCCTCGGTTTTTGGTAGATATAACTTTTCTCCAAAGTTTGCCATGAAGGGTTATTTTGGTTATGGCCGTGTTTCTGGCAACGATAAAAACTTCACAGATGTGAAGCGGGATTATGTTGTAAAAAATGTTGGTGTGGTTTCAAATTTTGAATTTAATAAGTTCCGCAACCTAAATTTCAGCTCAGATATTTATGAATTTTCTGTTCATGCAGAATATAATTTTCTTAAGAACGATTTAAATTCTTATGAAAGTAGACCATTTGTGCCTTATGCATTTATTGGAATTGGCATTTTTAATTTTAATCCTAAATCTGATTACGGAAAAAACACCGTTGAATTGCAGCCTTTGGCTACCGAAGGCCAGGGTTCTACCAGTTACAACGATATTAAGAAGTATGCACTTACCTCGGTTTGTTTGCCATTGGGTTTGGGATTTAGGCAAAAAATTGGGGACGATTTTTTCCTTGGCGTAGAAGGAGGCATTAGATTTACCAATACCAATTACTTAGATGATGTGGGCGGTTTGTATGGCGATAGGTCTGTAATTTATGGTGCAACTGGAAGGGCTGGCTTGTTTATGTCGGATAGGTCGTGGGAGTTAAATCCGAATGCAGATCCAAATAACAGCAACCCAATGGCCGAAAATTTTGTATTTAGCGAAGGAGATAAAAGAAGCGATAGAAGCTTAAACAAAACAGATATGTACTTTATGGCAGGAATAACCCTGTCTTACACCATCCGCTTTAGGGGGCAAGGCTGTCCAACATTCTAAAAATTACATGAGAAATTGGCTCTTTTTGACACTTATTTTTTGCACTTCCGCTGCATTTGCCCAACGTTTTGAGATAGGCATTCATGGAGGTGTGTGTAATTATTATGGAGATTTGGCGCCAAGTGTAAAGTTAAATGAAACGCATGGTACTGGAGGCGTTTTTGCCCGTCTAAACATAAACCATACTTGGGCCCTAAGAACAGAATTTAATCGGTTCAGGATTTCTGGTAATGATAAGAATTTTGAGTTTAACAAGGTTCGTAATTTGAGTTTTAGAACCAACA
This sequence comes from bacterium, assembly GCA_034439755.1. Lineage (GTDB taxonomy): Bacteria > Bacteroidota > Bacteroidia > UKL13-3 > UKL13-3 > B1. Next base: position 70,465 of record JAWXAZ010000010.1, read on the forward strand.
TCAATGAGGCGGCTATGCTCATGGAATTTAATTTTCTGAAATATGGTCCACATGTTTTGCATAAGAAGTTTACCTCTTTTGTTTATTTTGGAATTGCTGCTTTTAATTTTAATCCGCAGGCATTTATGGGCGGAAAATGGTACGATTTAACTGATTATAAAACGGAGAATGTGTCTTATAAGACTTTGGGAATTGCCATTCCGTTTGGCATTGGGTTAAAGTATATGTTAAATAAGAAGTTTGCCTTTGAATGTCAAATGGGATTTAGAAAAACGTATACCGATTATTTGGATGATGTAAGCACGGTCTATCCCGATGTGCAAAGTAGGTTTACCGATAGTGGCTTAATAGGTGCTAAGTTAACCGATAGGTCTATTGAAACTTATGGTACACCTCAATATAAATTGGGATACAAGAGAGGAGATCCTGCGCAAAAGGATTGGTATATGAATTTTACAGTTGGGGTGTCTATGCGATTAAATACACGGAGTAAATGCGCAAGGTTTTTTTAGGATAGAATGGTAGAAAAGAGTACAGGAGAAAAAATGAGCTTGAAGGAAAAGTTAGACCCAACAAAAATGCCTAAACATATTGCCATTATTATGGATGGCAATGGAAGGTGGGCAAAGGGTAAAGGTAAGTTAAGAATTTTTGGTCACCACAACGGTGTTTCAACAGTTAAAACCATCACTGAGGCTTGTGCAGAGATTGGCGTTAAGTTTTTAACGCTTTATGCCTTTTCTACCGAAAATTGGAGTCGACCAGCATTTGAAGTGCGGGCGCTTATGGAGTTATTGGTAGATACCATGCGCAAGGAACTTCCTACTTTAATGAAGAATAATATTCGTTTATCCTTTATCGGTAATATGGCAGATTTACCTAGTAAATGCCAAAAGCAATTGCAGCTAACCATGGAAGAGACGAAAGACAATAATCGCATGGATTTGGTGTTAGCACTGAGCTATAGCGCAAAATGGGATTTGGTTCAGGCCGTAAAAAAAATAGCCTTAGAAACCGCAGAAGGCAAGTTGAAAGCGGAGGATATAAATGACAAATTGATTGATGGATATTTGTCTACTCACTGGATGCCACACCCAGAATTAATGATTAGAACAAGTGGCGAAAAACGGATTAGTAACTTTTTGCTATGGGAAATCGCTTATAGTGAGTTGTATTTTACCGAAAAACTCTGGCCCGATTTTACCAAGGAGGATTTATATGATGCCATATTCGACTATCAAAATAGAGAACGCAGATTCGGTAAAACCAGCGAACAAATTATCAGTAAGGCATGAGTAAAAGAAGTTTATTAGGGATATTATTTATTTGGATTTTGCAAGGCACCTTGGTGTTTGGCCAGGATTCGAATGCGGTAAAACCTGCGTCGCCCTATTTTGAAATGAACTACAACAATCCCAAACAATATATCATTGGAGGAATTGAAATTGTAGGCACAGAATATTACGACAAAAGTGTGTTGGCTGTTTTAAGTGGCTTGCAATTGGGACAAAAAATACGGATTCCATCCGAAGATATTTCAAAAGCAATTGGGAAATTATGGCGTGAAAAGTTATTTGAAGACGTAAAAATTTCTGTTAAAAAAATTGAAGAGGATAAAGTTTATTTTGAGATTTATTTAAAGGAGAAGCCTAGGCTGTCTTCCTTTACCATTAAAGGTTTAAAAAAGGGTAAGGCCGAGGAATTAAGGGAAATACTAACTATTAAAACGGGGCAAATTATTACCGAAAATGTGTTGAACAGCACCAACAGGGAAATTAAAAACTTCTTTGAGGAAAAGGGGTACCTGGACGCACATGCAACTTTTGAACAAATTCCAGATGGTTTAAAGCGCAATATGGTTAAGTTAAGAATTAATGTGGTTAGGGGTGGTAAAATCCCCATTTCTAAACTGGAGTTTACGGGCAATTCTGCCATGGAATCTAGTAAGCTTAGAAAAGTAATGAAGGATACGAAGCCGAAGCGTTTCTTTTTTACAAAATCTAGGTATATCGAAGAAAAATATGTGGAAGATAAACAGAAAATTATCGACAAATATTTGAGTATGGGTTACCGCGATATTCAAGTGAGTTCTGATTCCGTTTGGCGTGATGCCAAGGGTGTGCGCATTCGCGTGAATTTATTTGAAGGCAAAAAGTACTTTTTTAGAAACATTTCATTTCTTGGAAACTCGAAATATAAAACAGAGGATTTGAATAAAATTCTTCGCATTAAAAGAGGCGATATTTATGACCAATCTGTCCTCGATCAGCGGTTAAATATGAGTCAGGATGGCAATGATATTAGCACGCTTTATATGGATGATGGGTATTTGTTTTTTCGGGTGGAACCCATTGAAGTGCTCATAGAAAATGATTCCATTGATATTGAAATTAGAATTTCTGAAGGATCCCAGGCCTACATTAATTCAGTAACTGTTAAAGGTAATTCTAAAACCAGCGACCATGTTGTTATTCGTGAGTTAAGAACAAAGCCAGGTATGTTGTTTAGTAGGAGTGATGTTACCAGGTCTTTAAGGGAGCTATCGCAAATTGGGTATTTTAACCCAGAGGCATTAGGTGTAAACCCTGTGCCTAATCCTGTTACCGGAACAGTTGATATTGAATACAAAGTAGAAGAAAGACCCAATGATCAAATTGAGTTAAGCGGTGGCTGGGGTGCAGGATTTGTGGTTGGTACGCTGGGTTTAACCTTAAATAATTTTTCTGCACGTAAAGCTTTAAATGCCAAAAATTGGTCGCCCATTCCTAGTGGCGATGGGCAACGAGTATCCCTTAGAGCGCAAACCAATGGTAGTTTCTTCCAGTCCTATTCTGCCAGTTTTACAGAACCTTGGTTAGGTGGAAAGCGGCCAAATGCATTAACAGTTTCGGTCTATCATTCAATTCAATCTAATGGCAAGCAAGGCGAACTTCGCTCTGGATTATATACCACGGGTGCATCGGTAGGCTTAGGAAAGCGCCTCAGGTGGCCAGACGACTTTTTTACGTTGCAATATCAATTGGGTTACCAATTATACAACAATGATGCAGATCTTGCTGGCAATGTATATTGGACAAGTATTCCAACTGGTAAATCAAATAATTTAAGTTTTAAAATTATTCTTGGTCGTAATTCAACCAACCAAGTAATTTATCCAAGCGCAGGTTCAAACATTTCCTTGTCCTTGCAATTTACCCCGCCTTATTCTTTGTTCGATGGCGTAAATTATAAAAGTGCCGATGCCATTCAAAAGACAAAATGGTTAGAATTCTACAAATGGAAATTCGATGCCAGTTGGTTTACCAGAATCGCTGGTAACAAACGTCCGCTCGTACTCATGACACGTGTAAACTTTGGTTATATTGGTGCATACAATCAATATAAAGGTGTTACACCCTTCGAGCGTTTTTGGGTAGGTGGATCTGGATTAACTGGCTTTAGTTTAGATGGCAGAGAGCTCGTTTCCTTAAGAGGTTATCAAGACAATTCACTTACACCTTTCACTATTAATCCATTAACTGGCACCTATCAGCAAACGGGCGCAAGCATTTATAACAGGTATACCATGGAATTGCGCTATCCAATTTCCCTTAATCCGCAAGCCACCGTTTTTCCATTGGTATTTGCAGAAGCAGGCGGTACTTGGTTAGATGCTAAGAAATTCAATCCTTTCGAGGTTAATCGGTCGTATGGCATGGGCGTTCGCATATTTTTACCCATGTTTGGTATGATCGGTTTAGACTATGGTTGGGGAATTGATTTACCACCTAATCATCCAAATCCAGCAAGGGTTAATGGCGGAAATTTCCACTTTTTATTGGGTCAACAATTCTAATTTAACAACATGAGAAAATTATTTTTTGCTTTAATAGCCATTCTTTTTTTCGGTTTGAACCAAAGCGCCGCGCAGCGTTTTGCCTACATTGATACCGAGTATATTTTGGATATGTTGCCCGAGTATAAATCGGCTCAAAAACAACTCGACCTAATTGCCGAAACTTGGCAAAAAGAAGCGGAGGATAAAAAGACCGAATTAGACAAAATGCAAAAGGATTTTCAAGCCGAACAAATTTTGCTTACCGAAGAATTAAAGAAAAAGAAGGAAGCCGACATTAAACTAAAAGATGCTGATTTAAAGGAGTTTATGAATAAGAAATTTGGCTATGAAGGCGAATTATTTAAAAAAAGACAAGAACTAGTGAAACCCATTCAAGATAAAGTTTTTGATGCTTGTCAAAAAATTGCAAAACAAAGTGCTTTAGACTTTATATTTGCCAAAGGTGGAGAGATGATTATGATGTACAGCAATGCCAAATACGACAAAAGCGATGAAGTTTTAATTGAATTGGGCGTAAATGTGAGCAAGAATAAAAACAATACTGAACCTCCAAAAGGACCAGGTGGTAGGTAATTGGCACGATTTTAGAGAAACGATAAATAATAAATATAAAAAGAAAAATGAAGAACATGTTAAAATCCCTAGTTGTTTTATTTGCCGTGTTAATTTTGGCAGGAAGCAACGCAAATGCACAAAAGTTAGGTTATGTAGATTTGCAAGAATTGATGCAACTAATGCCTGAATACAAAAAAGCAAATACCGATATGGAGGCATACGGAAAATCACTCGAAGATGAATTGAAAAAATTAAGTGATGAGTTCCAGAAAAAAGTGGCAGATTACCAAAAGGCTGAAAAGACTTTAAATGAAGCTATCAAAGATGTGAGACAAAAGGAATTGCAAGAAATGCAAGGAAGAATTCAAGAGTTTCAACAATCTGCCCAAGAAAATATCCGTAAAAGAGAAGCAGAATTATTGAAGCCAATTATTGAAAAAGCAAAAATAGCTATCTCTGGTGTGGCCAAAGATGGTGCTTATAGCTATATTTTTGATAGCAGTGTTGCCGGTTTCTTATATAAGCCAGATGGCGATAACGTACTGCCTAAAGTTAAAACCAAATTAGGAATCCTATAATACTTAGATTCTTTTAAAAAAGGTCAATACCCCTTGCGGTATTGGCCTTTTTTTTTAACTTGCCTCCTATGATTCCTGCATATAAACCAAGCCAACCTATCGGGATTTTTGATTCGGGTATTGGTGGATTAACAGTTGCTCGCGCAATAACCAAACTATTGCCTAATGAACAAATCATTTATTTTGGCGATACGGCACACATGCCTTATGGCGAAAAAAGTGCCGATGCCATTAAAAGCTATTCTATTAAAATTGCCGAATTTCTAAAGTTTAAAAATTGCAAGATGATTGTGATTGCTTGCAATACCGCCTCTGCGGCGGGATTTAAAGCCGTAGTGAAACATACTGGCATGAAGGATTTAATTGTAAATGTAATTGACCCCGCTGCCGAATATGTGGTGAAAAATCATTACCGCCAAAAGATTGGGGTTATTGCCACCAAAAGAACCATTAGCTCAAATGTGTATGCCAAACGCATAGAGTCGCTAGACCCTGTTGCAGATGTAGTACAATTGGCAACACCTCTGCTTGCACCCATGATAGAAGAAGGTTTTTATAACAACAAAATTTCACAAACCATTATCAATAGCTACCTCTCAAAATCTAAATTAAATAAGATTGATGCACTCATTTTAGGTTGCACACATTACCCACTCATTAAACCCGAAATTCAAAAGTTTTATGGCAAATCTGTGGAGGTAATTGACAGCAGCGAAATAGTGGCTCAATATGTTCAGCGTATTCTTGAGAAGCACCAATTGTTAAACCCCAGCAAGGCAACTAAATTTGGATTTGCCAAAAAAACACAGCAGTTTTTTGTGAGCGATTTTACCCAAAGTTTTGAAGAAACCAGCAAGATTTTCTTTGATGAAAAAGTGAAGTTGAAACAGTTTAATATCTGGGAAGACTAGGTTTATATTTTAATAAACTCATAGCCATGCGAAATAAGCTTAGGATGGCAATTTTGTTTTTCTGAGTTAAAAGTTGAATGGGTTTCTAAATTCATGGTAGCGCGCAAACTTTATTTGGTATTGCAATGCAACAATCTCGTTTTTGCCAGCTATGCTTTCATGTATTTCTCTATATGCATTGCAACGTGCGTAGTTAAAGGATTTCCAATTGTAATCATCTTCGTTTTGAACCATTTTGGCTAGCATCCATTCTATGTTTGCTGTATAGAAATAAGGTTCTACTTGGTGCTGCTCATTTTTCACTTCTACGCACAAGTAATCTATGGTGGCAGGATAGGCTTGGTACGACAAAGAAGCAAGGTAATTTATGTCTGGAAGTTCTTTTCTTTTTTGCGCTGCTTGTATATGGTTGTTGGCAATAAATCCATCCCAATTAATACTCACCGATGCTATTAAAATACAGTACCAAACAAGCGAGTTCGTTTTAAGCAAAAAATAACTGCTATACTTATTTTTAAGTTTAAAAAAGGTAAGTGTAAGTCCAACCAAGGCACAGCATAAAAACACATATACACCAATTCTTTTATACGTATATAAGGAATGATCGGCAATGTATAGTTGATTTCTGTATGCAGCACTTGCAACTAGCCATATATTTAGGGCAATCCAAAAATAACTGAGGTATAGGATGGTTTTGTTTTCTTTAAAATTCTGACTTCCTCTAAAGAACCAGAGAATAATGGCAACTGCGCAGAGGATTGAAAGGATGATGCTGCTAACTCCTTGATGTAAATATTCCGAATAATTCACGCCTTCAGGTAATTTTCCGGTGAACATAAATTCTGTATCTAATACATTAACCAGAAGCAGCATTAGGTTAAGACCCAATAAAAGAACCTTGGCCAAACTATCTTCGGTAATTTCCAATATGTTTGAACCAAAAATTTTGTATTCTTTAAATATGCTGATGTTTAAAAATTGAACTTGGGTGCGTTCGTTGACCGCTATATTTTCTATGTAACTTGGCTTAAGAAAGGTAGATAGCAACAGGCATGCAAAGGTAAAATAGGCAAGCAAAGGGAATGAAATAAAATCAATATTTAGGTTCAGGACAAATTGATTGAAGCTAGCGCTTGCGTATCTGTAAAAGGTAATAAATAGGCCAAATATAAGCAATGAAAATATCCCAATTAATACTTTGTTTAATTTGGGTTTCTCCGCTTCATTTTCGTCGTTTTCAACAGGTGGCTCGATGAATTTTTGTATTCCTCTTTTTACCAGGGTTGTTAAATATCCATAAATGCTATGTAAGAATAGACTGGCCATGGAGCTTTTTTGTAAGCTTAAGTTTATAGATAGAAAGGCAAGAGAAATAACATTGGCTAGAACAGATACATAATGTCCGTGAATGGCTACAAATATGGCGGAAAATAGGGCGCCAAATACAAAAAGTAGATTTTGTTTTAAGCGCATTTGTGCCTTGTTTTTGGTGTATAAAGCAACGAGTAAAAGTAGGTTCAGCAAAAATACATTGATACCTGCGCCTTGGTGGTATAAAAGGAAAGTGTAAGCGGCTGCTAAGGGCCATAGGATACTTTGATTTTTCATGTTGGTTTATTTTTAAGGTGGTTTTTTAATTTTGACTTTGGTAAAATTTGTGAAGGGTATTGCACCAAATTAGGCGGTAGGTATATACAAAGAGATTTATGAAGATTGCCATGATAGG
>JAWXAZ010000011.1:0-95289 GCA_034439755.1 bacterium
ACTTTTAAAAAGACGAAAAGCAAACAACATAACTAATTGATTATCAAGTAAATTTTGAAACGATAAATGCTTTTTGTACTTTTATCGGACACTAATGAAATTTTATATAAAAATTAAAAATAAAAGGAGTGTTTTACAACTAAGCCTTCGGGAATTTTGGTTTTCCGAAGGCTTTGTCTCAATGTTGGGAACCAAAGTAACAAGGTTTGATTTTTTGTTTATGTAATTTTTTTGATTGCAAACCTTGCAATCACCGTTTATGTTTTAATTGAATTTCCAATACATTCCTTGCTAACTATATTATTTTACAGTTAAGAGAAGTCTGCAGTCCATATAAGACTTAACGGATTTTGACCAACGTTCAACGCCCCACAGACCAACTCGCAAAGAATAAAGACTAAAACCCAACACCCAACTCCCAAAACTTAAAGACCAAAACCCTACTACCCAACATTCAAAGACCAACACCTAAAGACCAACTCGCAACTCCCAAAGACCAACGCCCAAAACCCAAAAGACCAACGCCCCACAGACCAACTCGCAACTCCCAAAACCCAACGCTTAAAGCCCAAAACCCAACTACCCAACGTTCAAAGATCAAAGACCAATTCCCAAAGATCAACGCCCAAAACCCAAAAGACCAACGCCCAAAAGACCAACGCCCAAAAGACCAACCCCCCACAGACTAAGGACCAACACCCAAAGACCAACGCCCAAAAGACCAACCCCCCACAGACTAAGGACCAACACCCAAAGACCAACACCCAAAGACCAACACCCAAAGACCCAAAGACCCAAAAGACCAACTCGCAACTCCCAACGCCCAAAACCCAACTACCCAACGTTCAAAGATCAAAGACCAATTCCCAAAACCCAAGGCTTAAAGCCCAAAACCCAACTACCCAACGTTCAAAGATCAAAGACCAATTCCCAAAACCCAAAGATCAACGCCCAAACCCCAAAACACCAATTCCCAAAGCCCAAAACCCAACTACCCAACGTCCAAAGACCAACGCCCCACAGACTAAGGACCAACGCCCAACGCCCAAAACCCAACACCCAACTACCCAACTACCCAACGTCCAAAGACCAACTCCCAACACCCAAAGCCCAACACCCAAAGCCCAACGCCCAAAACCCAAAACCCAAAGCCCAAAACCCAAAACCCAAAACCCAACACCCAACACCCAACACCCAAAGCCCAAAGCCCAAAGCCCAAAGCCCAAAGCCCAAAGCCCAAAGACCAACACCCTTCCTTTACAATCCAAACCCATAATAGCCTTTGCTGCCATCTGGGTTAATTCCTTCTATGAGTACGCCGCCTTTGCGGTCTTCTAAATGCATTTTTACATCTGTAAAATTGGCCACAGGTTTTTTGTCTATGCTAGTTAATACAAAGCCATTTGGAATACCGGCCTTTTTTAGGGGACTCTTTTCGCCTACTTTTTTAATGCGAATGCCATTGGCAATTTTTAATTTAAGGCGTTCTTCTCTGGGAATCGACTCAAACTCGCAATCGAGCACTTTGTTGGTTTCCATTTTTTCTGCTTTTGCCAATTCTGCTTTTCCTTCTTTGTTGCGTAAAATTGCTGTTACTTCCAGTGTTTTACCCTTTCGTATTAAGCCAACCAATACATTGTCGCCCGGACTTTTCTTGCCTACTTTTTCTTGTAATTCGTTGGTAGTATTTACGTTTTCGCCATCTATGGCAACTATTACATCACCATCTTTTATGCCAGCGGCGGCGGCGGCACTGTTTTCATTTACCTTGGCCACAAAAATGCCTTTCACATCTTTAAGTCCTTCTTTTTCTGCAATTTGGTTGTTTACATCTTGAATTTGAACACCTAATAATCCCCTTTGAACTTCTCCATATTTCATTAAATCGTCTACTACTTTTTTCATGAGGTTAGAAGGAATGGCAAATGAGTATCCGGCATATTGTCCGTTTTGACTAGCGATGGCGGCGTTAATGCCAATTAATTTGCCGTCGGTGGATACCAATGCGCCACCACTGTTGCCAGGATTTACTGCTGCATCGGTTTGTATAAAAGCTTCAATGGCATATTGTGTTTCCGGATTTCTTGGGTCGCGTAATAGGTTCAGACCGCGGCCTTTTGCGCTAACAATGCCCGCTGTTACCGTAGAGGTAAGGTTAAATGGATTGCCTACTGCCAATACCCATTGGCCAACTTTTACTTGGTCTGAATTGCCAACTACGGCAAATGGGAGGTTTTTTTCTTCTATTCTTAATAAGGCGAGGTCTGTGTTGCGGTCTCTGCCTAACAGTTCGGCGGCATATTCTCGTTTGTCGTTTAATATTACGGTAATATTTGTGGCTCCATCAATTACGTGGTTGTTGGTTACAATATAACCATCTGAGGAGATAATTACCCCAGAGCCAGAGCCTGTTCTGGGCGATTGAGGCATTTCAAAGCCTTTAAAGAAACCACCAAAAGGATCTTCGCCCGAATTGTTTTGAGGATTTACCGTGGTGATAATGTGCACAACAGTTGGCGTAACCAGTTCTGCCACAGCCACAAAGTCGGGGTACACTTCATCTTTAACACTGGCAAACTTTGCTAAGTAATCTGCTTCAAAATTTGCTTGATTGTCGTGGTTAATTAATTTAGTTAAGCCAATGGCAACAAGGCCGCCAATGGCAGCTACAACGAAAATTCCTAGGTATTTTTTCATGTTTAACATTATTATTTTTTTGTTTGGATTCCAAAAATCATTCCAGAGTACAAAATGACAGATTTTTAGATTTATATTTGACTAACGGAAAAGATAAGTGACAAATTTTACCATTTATTTGTTGAAATTTGCCGCTCTTGTAACAATTAATTCATGCAATTCTCTCACGATAAACACCAGTACTTTTTTGAAAAATATCTCCGCAAAGAGATGCTGGGAGACGAATTGGAGCTTTTTGAGCGTAAGTTAAGAGACAGTGAATCGTTTAGGGAGGCTTTTGATTTTTATAGCCTGCATAGGAGTGAAATTGTGGCAGAAGAGTTGGCCGAGTACGACCAACCAGAGCTCATGATAAAGAAACCTCAGCGGTGGGGATGGGTTTATTTTACCCTTTCTTTAGTTTGCTTGGTGCTTATTTTAGATTTTTATATTTCCGATTCTTACAACAAGGAGCAAAGGCGGTTGCGCATTCCTTTAATAGATAAAATTCATGTGTTTGATAAGATGCCAGAACCTATTAGCGATACCCTTTTAAATAAGCCAACGGGCGCAGAAAAACGTAAAGTACAAAAGCCCATTACAGAAGTCGATTCCTTGGTTCAGGCCAATAATATAAATGGTTCTTACTCGCAGTTAATCAATGGTAAATCGGTGCAAATTGAGGGCGATTATTTTGTGTCGGATTCGCTTTTTAGGGTGCTAGAATCGAAATTGGTGAGCGAACGTTTAAACAAACTCAAGGTTGAAACCGATAGCCTCATTTCTGATACCACCCTGCAAGAGTTGGTGATGCAAAGTTTTTTTATGAAGCCCAACCAAATTGCCCGACAATTATTGGTGGAATATTGGGATTCTCCGCTTCATTTTAGGGGTTATGTGTTTAATGGCAAAAAGATTTTGATATACGATATAAAGGTAAACGAATCTTTTTATTTGAGCTTTTCTGAAGCCAATAATTCCTATTATTTAATCTTAAAAAACAGGGCGTATTATTTATTTCCAGATCAACATTTTCATAAATTAGGCGTAGAGTGATTTCATTTTATAAATACCAAGGTACAGGCAACGATTTTGTGATGGTGGATAACCGCCAAGGACTTTTTCCATGTAACGATATTGCTTTAATAAATAGCTTATGCGACCGTAGGTTTGGCATTGGTGCAGACGGTCTGATCCTATTGCAGTTGACAGAAAAGGGTGGTTTTTACATGAAGTACTTTAACAGCGATGGCCGCGAAAGTAGCATGTGCGGCAATGGCGGCAGGTGTTTTGCCCGTTTTATTTTCGACCTAAATCTTGCCAAAGAAAAGGTGGAATTTTCTGCCATTGATGGACTTCACCAAGCCGAGATTAGTATGAATTTGGAGGGCACTGCAAGTGATTGGATTTCTTTGCAGATGATTTCTGTAGTAGGCTATAAGCAATTGAACGATTACGCTTTTGAGGTGAATACGGGGTCGCCACATTTTGTTCAATTTAGGTCTGAACCCATTGCTGAAATGGATTTGGTTCAGACCGCCAAAACAGTTAGATACAGCCCCGAATACGAAAAACAGGGGATAAATGTAAACTATGTAAACCTTAAGGCTTTAAAGGTAATTGACATGAGAACCTACGAGCGGGGTGTGGAAGACGAAACGCTTTCTTGTGGAACTGGCGCCACTGCGGCAGCCATCTCTACGGCCTTGTTTAACGGTTTGCCTGCTGGCAGTCACCAAGTAAAGGTTGCTGTAAAGGGCGGAGAATTGGCGGTAAAATTCTTTTATAACCAAGCCGAAAGTGCTTTTGAACAAGTTTGGTTAATGGGGCCGGCCAAGCGCGTTTTTATGGGGGAAATTTCTTTATAAAAAAAATCATTTTACTTGATTCATATTTTGAAATTGCACTATCTTGCCTAACTTAAAGTGCCGTGTAATTGATAGTAGTTAATACCCAAGCCTTTGCTTTAATTTATGGATTGTTTCAGCACCCTTATTTGGGGCTGGTACTAGAGCCACACGTGGTTCAGGTAAACTCAAAGGGGGCTTATACGCTCACGCACCAAAGGGTGTTTTCGAAAACCGCCGATTATTTTGCCAAGGAGTTAAGTGAGGAGGATCTCGAATTTATCAATATTTTGGATGAGGTAGACGATGATTATATTGCAAAGCGATTTAACAAAGACCTGAAGAAAAAGGTGCGCACCTCAGAATTTTTTGCCAAGCATTGTTCCAAAGAAACGATGGATGAGGCTATTCGCCCGTTTGTGGAAGAGCGCATGAATTTGGTCTTTCAAAGGATGCGAGGCAAAACCATTTATAAAAATGGCAACGACAATAATCCAACTTCTGTTAAAATAACAGTGGGCGAGGAGCAGGCCAATATATGGTTTCATTTTAAAAACAATCCAGAAGGCATTCGCTATTACCCTACGCTTAGGTATAAAAATGAGAAGGTTGAATTTATGTATAAGGGCGCGCAAATTGTTTCTCAAACGCCCGCTTGGTTGCTCGTAGATCAACATTTATACGATTTTGAAAAGAATGTAGACGGCAAAAAATTATTGCCTTTTATGAGCAAGCGTTATATTCAGATTCCAAAGAAATCTGAGGAAACATACTTGAGTAAGTTTGTGCTGCAATTGGTAGAGCGATACGATGTAAAATCTGATTGCTTTAAAATTAACCAAATGCCATCTTTTGGCCAGATAATTCTTAATATGCAAAACCTGTTCGACGATGAGGTTGCCTTGCGTTTACAATTTAATTATTCGGAAATATTTTTCGATTACGATTCGGATCAGGAGGTGCATGCACAGCTTTTAAAAATTGGCGAGGAATATGTTTTTAACCGCGTAAGCAGAAACAGATATTGGGAAGAAGGCCGCAGAAAAGCCTTAGAAAAAATGGGACTTACACATAGCAATGCAGCGTTTTTTATTTTGCCTAGTGTTAGACAAACCAAAAAACAAGAGGGTTTTTTAGGCGCAGGTTCCTCAGAAAAGTATGTGTTTTTAGACTGGCTGAACCAAAATTTTGAGGAGTTAAAAGCACAAGGAGTTGAGGTGAAACAAGACAGTGCCCACAACAAATTTTATATTGGTCCGCGTGAACTAAAAATAGAAGTAAAGGAGCAAAGAGATTGGTTTGATGTGCAAGCTGTTGCTCAATTTGGCGCATATTCATTCTCTTTTATTTCCTTACGTGAATACATCCTTAAAGGCAAACGCGAATTTATTTTGCCCAATGGTTTAATTGCCATTATACCAGAGGAATGGTTTGGTAACTTAAATGGTATTTTTGAATTTAGTACCAGCGATGAGGAAATAAAAATTGAGAAGCACCACATTGGTTTATTGGAAGAACTGAATAATTCTAGTGGCAAATATCTTAGGATAAATGAAAAGATTGAAAAGTTAATTTCTTATGGACAATTGCGTGAAATGGATTTGCCGCATGCGTTTAAAGGTACTTTGCGACCCTACCAAAAGGCGGGATTCGATTGGTTTTATTTCTTAAAAGACAACCACTTTGGCGGTTGCTTGGCAGATGATATGGGCTTGGGAAAAACCATTCAAACCTTGGCGCTTATTCAAAAGGAAAGAGAGTTGTATTTAAAGCATATTGAGGAAAACCAGGTAGTCTCAAGTTCAGATCAACCAGAACCTTTTGTCGAAAGCATTTCTACCTTGCCGGCAGAAAACTTGGCTTTAGATAGCAATCCCAGTATGGTAAGTGGCGCCAAAAATGCGGGTAAGTTTGCTATCCAATTGAGTCTTTTCGACCAGCCCGTTATGGCCAATACCAATCAGAATCAGTTGTTATATAAACAAAACGGAGGCATTGCGCACCACAGTTTTTCAAAGCCATCCAATGCAGAAGGTGCTAAGGAAACTTTTATTAGAACTTCATTAATTGTGGTGCCAAATAGCTTGGTATTTAACTGGTTTAACGAGGCTAAAAAGTTCACATCGGGTTTAAGAATTTTGATTTATACCGGCATTGGCCGCATAAAAAATCCCAAGTTATTTTTTAAGTACGATTTGGTTATAACCACTTACGGCACCGTGCGGGTTGATATTGATATTTTGAAGGAATACATGTTTAACTATGTTATTTTGGATGAGAGTCAGGCTATCAAGAACGCGCAATCTCAAGTGTCAAAAGCGGTAAAAGTTTTGCGGGCCAGTAGGCGATTGGTGTTAACGGGTACGCCCATAGAGAACAGCGTGCAGGAATTATGGAGTCAGCTTTCTTTTGTTAATCCTGGTTTGTTGGGTGGCTTGAGTTCCTTTAACGACAGGTTTGTGCAGCCCATAGAGAAGCAAAAAGATGTGCTAAAAATGCAACAATTGAAGGCCATAATTAGTCCGTTTATTTTGCGCCGAACCAAGGATCAAGTAGCCACAGATTTACCTGCAAAAATGGAGCAGGTGGTGTATTGCGAAATGAGTGAAGAACAGGCCGAAGCTTACGAAAAAGTGAAGTCGTACTACCGCAATGAAATCATGAAAGTTATTCGCGATATGGGGGTGAATAAATCGCAGTTTACCTTGTTGCAAGGATTAACTAAATTGCGCCAAATAGCCAACCATCCATTGTTAATTAATCCAGATTTTACGGGCGAAAGCGGTAAGTTTAAGGAGGTAACTTATATGGCCCAAACTGCCATGGCAGAAGGTCATAAGGTCTTGGTTTTTTCGCAGTTTGTGAGTCAGCTTACCATATACAGAAATTGGTTCAACGAGCAAAAAATTGATTATTGTTATTTGGATGGCTCTATGAGCAATGAGGCAAGGCAAAAGGCGGTTCAGCGTTTTCAAGAGGGCAAAACACCGTTTTTTCTAATTAGTTTAAAAGCAGGTGGGTTCGGTCTGAACCTAACCTCTGCCGACTACGTATTTATGTTGGATCCTTGGTGGAATCCCGCCGTGGAGCGTCAGGCAATTGATAGGGCGCATAGGATAGGACAAACCCAAAATGTGTTTATATATAAATTTATTACCAAAGATTCGGTTGAGGAGAAAATTTTAACGCTTCAAGAGAAAAAGAAATTACTTGCCGATAATATTATAGAAACAGATGAGTCGATTATAAAGCAGATTGATGCCGACGAAATTCTGGCATTGTTAAATTAGTTATTGAGTACAACCATGAATAAAAGAGAACAACTATTACAACTAAGAGAGCAAGCTCAATTAGGGGGCGGAAAGGAAAGAATTGAATCGCAGCATAAGAAGGGAAAATTAACGGCAAGGGAGCGCGTTCATTTTTTAATGGATGAAGGTTCTTTTGAAGAAATTGGTGCTTTTGTGCAACACCGCAGTGCCGATTTTGGCATGGAGAAACAAAAGTTTTTAGGCGATGGTGTGGTTACAGGTTATGGAACTATTAATGGCCGACTAACCTATATTTTTTCGCAAGATTTTACCGTTTTTGGTGGTTCTCTTTCTGAAACGCACGCGGAGAAAATTTGCAAAATAATGGATTTAGCCATGAAAAGTGGCGCGCCTTTAATTGGTTTAAATGATAGTGGGGGCGCTAGGATTCAGGAAGGTGTGGTAAGTTTGGGCGGTTATGCCGATATTTTTTACCGCAATACCATGGCATCTGGCGTAATTCCTCAGATATCTGCCATTATGGGACCCTGCGCTGGAGGTGCGGTTTATAGTCCGGCTATTACAGATTACATCATGATGGTAGAGCACTCTAGTTATATGTTTGTAACGGGGCCAAACGTAGTAAAAACGGTAACGCATGAAGAAGTGAGTAGCGAAGATTTGGGAGGCGCCTCGGTTCATTCTGCTAAAAGTGGTGTGGCACATTTTACGGCTGCAAATGAGATTGAAGCCATTCAGAAATTGAAAAAATTGCTGAGTTATGTGCCGCAAAATTGTGAAGAAAAGGTGCCTTATTTGCCTTATGAAAAGGGCGATGAAACCCGCATGAAATTGGCCGAAATTATTCCGGAAAGTGCAAACCAACCGTACGATATTAGGGAGGTAATTGAAGAAGTTGCCGATGAACAAAGTTTCTTTGAAGTGCATAAAGATTTTGCCGAAAATATTGTAGTGGGTTTTGCCCGCTTGGCGGGCAAGAGCATTGGAATAGTGGCCAACCAACCTGCATTTTTAGCGGGTGTTTTGGATATTCATTCTTCGCAAAAGGCTGCCAGGTTTGTGCGCTTCTGTGATTGTTTTAATATACCTTTATTGGTGTTTGAAGATGTGCCAGGATTCTTGCCAGGTACCGACCAGGAGTGGAATGCGATTATTACCAACGGTGCTAAATTATTATATGCATTTTGTGAAGCCACCGTGCCTAGAATTACAGTAATTACAAGGAAAGCTTATGGTGGTGCTTATGATGTAATGAACAGCAAACACATTGGTGCCGACATGAACTTTGCGTGGCCTACGGCAGAAATTGCGGTGATGGGCGCTAAAGGTGCGGCAGAGATTATTTTTAAGAGAGAAATTGATGCCGCCGAAAATAAAGAGGAAGCTTTAAAGGCAAAAGAAAAGGAGTATGGCGATTTATTTGCAAATCCTTATAGAGCGGCAGAACGAGGTTTTGTGGATGCGGTAATTTTGCCAGAAGAGACTCGTGCTAAACTTATTAAAGCCTTTGCCATGTTAGAAAATAAAGTGGCTAATCTGCCACATAAAAAACACGGAAATATTCCTTTGTAACAATTGATAAGGTTATTCGTTCTATTTTTATTGAACCATTTATGATGAATAAAATACACTATAAGTTTTTTGCGTTTGCCTTCCTTTTTTTGGGTATGAATTTTTGGGCAAATGCGCAACAAATAATTGCCTCCAAAGTGGTGGCGGTATCTGTTTTTCATAACCAGGCACAAGTTACCCGAGAAGGAAAGGCCATTTTGGATAATGGAATTCATGAGGTTATTTTTAATCAGATTTCGCCTAATATGGTTAATTCTACCATTGAAGTGGTGGCGCCAGAAGGCATCGAAATTTTGTCGGTAACCAACCGGAATAATTATATAGAAAAAGGTCAGGAGCCAGCAGATATTATGCTGTTGGAAGATTCCTTGCAATTGATAAACGATCGCTTAACGGCAATTCGGTTCGACCAAGAATCTATTACTTGGCAGAAGGATTTATTGCGGGCCAACAAAAGCTTGGGTGGTGCTAACAATGGTGTAAAGGCAGATGAGTTGGAAGATGTGTTAGATATTTTTCAACGTAAGTTAAATATGTTCAAAGAGCAAAACATTGAACTCGAGAGAAGGTTAAAAGTATTGAACGCTCAAAAGCGATTGGTAGAAAAGCAATTGGGTGATTATAGAGCTGGGGCTAAATCATTAAACACACAAATTGCTGTGATGGTAAAAGTTACCAAAGCCAATGCGAGTGCACTTTTTAAGTTGCAATATTTGGTGAAAGATGTTTCTTGGAAACCCTATTATGATATTAGGGTGAAGGATGTAAGTTCGGCCGTTCAATTTGTGTTAAAGGCAGATATTAGGCAATCGACCGGAGAAGATTGGAGCAATATAAAAATGGCTTTAACTACCAACAATCCTAATCAAACTGGCTTAAAGCCCGAGTTAAGGCCTGTTTATATTCAGTATCATACAGATGTTTCTCGTGCAAAGTATAACAGCTATGAAGGGGCTTTGACAGTAACAGAATATGATAGTGATGCTGCGTCTAATGTATCGGCAAGCGAAAAAAGTGATAATAAAAAATATGCTTCTTCTAGTCAAAATTTACTGAATTTAAGCTTTGATGTGAAGGGCAATGTTTCGGTGCCTTCCGATAATAAAAATCACCAAGTAGAATTGAATCAGTTTTCGTTGCCAGCACAATTTGGCTATGCATGTGTGCCTAAATTAAACCCAGATATTTTTGTTACAGCAAAATTTGAAAGCAATGACTTGCTGAACCAATTAAATGGCGAAGCCAATATATATTTAAATGGTACTTATTCTGGGAAGACCTTTATTGATAGGGCTAACGGAGATTCTCTTTTGTTAACTTTAGGTAGAGACCGCAGGTTAATTGCCAAAAGAGAAAAGGTGAAGGAAATGAGTTCTAAATCTTTATTTGGTTCAACCAAAAAGGAATCGCAAACCATTGAAATTACCTTGAGTAATTCGTCGAGCGAGAAGATACAATTGTTGGTAGAAGATCAAATTCCGGTGAGTAAGAATGAGGATGTTACGGTTAAATTAATGCAAGATGAGAATGCACAATATGCGCCAGAAACAGGCTTGTTAAAATGGGTAGTGACCTTAGAACCTAAGCAAGTTGTGAAATTAAGGTTTTCGTTTGATGTTAGCTACCCCGCAGGCAAAATGATTGGCGGGTATTAAGCTAAAATTTTGCTAAAAAGTAAATTAGGTTTTTTATATTGCAGCAAATTGAAATGAAAATGAAAAAAGGAATATTAATGTTCGCAATGGGATTATTTATCCTAGGCAACACAGCATCTTGTCAGATTGGTGGAGCCCTAGATAAATTGAACAAACAGAGCAAAACCGCAGCTGCCGATGCTCAGAAGGCTTCTACGGCCAGCATATTGAGCAATTTGGATGCCCAATTAAAAAGCCAATTTAAGTTGGATGGTGTAAAATCCCAAATAATGGGCGATGCGTTAAAAATTAAAGTGGCCGATAGCGATTTTAATAAATTAAGTGCCACCAGTAAAACCAAACAAGGCAATGAAATATTGGGTGCAGCTTCGAGCATATTAAGTGGTAGTGGCTTAAATCTCAAAGGACTTGGCATTGGTAGTATCATTCTTGAGATGGTAAAGAGCATGAGTTTAAGTGAAATTTTACAAACTTTTAAGAAGAAAATATAATTGAAAAGCGGGTTTTGAAACCCGCTTTTTTTTTGTCATTTTTGAACCATGGGCATTAAAGCGATATTGGCTAAACCCTTTGCCCGATTTATTTCGCGCAAAGTGAAATTGGAGAGTGAGCGGGCGTTATTTTGGCAAGAATATTGGATGCGCAAAATTTTGGTTCAGGCTCAAAAAACAGCATTTGGCAAGGACCATCATTTTGCCCAAATTAGGACCTATGAAGACTTTAAGGCGGCTATTCCGATAGTCGATTACGAGGGCTTGCGCACTTACATAGACAGGGTAGTTGCAGGCGAACGTGATGTATTGTGGCCCAATTCGCCTATCTATTTTGCCAAGACTTCTGGCACCACCAGTGGGGTAAAATACATTCCCATTTCTAAAGAGTCTATCAGCTTTCACATTAACTCGGCGCGCAATGCTTTGTTGTGTTATATTGCCGAAACAGGTAAGTCGGAGTTTGTAGATGGCAAGCTCATCTTCTTGTCGGGCAGTCCGGTTTTGGATAAGAAAAACGGCATTTTTACCGGACGATTAAGTGGCATTGTAAACCACCATGTTCCGCAATATTTAAGAAAAAATCAATTGCCCAGTTATGCTACCAACTGCATAGAAGATTGGGAGCAGAAAGTGCAGAAAATTACCGATGAAACATTCGAACAAGACATGACCTTAATTAGTGGCATTCCGCCTTGGGTTCAAATGTATTTTGATTTGGTGAAACAGCGCGCTGGAAAAGCCGTTGGGGAAGTGTTTCCAAACTTTAATTTATTTGTGTATGGTGGGGTAAGTTTTGAGCCTTATAGGGCAAAAATTGAGGAGAGTATTGGTAGAAAAGTAGCTACCATAGAAACCTATCCGGCCTCGGAGGGATTTATTGCTTTTCAAGACACGCAAGCTGCAAATGGTTTGTTGTTATTGGTAAATAATGGGATATTTTACGAGTTTATTCCCGTAGATGAATTTTTTAATGCTGAACCAACTAGGGTTTCATTAAAAGATGTTCAATTAGGCGTAAATTATGCCTTAATTATGAATACCAATGCCGGTTTATATGGCTATAATATTGGCGATACGGTGAAGTTTGTTTCTATTAATCCATACAGAATAAAGGTGACTGGCCGTATTAAACATTTTATCTCTGCTTTTGGAGAGCATGTAATTGGCGAAGAGGTTGAGTTTGCTTTGTTGAGTATTTGTGAAAAATACAAGGTAAGCATTGTAGAATTTACGGTGGCACCGCAGGTTAATCCGCCAGAGGGCGGGTTGCCTTACCATGAGTGGTTTGTATCGTTTGCCAATTTGCCTGTTGATATGCAAGCCTTTTCTATGGAGGTAGATGAGGCCTTGCAAAAGAAGAATATTTATTACAGTGATTTAATAAAAGGAAGCATTTTGCAACCTT
The DNA here is from genome assembly GCA_034439755.1 of bacterium. Taxonomy (GTDB): domain Bacteria; phylum Bacteroidota; class Bacteroidia; order UKL13-3; family UKL13-3; genus B1. The sequence goes on from JAWXAZ010000011.1 coordinate 12,922, forward strand.
TGAAAATTCGGGTGATGGCCGAGGATGCCTTTATTGAATTTATGAAGTCGCAAGGCAAGTTGGGTGGACAAAATAAAGTTCCTAGGTTGAGCAATGATCGCAAGATTGCTGATGAATTATGAATTATGAGTTATGAATTATGAGTTATGAATTATGAATTTTGAATTATGAATTATGAATTTTGAATTATGGGTTATGAGTTTTGAATTATGAATTTTGAATTATGGGTTATGAATTATGAATTATGAATTATGGGTTATGAATTATGGGTTTTGAATTATGGGTTTGACAATGCCTAAATATGGTTGGGCGTTTTTTAATATGAAGTTTTAAGTATGAAGTATGAGTTAAGGATTAAGAGTTAAAAATTTGAAGGTAAGTGTTTGTTTTTTTTCATAATTCATAATTCATAATTCATAATTAATGAGCGCAAGCCATGTAAGGTTGACTTTAAATTTATTTTTGGGTTTTGGTTGGTTTTTATTGGGCATAAATAGCTTGATTAATCATTATTTTTTGATTGTTGGGCAAAAAACCTGATTTTGCAACACAATCATGGCAGAGAACAAGAAGAAAAAAATCGCTATTTTAGGCAGTACAGGAAGCATTGGAACCCAAGCTTTAGAGGTTATTGAAGAGCAACATTCCGATTTGGAGGTGGAGGTGTTAACGGCAAACAGCAATGCTGATTTATTGATTGCCCAGGCCATTAAATTTAAGCCCAATCACGTGGTAATTGCCGATGAAAGCAAATATTTATTGGTGAAGGATGCATTAGATAAACACGATATTAAAGTGTTTGCTGGCAACAAGGCCATTGAGGAATTAATGGGCATTACAGAAGCAGATATTGTGTTAACGGCCATGGTGGGTTATAGCGGTTTGAAACCAACCATAAAGGCAATAGAAAACAAGAAGCGCATTGCTTTGGCCAATAAAGAAACCTTGGTGGTTGCAGGTGAAATTGTAACCCGTTTGTGTGGAGAAAACCATGTAGATATAGTGCCCGTTGATTCTGAACATTCGGCCATTTTTCAGTGTTTGGTGGGCGAGAATTTAGACCATATTGATAAGATAATTTTAACCGCTTCTGGTGGTCCGTTTAGGGGTAAGAAGCGAGATGATTTGCTTGGGGTTACCAAGGTCCAAGCCTTAAAGCATCCAAACTGGAGTATGGGGGCAAAAATTACCATCGACTCGGCCACCATGATGAACAAAGGCCTTGAGGTGATTGAGGCTAAATGGCTATTTGGGGTAGGAAAAGAAAAGATTGATGTGGTGGTTCATCCACAATCTATTATACACAGCATGGTAGAGTTTAATGATGGCAGCATAAAGGCGCAAATGGGTTTGCCCGATATGAAATTGCCCATTCATTATGCGTTTTTTTTCCCAGAGAGAAAGCGCAGTGATTTTAAGCGTATGTCGTTTAAAGAGATTTCTATGTTAAGTTTTGAGGAGCCTGATCCAATTACTTTTAGGAATTTAGGCTTAGCTTATGAAGCTATGGACAAAGGTGGAAACATGGCCTGTATTTTAAATGCCGCAAACGAGATTTCGGTTCAGGCCTTTTTAGAAGACAAAATTAAGTTCTTGGAGATAGCCGAATTAAATGAGCGCTGCATGAACACGGTGGCGTTTATTGCCAAGCCTAGTATTGACGACTATGTAGCTACAGATGAGGAGACAAGAAGAATAGCCAAGAGTTTCTTGAGTTAATTCGTTATTATTGCAGAAATATAGAAATTAAAAGATATGCAGGTTTTAATCATGATTTCCCAATTAATCTTGGGAATATCCATTTTAGTTATTCTTCACGAGTTTGGTCATTATTTGGCCGCACGTGCGTTTGGCATTAAGGTAGAGAAATTCTACTTGTTTTTTGATGCTTGGGGTGTGAAGTTGTTTTCGATTAAAATTGGTGATACCGAATGGGGTATTGGCTGGTTGCCTTTGGGTGGATATGTGAAAATTGCTGGTATGATTGATGAAAGCATGGATAAGGAAGCCTTGAAATTACCTGCTCAGCCTTGGGAATTTAGGAGCAAACCAGCTTGGCAACGCTTAATTGTGATGGTAGGCGGTGTGGTGGTAAACATTGTAACGGGTGTGGTCATATTTGCCATGATGAGTTATGCGTATGGCGAGAAGTATATTAACAATGATTCGGTAAAAAATGGCATTGTACCTTCCGAAATGGCCAAAGAAATTGGCTTTAGGTTGGGCGATAAATTGGTTTCGGTAAACAGTGTATCCATTACTCGTTTTGAGGAGGCTTTAAAAATTAAGCATATTTTGGGTGAGGGAGTAGTTTATCAGGTTGATCGCAGTGGTCAGATAATGGATGTGAAATTACCAAGTGATTTTGTGAAGAAGTTTAGTGATGCCAAGTCCGATTTCTTTTTGCCTCGCATGCACTTTTTTGTTTCGGAAATTACACCAGGCTATAATGCTGATAAGGCTGGACTAAAAGCCAATGATGTGATTACAAAATTGGATTCTCAAAGTTTTGAATTTTTTGATGAGTTTCAAGCTTTGTTGAAGGCAAGTGCTGGTAAAACGGTTAATTTTACGGTGATGCGTGGCAGCGAGGAAGTAGTTTTGCCTATATTGGTTGATGATATTGGTAGGGTTGGTTTTAAGCCCGATTCGAAGGATTTTGAATATGAGGTGGTGAAGTATGGTTTCTTTGCCTCTTTTCCGGCAGGTTGGGATAAAGCGGTAGAGACCATTGATGCTCAGATTAAGGGTTGGGGCAAAATCTTTAATGGAGATATTGCAGTAAACAAAGCGGTTCAAGGTCCAATTGGTATTGCCAAGTTTTATGGTGGCGAATGGATTTGGAGCAGGTTTTGGATGTTTACCGCATTAATTTCATTGGGATTGGCTTTTATGAATATTTTGCCTATTCCGGCATTGGATGGCGGACACGTAATTTTCTTATTAATAGAAATGATTATTGGTAGGCCATTGAGTGAGAAGTTTTTAGAAACAGCCCAATATATAGGCATGATTTTGTTGCTTACATTAATGGTGCTTATTTTTGGAAACGATATTTGGGGACTTATAAAGTAAGCTTTGTAAATAGTAATTGGCACAGAATTCGTTTTTCTTAAACTTGTTCTTGGCCTAAAATTTTTAAAATGAACTTCATGACTTATCAGCCATTAACAGCTATATCTCCTATTGATGGAAGGTATCAAAAGCAAACTGCTTCGTTGGGGAATTATTTTAGTGAGTTTGCTTTAATTAAGTATCGGGTTTGGGTAGAGGTTGAGTATTTTATTGCTTTGGCCGAATTGCCATTGCCTCAATTGGCAGGAAAAATTTCTGCTGATCACAAGGAGGCTTTGCGGGCGGTTTACCAGAATTTTGATTTGGTTCAGGCCGAAAGGATAAAGGCCATTGAAAGGATAACGAACCATGATGTAAAGGCGGTAGAGTATTTTTTGAAAGAGGAATTTGAGGTATTAGGTTTGAACCAAGCTTCTGAGTTTGTACATTTTGGACTTACCTCGCAGGATATTAATAATACCGCTATTCCTATGAGTTTAAAGCATGCCGTTGAGCAAGAGGTTATGCCTTTGTTGAATGGTGTTTTGGATATAATGAAGAAGCAGGCAAACGCTTGGGCAAATATTCCGATGTTGGCCCGCACCCATGGGCAGCCTGCTTCTCCTACGCGTTTGGGGAAAGAATGGGCAGTTTTTGTGGAGCGAATTGGTGTGCAAATTGAGCAATTAAATGCCTTGCGTTTTCCGGCTAAATTTGGCGGAGCAACGGGCAATTATAATGCGCATCATGTGGCCTATCCTGAGATTGATTGGGTGAGTTTTGGTAATAATTTTTGTGCGCAATTGGGTTTAAAACGTTCGCACCCCACCACACAGATTGAGCATTACGATAATTTAGCGGCTTTGTTCGATGTGTTTAAGCGCATCAATAACATACTGTTAGATTTTTCGAAGGATGTTTGGCAGTATGTGGCCATGGATTATTTTAAGCAGAAATTGAAAGAAGGCGAAGTTGGTTCTAGTGCCATGCCGCATAAGGTTAACCCAATTGATTTTGAAAATGCAGAGGGTAATTTAGGTTTGGCCAATGCCTTGTTGGAACATTTATCGGCAAAATTGCCCATTTCGAGGTTGCAACGTGATTTAACTGATAGCACGGTGTTGCGCAATGTGGGTGTGCCTTTTGGACACATGTTTATTGCGTTTAAGTCATTGGAAAAGGGTTTAAACAAGTTGTTGTTAAATGAGGTAAAATTGAATGCTGATTTGGAAAATAATTGGGCTGTATTGGCAGAAGCGATTCAAACCATATTGAGAAGAGAGGGATTTGAAAAACCTTATGAGGCTTTAAAATCATTGACAAGAACCAACGAAGCCATTACGCAGGTGTCAATTAAAGAATTTATACTTAGCTTGCAGGTTAACGAGCAGGTAAAACAGGAGTTACTTGTTTTAACCCCGCAAAATTATACAGGGATATGAGAAATTTATTAATATTTTTTGGACTTATTGGGTTAACCCTCATTGCATGTGATGATCCTATTCCGCATGTTTTGATTGATGATACAGATACCGTTCAGGTGGAGAGTCCGTCGATGGTGAGTGATAATTATGACGGAATCATACCTGGTATGGATACCAAGGTAATAGATTATACTTTGCCAAATGAGTATCAGCATAAGAAGCAATTGTTTAGGGATAGCACGGTAGCCACAAGTTGGGACGATGCTGGCTTTCCAAATGCAAAGGCATTTATCATTTTCTTTAAGACCTTGCAGTGGGATGTACAAGATAGGAATAAAGAGAAGATTGCCAATATGATTGACTTTCCTATTAGGGGATATGCAAATAAAAAGGCATTTGTAATGAATTTTGATTCGATATTTGGGGTAGATTTTGTGGAGGAGATATTGAATCAAGATCCTACGGCAATATACCGTGATAAGAAGGGGGCTATGATAGGGGATGATGGGCAGATTTGGTTTAGGATGAAGAAAGGTAAGTACCGCATTGTGGAGGTAAATCCTTAATGGATACATTTATAAATTTCCCCGGGAAAGAGCGGGTGGTTGAGGCGGTATCGCAATTAAAATTTGATACGCTTGGTTTATGGGGCACTATGACCCCGCAGCACATGTTGGAGCATTTGTTATTGCCATTGCAGTTCTCGCGGGGGCAGTTTGAGGTGCCTTTGGTAATGCCCTTGGATAAGGTTGAAAAGGTTAAGCGCATTATGCTATTGAGTGATGCTCCTTTGAAACGAGATTTTGTTGCGCCATTTATTGGCGCGGGTTTACAGCCATTAAACTTTGCTTCATTTGAGTTGGCTCAAACCGAATTATTGGCAGAAACAGACCGATTTTTAGCTTTTTGGGAGAAGCACCCCGAGGCGGTTTTTACCCATCCGATTTTTGGAACTTTGAACAGGGACGAATGGTATTTATTTCATAGAAAACACTTTACCCACCATTTTAGTCAGTTTGGACTTCTTTGAAAAAGATTGAAAAGCGGGGTAATATTTGTTTTAAAAGAAAATAATGCGATATTTGCCACCCCGGAAAAGGAGAACCGGGATTTAACAAACAAAATTAGATATGTCAGTAAAAATTAGATTACAACGTCATGGACGTTCAAAATCACCTTTTTACCACGTAGTGGTGGCGGATTCGCGTGCTCCGAGAGATGGTAAGTTTATCGAGAAAATTGGTTCTTATCTTCCTCAGACACAGCCAGCAACAATTGAGCTGGACTTAGACCGCGCTACTTATTGGTTAGAAAATGGTGCCCAACCAACCGACACTTGTCGTGCAATTCTTTCTTACAAAGGAGCCTTAATGAAAGGCCACTTAGCTGTTGGCGTAAAGAAAGGTGCAATGACACAAGAGCAAGCAGATGCTAAATTTGCTGCTTGGGTAAGTGACAAGGAAAGCAAAGTACAATCGCATGTTGCAATTGTTAAATCTGGTGCTAGCGATAAGTTAGCTGTAAGATTGGCTGAAGAGGCTAAGGTAAATGCTGCCCGTTTGGCTAAGATTGCTGCAAAAGCAGCTGCTGCCGAGGCTGCTGCTAATGTAACTGAAGAAGTTCCTGCTGAAGAAACTCCTGGAGTTGCCGAAGAAGAGGCTGCTGTTGAAACACCTGCTGAAACACCTGCTGAATAATTATTTTTCCTTGAAAACTATACAAAGAAAAGACTTCACCGAAGTTGGATCTGTTGTGAAGGTTCATGGCAATAAAGGCGAGCTTAAGTTTAGACTTTCTCGTGAAATTAAAATTAAGGAATGGGCTTTTCTCGAATTTCGGGGGAAGCCCGTTCCGTTTTATATTGAGCATACCAAGGCCGAATTTGCGGGCGATATGGTGATGAAACTTGGCGGAATAAATTCGGTAGATGCGGCGGCAAATTACATTGGAAAGGTGCTGCTTTTACCCAATAAATCGGTGAAAAAGGAGGCTGTAGTTGATGAGTGGGCTATTAACGGATTTATGGCTGTTGATGGTAAATTGGGGGAGTTGGGAATGGTTGAGGAAGTGATAGAATATCCTTATCAATCTTTGGCTCGCATTGTTTTTAACAACAGAGATTTATTGATTCCTTTGGTAGGTGAAATCATTATTGAAATTGACGATAAGAAAAAGATTTTAAGGGTTCAATTGCCTGAGGGATTAATTGATATAAACAGTTAAGGATTATCGAAGCTTAATGTCTTAAGCGATTTGGCTTTGCGGTGGGTGATTCCCACAATTCCTAAAGTCATGATTCCTCCAAATATTACGGCATTTGCGGCACCTAATAGTTTGGCTGCCACTCCGCTTTCGAAGGCGCCAATTTCATTGGATGAGCCAATAAAAATGGTGTTTACAGCCGATACCCTGCCACGCATGTGGTCTGGTGTATTTAGTTGCAAAATATTGGATCGAACCACTACACTGATGCTATCGAATGCGCCGCTTAAAAACAATAAAATCATAGATAGATAGAAGTTGGTTGACAAGCCAAAGAATAACATACATAAACCAAAAGCACCAACGGCTCTTATTAAAATAATACCTGGCTGGGATAGGTTTTTCCTTAAAGATAAATAGGTCATCATAAGCACGGCGCCAGCCGATGGTGCTGCCCTTAAGAGGCCAAGTCCTGCTGGTCCGGTTTTTAATATTTCGTTGGCAAAGATTGGCAGTAGGGCGGTAGCGCCACCAAATAAGACAGAGAACAAATCGAGCGATAGTGCAGAAAGGATCACTTTATTGTGATAAACAAAAGCTACTCCTTCGCGGAGGCGGGCTATTATTTTTTCGTTTTTCACTTCTTTTGGTTCAAACCGAACCTTTATATGAGCAAGCGCTAAAAAGGCTGCCAGGGAGAAGGCTATGATAAAATAATAGCTTCCTTGTAAGCCAAAATAGGCATAGGTAAAGCCGCCAATGGCCGGACCAATTACTGAGGCAAATTGCCAGATGGTGCTGTTAAGGGTGCCCGCGTAGGTGAGCATTTCTCTTGGTACAAGTTGTGAGATGGTGGCAAAAGATGCTGGTGCATAAAAGCCCCTGGCGAATCCGCTTAAGCAAATAAATGCATATACCCAAGCGAGTGATTGCCCATGATTTTGTAAGGAAAAATAGATGCCAATAGAGCTAATGATAATGGTGAAAAGGCTAATGAGTAAAATAGTTTTTCTGTTATGAATATCGGCAATATGGCCAGCATAAAGTGCAATAGAAATGGCCGGAATAGCCTCCGCAAGTCCTACCAATCCTAACGAAAGCGCATCGCCACTAATTTTATAGACTTCCCATCCAATGATAACGGCTTGCATTTGAAGAGCGAGTGTAAGCAATAATCGCGTGGCTAGGAAAAAGCGGTAAGAAGGAATAGATAGTACTTTGAGGGCGTTTTGTTGGCTCATGATTTTCTAAAAAGCCACTTGGCTAAATCTTTATAACTTGGTTTTTTGCCAAAGGTTAAAATGCCAATGCGGTATATTCTTCCGGCCAACCAAACGGTGCCAATAAAGCCTAAGACCATGCAAGCCATGGAGGCAATAATTTCTGAGGTTGGCACGCCAAAAGGTAAGCGTACCATCATAATTACGGGTGAACTAAAAGGGATCATCGAAAGCCAAATGGCAAGGTCGCTATTGGGGGTGTTTATGATAGATTGCGAGATGGCAATGGAGAAAATGAGCGGCAAAGTAATGGGCATCATGAACTGTTGGGTGTCGGTTTCGTTATCTACGGCCGATCCAACTGCTGCGAAGAGGGCTCCATAAAACAGGTAGCCGCCAATAAAATAAAACACAAATAAGCCTAAAAGCATGGGAATATTTAATTGGTTCAGACCAGATAAAATAGCCATTGAAGCATTTGATTTAACGGGTGTTTTGGCCAATTCATCGGTAGGCATACCGCTCATTTGTGTAGTTTGTGCTATGCTGCTTGGGTCAACATGCGCCATTTTCATTACGAGCGAAGAAACGGGCCCACTTAATGCGGCAACTAGCACAACCCAAATGGTAAATTGCGTGAAGCCAACCATGGCAATGCCCACAATTTTGCCCATCATTAATTGAAACGGTTTTACGGAAGAAATAATGACCTCTACGATGCGGTTTGTTTTTTCTTCGATAACGCCTTTCATTACCTGGACGCCGTATAGGAAGATGAAAAAATAAATGAGAAATGCGCCTACAAAACCAATGATGGTAGTAACGCCCGAATTGCTTTTTTCTAATCCTTTATCCGTGCTTTTTTGGGTGCTAATTTGAACCGAAATGTCGTTTATTTCTTTGAGCAAAGAGGCATCTATGCCTTTATCTTGCATTTTCTTTGCCTTAAGAACTTTCTCCAATTTAGATTCAATGCCATTGAGGGTTGAAAGTCCCGGTTGTTCATTAGCAATTAAATTATATTGAATTTGTTCGCCTTCCTTTTTGATGTTTAGAACGCCAAATATTTCTGCGTTTTTAAGCATTTCTAACGAAGCTTCTTCATTGAGATTTTTATATTGAAAACTAATATTATTTTCTGCTTCTAATTGGTTTTGAAAAATGCCTGTAGCATCGTTTACCAAGACAAGTTTTTTGTCTTCGCCTAAGTCTTTGTTAAAAGAGAAATAAAAAATTATGCCATAGAAAAGCACAATAAGAAGGGGAGAAACTAGGGTCATAATGAGGAATGATTTTTTCATTACCCTCGACAAATATTCTCTTTTACAGATGAGCCAAATTTTATGCATGTGATTGTTGTTTTTGATTTACTGCCTGAATAAAAATTTCTTCCATGGTGGGTAGTTTTTCTGTAAAGGCATTGAGCGAAATAGGATATTGCATTAACTGCTTAATTAATTCGTTGTTTGATTGAAATTGTTTGCTGGTTATTATGTCGGTTTGAACCAACTCATTTTCTTTGTGCGATACAATGTTGATGTTGTGGTCGTTAATTAAAGGTGTTCCTTCGTACTTTATTTCGAAATGATTTTTTTTGAATTGTTGGCGAATTTCGTTTACGGCACCATCTAAGATTTTTTCTGATTTATTGATAAGGGCAATGTGATCGCATAAAAGCTCAACAGAATCCATGCGGTGTGTAGAAAAAATGATGCTGGCACCTTGTTCCTTGAGTATTAGAATTTCATCCACTAATATTTGGGCATTAATTGGATCGAACCCAGAAAATGGTTCATCTAATATAATGAGTTTTGGTTCGTGCACAACAGTGGCAATAAACTGTATTTTTTGTTGCATGCCTTTAGAGAGCTCTTCTACTTTTTTATCGAGCCAAGATTTAATGTCGAACTTATCGACCCAATATTTTAATTTTTCTTTTGCACGGGAATTTGAAAGGCCTTTGAGTTCTGCAAAATAGAGTAGCTGATCTTTTACGGTCATTTTTTTATACAAACCTCTTTCTTCTGGCAAATACCCCATTTGGTAAATATGGTTTGGAGATAATTTCTCGCCATTAAACAAGATTTGGCCCGAATCTGCCTCGGTTATATGCGTCAAAATTCTGATAAGGCTGGTTTTTCCAGCACCATTTGGTCCTAATAAACCAAAAATTGATCCTTTTTGGATATTAAGGTTGATGTCTTTGAGGGCAACATGCGTTTGGTAAGACTTATAAAGATTTTCGATTTGAATGATCATGGATGCAATTAAGCGAATTAATCATTTTGTTAGTAGCTTAATTATTTTAAGGGGTAAAATATTTAATTAAAGGAAAGTTTGCTCCAATTGTAAAATTTCTAATGCCCAAAATATTGTGTAAAAAATCAAAATTCTTTATTATTTTTCGCCGAGTGAAACCACATCTTAAACTTTTTCTATTATTTGCATTGAGCATCAATTCAATTTGGGCAAGTAATCCAATTAATCAACCATTAGCAATTAACAAAACCATGCAACGCATGGATGGATGGCGATTGGGCGTTGGTCTAGGATATGCATTTTATATAGGCGACCAAATGGATATGGTGCTTACCAGAAATTATGGTGATTTTAATGAACTCCGCACTAATTTAACTTTGAGTGCATTTAAGCAATTGAACCAAGAAAGAGAGTGGGGATTGGTATTACGGGTTGGGTCGTTTCAATCGTTAAAATCTAGCAATACACAGGGTATTCAGTGCAATTTTCAAGAATTGCAAAGCGTATGGCAAAGAACCTTAAACGATAACATTGATTTATTAGGAAAGCGCGCTACCATAAACGTGCAATATGGATTTGGGGCAATGTTTTTTAAAAGTCAATATTTTGCAGTAAATCCAAATTTTAAGACCATCGATTATGTAATTTCGAGTGTGGGTTATGGGTATGATAACCGCACCAACTTAAATGGCAGAAAATTGGAGGATATTCCCAATAAAAAATTCGCAGCAGTGTTTAATCTAGGCCTAAATTTGGGAATTAAAATTTCCCGTAACCTTTCTTTTTATTGGGAGAATAGTATCAATATATCCTCTTCAAATAAATTATCTGGCAACATTGGTAAGCAATCGCTTGTGCCGCCAGATAGCTATTTTTATAGCGGTGTGAACCTATTTTATAAATTTGGCATGGCAGGTGGCCGATTAACTTGTCCTAAGGTTCGATTTTAATTGGTTTACGATAATACAAATTGTTGCAATAATTATTTATTTTGGGTTTTCTTGTTAATATTTCCTTAAATTCGTTTTAAAGTAATTTAAAAAGTAAATTGAAGATGAAAGTTTACCTTGTGTTGTTGGTGTTTTTTCTATTCGAATTGCAGAATGCCATTGCAATTGAGTTCAATAAAACCTTGCCAAGTAGAAGGTCTAGAAAGCCTTTACTTATCGAAGATTTTAGGTTTGGTGGCGGAGTTGGATATGGATTATACATCACCAACCAAATGGATTACCAAATAACCACCAATTTTGGAGAATTTAAAGAATTAATACCAAGCTATTTCGGTGCAGTTTATAAAGCAATAAACCAAGATTTTGAAATGGGACTTCATTATAGGAATGGTCACCTCTTAACCCTAAAATCTGAGAACACACAAGGATCAACTTGCGACTTTGATGAAGCTCAATTTTTGGTTTCGTATAGCTTAAATCACAATGCTGGATTAAAAAAGCAGCCTTTTACTTTTAATGCGCAATTGGGTTTAGGTTTTACCCAATTTAGGTCGAAGTATTTTACCTTAGACGTTCCTACTAAATCAATAGATAAAATATTTTCTTCGGTAGGATATAACGGTGAAATTATAACAAGTAAAGACCAGAAGGAAAAGCAACTAGCCGTTATTGGAAATTTTGGTTTACTAATAGGATGGCGTTTAAATAGAACATTTTCGCTCTATTTTGAAAACACCATTAATATTAGTACCTCTAATAAAATGTCTGGAAATTTGCATAAGAAATCCTGGATTCCGCCCGATTCTTACTATTATACAGCAATAGGTTTGTACATTACCATCTCGCCCAAAAGAGGACAAATGGGTTGCCCAAAATTTTAGTTAAAAAACTCTTTCATGCGGTCAAAGAACCCATGGTCGTTTTTGTCTGGCTTAGGAGCAAAGTTTTCTGAGCTTCTTAGTTTTTCGAGGATAGCTTTTTCTTCAGTGCTCATCTTTTTAGGTGTCCACACATTTACCTGAACCAATTGATCGCCGTTATAACCAGAGTTAATTTCTGGCAAACCTTTTCCCCTTAAACGAAGTATTTTTCCTGCTTGGGTTCCGGCATCAATTTTTAGTTTTACCTTACCAGTAACTGTTGGAATTTCAACTTGAGTTCCCAAGGCAGCATCTGCAAAGTTTAAGTATAAATCATATATAATGTTGTTGCCATCGCGCTTTAAAAATGGATCTTCAATTTCTTCTATCAATATAATTAAATCGCCGGGTACGCCACCACGTTCGGGCGCATTTCCTTTGCCACTCATAGAAAGTTGCATGCCATCTGCCACACCTGCTGGAATGTTTACGGTAATTACCTCTTCACCATCCATTCTACCCGTGCCTTTACAAGAACCACAACTAGATGTTATTACAGTGCCTTCTCCATTACAAGACGGGCAAGTAGAAGTGGTTGCCATTTGACCCAAAAAGGTTTGTGTAACCTTTCTTACCTGACCAGATCCACCGCATGTTCCGCACGATTTAAATGAGGCTTTGTCTTTAGCGCCATTTCCACCGCAACTGGTACAAGCAACTTGCTTATTTACCTTAAGTTTTTTCTCAACACCAGTGGCAATTTCCTGCAAAGTAAGTTTCACCTTAATTCTTAGGTTTGTGCCCACACGTTGCCTTCTACCGCCACTTCTTCTTTGTCCACCTCCACCAAAGAAAGATTCAAACGGATGACCATCGCCAAACACATCTCCAAATTGGCTAAAAATATCATCCATGTTCATGCCACCAGCACCGCCGCCACCATGACCAGCGCCTCCCGCTTGATGGCCAAACCTATCGTATTTAGCCTTTTTATCGGCATCACTCAAAACCTCGTAAGCCTCTGCCGCCTCTTTAAATTTATCCTCGGCCTCTTTGTTACCCTGATTTTTATCGGGGTGAAACTTGATAGCCATTTGGCGATAAGCTTTTTTAATCTCATCGGCAGCGGCACTTTTGCTAACACCTAGTACTTCGTAATAATCTCTTTTAGCCATTTTATTATTCGCCAATTACAACTTTTGCAAACCTTATAACCTTGTCGTACAGGAAATATCCCTTCTCCAATACCGCCACAATCTTTTCTTTTAAATCATCCGATGGGGCAGGGATTTTCGTAATTGCCTCATGAAAATCAGGATCAAATCCAGCTCCTATGGCTTCCATTTCCTTTAAACCCTTTTGGGTTAACGTATTATTAAGCTTGTTATAAATTAAGGTAATTCCCTCTTTAACTTGCGGGTTAACATTTTCGGGCATTGCAGTCATGGCCCTTTCAAAATCATCTAAAATAGGAAGCATGGCCAATATAGATTCTTGGTTAGCTGTCTTAAATAAATCTGCACGCTCTTTTGTGGTTCTCCTTTTATAATTTTCGAACTCAGAATATAACCTCAAATATTTGTCCTGAACCGATGTCAATTCGACTTTTAATTTTTCCTCTTCACTGACAATTTCCTCCGTATTGGCAGTTGGTTGATGGTTTTCAATCTCATTAGCCACTTCTCTTAATTCTTCATCAATATGTGTACTATCAGACTGGAACTCTAATTCCTCCTTGTTTGCCTCTTGCTCTTTTTGCATAAACTTCTATTTTTCTTGATACTAATCAAATTTTTTGCCAGCCTGCTCAATGGTGACAATGTGACATTACAAACCTTTAAGAATGGACTCTAATTGTTCTTTTTTGATATTTCTGGCAATCACAATGCCATTTGGGTCTATTAAATAATTAGCGGGTATGGTTTCAATTTTTAATAATTTAACCAACTCAGAATCCCAAGATTTTAAATCGCATATATGTGTGCGCCAAGGCAAATTATCCTTCTTAAGCGCCAATGACCAAATCTCCTCTGTTTCGTCTAAAGAAATGCTAATGATATAGAATTTACGCCCTTTTTTAAATCGTTTATCCTTAAAGCGTGCATACGATTCAATGAAATTAAGTTGCATTTTTCTGCTCTCCTCATTCCAGCTTGCCCACATATTTATTAGCACATAAGAACCCTTTAGTTCCTTTAACTGATAGGCCTTTGCAAATTGTCCCTTATACGAAAAATTAGGTATTGTATCTCCTTCAGCCCACATGCTCAATTGCGCAAATGAGGCAACATATAAAAGAAAACTAAATATAAAACTCAGTCCAAATTTCATGCTATGCGGGTAATATCTGCACCAATAGCAGTAAGGCGTGCGTCAATGTTTTGGTAACCTCTATCTATCTGTTCAATGTTGTTGATGGTGCTGGTTCCTTGCGCTGCCAAGGCTGCAATAAGCATAGAAACTCCCGCCCTTATATCTGGAGACGACATGGTAATACCGCGCAATTTTGTTTCTCGGTTCGAACCAATAACCACTGCTCGGTGCGGATCACACAAGATGATTTTTGCGCCCATATCAATTAAGTTGTCTACAAAGAATAGGCGACTTTCGAACATCCATTGATGAATAAGCACACTGCCTTTGGCTTGCGTGGCAGTGACCAATGCCACCGAAATTAAGTCGGGCGTAAATGCAGGCCAAATACCATCCTTAATAGTCAAGATTGAACCATCGATTAGGGTCTCAATCTTAAAAGAATCTTGATTTGGAATATGAATATCATCGCCAATAAATTCCATTTGAATGCCCATTCTTTGAAATACTTTTGGAATGAGTCCCAAGCTTGGTATGGCGCAATTTTTAATAGTGATATCAGAGTTTGTAGCTGCGGCAAGGCCAATAAAACTTCCTATTTCAATCATATCGGGTAACATGCGGTGTTTACAAGCACCCAACGATTCAACCCCTTCAATGTGCAATAGGTTCGAACCAACCCCTGTAATTTTTGCGCCCATGCTATTAAGCATTTTGCATAGTTGTTGAATGTACGGTTCGCTGGCGGCATTGTAGATGCTCGATTTTCCTTTGGCTAAGCTGGCTGCCATTAAGATGTTGGCAGTGCCGGTTACAGAGGCCTCATCTAGCAACATGTGTGCACCTTTTAGTTCTTTTCCATTGATTTTATAGAAGCGTTCGTGGTGCACGTGTTCAAAGGTGGCACCCAGGTTTTCGAATCCCCGGAGGTGCGTATCTACTGGTCTTCTGCCAATTTTATCGCCTCCCGGTTCTGGAATATAAGCGAGTCCAAAGCGTGCCAATAAGGGTCCAATAATCATAATAGAACCTCTTAGGCTTGCACCTTTTAACTTAAATTCTTCGCTCAATAAATAATCTAAATTTACATTCTTGGCTCTAAACAAATACGTGTCTTCCGATTTCTTTGTTACCTCAACACCTAATTCACCCAAAAGCTCTATCAATTTTATCACATCGCGTATTGCAGGGATATTAGAAATTTCTATTTCTTCTGGCGTTAAAAGTACTGCAGATATAATTTGCAATGCTTCATTTTTTGCACCCTGAGGTTGTATATCGCCTTTGAGTTGCTTTCCGCCTATAACTTTAAATGAGCCCATATTGTTGTGTTAAAATGTGAAAGTAAATCCGCCTAAAATATTTATGCCATAAACGGGGTAGTTTACAAATCTTTGATACCTGTTATTTGCCAAGTTGTTCATTTGGATAAATGCCGATAAGTTTTTGCTGTATCTGTAATCAATGCCCAAATTTAAATCTACAAATGGGTCTAATTTTTTCTCATAATAGCTTGGTTCAGCATTGGTATTATAAGAAACTAAGCTACCAAATCTTTCTCCCCAATAAAACAAATCTACCTTCACCAAAAACTTATCGCTCATGTTATAACTTAGGTTGAATTTAGTTTCAAATTGTGGCAAAGAATAGGCTTTACCTAATGTTTTCATTTGGTATGAATTTAGTTTGCTCATAATTCCAAATCTAACTTTTTCATTCCACTGATAATTTAATTCGAGGGCCAAGGTTGTGAGCTTCGCTTTGCCCGTATCATAACTTAAAATTTGATTGGCTTTGCTTGAGTCGGTAGTATAGGTTACCAGGTTTTCTATGCTGGCAGAACTGGTGCTTAATAAGAAACTGGTTTGGGCGCCTAATTCTCCTTTTAAGCCGCCATAGACTTCAATTTTGGTAATGGTATTCTTTAAAGGCAAGGCAGTAACAAATGGGTTATCCGAATTTATGCTGCGGTAGGTATTGGGTTTTAATCCGCCTGTTAATCCCACATATATAGATAGTTTTTTTGGCACTAAGGTATATCCACCTTCTGCTTTTGGAAAGAAGTGGAATTTGCCGCCAAGTGAATCACTGCTGATAGTTGAATTAAATCCTCCTTGCAAGTAGTGGTCGGTTCCTGTTAAAAATAACTGTGGGTTCAGGTCGAAATAAATGCGTTGGTAGTTAAGGGAATTGTTATCTGCGAGGGTAATTTTATTGTTGTTTAGCCTAAACCCAGCTTGTAATTCGAACGGAAAGGTGCCAGATTTTTCTTGGATAATTGTCTTTAGTTGGGCGTCGTTTTCTAAGAAGAAATCCGTGTTGTTAAAGTGGTAATAGTTTAAGTCTACTTTGTAAACTAAGTCGCCACTGTCTTTGGCATAATTTTTAAAATTCACCTTGCCATCAAAAAGGTTGTAAATGAGTTTTGGATCAGTTGCTAATTGAAGAATGTCGTTGGGTGAACCATATAGATTTACTTTATTTCTATGGTAGTATAATTCTGAACCTAATACGCCTTTTTCTAGAAATTTATTGGCGTAGCCATGTATGGTATTTTGTGAGAAATTATTATAATCTTTATCACCATTTGCAGAGAGATGTTTAAAGAAAACGCCTGCTTGGTATTCTTTATTTCTAACGGTGTTTAGGTAAAATTCGCCTAGGGGCATAAGGTAATTTCCAAACCCTAACTTTACATAATTGCCTTTTAATTTGGGTAAGAGCATGGTGCCCATACTTAAGGGTTTTATGGTGTATATATTGGGATTAACAGAGAATGCATGAGCTGGAATTTGGTAGCTAAAATCTTGCTTTTCGTAAGTTGGTTTTTCTGGATTTGGGTTAACCGGAATTTTTATGGCTTCGGAAAGGGTGGGTTTAAAATTCTTGATTACATCTATTTGGTTGTCTTTAATTAGACTATCGCGCACTTGCGCCTTAACAGAAGCTGCTGTTATAAGGATAAGTGCAAGGCATACTGTATTTTTATAATGCGTCATAAAGTTTATTTTTCGCTTTGTTTAATCCTTTGTTCAATCTGTTTTTGCGTATTCGTTTTTTGATCTTCTTCTAAGGCTGCAATTTCTGTAAGCTTAGTTTTGCATTGGTCTAAGATGTCTTTGCCTTCATAGTTTTCTATTAAACTTTGCAAGGTTGCTTTAGCCTGAAAATAGTCTTTCTGACTAATATAGGTATCTGCCAACAACACAAATCCTTTGGCCACCCACTGGTCGAATGCACTAAACTTGTCGTTAATTTCGAATATGGTTTTTTGGGCCGCTTTATACTCTTTACGTTGATATTGAATGTAGGCAATGTTATATTTTGCCTCTGCGCCATAAATGTTTTTGTTGTCTTTCAATACCAAATTAAAAGCGGTTTGAGCCGAATCTAAGTTGCCGTATTTTATATAATATCTTCCAATAAAAATATTCGCCTCGGTGCTGCCTTCTTTTTGTGCAATGCCAGAAGTTAAATAGCGCATGCTTACATAAGCTGCGGTGTCTATTTTACCTTGATTGGCGCAAGTTCTCATTTGCCCTAGCAATGCCAACTGCAAGTTATCCCTGTTGCTGGCAATTCTTTCTAGCGCAGCAAAGTACCTATAAGATTCGTCATAGTTTTTTCTTAGGTTCAGCAAGATGGCACTTTGTCTGGTACACCGTTCAGAATACTCGCTTCGCAAGGAGTTTGCTACATACTCGTAACAAACCAATGCATCGTCGTACTTCTTTAATTTGTAATCCGATTCGGCCTTAAAATAATTGGCTTTTAAGATAAAATACCCACCGGGGAAACGGGTAATATAATTGCCAAATCCCTTACTCGATTTTTCGTAATTTTCTTTTTGGTATAAGTTAAATGCAGATTCATAGCTTAACGAATCTTGTGTAGATGCCGATACAATTACGTTAGGCAGTACCTTAATAAAGTTGAGGTATTCTTCGCCTTTACCTTGGTTCACAAAAATATTTTGTACCATTGGCAATGCTTCGCGTGCTTCTTCACTGCTAGGATAATTGGTGATGAGTTTTTTGATGTCCTCCAAAGCTTCATCGTCTCTTTTTAGGTTAAAAAGAGCCAAGGATTTATTGAGGATCGATTTTCTTAAATAGATAGAACGCGGATATTTTGTAATGAGGGTTTCAAAAGATTTAATGGCCGTTTCATACTGTTCCATTTTAAGATAGTTGTCGGCAATTTCGTAAACCGCATCGTCTATATAAGTCGATTTCGCATACGTTTTTTCTAATTGGTTAAGGGCGGCAATTTTTTCTTCATTTTTGCCAAGAACGCCTAATATCAGGGCTTTTTGGTAAAGGGCATAATCAGAGCCTATAAGGTCTTTTGCTATCACAATATTATAATATTCTAGTGCCTTGTTATAATTCTTTTCTGCAAAAAAACAATCTGCAGTTCTAATGGCGGCATCGGTGTACACCTCAATATTACTTGGTGTTTTCTCTTTGCTTTCATAAGCAATAAACGATTCGATGGCCTTGTTGTAGTTTTCTATTTTTAAGTATAAATAACCCAAATTATAAAAGGAATGATTGTAAAATCTGCTTTCTTTTACTTCTTTATAGGCTTGGAATTTCTGTAAATTTTCAATGCCCTTTTTGTATTGTTGATCGCGGTAATTTAGCTCTGCTAACCAAAAATAGGAGAGTCCTACCATGCGTTTATCATAATCTTGGTCAACTGCCTTTTGAAACAAAATTGCCGCTTCTAAATAGTTATTATTTAGGTATAATTCTTCTGCGCGGTAATAAGTTACCCTATTTAAATTAATTAAATCTTGTTTGTTAGGCTTCTTAATGGCCTCAAGTATTCTAATGGCCTCTTTATAGTTCTTGCCATTCAATAAAATATTAGCCAAATTGGCCCTGGCTTCTTCCGAAAAATCACCATCTTCAAACCGGTCTATTAGCCTAACATACCTTTGCATGGCAAATCCTTGCAGGTTTAGTTCGTCTGATATTTTGGCAGAAAAGAACAAAGATGGTTCGGCTAAAACACCATTAGAATCTAATTGATAGCAGTTTTCGAAAGCAGCTCTTGCCGCAGTTTTATTGGCTAGGTTCAGGTAGCTTTTCCCTAAATTGTATTGAACATAAGGACCAAGGGTATCATTTTTTGCATCCACTTTCATGAATTGCGAAATGGCTTTTTCGTCTTGTTTGTTAAATGCATAGCATTCGCCCAACATATAATAATCGTTGCTACTTGGCACCACTGGCGCGGCTTGCATAAATTTCTCTAAATGCGGTATGGCTGCTGCATAAGATTTTAATTGGTAATGCGATTGTCCAACCAAACCTGCCACATCGTTCGATACTTCTATGTTTTTAATGGTATCGCAAAATTGTATCACTTGCGCATATTGCTTCCTTACAAAGTAAACCTGCGCAACATACACTGCACTTAATGGCCCAAATGTTTTATGATATTTTATCCTACCAAAATGCTCCAAAGCCTCGTCGTATGCGCCAGATTTATAACTTACATAGCCATAATAATAATTTGCCGCATCGTAATATTTGCTCTTTTCATCTTTTATTGGCTTAAAAGCTGCCTTGGCATCCTCATACCTTTCTACCTTAAAGAGAGAATATCCATAAATAAAATAATACTCTTTTAAATCGGGGCCAGTAAGGTATTTAACTTCGGTTTGATCCAAATATTTTACAGCTAATTTATTATTTTTATTGCGGTAATTTAATTTACCCAATTGGTATAGCGCCAATTTGCTTTTAACATTTGTTGGGTATTTGTTAATCACCAATTGAAGCCTGTGAGCAGCATCTGGATTGAAAAGTTCCATGGCGCAAACTCCTCCATAATATTCAGAATTAGCCTTGTACAAAGGTTGGTTAGATAGATTGCTATACCAGTCGAAATGCTTTTGAGCGGCAGCATATTTCTCCTTATCGAACAACTCAATACCCCTGTTATAAAATTTTAACTGGTCGGTAAATACCATGGTTTGCTGGGCCTTAAGCTTATTATGACAAAGCATTAAAAAGACAAGCACCACCAATATTCTTACCAAAACAAATAATATGCTTTGGCGCAAACCCAAATCCCTTAGGTTGGGTTGTTTATGTATAAAATAATTTCGCATGCAACTGATTACAACTGCTAACGAAACTAAGAGCTATCTACGTTTAAATCATTTGGTAATTATCCCCAAATGAATTGTTATAAATTGTTTATGGGTAATGTATTGGACACTTAAATTCTACTATTCTTTTGGCTTTTGACTATGCAACATGCCCTTTTTTATTTTTTCTGCTAACTCAAGCGACCGTTTTATTCTGGTGTCTATTTGCTTAGCCGAACTCACATAATGCATCAACCCACGTTTTAATCCAACAGTAAAGCCATTAAATATTTTTTCTGCCTCCTCATCTTGTTCTAAGGTTATTAAAAATTCTTCTGGAATTTCCAATTCGTCTAAACTTGCTAGTTCAAAAGAAACGGCAATTGGTTGGCCCAATTTAGTTTTTGTGCTTTTTAACAAGGCCGTGCTAATGGTAAAATACTTGCCATAAACTTTGTCGTTTTGTATAGCCAGGTTAAATGGTGTACTGTTAATAGTTCCTTTGGTTCTGATTCGACCCTTTTGAGGCAGTTTTTCTAAAATTTCTTGCGGCACGATGATCCCATAACACCTATAAATTCTTGGTATGGATTCTATTTTTCCAATGAAATTAAAGTGCTCTTTTATATCCATTTTTTTGTGTAAAAAGAAAGAATTATAACAAAACTTTTGTCCATGCCTCAGGCTCAAATCCAACCAATAAACCTTTATTGTTTTCTAGGATGGGGCGTTTAATCATGGAAGTAAATTCTTGCATCAATGGAATAGCTGTTTCCATTTTTTCGCAAGCTGTTTGCTGCGCCGCACTTAGCTTTTTAAAGGTTGCACCTTTGCGGTTTATCAATAGTTTAAACTCAATTTGGCCTGCCCATTTTTTAATGTCGGAAGCCTCTATACCCAATTTTTTATAATCATGGAACTCATAAGTAATTTCGTTCTCATTTAACCATTGAAAAGATTTCTTCATGGTATCGCAGTTTTTTATCCCATATATTTTTAGCATGCAAATTATTTTAGTATAAAAAAAGGAACAGGCTTTTTAAACTACCTGTCCTTTTAAAGTTTAAATTATTTTTTAGGAAAAACACTCATGGCAAATCCGCCACCACGTGCTAAATTTACCTTCAATTTGGTTTTGTTGGTGATTACTTTTTTCTCAATCACGTATGCTTCTGGATTTTGGTCCCAACTGGCTTTTGGAGCATCTTTATAAACGGTTAATTCATATTTTTTGCCATTATCTAAAAAGCTAAAATCAATTTCCATGGTACGGGCATCTTCATCAGAAATTCCGCCCACAAACCAATTATTTGTTCCCTTAGCTTTTCTGGCAATTGCCAAGAAATCTCCAGGCTCGGCAAGCAATACCTTGCTATCATCCCAATCTACGGCAACATCTTTGATAAACTGAAAGGCATCTGGTTTTTCCAGGTAATTTTCCATTAAATCGGTTACCATTTGCACCGGACTATACAAGGTAATATACAAGGCCAATTGCTTAGCCAAGGTGGTATGCACTTGTTCTTTGGCATCTGGGTAATAAGAACTTTTTTTGATTTTAAATATACCCGGAGTATAATCCATTGGTCCGCCCATAAGGCGCGTAAAAGGCAAAATAGTTTCATGATCTGGATGATTGCCTTCGCTCCAAAAATTAAATTCTTGTCCCCTTGCCGCCTCAGCTGCCATAAAATTAGGATAGGTTCTATGCAATCCGGTTGGTCTTACAGGCTCATGCACCACCACCATAATGTTATAATCCGCTGCTTTTTTAATTGCTCTGTTATAGTGATTCACCATCCACTGCCCATCGTGGTATTCGCCTCTAGGAATAATTTTACCTACATAACCAGATTTTAGAGCGTTGCTTCCATAGGCATTCATTTGGCGGTAGGCGGTATCCATATATCTTTCATAATTGGTAGCGCTGCCGCTGGTTTCGTGGTGCGTAATAATACCAACCCCTTTGCTTCTGGCATATTGGTTCAGACCTTTAACATCAAAATCTGGATAGGGGGTAACAAAGTCAAAAACATCTTCTTTCCATTTGCCAAACCAATCTTCCCAACCCGTATTCCAACCTTCCACCAATACGCCTCCAAAGCCATTGGCTGCGGCAAAATCAATGTATTTTTTTGTATTTTCATTGGTGGCACCGTGTCTAGTTTTTTTCTTGGTTGCTCCATCGGCAGTGGCATCAGAAGCAGATTGCTTGCCAGCATAATCCCATGTGGCTAAACCAAGGTGCATCTCAATCCAAATGCCCACATATTTCATCGGTTTAATATATGATGGGTCTTTTATTTTGGAAGGCTCATTTAAGTTTAAAATCATTTTCGACCCAATAATATCTCTGGCATCATCGCTTAAAACAATGGTGCGCCAAGGGGTATGTCTGGGAGCAAGCATATAGGCTTTGTTTCCAACAGCATCGGGCGCTAACACGGCGCTTGCATTAAACGTTTTTTCATCAAATTTCAAATCCATGCAAGGGTAATTAACCAATGCAGCTTCATGCAAACTCATGTAAATGCCATCGGCAGATTTTATCATTAAAGGTGTTTGCACAAATGCACCTTCAATGGGTGTTGCCGTAAAAATATCGCCATCTCTTTTCTTCGCCATTTTGGTGATTTCAGAGATCTTTGAGGTGTAATAATTATACTCATTGGTGTCAAAATCGCCCGGCATCCACCATATCTTGTGATCGCCAGTTAAGTTAAAAGAACTCAACTCTTCCTCAATAATAAAATGTATTAAATTATCTTGCTCAGGAAACTCATATCTAAAGCCCATTCCATCGTTATAAACTTTAAAAACGATGTTAAGTAAATGAGGTTTTACGGCATTGTCTTTTAAGGAAATTTTGATGAGATTATATTCATCCGTGATGCTTTTTGTTTCGCCCCAAACAGGCTCCCAGCTTTGGTTTACGCTTTCTTTTGTTGCATCTGTAATGGTATAGGCTGAACCAAAATCTGGCATACCCTTAATCTTGAAACCTAAACTAGATTGCTCTATGACCACTTTGCCTTTATAGGACAAAGTATAATTAGGTTCACCATCTTGAAGGTTAAAATTGAGCACTATTTTGCCATTTGGCGAGCTAAGTTTATGGTTAATTAATTGGGCATAGGAACATATACTTAATAGCAGCAAAATGCCCGTTATAATATTGTATTTTTTCATTGTTTTAGAATTGTATTGAAAACTTATGAGTTAATAAAGGTAATTTTTTTTCGACAAGATAACAAGATTTAGCAGTTGAGTCTTGGTCATTCTATCTCATAATCGTCGCTGCAATTTGACTCTCCAGTTATACAAGTAAAGCAACCTTTTCTAGTTATTGCTGAGCCAATAATCCATAATGGATTACCACAGAAACACTTTTCTCCACGCGATTTACGGATTTTAAATTCTATCAAATCTTTCCTTAAATCAGCAGCTTTAAGGCTTGGGTTATTCTTTATTGTGTTTGCTATAAATTCGTCAATTGAAATCAAATTAAAAATCATGATTGTGCAGTTTAAAATTGGCCCTAAATTAATTAATTAATTAAAATTATGGACTATGTTAAATAAAATATAAAAGCGGATTTAAGTTTTCTGGTTTTAAAATTTGAGATTCAACCGTTTATATCTGGGCTTTTTTACTAGTGATGCCAATTTTACAAAGACTAATGAATAAATGGAAGTCACCTGTATAATTTTAATTAGGTAAATTTGAAGCCAAGGAAATTATACCATTTGTAATTATTAAATAGCCCAAAGCTATTTGATAATTACAAATAGGTAAATGCCGATATAACAAAATAAAAGTACAATGAGATATTTGTCGAAATTGGACTATATATCTTGTATAATCGGCATTAATGCCTGTTGGGAAATAAGTATTGAATGAGAAAAAAGGCAAAGGGTAAAAAAAGGCATAAAAGGCATAAAAGGCAAAAAAAGCACAAAAAAGCACAAAAAAAAAGCCCCGAAAAATCGGAGCTTTTTTTGATAAAGACTAAACTAGTCGATTATTAATTTAATAGAACCTGTTTCGTTGTTGGCATTGCGCACATTTACGAAATAGATACCAGAAGTTAACTCATCTCTGTCTATTCTTAAAGTATTGTATTTGTGGTTGTTTATTGTTTTAACAACACGACCAGTAATATCTAATACTTGAACATCGTGGTTTAAGGTATTATCGTTAAACTCAATAACAGTATAAGTGCTAGTTGGATTAGGATATAATTTTAAGTTAGCACTTAAGCTATTTTCATTGATACCATTAACAGGAGTTCTGCCAGCATTACAAGAGTTGAATTTATAATTAATAGTAATTGCACTATTTGAAGTTCTTGTAAAAACACGGTTAAAACCACCAATTCCATTCGACTCAACACAAGCACGATTAGTGCTGTCACCAAATGCTTCTTCTTTGTCTTTGTTAGAAGCATCACCATTTACAAATTTATAGTTGAAACTTCCTGGGCAAATTGAATCAATAGTTACTGAGTATAAACCTGGATTTCCAGCAATTGGTGATAATACTCTTGCACCAGCTTGCCAATTTGGCGTAGCAAATGTACCCATGATATTAATAGCAGGAGCAGGAGTCTCATCAATCATATCTATAATGAAAGTGATTTTTGAAGGAGATGGTTTGCTTGGGCAAGGACCAACGGTTCTTGAACCAAAACAAGTTAAGTCAACAGTTCCAGCAGCCGATAGGTTATATACTCTATCTGATCCACCTTCCCAATTGGTATTGCCATTTTTATGGTAACGGAATTTGAATTTAGCTTCACCAGAATCTAAATCTGAGATAGTTAATTCATAAACACCTGTTGAACCTACTTTGTTTAATTTAATACCTGTTCCAAAGTTGGTTAATTTAGCACCACCACCCGCAACAGTTACCGAATCAAATCCACCTTCACAATCAGAATTACTCATGTCTACTTGAAATTTCAAAGCATAAGTTGGAAGTGGCGCAGCAGGACAACCAATACAAGAATTAAAACAAACTTTGTCTAATACAGTATTAGCGTTAAGTTGTAATTGACGATTTCCACCACTTGAGCAAGTAGAAGGAATTGCTCTTTCATCTGTAGAATCACTCCAAATGTTTCCATTTACATATTTAAATGCATACAAACCAGAATCTAATGTTAAAATAACCTCATAAATTTTGTTGTTACCAAATAAATTTACTAAACGGGTTTTAGCAGGATCCCAGCCTTGAACCGATCCAGCAATGTGAATGCCGTTTGGATCCATGCGGGTTTCTTTTTGCATATCAACAGCAAATCTTACTGCATACTTACCCATAGGTGCAGAACCAGCAAAAGTAAAGGCTAACATGCTTGTGTCGTTGGCCATAGAGTCAATATATGCCCAACGATTGCCATTTGAACCGCCATTTGCAACACTTTCTTTCTTAGATAGCGTTGGAACAGATTCTTCACCAGCACCCCAATTGTTGTCGTTGATAAATTTGTATTCTATAATTTGGAAAGCATTAATATCCACCACTGCAGAATATAAATTTGTAGCACCATCTTTGCTTAAAGCGGTAGTAGATGGCGACCAACCTTGGAAGTTTCCAGCAACGTGAACGCCATTTGCACTCACCGTTTGTCCAGTCATGTCGACTTGGATTTTAACTTTTTTTGCGAAAGCTCCTGAAGTAGCAACAAGAGCCGCAGCCATTAGTAATAGTTTTTTCATGAATTTGTTTAAATAGTAATTAATGCCGCAAATTAAAGAATTTTAATCAAAATTCAAATTAAACAAAGGCAATAAGTTGTGTAAAATTTTTTTGAGAATGTAATATTTGCACGTTCAGATACATTATTTACATACTTCGTTTTTTATTTTTCATGGAAATTGTATTTTGCTGCCATGAATACACGATTACTCACATTTTATTTATTTTTAATTTTTTCGGCCTCTACAACAGCCCAAAGCATAAAAGGACTTGTGAAAGATGTTGGAAATGAGCCTGTAATTGGAGCAACCGTTATGGTTGAGGGGACCAGTTATGGCGCGGTTACAGATCCCTTAGGTTTCTTCGAAATAAAGAAATTGAAGCCAGGCGATTATCGCCTAAAATTTTCTTCTGTGGGTTACAGCAATGTGATTAAGGAAGTAACTTTAGGTTCGGCCGACATTAATATTAATGTGGTGTTAAAGGAAGATAAGATGCAAATGGACGAATTGGTGGTGGTTGGTTACGGCGTTCAGCGCAAAAGGGAAGTAACTGGTGCCATTTCAAAAATTGGAGGAAAAGAACTAAACGATTTGCCTGTTCCTTCCTTCGAAGCAGCCTTGCAAGGTAAAGTACCTGGAGTGCAGGTTACGGTGGGTAGTGGTTTGGCTGGCTCTGCCTCCATCGTTAGAATTCGCGGTATATCTTCTATTAGTGCCAGCGGCGATCCTTTATATGTGGTAGATGGTATTCCTATTACACAAGATTATTTTATTTTAGGTAACTCTGGTGGTATGAACAACAATCCACTTGCTACCATGAATCCAGATGATATTGAAAGTGTGGAAGTATTGAAAGATGCTGCTGCCAATGCCATTTATGGGTCGAGGGGAGCAAATGGCGTTATTCTCATTACCACCAAACGAGGCAAAGGAAAAGGTTGGAAGTTTGGGGCTCAAGTTAAGTCGGGCGTTTCACTGCCTACAGCGCGACCAAAAATGTTAAACAACAAAGAGTGGTTGCAAATGAACCAAGAGGCATGGGAAAACGATGGAAATAGTGGCATAGCGCCAATTCCAGGCGGATTAACTTACGACCAAGCCTTGGCAAATAATACCAATTGGGTAGATCAAACCATTACAACAGGAAGCAAATATGGGATGAACTTTTCTGCCACAAAAGGAGGCGAAAAACTTACTACTTATATGAATCTATCTCACGATTATAATGGTTCATTTTTAGTAGGCAACTCATATACCAGAACTGCCGCTAGAATTAACTTAGATTATTCGCCCGTTCAATGGGCTAAAATTGGAATTAATTCTTCTTTAAGCAGGGGTTTAAATAATAGAGTTAACGCAGGTTGGTCTGGAGGTTTAGGTGCCGCCATGAGCACCGCCTTGCCAATTTATCCCATTCGCAATGCAGATGGAACTTGGTTTAGAGGTGGTAATAACCCAACCAGAAATAAAGATAATTTGGCATGGGAAACCAGAGAAATTCGTGCTTTAAATGGTCTGAACCTAACGCTTACGCCCATCAAGGATTTTGTTTTACAAGGTCAGGCCAGCTACGATTATATGGATCAAAACGACGACCAATGGCGTTCTTCTGAAATTACTGGTAATGCCAATGCTGGCGATGCATACAGGGGCATGTCTTATGTTAAGAATTTCAATTATTTTGTTACGGGCACTTATATGAAAACGCTCAAAGAAAATCACCATTTACAATTGTTGGTGGGTAATGAATTTCAGCGTGCAAATACCACCAGGCGTTCTGCCGACTCTACCAATGTTCCTGGGTTATTTACAGAAAACCAAGCTAAATTAGATGCCGCCAGACGCCTTTCTAATAATGGAACCAATTGGGCATTCTTAAGTTATTTTACGCGCTTTAACTATAATTACAAAAACAGGTATTTTGCTCAAGCGGTATTTAGAACAGATGCTTCATCAAGGTTTGGTTCAAACTACCGTTGGGCTAGTTTTCCTTCCCTATCTGGTAGTTGGATTATAAGTGAAGAAGATTTTATGAAGGGAGTAAAGGGTTTAAGTTATTTGAAATTAAGAGCGGGTTGGGGAAAATCGGGTAATGCCAATATTCCAGATGAGGCTAGGTTTGCTACCTATTCTTCTGCAACCAACAATGTTCTATACAATGGCGATTCTACCATGTTCCCGCTTAAATTAGAGAATCAAAATATTAGATGGGAAACATCTAACAATTATGATGTAGCTATTGAAGCTGGTTTTTTTAAAGATCGTTTAACTTTAGAGTTGGATTATTACCGCAAGGAAACCAAGGATGTATTAATGTATTTAACCATTCCTGCTTCCATCGGATTTGGCAATTATTGGGACAATGTAGGTGGCATTTTAAACCAAGGTCTTGAGTTTAGTTTTAAATCGAGAAACATTGTTTCGAGGAATTTTCAATGGACAACCAATTTTAACGTAGCACGCAACTTTAATGAAATTACCAGTCTTGGAGTTTACACAGAAGATGCCGTGAGTGGTGGAACCAATGATACCCGCGTGGTAGTAGGCAAGCCCGTTGGCACCAATTATTTAATTCGTTGGTCTCGGGTTGATCCAAATACAGGCCTGCCAATCTATCTAGATAAGGCTGGAAATGAAACCTCTGTTTATAGCAATACCAACCGTACTGCTGTAGGCAAAATTATTCCAGATGCTATAGGTGGTTTAACCAATACCTTTCGGTATAAAAACTGGGACATGAGCATTTTAATTATCTATAGTTT
The DNA here is from genome assembly GCA_034439755.1 of bacterium. Classification (GTDB taxonomy): domain Bacteria; phylum Bacteroidota; class Bacteroidia; order UKL13-3; family UKL13-3; genus B1. The sequence continues at coordinate 41,771 of JAWXAZ010000011.1, forward strand.
TGGTTCAAACATTTATGAATCTTCTCAAAAAAGACAAGCTTCTTTGGTTACAGATTGGAATATGGATGAGCGCGTTTACGACCGTTGGCAAAAGCCAGGAGATGTTACTCGTTTCCCTAAAATGACAAGAGATTACAGAACTTATGGCTTGCCAGATGAGTGGAGTAATACTTCATTGTGGTTAAAAGATGGCAGTTATGCGAGGTTAAGGAATTTAACTGTTGGCTATAATTTAGATCCTGCGCGTTGTAAAAAAATGAAGTTAAGCAGCATGAGAATTTCTGCAATTGCTACCAACTTATTTACCTGGACAAATTACGATGGCTTAGATCCTGAAATTGGTCGCGATTCGGAGGGTGGTAGCAATGGCGAATTAAACAGTTCTAGGAATATGGGTTCGCAAAATATTACCTATTTAACACCGCCCCAAGAAAAGACCTTTAGTGTGCAATTGAGTATTGAGTTTTAATGAGCGTTAGTATGAAAAAATTATTATTAATAAGTATATTGTTTTTATCCTTGGGATCTTGCCGTAAGTGGTTGGAGATTTATCCTGAAGGGGTTCAATTGGAAGAGAATGCCGTGAAAACGCAGGCAGACCTTGGTTTAATTTTGGTTTCTTGTTATGATGCAATGGCAAATCATTACAATGGAAGGGTTCAGTTTTTTAATGAATTAATGGGCGATAATTTAGAAAAACCTCAAAGTGGTTTTACCGTTCCAATTTATTTAAGAACAACCAATTACTTTAACAGCGATGTAGCCGGATTATATGGCGATTTATACAACGTTGTTTTTAGGTTAAATTATATTTTATTGCGCATGGAAGATGGCACTATTGTGGTTGATAATGCTTTTAAAACAAGGGTTACTGCCGAGGTTAAATTCTTGAGGGCCATGATTTATTTTGATTTAGTGAGAATTTGGGCTCAGCCTATAGGTACAACTGCCGATAATTCTCACTTAGGAGTAGTCATTAGAAAGTTGCCAGAAACAACGCCAAAGGCTAGAGGAACCGTGGCAGAAAATTATAATCTTATCCTGACCGATTTGGGTGATGCCATCAATAATTTGCCACCAAGTAATGGAAATTATGCTACTCAAGATGCCGCAAAAGCACTTCTTGCAAAGGTTTATTTTCAAATGAACGATTATGCCAAGGTAAAGGATGTTTGTAATGAACTTATCCCTAAATACACCATGGATACTACCTTAAATAGGTTTGTGAATGCCCTTAACTCTTCAGAGAAAATTTTTAGTTTTGTGAGTACTGGAACAGGTGATAACAGAGCCGCTGCCTATATCAATAATTATCGTTTTTTGAATACCACCAATCCTTCTCCAATACGCATGTCTAAATCTTTGTATTTAGAGGCAACAGCAGATACCTTAGACAGAAGGTCTAAATTCTATGTAATATATAACCAGGGTTCTTCTGCAGAAACCTATTGTATTAGTAAATTTAATTATGATTTTTTAAGCAATCCAATCTCTTATTTAACGCAATTGAAATTGATGCGTGCCGAAGCATTGGCTATCTTAGGAAGCGATTTAAGCACTGCCATTGGAGATGTGAACGATGTAATTGAAAGAGCTTATGGAAATCAAAATAATAACTTGCCTACCAATACCATTGCACCCGATGTAATTTTAGTGGTGCGCAAACAAAGGCGGTTAGAATTTCCCATGGAAGGCGCAAGGGTTCAGGACTTAAAGAGAATTGGAGTGAAAGAAGATCCAGCGGGTTCTGGAAGTGTCTTAATTAGAAATTCTAAATGGAATTGTCCCGGTTTAGCACTTCAGTTTCCTGTTAATGAAAATACCAGTGTTTTTAAATTTAATCCAGAAGGAGGATGCGAATAATGAAAAATAAAATAATAATGGGTGTGGCAATGATTCTTGTTGTCTTTGCATCTTGTAAGAAAGATTTAAAAGAAATTGGTGCACCGGCCAGTAAAATGGAAGGCATGAAGGCCAGTTGGGTGTTAACTAAAGCGGTTCAAGTAGACGAGCTTTCTTTAACCAAGGAATCTGCCAATGTTTTTAGGTATTTTTCTGGCTCTGCAACCTTGCCAAACATCGTTTTTTCTGATTCAACTTATTCGGTTGATACGGTTGGACTAAAATTGAATTTTTTTGGAAGTTCTACAGGAAAGTGGTCTTTTGATAATGTTTCGTTTCCTTCCAAGGTTAATTTTAGGCCAGATGGAAGTGAGCCTTTCACATTAAAGTTAGGCGGACCAATTAGGCCTCAAGATAATTTGCGTTTGTCGAAAGAAATTAAGGTGAATTGCAAAGGAGATGAAAGTTTGGTTATGAGTTATGTGATGGAATTTATTAGAAAATAAAACTGAAATGAAAAGAATATTATATTCACTGTCTCTGCTATTAATAAGCACACTTGCATGGAGTCAGGCTGCTTGGATTGTGCCAGAAACGCCAGATGTTACCAAGCCTGTTCGCCTTTATGTTGATTTAACTAAAACAACTAATACTTCTTGTATTGATGAACCTGGTCCATTTTATATTTGGACTTGGAGTCCAAAAGAACATCCAGAAGGAAGTCCCAAAGTGAATGGTACTGGCGATAAGCCATGGAAGAATTCCAATGATGTGTTAATGATGACACGTGATTCTCTAAAGGGTGAGAAGATTTGGTATTATGAAATGACACCAACAGAATTTTATGAAGTGCCTGCATCGGATGTTTATAGCAAGGGTATTTCGTTTTTGGTGAAGCCTAAAGATGGCGGTGGTTTTGGTGATCCAGATTTTAAGACGGAGGATTTAATTATCTCAATTACACCTCCTAAATTGAGTAGGGGGTATATTTATCAGGTACCTGCAACCATTTTGCCAAATGAGTTAGTGACTATTTATTATGATAACCCAATAGATACTAATTTTGCCATGAAAGATTTGGCCGAAGGAGATGCTTATTTATGGATTAAGTGCGTTGGAGTGGATACAATTACAATGGCCCCCGTTACTTATCAGCCAACTCCATTTTTCTTAGTGGGAGATAATCCAAAATTAGAAATGTTGAAGGACCCTATTAGTGGTAAATTCTTTTTAACCTTTATTCCGCAAGATTTCTTTGGGTTTAGTCCCACATTTAGGTCTTCAAATATAGAATGTACCGTTAAGCGAAAGGCTACTGCAGACCGCACATCGGATCAGCCCAAAATTAAAACCTATAAGTGCGATTAAATTTGATATTAAACAAAAATGCAAATCCCAGAAAGATTTGCATTTTTGTTTAATATTGCTGCAATGATTTGGTATAAAAATAATTTAACCTATGCCTTTGTTGCAGTTGTGCTTTTGCTTTCTTTGATTCAACTTCAAGCAAGCCAAATTGCACTAAGTATTTGGGTGAATGGAATAAATCTTTTGTGGTTAGATAAACTTTGTTTATATGGTACTTTTTTAGGGGATGGGGCTTTTGTTATTGGGTTTTGTGTCATTTTGTTTTTCTTTAAGCCACGTATGTCAGTGGTTATTTTGTTATCTTATTTAATGAGTTCTGCCATTACGCAAGGTCTTAAGCATTTGTTGTTTTCTGATTTGCATCGCCCCTTGTGGCATTTAGAAAAATTAGATGCAAGCTTATACCATGTTATTGCGGGTGCAGATGTGGTTTATAACAACAGCTTTCCCTCTGGACATACTACTTCTGCATTTGCTTTTTTTATTAGCTTGGCTTTGTTTTTAAAGAGACAAAGTGTTCAAATATTGTTGCTAATGCTTGCTTTGTTTATAGGCTTTACCAGAATTTACTTATTTCAGCATTTCTTAATCGACACTTTTGCCGGTGCTATTATCGGGTTTTCTACTGCGTATTTTGTCTATTTTACCTTATATCAAAAGGGTAATTTGGATGGCTTATTTTTAAAAATTAAACGGTGAATACTATAATCAATCAGTATGCAAGGAGCCTCGTGTTTTTATGGGGTGTTTTGTTGTTTATTCCTTTTTTGGGTTCGGTACATTTGTTCGATTGGGATGAAATTAATTTTGCCGAATCGGCAAGGGAGATGCTTGTTTCGGGAAATTACCAAAAGGTGCAGATTAACTTTCAGCCCTTTATGGAAAAGCCACCCTTGTTCTTTTGGTTGCAAGCTTTAAGCATGAAAATTTTTGGTGTTAATGAGTTTGCGGCAAGGTTTCCAAATGCCCTAATTGGCATCATTACCTTGTTGGTTATTTTTGAGATTGGTAGAAAATGGTTTAACACAAAGTTTGCTTTGTTGTGGGTGCTTATGGTAACAGGTTCCTTAACACCGCACCTTTATTTTAAAACAGGAATTATTGATCCTTTGTATAACCTATTTATTTTTTCTGCCATTTATCAATTGTTTTTATACACCCAAAATAAGCAGGCAAAACATGCAAGTTTACTAGGTGTTTTTCTGGGTTTTGCCATTATCACAAAAGGTCCTGTTGCAGTGGTGGTGCTGGTTTTGAGCTTTCTGGTATATTGGGCGCTGCATCGGTTCAAACCGTTTTTTAATTGGCTTCATTTGCTTTATGCAGCGGGTTTTGCTTTGCTCTTAAGTGTGTTTTGGTTTGGTGTTGAAACGGTAGAAAATGGCCCGGTTTTTTTAGTTGAGTTTTTTAAATATCAAGCCGATTTATTTTTGAATCCAGTAGCCGGCCATGGTCAGCCAGTTTGGTATCATCCACTGGTTTTATTGTTGGGATGTTTTCCTGCCTCCATCATAGCTTTGCCCATTCTTTTTAAGCGTTGGGAAGTAAATGAAAATAATGCGCAATCGGGTTTGTTGCGCATGATGCGGTTGTTCTTTTGGGTGGTGTTAATTCTCTTTAGTATTGTTGAAACGAAGATTGTTCATTATAGTTCTTTGTGCTATTTACCCCTCACTTTTATGGCTGCCCATTTTATCTGTTGTTGGCAAAAAGCAAAGGTTAAACTCACCGCTGTGCAATTGGTTTTATTCCCATTGGTTGGTCTGATCCTATCCTTTTTACTGATAGCAATTCCATTGGTGGATTGGTTTAAACCGAAACTTTATCCTTTGATTAAGGATGATTTTGCCAAAGCATCCCTGCAAGTTAGCGGAGAGTGGATGGGTTATGAGAGCCTGCTGGGTGCAGCTTTGCTGGTGATGGTGCTTGTTTCATTTGTGCTTTTTTTAAGGAAACATGTTTACCAATCAACAAGAAATTTTTTGCTGTTTCATTCGGTGTTAATTCCTGCTTTATTGCTCACCCTAGCACCACATGTGGAGAAATACAGTCAGGCACCAGCCATCGAATTTTTTGAGCAATTGCAGGGCAAGCCAGTTTATGTGGAGACCTTGGGATACAAGAGTTATGCGCAATATTTTTATGCACGCACGCCGCAACATGAGCGCGCAGAGGCGTATGATATGCATTGGTTGTTAACCGGACCAATAGATAGGGATGCATATTTTTCATTGCATGTTAACAATGTAAACGATCACATTAACCCAAGTATGCACGAAATTGGGCGCAAAGGCGGCTTTGTTTTTTACAAACGCAGTGCGGTTTTAGATAGCTTAGAAAGTGTAATTAAACCCTAAGGTTGGAATGATTGGCAATTGATTTATTCTCTTGTAATTTAACCTGTCGAAGAAGAAAATGTTTTCTCTATCGTAAATATTTGTGGCCGATAAAATAAAGGTCATAGCTTGGTGGCGACTAAAATAAATTTTCTTGGAAATGGAAGCATCTAACCTGTGAAAATAGGGTAGGCGACCCGTATTAACATCGGTATAATTTACACCTAAAGTTCCATTTTGGTTGTTAACATTTCCGCCTACAGCGCCGCCAAAGTTGAGCATTTCATAAAAGCCTTGGGTTTGTGTAAATGGAAAGCCCGAACCAAAATTCCACCTGGAATTAATACTCCACGATTTCTTTTCGCCAAACGCATACGTATAGACTAAATTGATGTTGTGACGGCGATCGAAATGCGGGGTATATTCTCTTCTGCCATCATTGCGTGTAACAAACGTTAAAGAATAAACGGCCCAGAAATACATATTTCTATATTCATATTTTATGCGCGCATCTGCACCATAAGCTTTGCCTGTTTCTTTAATAACATCGGCTTTTAAATAATATGGTTTGGCAAGGTTTTGGGTGTTATCGTTGTAAATTTTGTCCCTATTAATATTTGTAATTTGAGAGAAGTTTTTGATGAATCCTTCAATATTTATTTCGATGCTTCTGCCTAAATCTATTTCGGTACCAATTACTAAATGCTCTGCTGTTTGTCTTCTTTTGCTGCTGTTAACTTTATCGGGCGACGATAAAAAACCGTAAAATAAATTCACCACATCTTGGTCGCTCACAGCACCCATTAAGTTCTGAGAGTATGTGCCAGCCGCCAGTTTAAGCCTAAGCCTGCTGGTAACATTATACTTCACACCTAACCTTGGTTCAAGGCTACCCTCTGTTAAAGAAGAATAATAGATTGCCCTTAAACCTGGTTCAACCACCAACCTATTCCATACCTTTTTGTATTTTATAAAAGTATGTATTTCCGAAGAGTAATCGTCTTGCACCAGCTCCTTACCCACGCTATTGGTATATTTAAATTTGGTTGAAAAGCCAATGGCTTCAACGCCATATCTAATATCGTCTTTGCCAATAAAGTTGGTGAAATTAATGTTTGCATTAAAACTGCTGATATAACTTTCTCTTGGGTAATTATCCAAGGTTTTTTGGTCCATTAAATAATTGGAATAACCCAAATTAGCATTAATAAGCGTATTGGATCCATCTGGAATAATCATGGCATTTCCACCAAAGCCGTTCGAAGTCCAAAGATATTGGTTGGCCGGAAAATTTGTTTTGTCGTCGAAATGAAAACCAAATAGGTTGAACCTACTTCCATTTGGCGAGATATTGGAGAATTTGCCATACACATCGTTAAAAGAATAGGGCAAGCCATTTACATTGTCGGCATAACGGTATAAAACAGGAGCGGTCTTGTTTAAGTAAGACGTTTTATACGAGAGAATATAAGAAGAACTCCCGCCATCTTCGGTAAATTTTTTAAATGGGCCTTCCAATAAAATTTTGGCTGTTATGGGGTTGGCAGCAAGCTTTCCAGAGAACTTTTTCTTGTCGCCCTCACGCGTACTTACATCAATGATACCACTAATTCTACCACCATATTGCGCGTTAAAGCCGCCAGAGCTCACCTCGGCATTTCTAATAATATCGGCATCAAAAACAGAGAAAAGGCCAATGCTGTGAAACGGATTGTAAATAATCATGCCATCGAGCATTACCTTATTCATAACTGGCGGCCCACCTCTAATATAAAGTTGCCCACCTTGATCGCCGCTAAAGTTAACCCCAGGCAATACCTGTAAATACTGAACCAAATCTGGTTCACCCCCAAAAGTTGGGAGTTGTTTTAATTCTTTTTGAGTAATGAGGTTGGTAGAAATATTAACATTTTCCTTGGCTTTTTGCTTGTCGGCCTTAATTTCAACCGTTTTAAGTTCGAACTTTTTTTCTTTTATGAATAGATTTTGCGTAACCAAACCACCAGCTTTTAAATTAATTTTAGCATATGCCGTATCGTAACCTAAGCCAAAGCTCATAAGCGTGTATATGCCAGGAGTAACCTTAGATAACGTATAAAAACCGTTTGCATCTGTGGTTTTACCCACCATAAGTTCCTTGATTACCACATTGGTAGAAAGCATGGGTTCACCTGTTTCTTTGTCGTAAACAAAGCCCCTAATTTCGCCTGTTTGGGCAAAAGAATATGAAGTTATAAAAGTAAGTAGTAAAGCAAAAAGCGTCTTTTTAAGCATAATGTTCTCTAAAGTTGGCGAATAATGGGGGCGCAATAGGCACCCTATTAAAGTGGCACGAATATAATGGAAGTACCTAAATTATTAATAAAAGTTGCTTTTGAGTGTTTGATTCATATAAAATTGAGAAAAATTTTAGTGAAAAGCTTAATTTGCAAGCTTTCAACAAAATTTGATTAATGAAGAAAACGCAATTGAAAACCAGATTTTTTAACTTTAAAGAAGTCATAAGTTTTGTACTTATTATTTTTTACATTCAAATTTCTTTACCAAGGGTATTGGGTCAAACTAATAAAATGGTTCAGGAGAATTTAGCTAATATTAAAACTGACGAATTGAGCGATAAGCAGATAGGAAATTTTAGAGACAAATATTTGGCGCAGGGTTATAACCTAGATGACATAGAATTTGAATTGCAAAAGCGTGGAATGTCTGGCACTGAAATAAGTAAAATCAAGATTAGATTGGAAAAATTATCTGTAACAAAAAATAGGCAAGAGGGAAGTGTAGATTTTAAAACGAAGGGAAACAATAGAGTTAAAACTGAAAATCAAGAGCCGCTATTTTCAGATAAAGATAATCCATTTCAGGCATTATTACCTAAGATTTTTGGTTCAGACCTATTTAATAACCCACGTTTAAGTTTTGAGCCTAATTTAAAAATGGCTACACCTTTAAATTACCAAATTGGACCAGAAGATGAATTATTGGTAGATATTTTTGGGTTTTCTGAACAGAGTTTTAAATTGGTTGTGAGTCCTGAAGGAAATATTCGAGTTCCAAATTATGGTCCAATTCAAGTATTGGGATTAACGATAGATCAGGCGCAGCAGAAAATAAGAAATCAATTGATAAAAATTTACCCAAGAATTAGCACTGGCGAGACCTCTATTGCAGTTAATTTGGGCAATATACGGAATATTCAAGTTACAATTTTGGGCGAGGTAGTATTACCTGGAACCTATTCATTGCCTTCATTGGCTTCGGTTTTTAATGCTTTATATGTTTCTGGAGGGCCAAATATGAATGGGTCTTTTAGGAATATTAAGGTTATACGTAGCAACAAAGTAATTGCCAAAATTGACATGTATGATTTTTTAGTAAATGGAAATTCAAAAGGCAACCTTACCCTAAAAGATCAAGATGTTATTAAAGTTGAGCCTTACGAAGTGCGTGTAGAATTGAATGGATTTGTGAAACGTGATGGTTTTTTTGAGTTATTGCCAAAAGAAAATTTGAGTAATTTGCTTAAGTACGCTGGCGGTTATTCATCACAAGCCTATACAAAAAGGATTAAAGTTGTTAGAAATACAGGAAGCATGAAAAGCGTTTCTGATATTGCCCAAGAAAAGTTTGCTCAATTTTTCCCTCAAAATGGAGATGTTTTTATGGTGGATAGCATTTTAAATCGGTATGAAAATAGAGTGCAAATTGAGGGAGCAGTTTTTAGGCCGGGTTATTTTAGTATTAATGAAAATGCCACGCTTAAAACTTTAATTGCCAATGCTGAGGGTTTAAAAGAAGATGCTTTTTTAACGCGTGCCACCATTTTAAGAACCAAAGAAGATAATTCGCTGGAGATGATTTCAGTGAATCTTCAATCCTTAATAGAAGGGTCAGATGATTTAAAACTTAAGCGGGAAGATAAAATTACAATTGCCTCTAAAACGGAAATGCGAGAGGTTTTAAATTTAACTATTAATGGAAATGTACTTAAGCCTGGCGAGTATCCATATGCTTCTAAAATGAAGATTGAAGACCTCATTATTCTTGCAGGTGGTTTAAAAGAAGCGGCGTCTTTAACCAATATTCAAATTGCACAGCGTTCTTTTGAGGTAGATAAATCGTTAGCAAATGGAGAAATTGCTAAAGTTCAAACCCTTTCAATAAATAAAGAACTAAAGTCTGACCCAAACTATAACTATGAATTAAAGCCTTATGATATTGTAACTATTTTTTCAATTCCAGGTTACCAAGAGCAAATTCAAGTAGAGGTAAATGGAGAGGTTATGTTTCCAGGGAAATATGTTTTATCTAAAGGTAACGAACGTATTTCTGATATTATAAGACGTTCTGGTGGCTTAACGGCAAGTGGCTTTTCGGGTGGTGCCATTTTAATACGTAAAAAGGGAAACACCTACCAAGATTTAATTGTGAAGCAGAATAAGTTAGATGCATTAAAAAAATTGAGTAAAGATACCTCAAAAATATCAAATGAAATTGAAAAAGAAATGTCACGCGAGGCTGATATTGTAGGAATAAACTTGGAACGTATATTAAAGAAGTCAGGCTCAAAAGAAGATTTGTTTATGCGCGAAGGTGATATTTTGGAAGTACCCTTTTTAAAGCAAACAGTTTTGGTAAGTGGGCAAGTTCTTTACCCTGTTCGCTTGCGTTATGAAAGCAGAAGTAATTTTCGAAGTTATGTTTCTATGGCAGGTGGATTCAGCTCAAAAGCCTTAAAAAAGCGGTCTTATATTGTGTATGCCAATGGTACAGCTAAAGATACCAAAAGCTTTTTGTTTTTCAAGGTGTATCCAAAAGTTAAACCAGGAGCAGAAATTGTAATTCCTCTTCGAGATGAAAGGAAGTCTATCTCTGCTATAGAATTAGTAACAATAGCAACTAGTTTAACAAGCATGGTGTTTATATTATCCACTTTAACTAAATAGGGATATGGATGAGAGTCAATTTACAAGTGAAAAGGTGGTTGAGTTAACAAGGGATTATTTTACCTTTTTGGCTAAAAAACTAAAGATAATTCTGACATTTACCCTAATTGGAATACTTATTGGTTTATGCTATTCTATTCTAAAAAAGCCAACCTATGAAGCTAAATTAGTTTTTTTGCTTAATGATTCAAAATCTGTTGGTGTAGGTAGTTTGAATGCCCTGGCAGGACAGTTAGGATTGGGAGGGCAATCTGGCTTAAATGTATCTGAGGATAGGGTGTTTTATTTAGGGTACTCCAAGCGTATAATTGGCGGTGCATTATTAAGTATAAATGATAATGGAGAAACATTAGGAGACAGACTTATTGCAATCCGAAAATTAAAGGAAGCTTGGACTAAAGATACTATATTGAATCAATTTAATTCATTTAAAGCAAGGAGTATCAGCACTCTTTCCTTACCGGAAAATAAGGCATTGGATCAATTAGTTCAACTCGTTTTGCTTTCAAAAAAATATTCGGTAGACTCCTATAAAAAGAAAGTTGCGAGCTTGGTGGGCTCTCAAAATAGTGGAATGATGTTTGTTAGTTTTGAATTTTCTGATGAATCTTTTGCCAAAGATTTTGTACAATCTGTTTTCAATGAATTATCTAGTTTTTATGCTATTTCTGCAATTAAGTCATTACAAACTAATTATGACTTGATAAGTTACAGAGAGGATTCTCTTAGACTAGAATTGCAATTGTTAGAAGGGCAAATGGCAACAACCATTGACGATAATTTTCAGGTAAATAAATTTATTGGAAAAGTAAGTGAAAACAGGTTGCGTAGAAAGTTGGAAATTTTGTATTTATTTTATGCTGAGGTGATTAAAAACAAAGAAGTTGCCAAATTTAATTTAGAGCAAGAAAGGCCTGTTTTTCAGGTGGTAGATGGGCCAATGTTGCCATTGGAAGCCAAGTTCAAATCTAAAGTTGTGTATAGTTCATTAGCAGGATTTGGGATGCTTTTACTGGGAATTATTTTTTTTACAATAATTTATTTATGGCAAATTTGGCAATCTAATAAACAGTTTTTTATTAGTTAGATGCCCGCATGAAAACATTGCAAAAAGCATTGAACTTTGGGATAGGTTTAATTATACTAAATAACTTATATCTTTTATCTGGGCTGACTCAAATTCCAAATGTATTGCTTATTGGAATATGTATGTTTTTTTCTATTTATTATACTTTTGTGAATTGGAACACAACAAAGGCAGCATATTTATTAATTAATTGGTATGTAATTTTATGTGCTTTTTTTTCATTGTTTCTATTTTCCTTTGATTACATGATTTATGAAAGTGAGGCAAGGTTTAATGATTTGATTCGTATTGTTTGGTATGCTTTTTATTTTACTTGGACCTATCTACTTTTTACAGACAAAAATTCCCTTTTGAATTGGATTAAACAACTTGCTTTTTGGTCGATTATCATTCTCATAATACAAGGTTTGTTTGAATATTACCAACCATATTTATGGACTTTTATGCTTTCTCCTAATGTAGAAAAACGAACAGTTGCCAGAATAGCTGGGAGCTTAATCGACAGCAATTCCTATGCTTGTAGTATGATTTTGTTATTTGCTGTTTATTTTAAGGAATATTTTAATAAAGTAAACCTATTTAAAATTGTGTACCTGTCCATGTTTTTTTTGGTAGTTATATATTTTAATGAATTAAGTGGTTCAAGGCAAGGTGCACTTATCATACTTTTATTTTTAAGTTACTTATTTTTTAAGAAAATGAGTTTTCAAAAGGTAAAAAAGGTGTTATTGGTATTTGGCGGCTTGATAATATTGTTCACTATTTTTAATCAACAAATTTTTGATTATTCTGAATCAAATCCATATTCTGCTTTAGGAAGGTTTTTGAATAATTCTGATAACAAAGCCTTACAAAGTAACATTGATAGGCAAAACTCCATATATCAAGGGATATTGTTTTTATCTGAAAGTTACTTTCTTTTTGGACCGGGTATATTAAATTTTGCTTCTAGGTGGGCAAATTTTACCAGTGCGCATGAGCCCCATATAGGTTTCTTATTTTTATTGGTTCAATTTGGTGCCTTAACCATTCCTATTTTTTATATTTTTTATTTGAGTTTTTTGCGTTCTAAAACTGTAAAATTAGCGGTAATAACATTGGCATTATTTATCCATTTATCCTTACAGCCTAATTCGGTTTATTATGCCATAACATTTTTCGTTTTTTTTTATACTGATATAAAGTATGCCTACAAACTTGAATCTATTGGGAAGGAGGAGTTTGTTCAATAATTTGATATCATATTTTAGACACCTATCCACAAAGGGCAGGTCATATACGATGGCACTAAACGTGCTTGTTTCCTTTTTTACCAGAGGTAGTGTAGCAGTAATTTCTTTGTTATTGGTGCCTATTTTACTTAAATTACTTACTAAAGAAGAATTTGGAACGTGGCAAACTATTACCTCAGTGATATCTTGGTTTTATTTTTTAGATATTGGATTAGGCAATGGGTTAAAAAATTTGTTTGCCTTATCATTGGCTGAAAACGATGAGCAAAAGGCCAAAGAATATTTAAGCACAACCTATGCACTTACTGGTATTGTTTCTATTGGTTTCTTAGTTTTATTTGAACTATTTTTCCCTTTTATTAGTTGGACCGGGGTATTTAATACATCAAAAATTAGCATTAATACTTTTCAGTGGGTAATTCAGTTTGTGTTTATTGCTTTTGGATTTAAACTTTTTTTTTCCGTTTTAACATCCACATTGATTGCTAATCAACAGTTTGGTGCTAGCACTTTTATCGATTTTTTTTCAAATATTTTAATATTGGTATTTACTTGGCTGTTGAGTTTTTATGAAATAAAATCTTTGTTTTGGATTAGTTTTGTTTTTAGTTTCTCACCTATTTTTATATTTATTCTAGGTCATATTTATTTTTATGGTTTTAATAGCTTAAAGCATTTTAGGCCTTCTTTCTTGCACATAAAATTCTCTTTAAGTAAAGTTTTGTTTGGCAAAGGACTTCAGTTCTTTTTTATTCAGATTGCATTTGTATTACTATTTGCAGCGAATAACATGGTAGTTTCTCAGCTTTTTGGACCACAATATGTAGTTGATTTAAGTGTTCTTAATAAGTTATTTTCTATACCCATGATGGGATATTTGATAGTTTTGGGTCCATTTTGGTCTGGATTTACGATAGCCTATCATAAAAATGATTTTGCTTGGATAAGGGTTACCATAAAACGATTATTGTTTATTTGGTCTTTGTTTTTTGCAATGATTCTTGGTATGGTATTCTTTTTTGATGAAATAGCTCAGTTTTGGTTAGGTAGCAACCGCATTCATTTTTCCTCATTGGTTATATTGTATGGAGTTTTTGCTTCTTTAAGCAGTTTTAATAATATTTTCTCCTACTTTTTAAATGGGGTTGGAGCCTTGCGTGTTCAGCTAATTGCGTCTGTAATTTTGAGTATTGTAAGCATACCACTTTCGGTCTTTATGTGTAAATTGCCTGGATTAGGAGTAAATGGAGTTTTGGTTTCTAATATTATTTGTTTATTGGTTAGTGCCATTATTGGTCCACTTCAATGCTATTTTCTTATTTATAAAAAGGCACGAGGAATTTGGATAAATTGAATTATTTTGCCATTCTTACTTATTTACACTAAATTAATTTGGATAAAAAATGGAAATTAGAATACCTGTATATAAACCCTCATTAAGTGGAAATGAGAAGAAGTATGTTAATGAATGTATCGATACAACATGGATTTCATCAAAAGGTAAATTTATTGGTGAATTTGAATCAGCCTTTTCTGGTTTTATTGGTTGCAAACATGCGTCTGCAGTTTCAAATGGAACGGTAGCTATTCATTTGGCCATGCTTGCCTTAGGCATTGGATCAGGAGATGAGGTAATAGTTCCTACACTTACTTATATAGCCTCTGTAAATGCAATTTCCTATGTTGGCGCCAAGCCTGTTTTTGTAGATTCATTGCCTGATACTTGGCAAATGGATCCAGAAGATGTAGTAAGAAAAATTACAAGTAAAACAAAATGCGTTTTGGCCGTACATTTGTATGGGCAACCTTGCGATATGGTAGCATTAAAACAAATTTGTGAGCAGAATCAATTGTTTTTAATTGAAGATTGTGCAGAAGGGATAGGGTCAGAATTTCAAAATCAACGTTTAGGTTCATTCGGAGATATTTCTACCTTTAGTTTTTTTGGTAATAAAACTATAACTACGGGAGAAGGCGGAATGGTTTTAACAAATAATGAAACCTTACATCAAAGAGTAAATCATTTTAAGGGACAAGGTTTAGCGCAACACCGGCAATATTGGCATGATGTGGTTGGTTATAATTATCGCATGACAAATATTTGTGCCGCAATTGGATTGGCTCAGTTTGAGCAAATTGATACTTTTATTTCAAAAAAGATTCAAATCGCTCAATGGTACAAGGATTTCCTTAAAGAGGCTGATGTAGAAATACACCAACAAGGCAAAAATAGCAAGCATACTTATTGGATGGTATCAGTTTTGGTTAAAGATTCCAAAGATAGAGATCCTTTAAGATCGCATTTGGCAGCAGCAGGAATAGAAACGAGGCCTTTGTTTTTTCCGGTTCATACAATGCCAATGTACAGTAAAAATTATCAGAAATTTTCTGTAGCAGAAGATCTGGGTTGGAGAGGAATTAATTTGCCAAGTTATCCCTTGCTAAAAATTGATGATGTTCGTTTTATTTGTGATCAAATAATATCCTATAAGTGATGAATGTAATTTTTGGGACAAGCGGTGCTGCCAGAGAAATAGATTGGCTTATTTCTGATATACAGCAATCTGGAAAGCCTGTTAGGGGGCATACCCATTTTGTTGGGCTGAACCAGATTGGCTCGAAAATTCAAGGAAAAGAAGTAATAAATGAATCAAATTTTTTTAATCGACTTACAATGTTAACAGATTGTTCAGTTTATTTAGGGTTTGGTGATGGTTTATTAAGAAGAATTTTTTTTAATCAATTGGTAAAGTATACTCAAATAAATTTCCCCTCATTAGTGCATCCTTCAATCATTAGGGATGAAAGACCAAGTTCGGTACAATTTGGTAAAGGCACATTTATTGCGGCAGGAAATGTGCTAATGTGCAATATTAAGATAGGAGAATTCAACTACTTGAACATTGGTAATACTATTGGTCACGATTGTGAATTCGGTGACTTCGTAACAATATCCCCTGGATGTAGGATTTCAGGAAATGTACAAATTGGTCATAACACATTTATTGGTACCGGAGCAATTATTTTAGACAAAGTAACCATTGCCCATAATACTATTATTGGTGCAGGTTGTGTGGTTAATAAAAGTATTAATGAACCTGGAACTTATGTAGGAGTTCCGGCCAGAAAATTGAAATAAAATGCGGGTTGGATTATATACTGAAAAATTTATAGAATGGGGCGGTGGAATAGACTTTATTAGAATTCTCTTGAATGGATTGAAGACTATTCAAGAGGAAAGAAAGTTGGAAATAGTTTTATTTATTCCGCTACAAAAAACAAGTAAACTTGATACTTTTAAATTAGAAATTAAGCGCATAATTAATATTTTATATCAGAGGGAAAAGTTTAGTTTAAAAGTTCAAAAACCTTTGGATATAGAAGAGTCAGTTAAAAGTTTTTTAACCATATGTGAATTAGAGGTTGTGATTTTTAATTATGACAAAAGTAAATTGGAAACAATATTCAAAAATAAACAAATAGATGTTGTATTACCTTGCTTCTATTCTCCTGGAAAATCTTTTCAAATTCCTTGGGTAGGCTATATTTACGATTTTCAACATACTTATTACCCTGAATTTTTTAAGTTGAAAGAAATAAAATTGCGTAATAAATTTTTTAAAGAAATGTCATTGGATGCAAAAGTAATCCTCGTAAATGCACTAGAAGTTAAAAGGGATTTAATGCAGTTTTCCCCAAATTCAAATGCGCAGATAGTTAGCCTACCTTTTTGTCCACTTTATTCAAATCGGGTAGTTCAAATAGATAATATCAACCATTTTCCAAATATTCCTGAAAAGTTTTTTATTATATCAAATCAATTTTGGCAACATAAAAACCACAAAACTGCATTTTTAGGTTTGGCAAAATTCTATAATAAATATGCTAATACAGATGTTCATTTGTTATGTACAGGAGAAATGTATGATTATCGGAACCCCAAATATTTATCTGAATTACAGAAGTTATTAATAGATAATAATATTCAAAATCGGGTTCACTTGCTAGGATATATAAGCAAAAATGAACAGCAGTATTTGATGGCCAAAGCCATAGGTTTGGTTCAGCCTACCTTATTTGAAGGCGGACCCGGAGGCGGCTCAGCTTATGAGGCCATTGCAATGGGCAAAAAAGTTTTATTGAGTGATATTCTTGTGAACAAAGAAATAAATAAAAGTAATTGTTTGTTTTTTGAGGCATTAAATCCAGATGATTTTGCAGATAAATTATTTGAAATGATGAATTTACCTGAAGTTAATTTGAACGAATTACAAGAAATTGAGCAGCGAGAAAAACGTGCATTGGGAGAAGCAATCGGTTTAGCTATGGATTTTGCATTGGGTGAAAAATGATGGTTAATAGAGAAAATGCTCCAAGTAAAACAAATTTCTTACCCAAAGTAAGTGTTGTATCGGTATCCTATCAATCAAAAGAGGTGGCAGAAACAACTTTGCAAAGTATTCTTAAATTAAATTACCCCAATTTAGAGATAATTGTGGTAGACAATTGTTCCTCAGATGGAACATTTGAAATATTAAGCAAGTATTCATCTAAAATTAACTGCCAAATAATAGAGAAAGATAAAGGACCTTATGATGCCATGAACAAAGCCATAAAAGCATGCACTGGTGATTGGATTTGGTTTATGAATATGGGCGATAGTGTTCCTGAAAATCCAAATTTACTAGATGAAATATTTATAGAACCTATTAACGAAATTACACTTGTTTTGTATGGGAATACTCGTGTTTTTAGAGGTAAATTGGTTTACCGTAAATATTTCAATCAAAATATAAAAAGGAATTTTAAACATGGCATATTATCACTTAATCACCAAGCCACATTAATACGTAGAAATGCTTTTGATCTAAATGGCTTATATCAATTTGTTAATTGTCCATTAAAAGCTGATGCCTTGTGGTTCACAAAGTTATTTTATCAAAGGGGAGGTAAGGCTTTTCAATATTTGCACAAAGAAATGGCTTTTTATAACGAAGAAGGACAATCTTCAAGTAAATCAAATTTTGCAAAAATGATCGCGGAGGATCGATTTATTCTTTCTAAATATGGTTCGATTTTTAATAAATTGCAATTGGAAATCCATTCTATAATACTAAAATTTCGAGTTTGGATATTAATAAGGATGGAGAAAAATGAAAGTCTATATAAATTGTATAGAAGGGTAAAATTTAGAAATAGTAAAACGATTAAAAACATGCCACAAGAATGATTAGTGTAATCATGCCTTTATTTAACAAGGCACCTTATTTGCATAAATCGGTTTTATCTGTTTTAAACCAAAGTATGCCAGATTTGGAGTTATTATTGGTTGATAATTGTTCAAGCGACAATTGGCAAGAGCAAATTAAAGATATATTAGACCCGCGTTTAATATTGTTGACTGAGCCCAATAGGGGTGTTTCTAATGCTCGAAATTGCGGAATTTGTCAAGCTAAATTTTCAAGGATTTGCTTTTTAGATGCAGATGATTTTTGGGAAAAAGACCATTTAATGGAATTGGTAAAGATGATTCAATTGTACCCAAAAGCGGGTATTCTAAGCAATAGTTATCAAATTAGTGATGCATTTAATCAGGTAAGATCAAGAAAACTGTTAGGTGTTGTAACTGAAGGGAATTACAACCGATTAGTAAACTTCTTTAAAAGTTACAATGAGGCAGATGTTCCCGTAAATTCCAACTCGGTTTGTATTTCAAAGGAAATATTGCTTGAAATGGGGAGTTTTGATACTGCTATTTTTTGTGGAGAAGACATATTATTATGGGTAAGAATTTTTCTCAAATATCCCGTTTATATCAGTAACTATTGCGGAAGTACTTATCAATTGGGAGCTATAAATAGAAGTAATGTTCCAAGTTATTTATTACATGAACTACCAGTAATAGCCAAACTCGAATCTGTTTATGCTGATTCTAAAAAGGCAGAATTAAAAAAGGATTTTAGCGCTTTTATAGCCAAACATTTATTTGTAAGTTTAATTGCAAATATTAAATGTGGCAATCGCTTAAGTGCTCAACAGTTTTTTAGAAACAAAAAAATATATTTTTACCCCAATAAAATAAAGTTGCTTGTTGCTGCCTTGTTGTGTTTTTTGCCAACTACAATTGGTAATAAATTATTGCATTTTTTAGAACAAAATAGAAGTATTAATTAAAAACAAAAAAATAAAATATTTATCCATTTAAACATAGCTGAGTTCATCAATTAATTATTGCTACCCATGTTTTTTCTTATATTTGAAACATTGGTTCACTTTCATTATTTTGGAATAAATTGTCATATTTAAATTCTTAAATAATATTATTTAAATTATAGCATGATTAGGATCTTAATTATTAACTCTACATTGGAGCGTTCAGGACTTACTAATGTTATTTTTCATATCTGTAAAAATATTGATAATAGTCAGTTTGAACTGCATATCTTAACCCTTTCGCCGGAACCAGCAAACTCAATGTGGGATGAATTTGTAGATATTGGGGTTAATTTACATTCACTTAATATCTCGCGATTTAAATCACTTATTAATTTAGGTGCCCCTTTAAAAGATATGGTACAAAAAATTGCGCCAAATATTATTCATAGTCATAGTTTTCGAGGGACATATTTTTCTGGCAAATTTTTGTCTAATTATAACAGAATGGTTACAGTTCATGGTTTCATTTATGATAATCATTCTGTAGTTTATGGCAAAATTTTAGGGAATATTTTTGCAAATAGAGAATTAAAATCTTTTAAAAACGCACAAGTTAGGAGTGTGGTTTCTAAATCTCTAGGAGATTTATATGGCCAAAATATGAGTGTAATAGTTATTGAAAATGCTGTCCCAACTGATGTTTTTTGTAAGGTAACAAAGGCAGAAAAGGTTCAGATTAGAAAGAAGTTAAATTTGCCAATTGATGCTAAAATTTATGTATTAGCGGGAGATTTAAATAAAAGAAAAGACCCATTATTAGTAATTCAAGCTTTTGTAAATGCAGAACTAAAGAATGCTATTTTATTAGTATTGGGTAAAGGTCCATTATTGGATAGTTGTAAGAAATTTGCAAATCATCAAGTTAGGTTTGAAGGTCAAGTTTCACAGATAGATTCTTATTATAAAGCAGCCAATTTTCTGATTTCTGCATCCATTTCAGAAGGGCAAGGCCTATCTGTTTTAGAGGGAGCTATGTGTGGTTTAAAATGTTTGGTTACTAATTTACCTCCGCACCAAGAAATATTTTTAAATAATCCTGAGCAGGTTTCCTATTTTAAGCCTAGAGATGAGTTAGGGCTAAGAGTTCTGCTCAAAGAAGAATCTGTCGATGAAATTTATAGTGGAGAGTATTTTTCTATAAAAAATATGATCTCTCTTTATCAAAATGCCTATTTAAGTATGGTTAATCAATAGACTCCTTATGATAATTTTTTGTATTATCGCATTTTATTAGCTCGCCATGACCGAAGAAGATTATTTTAATTACCTTAAAACCAGAAGTAATTTCGCCCTATTTTATAGAACCAAAATTGGTTACCCATACATAGGAAGGTATTTGCCTGGAAAAGTGCTCGACATAGGCTGCGGTATTGGTGATTACCTTTCTGTTAATGCCAATAGTGTTGGTATTGACATAAATCCTTTTAATGTGAAATATTGCATGGAGAATGGTTTAACTGCGGCACTAATAGAAAACAACCAATTTCCGGCAGAAGATGCTTCTTTTGACGGTGCCATACTAGACAATGTTTTGGAACACCTAACCCATCCTGAAATAACTTTAAATGAAGCTAAACGGGTGCTTAAAATTGGTGGCAGATTATTAATAGGTGTGCCAGGAATAAAAGGTTATACAATGGACTCCGACCATAAGATATTTTACGACGAGGCTAAAATGAAAGAATTACTTCTCAAATTTGGTTTTAAAAACATTCGTTTTTTGTATACACCTACCTTTTTTAAATCCAACTTGTTTAGCAAAAATTTAGCTTCCTATTGTGTATATGGAGTTTTTGAGAAAATTGGATAATGTATTTGGTTATTTTCGTTATTGTAAAATGAACTCCTTTAATTTGTTAAGTGGGAAGTGAAATAAAATTAAGTGTTTCTTTGGTGGTTTTTAACCATTCATTTGAGTCAATTCAAGCATTGGTTCATACCGTATTAAATTTGCCATTTGCACACAAGCTCTTTATAATTGATAATTCACCAACAGATCATTTATCGTCGCAATTGCCCCAAAAGCCCCAACTTCAGTATGTCTTTACAGGGGAAAATTTAGGTTATGGAGGGGCACACAATTTAGCCATTAGGAAAATATTGAACCAATCAAGTTATCATCTGGTTGTAAATCCAGATATTGTATTTGAAGGTGAGGCACTAGTTCAAATGATGACATTTTTGGATCAATCGCCCAATATTGGTTTGTTAATGCCAAAGGTTTTATATGGCAGTGGCGAAATTCAATATTTATGCAAATTATTTCCAACACCTTTTGATTTAATTATGCGTAGGTTCATACCGGGTTTTTTGAAAAATAAATTGCAATACAGGCTGAACCAATATGAGTTAAAGCATAAGGATTACAATAAACAAATGGAAGTTCCAAATTTATCAGGATGTTTTATGCTACTGCGTGTAGATGTATTAAAGATAGTAGGCCTTTTTGATGAACGATTCTTTATGTATTTAGAAGATACCGATTTGAGCAGAAGGATAAACAACCAGTTTCAAACGATGTATTATCCTGAGGTGAGTATCATTCATAAGTATGAAAAAGGCTCTTATAAAGTTTTTAAACTACTGGTTTATCATATTCAATCGGCTTTCAAATATTTTAACAAATATGGGTGGTTTTTTGATCCTGTTCGAACCACCATTAATGGAAACCTAAAATGAAGGTATCCGTTATCACAGCAGTTTTTTCCAATGCAGCTTTTATCCAAGATGCCATTCGTTCTGTGCTTTCTCAAGAGAATGTAGAAATAGAATATATTGTGGTGGATGGTGGCTCAAAAGATGGTACCGTTGAAACCGTACTTTCTTTTGGAGATCAAATAACCAAGTTTATTTCTGAACCCGATGAGGGGGTTTATTTTGCCATTAATAAGGGAATTTCAATGGCTACAGGGGAGATTATAGCATTGCTACATTCCGATGATTTTTATGCCAATCCGTGGGTGCTTTCACAAGTGGTGGAAGCCTTTGAAAAGCAGCAATGCGATGCTGTTTATTCTAATCTGTATTATGTGAATGAAGGTAATCCGAACAAAATTGCGCGGCTTTGGGATTCTGGATTTTATAAAAAGAAAGAGTTCTATAGAGGTTGGATGCCTCCTCATCCAGCTTTTTTTTCAAAAAGAGAGGTATACGAAAAATATGGAAGCTTTAATACAAGCTTAAAAAGTGCCGCAGATTATGAATTGATGCTCAGGCTTATTTTCAAAAATGGAATTAAGGTGCATTATATTCCAAAATTCTTTGTGCTGATGCGCACTGGTGGCGCTAGCAATCGTTCCTTTTTGAACCGACTGAAAGCAAATATAGAGGATAGAAAAGCTTGGACAATTAATGAGTTGAAACCTAAATGGTATACCATGTTACTTAAACCTTTATTGAAGCTTTTTCAATATAGATTTTTTAATTATTTAAAACCAATTCATTCTAAAGATGATTTTATTAAATAGGCTTTACATAAAGTTTTTTACTTTTGTTTAATTTTTTTTAAAAATGAGTATTCATTCATCCAAAGCTCCAGAGCCAGTTGGCCATTATCCGCACGCAAAGCGCGTGGGCAATTTATTGTTTTTGTCGGGAGTAGGTCCACGAGAAAAAGGAACCAAAATCATTCCAGGTGTGGAGCTCGATGAAAACAGAAACATCATCAGTTACGATATTGAAAAACAGGTGCGCTCAGTTTTTAACAACATCAAAAACATTTTAGAAGACAGTGGTAGCAAATGGGAGAACATTGTGGATGTAACCGTTTTTCTCACCAATATGAAAGATGATTTCCCTACCTACAATAAACTTTGGGCAGAGTATTTTGCCATTGATCCGCCTTGCAGAACAACCATAGAAATAAATTGTTTGCCCACACCAATAGCCATAGAACTAAAGGTAATTGCTACCATCTAAATTAATTTGGCCTAAGTCATGGAAAAAAATAATTTTGATTTTTTAAGGTTTGCCTTTGCCTTTGTAGTAGTGCTATCTCATATTGTTGATTTATCTTTAGCACCTGAGCTTAAATTTTTAAAACCATTTTTTGATACCCATATCTCTGTAACAGGGTTTTTTATTATCAGTGGTTTTTTAATTAGTGCGAGTTATTTAAAGTCGAAAAGCTTGAGTAGCTATTTAATTAAAAGAGCTAGGCGCTTGCTACCGGCATACCTATTTGTTGTTTTATTTTCAGCAGTAGCTTTGAGTATGGTTAGTTCGTTACCCCTGAATGAATATTTTTCTCATTCCGATTTTAGGAAATATTTAGCTGCTAATTTGTTCTTTGTCAATTTTATTCAACCTTGCCTTCCAGGTGTATTTCTACATAATATTTATTGCTCCATCAACGGTGCATTATGGACAATCAAAGTGGAAGTTACTTTTTACCTCGTTCTTCCCTTATTGCTTTATCCTTTGAGTCGCATTAAAAGGCCAAATAGTATCTTGGTGGCTTATTATTTGCTGGGTTTGATTTATCAATATGGTTGTTTTTTTCTGGCACTTTTATACCCCGCCCGAGCTAGTTTTTTTGAGACCCTTCAGCACCAAATGCCAGGTTTTTTAACCTATTTTACAGCAGGTATTTTGCTATATTTAAACCGAAATTGGGTTGAAAGTAGGAGGTCGTTATTCCTGCCATTAAGTATATTTATTTTTTGTGTTGAATATTATTTTCAATTAGAAATTCTTCGACCAATGGCAATGGCTATTCTCATTATGTTTTTTGCCTATGGATTTAAGCCGCTCAATAATTTTGGTATGTATGGCGATTTCTCCTACGGCATTTATATTTTCCATTTTCCACTCATTCAACTGTTCACAGATTTGCATTTATTTGAAAAGTACAATCCATTTCTAGTCGCTATTCTGCTTATTTTTTTACTAATTACCCTAGCCGTTTCATCTTGGAACTTCCTTGAAAAGAGGTTTTTGAAAAGTCGAATTCATTAAAATTTAGCTTTTTTGAGTGTACTCATATATGAGATTAAATCGTTAGCTTAGTTAATGCATTTTGATTTTGGGAAATTATGAAAACGGTTCATAAAATTCTATTTGTTACTTTATTATTTGTTTGTTTTTCCTGCAAAAAACTGCACCAATTAATGATCCTCCAATACCAATAAATTCCATTGTTTTACCATTTGACAATTTATGGCTATTGAACAATTATTTTTTGGCCTTACCTGACCAAAGTTTTATCGTTTGTGCTAAGACATAGAGCCTAAAAAATAATCACCTTTCTAAAATAGAATTTGCTGCCGTCATCAACTTTAATTAGGTAAACACCTTCAGATAAATTGCTGGTTTCAATCCTTGCGGAATACGAACTAAAAGTGAAGTCTTTTATTATTCCACCATTCAGGTTTAGCAGTTGACCCATAAAATGGGATGATTCAGAATTATTATGTACGCTAATGTTGATGTAATCATCTGATGGATTTGGAACTTGAATTTAGGTATATAATTTAGTAGCAGTAAAAAATTCGCATTATTTTCGATAAATCAAAATTATTTCTTAAACACTTGTATTATGCAATATTTATATTTTGCACAAAAAAAGCACAATGTGATATCAAGCAGAGTAGATTTAATTATGTCATATTTATTTTTGCATAACCCCCCCCTAATTATCAACCCATTCCAATTTTAATTTATTAAACTTTCAATAAATATTGAAAGTTTAATAAATTGTATTACATTTGTTGGGTCAAATCGAAACAACATGAAATTTCCAGATGCTAAAAAACAATTCATTAAAACCTGGGGAACTTTGGGTAGCGAGTGGGGCATAAACCGCAGCATGGCGCAAGTGCACGCGCTTCTCCTAATTGCTCCCAAGCCTTTAACTACAGAGGATGTGATGGAGGAGTTGAGTATCTCTAGAGGCAATGCAAACATGAATTTGCGCGACTTAATTAACTGGACTTTGGTAAGCAAGGAACTGATAGCAGGGGATAGGAAAGAGTATTTTGTGGCAGAAAAAGACATTTGGGAAATTGCCCGTCGCATTGCAAAAGAAAGAAAACGCAGAGAAATTGAACCCGTGCTTAAAGCGCTTATTCAGTTGCAAGAATTTGAAGGAACAAAGTCAAATCTAGAACACCAAGCCTTTATTGATACCGTTGGTAAACTCGGAAAATTTGTGGGTAAAATGGATAAGTCGGTAGAGGTTATGCTTAAAGCCGATGAGAGTTGGTTCTTTGGCACTTTACTCAAATTACTCAAATAATCGCAATGGCACTTGCCTATTCATATAACCTCATTTTTACCTATAATTAAATAACCCATGTTTGCCTATAATATCCTTGCTTATTGTTTGTATTTGCCTGCAACTTATTATATCACCATTGTTATTGGAAAGAATTTAAATCGCCATGGTTTGCCGTTTTTAATGAACGCTTTTCACCAGCAAGAATTATTGGTTCAGACCGTAAATAAATTTTTATTGTATGGATATTACCTCGTAAATTTAGGCTATGCCAGCATTTCCATTAATTTTTTTGGCGACCTAACTTCTTATATTCAACTGTTCGAAATACTTGTTTTTAGGTTAGGCATATTGCTAATGGGACTCGGTATTTTGCACTATTTTAACCTGTTTATCTTTGCCTCATTTACCCCAACCATTCAGAAACTTTTTTCAATTCATTCACCTATAAATAAAAAATAAAATGAACACAAATTTTGTTGTGATGGCTTATTCCATCTACTTGCCTTTAACTATTGGCTTAACCATTTATGTTGCCAATGTTTTGTTTAACAATGGAAGAATTTTTATGGTAGATATTTTTAAAGGCAGGGAAGAAATTGCCGATGCCACCAACCATTTATTTAAGGTTGGATTTTATCTGCTAAATGTTGGTTTTGCCCTAATTATGATGTATATCGCGTATGAAATTGAATCGACCAGAAGCCTAATTGAAGTGCTAAGCAACAAGGTGGGTTGGTTCTCAATTTACCTTGGCCTCATGCTATTTTTGAACCTATTTTTGTTTTTTAGAGGCAAGCGCAAAGCCAAGGAAAATGCAGGTATAACAAATAATTAATTTGGTTTGAACCGATTTTGTTTTATACCCTAATAAGTATCTTTGTTATTCGGTCTGAACCAATTAATGCAAACTACAAAATCTGTGTAAAACCAAAAATTAGCAGCATGAAGTTCCAATTACCTGCCAAGTTTGTGCTAAGCGCCATCCTAATTGTATCGGCAATGCTGGCCCTTATACAGTTTTTGTATTGCCGCAGTCTATGGGTCGACGAGGCCATGTTGGCTTTAAATATCATTCAAAAAAGTGCATACAGTTTATTGTTTCCGCTCGATTATAACCAAGTAGCACCCATCTTATTTTTAGAAATAGAGAAACTTTTTTCTTGGCTCATTCCCAATTCTGAATTGGGATTGCGCATTTTTCCTTTGCTGAGTTTTATCGCTGCCATCTTTCTTTTTAAATCGCTTGTGGCCAAATTATTTTCAAACGGTTTGACCCAAATCTTTGCGCTGGTATTGTTTGCGTTCAATCCAAAATTGCTTTATTTTTCGGGAGAAGTAAAGCAGTATATTGTAGATGTAGCTTTGATAAACCTTTGTTATTTTTTGGTCGTAATGCCAAAGCAATATTCCCCACCACACTATTTAATATTGACCTTAACAGGAGTGTTTGGAATATTTTTATCGAACACAGCACCTATGATTTTGTTTGCAGTAATATGTTTTTTATGCATACAAAATTGGCAAATGAAAAGCCGCAACTTGGTTGTTTTGGCAATGGTTTTTAGTACCTGGATACTCACTTTTGCTGGTTATTATTTTCTTTTTCTGGCTCATCATCCTTCCCAAGAAGTGATGACTGGTTATTGGAACGATTTGCAAGGATTCATTCCCATAAATCCATTTTCTAGCGAGTTTTTCCCTTTTTACCTTCAGAAGGTAATCACCTTAAAAACCAATTTTGGCATACCTAAATTGGTGGCCTTAACAATCCCTTTGTTTTTGCTTATTTTGGGCATAGTTAAATTGGTTCGAACCAAAAAATATTCCCTACTTGTCTTGTTGCTCATGCCCTTATTTTGTCACCTCGGTTTATCGGCTTTAAAACTTTATCCTTTCGATACCAGATTGGTGCTTTATTTGTTTACACCTGGAATACTATTGATGGCTTTTGGCTTCGATTTGTTTCAAGTGAACTTTCTATTTTTTCAAAAATCATCCTGGATTTTGGCGTTTAGTATTGCCTTGCCATTACTAGGGTTAAGCTTCATTTTCTTAAACAAAAAGCAGTTTAAACGCGAAGAGATAAAGGAGGCATTACAATACATTTCCGCTCAACAGAAGCAGGTTCAATCGATCTATGTTTATTATGCTGCCTTGCCTGCCTTTACTTACTATAAGCAAACACATTTACAAGCCATGGAAATTCTTCCATCACGGGTAATTGAGGGTAAAATGCACCACGATGATCACCGCAAATACGGACTAGAAATTGGTTCAGAAATAAAAGGTAAAACATGGCTTTTATTTACCCACCAAACACCAGAAATAGAACAAGAAATTTTGGATCAACTAAACCTTAGTGGCATACAAATTGAACAGCAGTTTAAAACAGTTGGCGCAAGTGTGTATATTTTAACCCATTCATCCATTCAAATTCATTAACTTGCAAAAAAAACAATTTTGACATTCGACGATTTTTATTTCGACCACGGACTCTTGGACGCTTTAGACGCCATGGGGTTTTCAAAGCCAACTCCCATTCAAGAATTGGCCATTCCAGTTATACTTGAACACAAAGATTTAATTGCTTGTGCGCAAACGGGCACAGGCAAAACGGCCGCTTATGTACTGCCCATTATTAACAAAATAGTAGAATCAGATCATAGCCACTTAAACACATTAATATTAGCTCCAACCCGCGAGTTAGCTGTGCAAATAGATCAGCAAGTACAGGGATTTAGTTATTACGTACCCGTAAGTTCTATTGCCATTTACGGTGGGGGAGATGGTGCCATTTGGGATCAGCAAAAAAAGGCCCTAAAAACGGGTGCAGATATTATAATAGCCACGCCAGGTAGGTTAATTTCTCAATTGGCATCAGGCGATATTAAGTTCGATAAACTTGAACACTTGATTTTAGACGAGGCAGATAGAATGCTCGATATGGGTTTTTACGACGATATTGTGCGCATCATATCTTATTTGCCAAAAGACAGACAAACTTTGCTTTTTTCTGCCACCATGCCGCCTAAAATTCGCACCTTGGCTTCCAAGATTTTATATAAGCCAGAGGAAATAAGCATCTCCATTTCTAAACCAGCAGAAGGCATTTTGCAAAAGGCGTATCTCACCTACGACAATCAGAAAATTCCTTTGTTGGGCGAGATTTTTAAAGAAACCGTTTTTAAAAGTGTGATCATTTTTGCAGGCACCAAAGAGAAGGTAAAAAGCTTGCAATTTGAATTGAAAAAAATTGGCTTAAAGGCTAAATCTTTTCACTCCGATTTGGAGCAAAAGGAAAGAGAAGATCTCATGAATGAGTTTAGGAGTAGAAAGGTTCAAGTGCTTATTGGTACCGATATTTTGTCGCGGGGAATTGATGTGGATGGCATAGACTTGGTAGTGAATTTTGATGTGCCGCCAGACCCCGAAGATTACGTGCACAGAATTGGTAGAACGGCTAGAGCCGAGTCTACAGGTACTGCTATTACTTTTATCAATGAAAAGGACCAACGTCGCTTTCATGCCATTGAGGGCCTCATTGAAAGAGATATTCCCAAATTGCCTTTGCCAGCCTCGCTTGGTGCTGCACCCATCTATTCGCCGCGCACCACAAGACCAGAACCCAACCGCAAATTTAATAAACCCAAAAGGAAATATTAATTGTCCTAGGTATTAACTTTACCGCGTTTATTGATTTATCTCATGTTGGCAAGATAAAACATTGCTTAGCTTTGTTTGAACCTATCTTTCATGGAAACAAATAAGCAGCAACAAGGTCTTACCCAAAACGAGGTAATTGCCTCAAGGAAATTACATGGCAGCAATGTGATTGAAAAGGGGTCGAACAACAAGTTTTTTCATGTAGTAAAAGACGTGGTTTTAGAGCCGTTGTTCCTCATTTTATTAGGCGTTTCTAGTATTTATTTTATACTAGAGAAACCCCAAGAAGGATTCTTAATGATTGGAGCCTTAATTCTTGTTTCTGGCATATCCTTGTTTCAAGAATCTAAAAGCCGCAATGCCGTTGAGGCACTTAAAAAACTTAGCAGTCCCAAAGCCAAAGTAAGGCGAGACGGAAATTTAATTGAGTTAAATTCGGAGGAGTTGGTGGTAGGCGATATTTTGTTGTTAGAAGATGGCAATGTTGTTCCGGCCGATGCCATTTTACTCGAACTTCACGATTTCTTAGTCAATGAAAGCATCTTAACAGGCGAGTCTTTGCCCGTTGAGAAATCTTTAAATATAGACGCTGATCAAAAAATTTTCCAGGGCACTTTGGTTCAAACCGGCTCTTGCATAGCCTGCATTACAGCTGTGGGTGCTTTTAGCGAACTAGGCAAAATTGGTAAGTCATTACTAGAGGTTGAAACGGTTAAAACCCCTTTGCAGCAGCAGATTTCAGGCTTTGTAAAAAACTTGGTCATTGCCGGAATGATTGCTTTTGTGTTGGTATTTGGCATTAACCTGTATTTATCGAAAGAGATATTGCATGCCTTGCTGCACGGACTCACCTTGGCCATGTCTGTTATTCCAGAGGAAATTCCGGTTGCCCTCAGCACATTTATGGCCTTGGGCGCCTATCGCATGTACCAGAAAAAAGTCATCGTGCGCTCGCCACATACTGTGGAAACACTGGGTACGGCAACAGTTATTTGTGCAGATAAAACGGGCACTCTTACCGATAACCGCATGGAGTTGCGTGCTGTTTACGATTTTAAGGAGCACCAGTTGCACGATTTTAGTGTCGCCAATCCAAGCTATACCCAAGTGCTTGAATATGCAGTTTGGTCGTCTGAGGTAGACCCATTCGATCCCATGGAAAAGGCCATTCACCAATGGTATGGCAAGCTTACTAATAAGGATGAACGCAAGCATGCCAAATTGGTGCATGAGTATCCTTTAAGTGGCGATCCACCTATTATGACTCACATGTTTTTAAAGCAAGATGGAGAATATGTGCTGGCCGTAAAGGGCAGTGCAGAAGGGGTAATAGCTTTATGCGGTCTGAACCAAACCGACAAGGATAAAATTCATGTAATACTAGAAGAACAGGCCTCCCGCGGCTTTAGACTTTTGGCCGTAGGTTGCTCAAATATATCTTACCAAGAACTGCCCAAAACGCAACACGAAATTCAATTTGAGTTCTTGGGATTATTGGCATTTTATGACCCACCAAAGGCCGGCATTGCAAAGGTGTTGCATTCGTTTTACGAGGCTGGTATCAAGGTAAAAATGATTACGGGCGATCATTTGCAAACCGCTTGTTCTATTGCAGAACAAATTGAGTTAATGCAGGGCCCAAAGGCTTTGAGTGGTGCAGAAGTAATGGCCATGGACGATGGCTCGCTAGATGAGGCTGTAAGGCAAACAACCATCTTTGCGCGCATGTTTCCAGAAGCCAAATTAAGGATCATTGAAGCGCTAAGAAGAAATGGAGAAATTGTAGCCATGACAGGCGATGGCGTAAACGATGGTCCTGCTTTAAAAGCTGCTCACATTGGCATTGCCATGGGGAAACGTGGGAGTGAGGTTGCGCGCAACACGGCCTCTTTAATTTTAGTAGATGATAACCTTAGTCACCTTGTAGATGCCGTGGCATTGGGCCGAAGAATTTATGAAAATTTGCGCAAGGCCATTCGCTATATTTTGTCTATTCACATTCCCATTATCTTAATTGTTACGTTGCCCTTTTTGGTTCTAGGCCCTGGATTAGAGTTGTTCTCACCTATACATGTTATCTTTTTAGAATTAATAATGGGACCAACCTGTTCCATTATTTTTGAGAATGAACCCATAGAAAAGAACTCCATGAAATTGGCGCCACCACAAATGGGAAGCCCATTGTTTTCATGGCCCGAGCTTAGGCTAAGTATTATTCAGGGTTTGGTTATCACCGCAGTTTGTTTTGTAACGGGGTATTTGTTTATCAGGCATTATGGGTATTCAGAGGAATTGGTTCGAACCGTAGTTTTTTCTACCCTTATCTTTAGCAATTTGTTTCTAACTTTGGTGAATAGGTCGTTTAAGGAATCTATTTTTTATACCATCCAATACAAGAATAAATTGGTGCCTGTTATATTATTGCTGTCTTTGTTTATTCTATTGCTGTCTTTATATTTTGAGCCTGTAAGGCAAGTTTTTCAGCTTTGCGAGTTAACTGTTTTGCAATTGGTTTTCTGCTTGCTCGCAGGATTTATAGGCGTAATTTGGATTGATTTTTTTAAAGGTAAAAAGGTCTGAACCAATTTTTTTTTAATCAATCTTTATTTGAAATTCATCTCTTAACATTCTTGAATTTTTTAATTTTAAAAGGTGGGCACCCATCAAGGGCTTTTGTATAAAGCCCATCACCAGCGGTTCAAATGAGGCTCTTTCTGTTTCTACGGGGTCTATGGTTGAGCTTAGAACAATGATGGTGCAATTGGGAAAATACTTATTGTATTTCTCTCCAAATTCTTTCATAAAATTCCATCCATCCATTACTGGCATATTAAGATCCAAGAAAATAATGGTTGGAATTTTTTGTTGGTCTTTAGGAAGATTAATCTGCGATTCAAAATAATCTATTGCCTCCTGTCCATTGGTTACGGTAATAATCTGTTCGCAAAAACTGCTACGTTTAAGCCTTATTTCAGAAATCATGTTGGCGTTTTCATCGTCATCTACCAACATTACATAATTAAAAGTGGGAGGCATAATTGTATTAGGTTTTTTTGGAAGTTTCTATGCCTTTTAATTCCGATAAGTTAATTTCGGTTAGGGGTTTAGAAATAAACCCACGAACACTGTCATATAGTTTTGCCCTTTCATGGTCCATTGGGTCAACGGTAGAACTTAAAATGTCAATTTTGGCATGCGTTGGCATGAGTATTTTGAATCTACTTTCATAAATATCCATAAAGGTCCAGCCATCCATCACTGGCATGTTTAAGTCCAAGAAAATTAAATCGGGTAAATGCTGCTTGTCTAATGGGAGTAATAATTGGTCTTCCAAAAATTGAACAGCTTCTTCTCCATTTAATGCGGTAAATACGTTCTCGCAGAAATTAGACTTTTTTAATCGTAACCTACAAATCATTAAGGTTACATCGTCGTCGTCAATTAATAATACATTCTTTATCATAATTCTATTGTTTAAATTTCATTGTAAATGTGGTTCCTTTGTTTATTTCACTTTTAACGCTAATTACCCCTCTCATGGCGTTAACGTGCGATTTAACTATGTAAAGTCCAATTCCTTTGCTATCATCGTTTTTATGGAATTTTTGGTATAAACCAAATAGCTTATCTTTTACTTTACTTAAATTCATTCCTAAACCATTGTCTTCAAAAGTAAGGGTTAAGGTTTCACCTTCTAATTTCGAATTTATTTTGATATATAAGGGTTGGTTTGGAATAGCAAATTTGATTGAATTGGCAATAAAGTTTTGGAAAATGCTTTCCATAAAACTACCAATGAATATTCCCCCTCTAGCATGTTCAAAATTAGCCTCCATTTGTGTTTTAGAATTTTGGATAGATAGATTTAGGTTTAAGCACGCTTTTTCTAGAATATTTTCAAAGGAAATCCATTCAAAAATATGTTTATTATGGTCTCTTAATACCACGGTTTCTATCAAATCCTCTAAAGTTTCATTGAGTTTTAAAGTAGAACGCTTAAAACCCTCTATTAAGGTTAAGGTGGTTGGATCGGCTATAAGAGAGGTGTCCAATAAGTCTATAATTCCTAATAAATTGGTTACTGGAGCTCTAAAATTATGTGAGGTGATATAAGAAAACTTTTTTAGTTCTTCAAGCGAAGTAGAAAGCTCCTCAATGAGCAATTCTTTTTCCCTTTCAAGTTTTACGCGTTGGGTAATGTCTTTATTAATTGCAACATAATTTAATTTAATCCCATTTTCATTAAATACGGGAGAAATGACTGCCTGTTCCCAGAACTCCTCTCCATTTTTCTTTTTATTGCAAAAAACGCCTTTCCATGATCTGTTTTGCCCTAACTCCTTCCACATTTCTTGGTGAATACTTGCACCTGTTTTTTCTGTTTTTAATATTCTGGGATTTTGTCCAATAGCCTCTGCTAGGGTATATCCTGTTAGCTGAGTAAAGGCAGGGTTAACATATTCAATTCTTCCATTCAAATCGGTAATAAGAATAGACGACTCAGTTTGGTCAATAATTCTAGACAGTTTCCTTAACTGATTATCTTTTTCTTTCTTTAACGTAATGTCTATGGTGGTGCCAATAACGGCTGGATTATCATTGTAAAGGGTGGTGCTTCCAAATATTTCCATCCATCGGATAGAGCCAGATTTTGTAAGCATCCTTATGTCATAATGTTCATTGGTGATTTCTCCAGAAAGTCGATTCTCAACTTTGCTTAAAACAAGTGGAAAGTCGTCTGGGTGAAAAAAATCTTTTAATTGCAATTGGTATATTTCTTCGGGTGTATATCCTAAATTTCTTGCGAAGACATTATTTACATAAACATATTTTTCTCTGTTAATGATATGTATTCCTACAATTGAATCTTGCGCTAAACTTCTAAATTTTTGTTCCGACTCCTCTAATAATTTAATTTGCTTATTCTCCTTTGTTCTGTCACTATAACTCGAAACCCAATTAGCACATTTTCCGTGCGAATCAAAAATTGGGGAAAGGGATACTCTAGCCCAAAATTTTTCACCATTTTTTTTATAACATAATAATTCCAATTGTTTAGCATTGGTTTTGTTGTTCTTGGCTAAGAATTTGTTTAATTCTGTGAGGTCTGTTTCTGGTCCGCTAAACAGGGTATGTGGTTTTCCTAAAAGCTCTTCTTGGGTGTAACCAAATAGTTTTTCAAAGGCACTATTGACGAAAAGAATTTCAGGTGCTTCATCATAACTAATATGCCCAGTAATCACAATTCCTTCAAAAGTAGATTCTATGGCAGATTTTAACATGTCTAGTTTCTCTAAGGTTTCTCGTGTTTTTTGATAGTCCTTAGCTACGCAAACGCTTGTATTTTTGTCTGGCATTATAAACGCATCCCATTTCAACCAATGATATTGGCCATCTTTGCGTAAATACCTATTTTCAAATTTAACTACATTTCCACCTTCTATTAGGTTTTTATTGACATGTAGGGTTGCCTCAATATCATCTGGATGTACAAAATAAATATATGGTTTCGATGTCATTTCTTCTGGTGTCCAGCCTAAAACACGTTCAAATGATGGGTTCACTAAGGTGAAATAACCCTTTTCATCTATGAGCGTTAATAAATCAGAAGAAAACTCAAACCAATACAACAACTGCTCTGTAAGCAAGCTAGATGTTTTTATATCATTTATGGAAGAGGGATTTTTCATGTTATTTCATTTGACTGGTTCGACTTAAAATAGATTTTGAAAAAATGGCTTCGGCTAATTTCATGTTCAACGGTTTCTCAACAATGTTTTTTACACAATCATTTCTTTTGAACTCATCCGAAATTTTTTGATGCGCATTCGTTGTTAAAATTACTATGGGTGATTTTAAATGATTTGATTTATAAAACCGAAGAAAATCGGATGTTCCATTTTCATGAAACTGTCCATCTAAAAGTAATAAGTCGTCACCTAAATCCTCGTATTTTAGGTAGAAAGCTTTTACCTCTTCCAGCTCCTTAAAAATTTTAATTTGTCTCGGTTCAAAAAACTTCATCAAAAATAGTTCACTTATTTTTGCCGATAATTCATCTTCCTCAATTATTAAGACCCTTCCAACGGCCTTTAGTTGGTTCATTTTAAGCTTTACATCTTGCAGGTTGTCTCCAATCTTTTGGGCTAATTTCCTAATAGAGACATCTGCCTTTTCAAATGTTAACCTGCTGCTCGATAGTATTTCTTGTAGAAAGGGGTCTACCTCTTTCAAATCTTCTACCAATTCTACAATAGATTGCAGTTTGTGGAACTCATGGCTAATTTCAAAAGAGGTTATATTATGAAATTCTGTCAACCATTGATGCTGCTGCAACATCTCATTCTCTTGGGTATTCCCAGTTTCAAGATTTCGAGTGGTTAAAATAAGCTCTTCAGAATCCCCAAGTTTTACATTCAATAAGGTTATTTCGGCTTGAGTATGCTCCCCAATTTCATTCGTAAATAAGGTAGTGTACCTTACCAGACTTTCTTTGCTGAGCTTTCTTAGCGCTGTTTCAAACCTTATTTTACGTTTTTCTGTTAATTGGTTAATTAGCCTTTCGCCTATTTTTAAAGTAGTGTTAAATACCGGGTTATTCTCCTTCAGCAAATCCTTAGAACAATAGACTACTTCCGAATTGGGCTTCATAATTATTAAACTAAATCCCCATTGCGATACCATCGCTTCCAAATACCTGTAATTGGAGATTTGGGGTGTTTTGGGTCTCGATAAATTATGGCTATTTATTAATCTGGATTTAAACCTCATCTCGTTTATTTCAAGAGATAAGTTGCGAAAAATCCTTTGTAGTATTTTTTCCTCTTTTAAACCAAATGAATCCTTTTTTTCAGAATAAAGCGTAACAACCCCTTTTTCATTTCCTTCTATATCTAAATATAATTTGATGCTTGAAGATAGGCTATTCGATTTCGCTTTTTCTAGCCAATTCAAATATTCGGTATCGTTTTTTGCAGCATTTAATACCACCGTTTTTCTGGTAAGCATGCAGGTAGCAGTTGGCCCTCTTAAGGTTGTTTCTTCATTTAAATCAAAACTTAAACCTTTGGCATACGGGCTTTCTCCGGCAATAAATTGTGGTATATGCACTTGTTGTTTTTCATTGCCAATTTCAAATAAAAGCATCCAAGCCAATTTGTATCCGCCCTTTTCCACTAAAGTTTCTAGCACGTTTTTGATTAATTCATTTTCCTCTGTTTGAGTAAATATTTGGTGATTGACCTCGTTTAACAAATCATTTTCTCTTATTATTTGATATAGGCTTTCTTCGGTAGAAGTTCTCTTAGCCTGAATCTGTATATTTCGAATGGCCTCGGTAATTTGATGGGAGATTTTTTGTAAAATATCTTTCTCATGCCCATCAAATGCATCCACAAATTCGCTACAAATGCTAAACATCCACTTGCTTTTATCTTCCAACTCGAGCGGAAAAATAATCACAGATTTAATATGCGGTTTGTTGTCTTTAAACCAAAATTGAGAAATATGGGAATCGAGCTGTATAATTTGACAGGTTTTAAATTCCTTGTCATTAATTTTGTTCTCAAAAACAAACTGAAGCAAGCCAGATTCTACAAATGCTTTTTGTGGAATGTACTCGCCAGATTCTTTATACCAAGGCTCTATGCCATGTGGATTAATTTTGCTTATCCAAGAGATTGGGTAATTGCCAGTTTTTACAACAATTTTGCAAGCCCCATCAAAGATTTCTTCTGGCTCATTGTTTAGCCTCAAGCATTCCATGATGTCGTATAATAGTCTAAGCTCTCTGTTTTCTCTGATGTGCTTTTGAGTAGATTCTGCTGGGTTAGTTCCTATACAAACAAGCGAGTCTATGTTGTCGTTCCAATACATGCTCCAATTCAAAAGTTTTTGGTTGCCCGCCTTTAATTTAAATCCAGCCTCAAAGGTATATATTGCGTCGCCCAAGTTTGCTAAATTCGATTCAATTTCATGTAATCGGGTAGCCTCAATAACTAAAAAGTCTTTAAACCGTTTACCCAATATTTCTTCCGACTTAAAGCCAGTTTGGTCCCAAACACCCTGGTTAACTCGGGTGCAAAAACCTTCCTGATTTATTTCAATAAATAAAGCGTTTTGTGGCTTAAGTTCTTTTTCTTTGGTCATTGTGGTAGCTGGGCATTTAACCAATCTTTATTAGGAAATCAAAGATATAGCGCTTGCTTTTAAATTACAAGCTAATTTATCTTAGTTTTTTTTCTAATAGTGATTGCCAAATAATTTAAATAAATTGCATATGAACAGAATAACTTTGTATATATGGATGATCGCGAAAATTTGGAAAATTTAGCACTTAAAAAATCAATTCTTCCCGTGCTGGTTTACCTCCTAATTTGTTCGGCAGTGTTTTTTTTAATAGACCAAACGAGTTTAAGTGCAAACCATTTTTTAGGAAATGAAAACCTAAAATTGGTTAACGTGCTAAAAGGAATTGTTATAGGTTTGCTCACTACTTTTTTGATTTTTTTCTTATTTTATAAATACAAATATGTTGAAATAAATGCCCTGCGAAATATGCATAAAATGGTATTGGCGTCACCTTATCCTATGGCTTTGTTGCATTATAAAGATCAATCTGTAATGGCTTGTAGCAATGCTTTTTCCCGACTATTAGGATACACTTCTAATGAGACAATACAATTAACCTTAAGTGATATTTTAACTGAAATTGCCTTTAAAAAATTAATGGAGCAAAAAAAAATCAATACCACTATAAACCACGATTTTGCAGATTTACACCTTGTGCAAAAAAACAAACAAGCCCTATCGCTTGCAGTAAATGTGATGAACTTTGAATTGTTAGACAAAGAATATTTGATTATCAGCTGTCACAGTGCCATTTCGGCCCCTAAAACACTTTCTGGTAAAGAAGAAAATCAAGCTCAAGCAAATAACCAAAGAAAGTTTCAGTTTTAACCCAGCGCCATAAGCAGCAAAACTCATAAAAAAATGGCCACTCACATTCATGTAGGCGGCCATTTTTATGAATTTAATAAAATCTTACTTCTTATTTTCCATCAATTTAAACACATCGTAACTAAAGCCCGTAAAACTAAAGCCGCCATCGTGGTAAAGGTTTTGCATGGTAACCATTCTGCTTAAATCTGAGAACATCAATACGCAATAATCTGCACATGCTTCTGCACTGGCATTGCCCAAGGGCGATAAAGCCGAGGCGTAATCAAAGAAATCGCCAAAGCCTTTTACACCGCTACCTGCTGTAGTAGGTGTAGGGCTTTGAGAAATGGTATTGATCCTCACTTTATTTCTTTTTCCATAATGATACCCAAATCCACGGGCATAAGATTCGAGCAATGATTTGGCATCACCCATTTCACTATAATCTGGGAAAATGCGCTGCGAAGCAATATACGTTAAGGCCAAAACAGATCCCCAATCGTTAATGGCATCCATTTTAAAACAAGTTTGCAATAATCTGTGAAAAGAAACGGAACTAATATCCAAAGTTTCATGGTGCCATTTATAATCTAAATCGCCATAAGGTTTGCCTTTTCTAATATTCATACTCATGCCCACCGAATGTAAAATGAAATCGATTTTACCGCCCAAAATTTCCATGGATTGCTTAATCAAATTTTCCATGTCCTCGTTTTTAGTAACATCGCATGGTATAATTTTCGCATTGTTACAATCGGCCGCAAGTTTGTTTATTTCACCCATACGCATGGCAATAGGGGCGTTGGTTAACACAAATTCTGCGCCTTGTTCATGGCATTTTAAAGCAACTTGCCAAGCAATACTCTTATCATTTAATGCACCGAATATGATGCCTTTTTTACCTTTAAGTAAATTATTCATATCTAATTGTCAATCTTGTTTGTTGCAAGTTTAAGGTTTTTTACACTTATTGGGAAAAATGTTTTTAACCAACCCCAAAAAACCAAAATATATTCCCTTAATTTATCCTAAAAGTAAGATTTTTGCAACAATAACCGTATTTTACGCCTCATTATCCATTAAATTATCAAATTATAGCGCGCTGCATGTTAAATTCTTTACTAAAAAAAGTACTTATGACACTTCTAAGTGTTTGTTTTTTTACTTTAATCCAAGCCCAAGAGGTACTAGATTCTATTGCTGAACATAGTTGCGAGTGTATCAAAACCCTAGACCTAAAAAATATGCCAAAAGAAAAACTTACCATCGAACTTGGTTTGTGTATGATGAAATCGGCTCAGCCTTACGAAAAAAAATTGAAGCAGGATTATGGCATCGACATGAAAAAAGTGGATAAGGGCGATGGCGAAAAATTAGGGCGGTTAGTAGGTTTAAAAATGGCCTCAAATTGTGCGTCTTTTGCCGATTTAATTACCCGCATTACCTCCGATGAGGCCGCCACGCTTAGCATAGATGGCACCATTACAGAATTTGTGACCGATCAATTTTTGAGCATTGTAATTAAGGATAGCGATGGAAGAGACCAGAAAATTATTTGGCTCGAATATTTTAAAAATTCTGAAAAATTGCTTGCCAATGGTAAAAATAAAAATGTAAGCATCGAGTATCAAGAGCGCGAATTATACAACCCTAAATTTAAAGATTACATTAAATATAAAGTGGCAACCGGCATTCGTTACGATGATTAAAGTGTTGAAAAAATATCCTTCACACATAGTAATTTGTCTCTTGTTCTTGCCGTTTTTCCTTCGGTCTGAACCAAGCGCATCTGACAACTCATTTGATGTAATTTCTTATCAAATTCACCTCAAGGTTACACCTGCTCAAAAGTTTATTGAGGGCTCTAACCTCATTAAGGTTTGCGCCCTCAAAAACATGCGTGCCATTAAGCTCGATTTGTTTTGGCAAATGAAAGTTTCATCGGTTATTTTTAATGGCAAACAATTGAACTTTCAACGAGATTCCAACTGGTTCAATGTTCACTTGCCTTATACCCTAAAAAAGGGCGATACCATGAGCTTTTATGTGTATTTTTCTGGTTGTCCCATCGAAGCAAAAAAGGCACCTTGGGATGGCGGGTTTGTTTGGAGCAAGGACAGCTCTGGCGCCCCTTGGGTAGGCCTGGCTTGCGAGGGCTTGGGTGCGGCTTGCTGGCTGCCTTGTAAAAATGATTGGCAAGATGAACCTAGCTATGTAAAGACCACCTTAGAAGTGCCCAAAAATTTAATTGGCGTTAGCAATGGAAAGCTCCTTTCGCAAGCAACTTTGCCCAATGGCTATGCCCAATTTGTGTGGGAGGTAAATTCGCCCATCAACAACTATAATATTAGCATAAACGTGGGCGATTATGCCCATTGGGAAGATGTGTATGTAAATGAAAAAGGGCAGCGTTTATTGCTCAATTATTATGTGTTAAAATATAATTTGGATCAGGCCAAAACGCATTTTCAACAGGTAAAGCGTATGCTCAAAACTTTTGAGGGATATTTTGGTAAATATCCTTTTTATGAAGATGGCTATAAATTGGTTGAAACGCCATATTGGGGTATGGAGCACCAAAGTTGTGTAGCTTATGGCAACAATTACCAAAACAATAAATTTGGGTTCGATTTTATCATCGTTCACGAGAGCGGACACGAATGGTTTGGAAATAGCATTACGGCCTATAACCGTTCCGATATGTGGATTCACGAGGGATTTACCACCTATAGCGAGGCGCTTTTTGTAGAAAAACAATATGGCCAGCCAAGGGCTATTCAGTATTTGTTGGCTCAGAAAGGAAACATCAAAAATTTAAGTCCCATAATTGGCAAGCCTTGGGTTGATGCAAAGCACCCCGATAACGACATTTATTATAAAGGAACTTGGATGTTGCATACCATGCGAAGCATACTAGACAATGACACCCTTTGGTTTAATACCCTAAAAGAATTGAACCAAAAATTCTTTCACAAAATTGTTACCAGTGCCGATGTAGAAAAGTTTATAATTAACCGCACTAAATATGATTTTGGTCCTTTCTTTAACCAATATTTGCGGCATGCTGCGCTGCCTGTTTTAGAGTATTATATGGTAAATAAAAATGGCTTAAACGAATTGCATTATAGGTTAAACGCAAAAGTAAAAACGCTTAGATTGCCTGTTAAAGTGGCCCTTGGCAAGGATAAATTCGATTTTGTAGTGGCAGAGAAGAGTTGGAAGATATATGATTTGCCTTATAGCAACAAGGAGGATTTTAAAATTGATGAGGCACATTTCTTAATCTCCTCAAAAAGAATATTGGCTCAGCCTTAATATTGGCTCAGCCTTAATATTGGCTCAGCCTTAATTAAAAACCTTTTACTTTGTTACCACTTTGAGTTTCCTTCTCGGCATCTATGGTATCTATATTTTCTTTCTTGTTCTTGTTGGCAAGGTTTTCAATTTGATCTACTTTAGATGGCATATCAAGGCTATTTTTCTTTGCTTGTATGCCTTGTATTCCTGTTTGGCTGGTGTACACATTAAACATAACCAACAAGCCGCCTACCATAAAAACCTGACTAACCAAAAATATTTTAGCCCAAGCTTTTCTGCGGTTCATAAAGCCAATAACGTTAATGGCTAATAAGAGGACGAAAATTGTAAGTAGCATAATCTTGTTTATTTATATTTTAATAATTGCAAAGATGAATCCATTTTAAATCTTATTTCGTAACTGTTTATATGTTAGCGGGTTTTAGTTTTTGTTTTATTGGTTTCAGTTTTTTTTTTGGTTCAATTTGGGAGGCTTATACCTATATTGAACTATTGGGGTGGTGGACCTTCTCCTGTAACGGCATTTTTGGCCTCTCGATACACGTCGTCGAACGGCGTATTAATGCCAGGGAAAAGGTCTATTTGGTATTCAGTTTTTAACTCCAATAATACTGCTAATGTAATTCCAATTATAAAAATCACATAGATAATTCCAAAAACCTGCTCTATAAGTTTAGATCTCTCGTGTTCAACCAGTTCATCTAAGGCATTTTTCTGCCTGCTGTTTTGGGTATTCTTAAATAAAGGTTCAGATTTTCCTATGGTTTTCAAATTGAAACGAATGTAAAACAAAATCTTAAAACGCGTTACAATAATATCTCAAATGGGCATAAAAAAAACTTTGCGCTGCTATGAGAATTTTACTTCCCTTGCTGCACAAAGTTTTTTTTGTTTAACTTAATTTATTTCGCAAATGTTAATTTATTTCGCAAATGTTAATTTTAAATTCGCTTTAATTCCATGTGCAACTGCAGAATTCTCAAATATGGCAAATCCAAACATATAATCTTTTGCGATATCCCACTGAACGTCATTTGCTAAATCTGTAGTTGTTAGCGGTCTTTTAATTTCAAATACCCATCCAGTGCCAGTATGGTTTCCAAAAGTAATGATATCGCCTCTGCTGCCTAATACGGTGCCTTTGTTCATAATGCTAGGGAATCTTTTTGTACCAGTTCCAGTTTCATATCCTCCTGTAGCAGGGTCAATTGTTCCTCCATTATAGGTTAATATACCGTTTTCATCTACTCCTGTTATTTTTTTTGCTGTACCATTTGCAGTATCTGAAACATTAATCCAAAAGTAATTGGTATTATTTGGTATAATCCACAAAGGAACTGAAACATTTGCCGCTCCGTTGTTTAAAGTTTGTTTGTTATCAAAAACTCCTCCTCCAGTATTGGCATCTGAACCACGTCCACCATCTGCTTTTTCTGTTGCTGTAGGGTTGTTAAGGTCTACAACAGAAATCATTTTTTGATCGTCTGTTTGATTGCTTGGTCCTGTTCTTACACCTTTATAATGCCACATATCAATAGTTTCTCCAACTTCGGTATAATGCTTGTTTTCGGTATCAAATCCCTTGGTTTTATCTACTGCATGACAAGTGTTGTAACAGGTATTTGCATTCCAATCTGCACCTGCAGTTGCGGTAGGCCATAAAAAGGCAAATTTATCTTCATAAAACTTGTCTGTTGCATTTAATGGTTTTTTGCTTTGTTGTTTCCACAACTTTGTTGTGCCATTAAAATACCACGACATGCGATCTAAACTTTTCGTAGGATCTTTATATTCTAAAAGGATGTATAGATTATTTACATCGTATTGAGAACGCATGGTAAATTCATATTTTTCTCCTTGGAAAAATGCGAAATCGGCAGCTAAAGAGGCTGAAGTTGGAACTGTGGCAGTATTTGACAATACATCACAATTGGCCCATGATGCATCTATTAGGCCGTCCAAAGTTGGCGCAGTAGTGGTAAATTTAGCATTTAGTATGGTTGCACTTGTAGCGGGCGTTGCAGGTGGATCGTTGGTATCTTCTATTTTTTTCTTACAAGAGCCCAAAGTGAGCAAGGCAATAATACCCACTAATGATAAAATTGAAATTGTCTTTTTCATGTTGTTATATTTTTAGTTTTAAAACAAGTGATAATTTTTAGAGTATTTTTTAGCCTCTAATTCTTTATCAAAGAGCGCTAAAACTGGTGAAACTAATCATGACAATGCTTAACTTATAATGTGATATTAGTCACTATATATTTCAT
Source organism: bacterium (assembly GCA_034439755.1). Taxonomy (GTDB): domain Bacteria; phylum Bacteroidota; class Bacteroidia; order UKL13-3; family UKL13-3; genus B1. Next base: position 85,203 of record JAWXAZ010000011.1, read on the forward strand.
TTTCGCCAATTGAATAAAAAGCGATATTTTGAATCCTTTTATAAGGTTTATTGGCAATCTGGAAGAAATTACTTAAAAAAAATCTATGGCAAGCTATTTGCAGCTAATTTTTTATTAATTTAGCAACATGAAAAATACATTGATTTTATTGATTTTTACCTTTTTTACCTTTAGTGCTTGGGCTCAAAAAGACGCGCAAACAATGCCAAATATGGTTTTAAAAGACATGAATGGTAAGTCAAAAAACATGGAAGATTACTCTAAGAGTGGAAAAATTACCATCGTGAGTTTTTGGGCAACTTGGTGCTCTCCATGTAAAAAAGAACTCAATAATGTTCATGATGTTTACGATGATTGGAAAAATAAATACGACCTTCAATTGGTAGCCGTTTGTACAGATAATGCAAGGAATACACAAAAGGTAAAGCCTTACGTAGATGGTCAGGGCTGGGATTTTGAAATCATCATGGATATAAATCAAGATTTGCAAAGGGCGTTAAATATTGTTCAAATTCCACATACTTTTTTGTTGGATCAAAACGGAAAAGTGGTTTACCAACACAGCGGTTATGTAGAAGGTGATGAGTTTGCTTTGGAAGAAAAAATCAAGACTTTGATGGAGAAAAAATAATGCGTAGCTATCTTTTAGTTTCCGTTTTTATAGCCCTTTGTGCAATGAATCTCACTGCGCAAAGGGCTTCTTTTTTCTATCAAGCCAATTCGGTTCAGACCGAAATATTTTACAAACAATGGCAGGCTTATGCCCTCCAAAAACCGAAAATACCCTTGCAATTTGTCACAGAAAAGGGCAGCGAGTGTGCTTTCGACGGATTTGGATTTAATGGCATGCCCCAATTTTTATGCACGTGTAATAATTTAGATGCGGCCAAAACACTAGGCACAGAGCAGCTTTGGAGCGGTGGTTCTCTTGGTCTGAACCTATCTGGCGTTGGCATAAATAAATTGGGTATTTGGGATGGCGGAACCGTGCGTGCTACTCACCGCGAATTATTTGGACGGGTATGGGTAATAGATAGCACCGGGGCCCAAAGTGCGCACAGCACGCAGGTTGCCGGAAACATGATTGCCGGCGGCATACTTGCTAATGCAAGGGGAATGAGCAACCAAGCGCAACTGCGAAGCTGGAACTTTACAAACGATAATGCCGAAATTATTGCCGCTGCACCAGATTTATTGCTGTCTAATCATTCTTACGCTTCTGCCACCGCCTGGCAATTTATTGGCAATAATTGGTATTGGTATGGCGATTCTTCTTTGAATACTACCCGCGATTGGAAGTTTGGATACTATGATAATCGAAGTAGAATTTGGGATAGTGTGCTTTTTCAAAATCCTTATTATTTGATAGTGAAGGCTGCTGGTAACGACCGTGGCAGTGGCGTGGCGGCTAATACCACTCATTATTATTGGAATGGCACCGCTTGGGCGCTTACCAATACCACCCGCGATACGGTTGGACCATACGATTGCATTTCAACTTTTGGCAATGCAAAAAATATTTTAACCATTGGCGCCGTAAATGTAATTCCCAATGGATTTTCTGGTCCCGCCTCGGTTTCTATCTTGTCGTTTAGCAGTTGGGGGCCAACAGATGATGGCAGAATTAAACCAGATTTGGTGGGTGCCAGTGGCGTTATTTTTACAACTACTTCTACGCATGATTCGGCTTATGCAAATTTGGGCGGAACTTCCATGTCGGCGCCCAATGTAACTGGCTCTCTATTGCTCTTGCAACAATACTACCATCAATTAAAGGGTAAGTATATGCTAGGCGCTAGTTTAAAAGCATTGGCCATACACACGGCTAACAGGTGTAAAGCAGGGGTAGGTCCAGATTATGAATGTGGTTGGGGCTTGCCAAATATTTCTAAGGCTGCTTTGTGCTTAAAGGATTCTGTTTATAATACGCTATTAGAAACCCAAATAAACAACCTTGATTCGTTTGGTTTAGATGTTTATTATACCACTGGTGATACTTTAAGAGCCACGCTTGCTTATACAGATTATGCCGGCATTACGGCTGCGCCTGCCTATAACGACACGAGCCTAAAATTGGTGAATGATTTAGACATGAGGTTGCTTAATATGAGCGGCAATGCAGTTGTTTTTCCATTTGTGTTAAATCCTGCTAATCCTGCTTTGCCGGCAAGCACAGGAGACAATAAGAGAGATAATGTAGAGCAATTATACAGTACTTCTTTGCCCACGGGTAGGTATAAAATTGTGGTAAAACACAAGGCTAATTTGAGGCTTAATTTGCCTCAAAAGTTTTCTTTGGTGGTGAGTGGTGCGCCATTGTATAACCCAGCTTTGCCTGTTACTTGGCTTAACTTGCAAGGAGAACAGCATGCTTGGAATGAGGTACTCATAAATTTTGCCTGTGCCCAAGAAATTAACGCCAAAGAATTTGTGGTGGAGTATAGCACCGATGCCCAAAACTTTGTTTCTGTTGGAACCGTTGCATCGAAAAGCACCAATAGCTTTGCGGTGAGTAGGTATGCTTTTATACACCAAATTTCTTTGGGTACGCCAGTAATTTGTTATTATAGAATAAAGCAAATAGACTTAGATGGGCATTTTACTTACTCTCAAGTTATAGCGGTAAGTGTAGAGATAGATTGGCGGATAAATAGCATTACGCCTAATCCATTTACAGCAAATTTTAATGTATCAATATCGGCATCAAAAAGTGTTCAATTATATTTTGAGTTGTATAACTTATTGGGCCAAAATAAAATGAGTTTTACTGAGGGTCTGAACCAAGATAAAATTATCCCAATAGATGCGAGTACACTTGAATCTGGGGTTTATATTTTAATGATTTCGGAAATTGGTTCAGACCGAAATTACAGAAAAAAGCTAATAAAGCAGTAGCCTTAAATGGCTTGCATAAAGGCATCCAACTTGGCTTCTGTTTCTTTGCTAATTGGCGCCAATGGTAGGCGAACCACGTTTTGGCAAAGACCCATTTTGCTCATAATATATTTTACGCCACCCGGATTTCCTTCAATGAAAATGCCTTTCATCATGTTATAAAGGTTATAATGAATTTGACGGGCTTCTTCAAATCTTCCATCTAAACCCAACCGCACCATGGTAGAGAATTTTTGAGGGTAAGCCTGACCAATAACTGAAATTACGCCACTCATTCCCATGGCAATAAATGGCAAGGTAAGGTTATCGTCGCCCGAAATAATATCGAAATCTGCCGGCTTTTCGTTCATTAAATCCATGAATTGTTCTGGGTTTCCGCTGGCTTCTTTGATGGCAACAAATTTTTCGCTGGCATTGGCCAATCTTAAGGTAGTTGCGGCGCTCATGTTAGAGCCTGTTCTGCCTGGTACATTGTATAAAATGATGGGCAATTCTGCGTGTTCTTCTATGGCCATGAAGTGCTGGAAAATACCTTCCTCACTGGGTTTATTATAGTAAGGACTCACAGAAAGTAATGCATCAAACCCACTGTAATCGAATGATTTTAGGGTGTCTATTACTTCTTGTGTATTGTTTCCACCGAGGCCAGCAACGCATGCCACTTTTCCTTTGGCTCTTTCTTTAATAAAGGTGTAAATAGCAGATTTTTCTTCCTTGCTTAAAGTTACACTTTCTCCTGTGGTACCAAGGGCAACAAGGTATTCTACGCCACCCGCAATGCAATGATTTATGATGTTGTCTAATGCATCAAAATCGATGCTATAATCTTTCTTAAATGGGGTAATAAGTGCTACGCCTGTGCCTTTCATGCTTTTTATATTAGTGGCACAAAGGTAAGCTTAAAGAATGGAAAATCCGAGATTGAATGCTTACAAATTGGCCTTCCACAAAACCTTGGAGGCATATTCGCCCCAGTCTTTTAGGGCAAGAGAGAGTTCTTTGTTGTATGCCTTAAAGTTTGTTTTTTTCGATTTAGATTTTGGCAATACAAAGGTGGTTTCTGGAATAAGTTGGGTTTCGTTTTTGGTGGCAAAATAGGTGAGGTTTAACCTTGGCATCACCAACCCTAAAATCATACCTGGCAATCCATTGAAACTTTCTGGTCCGCCATTAACCGGAATCTCATCGGTATAAAAAGCAATCACATAAATTGAATCCATTAAAATGGTACTTGCCTTTCTGCAGTTGTATCCTGCTATGTTTCTATATTCATCTAACATGGTCCATTGTAAGGCTGGCAAGCTATCTTCTACGCGGTACGATTTATCATAAATGATTTTTTCTGCTTGGAATGTCTTGTTTGTATAGTCAATTAAAACGCTGTTTGAGTTGGCTACTTTATTCCAAGTAAATTGCGGACTTTCATCTTCCAAACTTATTTTGTAGAAACTTTTTTGAACGGTATAACTCAACTGAAATTGATCTACTTTATACTTGGGCATGTGTTTCAATCTTTCCTCTGTCCAACTATTGACTTCGGTAAACTGTTTGTGCATGTTTTCCTTTCTTTCGAAGGTGATGACGCCGCTGAGGGCTAGATTCTGAGCGCAAACGGATTGGTTCAGACCGAAAAAGAAAAGGAATAAAATTGGGAGGTTTAGGTATTTTTTCATGTAACTATTTTTCTGCACTTGTTAAAATTATACGTTAGATTAAGCATGCTATGTATGTAACTATTTTTCTGCACTTGTTAAAATTATAGGTTAGTTTAAGCATGCTATGTATGTAACTATTTTTTAGGGCCATTGTTAAAATTATAGGTTAGTTTAAACATGCTATGTATGTAACTATTTTTCTGCACTTGTTAAAATTATATGTTAGTTTAAGCATGCTATGTATGTAACTATTTTTTAGGGCCATTGTTAAAATTATAGGTTAGTTTAAGCATGCTATGTATGTAACTATTTTTTAGGGCCATTGTTAAAATTATACGTGAGGTTAAGCATAAAATAGCGCCTTAAAACAATATACGTGTTTTCATTTATATAATTGCTGTTGGCATTTCGGCTGAACCCAATATTCTGATTAAGCAGATCGTTGACCCCAATTTTGGCGATTAAATTTTCGTCTTTTCTAAATTTATAAGAGATATAGGCACTCACAATTACGGTGTTATTATTCTTGCTAAACACCTGTGTTTGTTGCCTAATATTCCATTGAGCATCTAAAAACCATTCAAACTTTTTGGGCAACATAATATTGGCACTCCCATACACAGAATAGGTAAAAAACTCCGTGGTAACATCTGGCCTTAGGCTTGTTTTAGAACTGTTGTAGGTAACAGAAGGCGAGAAGCTAAATTCGTATTTATCTTCCTTTTCAAAATAAATGTTTAGGTCGTATGTTGAGTTAAAATTTACGTTGGTATTGGATAGGGTATTGATAAAATTGGCACTTTTATATAGCGCGCCATTTAAACTTTGGCTAATGCCCAAATTGAGTTTGGGTATCTTAAAATAATATTGCAAATAAGCATACATGTTTTGATTGCCATCTACATTTACCGTTTTATAAATTCTTCTTCCTAGCTTGTCTACCTCATCGTAATTGGCAAAATCGTTAAAGGTATAACTGTAGCTTGTGCTTATATAAATACTTCTGCCCGAAATAGGTTGATAGCTGTTGTAGGATAAGCTAAAATCATTGTCGAATTGCTGACCCAAATTTGGGTTGCCTTTAAAAATTACTAAGGGATTGCTTAGGTCTTGAATGGGATTTATTTGCTGTAAAGTGGGTTGCCTGGTTGATCCATAATAATTAACGCGCAGGTTTTTAGAAGTTGATATTTTATAGTTCAAAGCCGCTGCCGGAAACAGGTTAAGGAAGTTCTGATATTGTGTAGTATCTCTAATATTATCTTGCTGGGTGAGGTTGGTTTGACTAAGTCTGCCACCAAAATTTGCATTTAATTTTTTAGTAATTTTCCTAAAAGTGATGCCTCCTTTTTGAATGCCAATATTATAATTTAAGTCGTTGCTTAAAGTATCTACCCTGTCGCTATAATTTCCGCCAAAAGATTTGTTATAGGTATTAATGCTCGAGTGATTTAAAGTTAAATGATAATCGTAATCTGCAATTACTGACCATGTTTTAGAAAGAGGTTCTGTATAGGAGAGTTTTGCCCCAAAATTATTTCCGTTTTCATCCACTCTTTTAAGCTGATCCAAGCTTTGTTCGCTGTTAACACTAGAATCGCCATTAAAAAAGGTTGTTTCTGATTTTAAACTTCCATCGCTTGCGTTTTGGTTAAATTTATGATCGGCCAGGAGTGAAACAGAGCGACCTAATTTCATGAATTTTTTGTTTAAGAAAAACGAATAATTGCCATTAGTACTTGAACCAATATTGTTGTTTTCTCTTTTGTTTCTATTCACAATTTGTGAGAGTCCGTTAAAGTTTTCTGACGAGAATTCGTTTTGGTTTTCGTAAGTGGTTTGCGTGGCATTTGCCTTAATGGTTAAGGTGCTTAAGGAATCGAGTTTAAATTCAACTTTACCCGTTAGGTTATTCGCGGTGCGGCGGTTATCCATTTTGTTCAATTGGGTATTGAAGTACATGGTATCGGGCAAAATGTATTGCGTAAAATTCTTATCAATTCCCTTTACCAAGGTTTGCCTGTGAGTAGCAGTAAGGTTATACCCAATTTTATCATTTTTAATTTTATCCGAAAAATTTCCGCCTAAAAAAAGCGATTGGGGTATCCCGTTTCCATTATAAGCATTTGGATCAGACTGATAATAAGAATACATATACCCAGAGGCATCATCATATTCTACATTGTTGCCACCCATGTACTTTTCCCTGTCGTCCCAATCAAGTCCGGTTTTATTGGTATTGCTAAGAGTTGAAAATACAGAAGCCTTTCTTTTGTTCTTAAAGTTGTTGTACATGGCCTCGCCTTCATACCTGTTTTCGGTGCCAAAAGTGGTGGGTACTCCATCAATTTTACTGTCGTTTTTGGTGCCTAAACCTGCTCCAACTTTTCCAAAATATCCCTTTTTGGCATCCTCTTTTAGGGTAAGGTTAATGGTCTTTTCCTTGGTACCATCGTCTATGCCTGTTTGTTGGGTAGTTTCGCTTTTTCTATCAAAAACCTGCACGGTTTCTACATTATCGGCCCGTATATTTTTGGTTGCAATGGTTGGGTCATTGCCAAAAAACTCTTCACCATCTACTAAAACTTTTTTTACTTCCTCGCCATGGGCCGTAATTTTACCATCTTTATCAACTTGTAAGCCAGGTAGTTTTTTAAGTAAATCTTCTACATTCGAATTCTTGTTGGTTAAAAAAGAATCGACCAAGAACTCTGTTGTATCGCCTTTAATTTTAATGGCCGATCTATCTTTAATGAGCACCTCACGCAATAAATTTTCTTTGGTTAACAAGGAAATATAACCCAAATTTAATTGTTCATTTTCCTTTAAAACCAAGTTCTCTTCATAATCTGCATAACTAGGGCGCGTTATCAGCAATTGGTAAGTATCGGCAGGTAACTGGCTGAACCTAAACTCATTTTTGGTGTTCACGAATTGAGTTCTATATAAGATGCCATTCTTTTTTATAAGCGATACGCTCGAAAAGGCCATGGGCTTATAATTGTTGGTATCCTGAACCATTCCATAAATAGTGGCTTCTTGGCATTTGCCTAATTGGGGTAATAATACCAAGGCAATTATAATTGCCCAAAGGGTGTAAATTGTTTTCATTGATGCTCAAATATGCACTTGCTAAACGCAAATTTCCAATAATATGTTATAAGCGGTTTTATTTTTGTTTGTAAATGGGGTGCAAGATTGCCCTAATTAAATTAAATTTGTGCAAAATTTTTAAGGTGGTTAAGCAAAATAAGGAATGGTTTGTAGATTGGTTCGATTCGCCCTATTACCATATTTTGTATGGAAACAGGGATTATCAGGAAGCAGAATTTTTTCTGAATAACCTCATTAATCGGTTCAAACCAAATGAAGCTTCTCAAATAATTGATTTGGCTTGTGGCAAAGGCAGGCATTCTATTTACCTCAATTCTAAAGGTTATCAGGTTACAGGAGTCGATTTGTCTGCTCAAAGTATAGCCCAAGCGAAATTAAATGAAAATGAAAATTTGCGTTTTGAAGTACGCGATTTGCGTCATTTAGATTTGCCTCAATCTTTCGATTTTGCACTTAATTTATTTACGAGTTTTGCCTATTTCGATAATTTTGAAACCGACTTATTGGTGCTGAACCAAATTAAATCGGTGCTTAAACCAGACGCTTATTTACTCATAGATTTCTTTAATGCCAAAAAGGTTATTCAACAGTTGGTTTACGAAGAATCTATTACCCGAAATAACATTCAGTTTCTTTGCAAAAGAAAAGTGATGGATGGCAAGATTGTGAAGGACATTAGCTTTAGCGATAAGGGCATTGATTATAATTTTCAAGAAAAAGTTCAAGCGCTCTTGTTAGCAGATTTTGAATCGCTACTTTTAAAAGCAAACTTTAAATTGATTGATGTTTTTGGTGCCTACGATTTATCTGCCTTCGATGAAAATACCAGCGATAGACTCATTTTAATTGCCCAAAATTCAAATGTTAGATAACTTACTTCAATTTGATAAGCAGTTCTTTTTGGCCATTAATAATGGATTAGCAAATTCGTTTTTCGACTTTCTATGTCCTTATCTCAGGATGCAAGAGTTTTGGTATCCTTTGTATGCTGTAATTATCTTTTTTATTGTTAAGAAATATAGCAAAGAAAGTTGGAAAATTTTATTAGCTGTAGCCCTCATGATAGTGGCTACAGACCAGTTTAGTGCCAATTTAGTTAAGAATACTTTTATGCGCTTAAGGCCTTGTGCCGAACCAAGCTTAGATGGATTGGTGAGGCACTTAATAGATCGCTGTGCGGGCTATAGTTTTATGAGTGCCCACGCAACCAACCATTTTGCCTTGGCCGTTTTTATAGCCTTCTTTTTTAAAGAATATAAATGGCTAAAATGGACCTTGTTATTTTGGGCATTCAGCATTGCTTTTTCTCAAGTTTATGTGGGTGTTCATTATCCATTCGATGTTATTGCTGGTGGCTTAACCGGTATCCTTTTTGGCACAGCCTTTTCTAAATATGTTTCAAAATATTTAAAACCATTATCATGAGTCTTTTGTGGTTATTCTTATTGCCTCTTGGTCCCTTAATTGGAAGTTATCTTGCCATAACTAGCACCAAAAAATTTCAGGAAGAACTCAATTGGTTTTTGGCTTTTGCAGGTGCCTATTTATTGGGAATTACCTTGTTGAATTTAATTCCAGAAGTGTTTCAAACGTTCGATCCATACAAAGGCTTATTGGTTTTGGCGGGCTTCTTTTTTCAGATATTTTTAGAGCGCTTTTCAGAGGGCATAGAACACGGACACATGCACATTCACCACAAGTTAAAAACCAAAGTAATTCCCTTTGGCATTGTGGCCTCCATGAGTTTGCATTCGTTTACAGAAGGTATTCCCATTGGCTCACTTTTAATGAATAACAACCCCAGTTTTTACTCCCTGTTATTTGGTATTATCCTGCACGAAATTCCAGCCGCCTTTGCCCTAATAAGTATCCTAAAAGGCATTCACATTGCCACAAAATCTTTGCGTAATATTAGCTTAATATATGGCGCCATGGCTTTGCTTGGTTCGGCCATCAGTATCTATTTAAAGTCAAGCATTAACGAAGAATTTTTCGATTATTTTATGGCTTTTGTAATTGGCACATTTCTCCACATTTCAACTACCATTTTATTCGAAAACACAGAGCAACATCACTTCAGCAAAAAGAAATTATCTGCCGTATTTATCGGCATTGCCTTAGCCACCCTCATTAGCCTCGGGTTGCATTAATATCGAAAAGAGGAAAAGTCTTGTAAAAATTGGTAGCTTGCCTTTATTACGTTGAGTAATGGCCCGAAGGATTGTTACAATTAATTTTATCCAATATATACTACCTAGAACCTTAAATAGCTTTTGGCTATTTAATATTTACAATGGTAATAATACCATTACTTAAATAGAATTAAATTAGTCCAAAGGCAATTTAATTTTAGTATGGTAAATGCTTAAATACAAATTGTTTAGTCCAAATAATTTTGAACTATTACCTATTGCGTGCAGGTA
>JAWXAZ010000012.1:0-10008 GCA_034439755.1 bacterium
AAAAAATAAACAATACATTTCAAGGGATAATTTTATAATTCCAGTCACCTCTAAATTCTTTGTTAGTTAAGTTTATTTTTTTCAATTCAATGTCTGCTATTTTTATTCCTTTTTCGTATTTAGTTTTATCTGCTTTCGCATTAATCTTCAATCCTTTTTGCGTAGTTGTATTTGCTATAAGATTTACAATTACTTCTAAACTTTCTAATGGTTTTGCTCTCCAGTTTTTTGTGATGTGTGAAAACATTCGATGTTCGATTTTATTCCATTTGCTTGTTCCTGGAGGGAAGTGTGAAACGTGTATTTCTAAATTCATTTCTGTAGCCAAAACCTGCAACTCTTTTTTCCATAGCCTACTCCTTGAACTGTTGCTTCCTCCGCCATCAGCAGTAACCAATATTTTTTTTGCAGTTGGATATTTTTCTTGCCCCATTTCCTGCCACCAAGACCTAATACTATTTACCGCAAAAGATGCAGTATCCTTGCTAATTCCTACACTTACCCAGCCTTCATTTTTAGCAATGTCATAAACTCCATATGGAACTGCTTTACCTAATTCTTTATCTATAAAATCATACACTTTTACTGTTGGCGCTTTACCTTTTAAAAACCAATCTGCACCTGCATTTTTATAGTTTCCTATTAACTCCTTCTTTTTGCAATCAACTGATATTACAGGAGCGTCTTCTGCCATGAATGATAAGGCTGTTTCATTGATATATTCAAACTGATTATTTCTATCAGGGTCTTTGCCGCCTTCGTCCGTTTTCTTATTTACTTGCAAACTAAAGCCTATTGATTTTAACAAATCTCCAACTGTAACGTAGCTTACTGAAAACCCCTTCTCTTGTAAAATCTTTTCTAAATTACGTAAGCTTTTACTCGTCCACAAAAGTACTTTCATCGGGTCTCCCATTGTGTGAGGAGATACAATAGATTCAAGTGCTTCTAATAACCCTACTTGAACCTCTTTATGTGCCTTACGTCCACCACCAGATTTTCTAATCTTTTGCGAAAAGCCTTCCTTGACAGAAGGGACTTTCGCATGCAGCTCTGCAATTCCTTTATCTATTCGAACTCTACTTACCCCTGCCAATTTTGCAACACGTTGCTTGCCTCCGCGACCTAAACTTTCGGCTTCGCTTCCTAAATATAAACGAGTAGACTGTTCGTTCAAATGAGGCAGTATTTTTTTATACTTTGCTTGTAATAATATATCGCTTATCATCAAATTTTAATTTGACTCAAATGTAATACTTATTATTTAACAATCACTTAAGCAAAAAACTAAGCAAAAAAAAGTCGCCCAATGGGCGACTTTTTTTTTAAAATTTAAATTCTAATGTGACTTCTTCAGCAAGCGTTGAATCTGTTAACACGCGACCACAATTTTCGCAAACGATAATTTTCTTACGTTGTTTTATATCGCTTTGTCTTTGTGGAGGTATGCCTGCAAAACAGCCACCACAGCTATCTCTATCAATAGTTGCAACACCAATTCCATTTTTTACACTCTTGCGAATGCGGTCATAAGAATGAACCAAACGTTCATCTGCAACCTTTGCGGCATTTGCCCTAACTTTCTTTAGCTCGTCTTCTTCCTTTTGAGTCTCTTCAACGATGTTATCCAATTCAGACTTTTTGTTTTTCAAATCTAATACACGGCCTTCCAAATCTGCTTTTAAGGCATCAATGGCAATTTTCTTTTGCTCAATATCGAATTGGGTGTTTTTGATTCTCTTGTCTAAAGCTTGTTGCTCCAAACCTTGAATTTCAATTTCCTTATTCAATGCATCAAACTCACGGTTATTTTTTACGTTGTCCAATTGCTTTTCGTATTTTTTAACCAAGGCCTTTGCATCCGCAATCTTACCTTTATTTAAAGCAATGGTTTCATCCATCTTCTTCAACTCTGTTTGTAAGTTTGCAAATCGGGTTTCTTGTCCAACAATATCATCTTCTAAATCACTAACCTCCATTGGCAACTCACCTCTTATGGCAGTTAATTTTCCAATTTTTGAGTCGATTAATTGAAGCTTGTATAAAGCTCTTAATTTTTGTTCTATGCTAGTTTCTGCAGCGCCTGCCATATTTATGAATAATAATTTATCGGGTTAGTAACAATTTTTGATAAAAGGACTGCAAAAGTAGGAAATTTTTCGATAATCAACTCACTTAATAAAGATTTCGTGAATTTTTCGCTCTCATAATGACCTATATCAGCGATTAGGATGGCATTTTCGGCATCAAAAAATTCATGGTACTTAAAATCGGCACTCACAAATGCATCGGCTCCAGCAGAAATTGCCTGTTTTAACAAAAAGCTCCCTGCCCCACCACAAACGGCTACTTTATTGATTTTCTTCCTATTAAAAGGCGTATACCGAATTAAATCCAATTCCATTTTATCCTTTAAAAAAGCTAAAAATTCGGTTTCGGCCATTTCCTTTGGCAAATTTCCCACTAGGCCTGAACCAATTTCTTGGTTGGCATTTAACAATTGATACAAGTCATAGGCCGCTTCTTCGTATGGATGCGCCTTTTTGAGGGCAAAGACCACAGCCGCACTCAGGTGATTTGGCAGTATAAGCTCTAATCGCCGCTCTTTTTCTAGGTGACGCTCTCCTACTTTTCCGATGAAAGGATTGGCTTCCAAATTTGCCTTAAAACTACCCTCTCCCAGCAAACTAAAGGCACATTCACTATAATTCCCTATTTGGCCTGCCCCGGCTTCAAATAAAGCGTTTTGAACCAGCTCAAAATGAGATTCTGGCACAAAAGTCACTAGTTTTTGCAGCTTTCCCGGCTTTGCATCCAGAATATGCGTTTGGTTCAGACCGAGCCTTTCAGCAATTTTATGGTTAACACCCAGTTTGATATTGTCTAAATTGGTATGAATGGCGTAAATGGCAATGTTTTTTTGTATCGCCAAAATAACCGTACGTTCAATATAATTCTTCCCATTTAACTTTTTAAGTCCGCCAAAAATAATGGGATGATGTGAAATAATTAAGTTACAACCCAAAGCAGCGGCCTCATTAACAACCTCTTCTGTGCAATCTAGGGTCACCAAAACTTGGCTAATTTCGGTTTGGGCCGCCCCAATCAATAATCCGCAATTATCATACGACTCTTGTAAACTGAGCGGTGCTAACGACTCAAGGTAGCTTGTTAATTCAAAAATTTTCATACTTACGAGGTGGTGTCTTTTTATAAGTTTACGCTTTTATTGAATACCAAATTTAAGTGGAGATACTACTAAGCATTGGCCTGATTGTTTTTAAATTTTATTTGGCGGTACTTTTTAAACCAATTCATGTGTTGAAAGGTTCTTATAACCCAAACTTTTAGCCAAATAATTGGGTACAAAAACAGGTTAAGAAGGGCTACCGACAAAGGGAAATGCTTAAATCCAACTTGTATATATTCTCTGTAGCCCTTCATGCGTTTGTGGTAAGTAGCACCTTGAATATCGTAAAAGGCAATTATTTGGTCGGCGTATATTTTTTTTGCCTGATTCAATTTAAATACACGTATAAACCAGTCGCCATCTGCCACCAGCGAATAGCTTGTATTAAAAAATCCGACCTGATTAAAAAGTGCTTTCTTGGCAAATGTAGCTTGATGACAAATGGGGTAATGGCTATAGAACATTGAAAATTCTACGGGTTTACCGGTGGTGTAATTAACGCCAGTCGGTTCATTTTTGGTTTCTACTTTGCCATAAATTAAATCGGCATTCTTAGTAAGTGGATTCGAAAAAATTTGATACAAAACATCCGAATGATAAAATGAATCGCCTGCATTTAAGAAGTAAACATACTCGCCTTTGGCAGCCTTTACTCCTTTGTTCATGGCATCATAAATGCCATTATCTTTTTCTGAAATGAGGGTGCCAATTTGGGGTTGAAACCGCTTAATAATTTCTAGTGTATTGTCTGTACTTCCGCCATCGATAATCACCAATTCATAATCTTTAAAACTTTGATTTAAGGCAGATTGGAGTGTATCTTCAATGAGCTTACCAGCATTATAACAAACGGTAATTAAACTTAATTTAACGGTATTGCTCATGATGCCTTTTGGCTATTAAATTCAATTGGCATACCTATTAAAATTTTGGGCAATTACATTTTCGATCTCTGGCAATTCCCTTATGCGAACTGCAAGATTGAAGGCACAATTGTGAAATTATGGCTAACAAAATAATTATGAACCCAGCTTTGCTTCTCATATTACAAAATTATAAAAACCCACGAGATTTTGTTAAACTTGCAACTTAATTAGATAAAACATGGAGATTATAGAGATTGTAAAAGAGCTACTAACCAATACAAAAGGATTTTTAGAAACCTTTGTTTCCGACCACGGACTTTGGATTTATGGATTGCTCTTTTTAATTGTTTTTTGCGAAACCGGACTGGTGGTATTACCTTTATTACCAGGCGATTCCTTACTTTTTACTGCAGGTGTTTTGGCAGGAAACGTGAACAATCAATTGGATGTTTTGGTGATAATTTTATTGCTAATTGTAGCGGCCTTATTGGGAGATAATACCAATTATTTTATTGGAAGATTTTTAGCTCAAAAGGGTGAAGGGGCTAAACTTTTCGGCATTTTCACTATTAAAAAAGAATATATTGCCAAAACGGAGGAATTTTATGAGAAGCATGGTTCGGTTGCCATTATCATTGCCCGTTTTGTTCCTATTGTGAGAACATTTGCTCCTTTTGTGGCGGGTGTGGGCAGCATGAAATATAGCCGCTACATTACCTATTGTATAATTGGTGCAATTTTGTGGGTGAGCAGCATTACCCTGGCTGGGTATTTTTTGGGCAGCAACGAATGGGTTCAAAAGAACTTTGAAAAGGTGGTATTTGGCATTATTATATTGTCGGTTTTACCGGTTATTTTTCAGGTATTAAAACATCGCTTTGCAAAAAAATAAGACCATTTTTTCACTCTTGATTGCGCTCTTGTTTTCGGAGGCAATTTGGGCAGAGCGGAGCAGTGGCTATTGTTCTGTTTCGGAGGAGGAAAAAGGCAGGGAGGTCTTATACATTTATCCTGGCACAGAATTTATGTGCCTAGAATCGAGTGCTATGCGGTTCAGAATTTGGATAGATGTGTGGGTTCAGACCGAAAGATTATATGATGGATTGCGCTTAACCGAGAAAACGAAAATTTATGATGAGGGCGGTAAATTATTAGGCAAAATTAGCGCCTCTTTTAACCCCATGAAATTGTTGGGACAGCGCGATACCATGACACATATTGTGATAAGTGGTTACTTGGAAAAGAACTGTATTGATCAAAAATATGTGCCAGAAATTGACTTGAGCTTACTGCTCGACAAGGCTGAAAACAATGAGAAATACGAGTTTTTTGAATCGTTTTTGGAGAAATATGAATTTAAAGAAACTATAGAAAATAATTTATACAAATCCTTTTTGTTGGAGCAGCCAAATTTTGTAAGTCAGGGATTATGTCCGCGTTTGTTAATGGTGTTTTTTAAAAACGAATTAATAGCCATTTTTCATACGCAAAATGTACGGGTAAAACGCTATGATTCTATTGAGATGGGCAGCCAGTATAAGATGATTTATAATGCCAAATTTAGCGAACATACCAAGAAGGAAATGGTTGAAATTTATAAGAATAAAATTAAATGATGGAAAAACACGAAAAAATTTATGTTGCGGGTCATAGAGGTATGGTTGGTTCTGCGGTTCATAGGAAATTATTGAAAGAAGGCTTTACTAATATTGTGTTGCGTACTTCAAAAGAATTGGACTTGACCAACCAAAACGAGGTAGCAAATTTCTTTGCAACTGAGAAACCCGACTATGTATTTTTGGCAGCAGCAAAAGTGGGTGGAATATTGGCTAATAATACATTACGTGGTCAATTTCTGTATGAGAATTTGATGATTCAAAGCAATGTTATTCATCAAAGTTATGTGCAAGGTGTAAAGAAATTATTGTTCTTTGGTTCAAGTTGTATTTATCCAAAATTGGCCCCGCAACCTTTGCAAGAGGAGAGTTTATTAACAGGTCTGCTTGAACCAACCAATGAGCCGTATGCCATTGCAAAAATTAGTGGAATTAAGATGTGCGAAGCCTATCATGATCAATATAAGTGTAACTATATTTCTGTAATGCCTACAAATTTGTATGGTTATAACGACAATTACCATCCAGAAAACTCTCATGTTTTACCGGCGCTAATTAGAAAATTTCACGAGGCCAAGGTTACCCATGCGCCTAATGTGGAAATTTGGGGAACTGGAAGTCCGCTAAGGGAATTTTTATTTGTGGATGACTTGGCAGATGCGGCATTTTTGGTGATGCAAAACTACCATCAAAAAGAATTTTTGAATATTGGGAGTGGAAGCGATTTAAGCATTAAAGAATTGGCATTATTAATTCAGCGCATCATTGGATTTACTGGAGAATTGGTGTTTAACACCGAAAAGCCAGATGGAACACCTAGGAAGTTAATGGATATTGGGAAGATAAAAAAGCTTGGTTGGGAGCCTAAAATAGGACTTGAGGCGGGAATTTCTTTGGCTTACAGCGATTTTTTGAAACAAAACGAACCCTTAGTGGAAAATTAATTTCCCATTTTGCAACATAATTACCATATTTGTACCCCAGCCCAAAAATATGGCAAAACCTAAAAACAGTTATAAAATCTTCATAGTTGAAGATGATACTTGGTATAGAAATTTTCTAAGTTATACACTGCAATTAAACCCAGATTACGAAGTTCTTACTTTTGAAAATGGGCGAGATTGTTTAGACAACTTGCATCAAAAACCCGATTTAATTACAGTAGATTATTCGTTACCAGGAATGAATGGAGACGAAGTAATAAAGAAGATTAAGGACCATGATGAATCTACTCAAATTATTGTTATATCTGGACAAGAGGACGTAGGCACAGCGGTTGAATTATTGAAACTTGGGGTATTTGATTACATCATAAAAAATGAAGATACCAAACCCCGCTTATTGAATTCGGTTCAGAACGCTTTAATAAATGTTACCCTTAAAACTGAAATAACAGAATTAAGAGAAGACTTAGGTAAGAAGTACGATTTCTCTAAAACCATAATTGGCAACAGTGATTCTTTAAAGAAAACTTTTGCTTTAATTGAGAAAGCGTCTCGCAGTAAAATTACGGTATCTATTACTGGCGAAACAGGAACAGGAAAGGAATTAGTTGCAAAAGCCATACATTACAACAGCGATCGCAAGAAAAGCGCATTTGTGGCTGTTAACGTTGCTGCTATTCCGAAAGATTTAATTGAGAGCGAATTATTTGGCCATGAAAAAGGTGCTTTTACAGGGGCAGATGCCCGAAGAATTGGCAAGTTTGAACAAGCCATTAAAGGCACCATTTTTTTGGATGAAATAGGCGAATTGGATTTAAATTTACAGGCAAAATTACTGCGTGTTTTGCAAGAGCGAGAAGTCACTAGAATTGGCAGTAACAATGCACTTCCAATTGATGTGCGTATCATCGTAGCAACTCATAAAAACTTGGCGAACGAAGTGCAAGAAGGACGATTTAGAGAAGATTTATATTATCGTTTATTGGGCTTACCTGTTCACTTGCCGCCATTAAGGGAAAGAGGCAATGATGTGATTCATTTGGCAAAATTTTTTATAGATGAATATTCAAATGAAAACAAGGCTGGCAAATTTAACTTAAGTAATGAGGCGCAGAAAAAATTGATGGACTATTCTTATCCTGGAAATATTAGGGAGTTAAAAGCCATCATTGAATTATCTTGCGTAATGTGTGAGGATAATAATATAGAGGCAAAAGACATAATCTATAATACGGATAAATCTATTAATAATATTATGTCACAGGAAATGAGTTTTGATGATTACAGCAATTTAATTATCAAATTTTATTTAGACAAATATGATGAAAATGTAATCATGGTTGCAAAGAAACTTAATATAGGTAAATCGACCATTTATAGGATAATGAAAACTGATTCTTTCCAAAAAATCTACAAAAAATAAACTAAAATGAAAAAAACATTGTTAGCGCTTGATGACGAATTAAGCATATTAAAAATCCTAGATTTTTATTTTAATAAAACATATAATGTTGTTGCTAAACAAAATGGCAAGGAAGCTTTGGAATGGATGCAACAGGGAGTAATTCCGGATGTAATTATTGCCGATGTTAATATGCCCGAAATAAATGGATTAGAATTTATTAGGCAAATAAGGTCGAGCGGATTTTTTAAAGATGTTCCTTTGATTATGCTGTCTGGTAATGAAGGATCAAACGATAAAATAAAGTGCCTTAAAGCAGGTGCAGATGATTATCTAAACAAGCCCTTTAACCCAGAGGAGTTGGAGGCTAGAATTGACAATATTTTTAGAAGACTCAAAAAATTATAACCATGGCACAAAATCTGGTTAAAGAAAGAATTGCATTTGTATCTGCTGATGCCGATTCCATTGTGGAATTTTCGCATCTGTTTAAAGAGGACTTTGAAATTTCCCATTTTGATAATATTTTCCAATTTATTCAGTGGACTAATATCAACGATGCTGTGAAATTGGTGGTAACACATTCTGATTTATTGGGTGCCAATGGAATCACTTTGCGTAAAAACTGTAAGAACATTCCTAAAACGGCAAAAGTCCCTTTTGTTTTAATTGTGGATAGGGTAACAGATGCCAATAGGAATATTGCTTTATTGGAGCAATTTGCGGATATATTTGAAAGGCCGGTAAATCATGAAGATTTTATGTTGAGAGCTAGGTTTTTAATTGACAATCCACCTCGCTACCATAAATCAATTGGAAACAGTCAAAGTATATTTCCTAAATATAGCATCCCAGTTGCTAAAAGGGTTTTTGACATCGTATTTGCATCTTTGGCTTTAATCATTCTACTGCCGTTCTTTATTATTTTTGCCATCATTATAGCACTTGAATCAAAGGGGCCAATATTTTATGCAGCTAAAAGGGTTGGATCAGGATATACTTTATTTGATTTTTATAAATTCCGTTCTATGCGTCAAGGGGCTGATGCAATGTTGAAAAATTTAAAACATTTGAATCAATATGGAAATGCTGGAAAACCGGAAACATTGGAGGATTTTAAAACTTTCGTTTGTGCAGAGTGTAAAGAGTCGAATAGTTCGTGTAAGTCAAAATTGTACATGGATGGCGACATGATTTGCGAGAAGGTATTCTCTGATTATAAGCGCATAAAAGATGGTTCAAAATTCATCAAAATTGAAAACGACCCTCGTATTACCCCTTTTGGTAAAATTATGCGCAATACAAGTATCGATGAGTTGCCACAATTGGTTAATGTATTAAAGGGCGACATGAGTATTGTAGGAAATAGGCCATTGCCTTTGTATGAAGCCGAAAAATTAACTACTGATCAATTTGCATTGCGCTTTATGGCTCCTGCGGGAATTACTGGCCTTTGGCAGGTAACTAAAAGAGGTAAAGGCGGACCAATGAGCGAAGAAGAAAGAATGGAATTAGACAATGAATATGCAAAAAATTATTCATTCTGGCATGATATAGGAATTATTTTAAAAACCATTCCTGCTTTGTTTCAAAAGGAAAACGTTTAAAATTTACTAATTAATTTTAGGCTCGTGTTAGGTAGTTCTGAATTGTAATATATTTCTACGCAGTATGTAAAAGAATAACTAAATTCTTGTGTAGCGTTTTCAAACAAAATAAGCGATGTTCAAATACAAAAGCCCCCTCAACTGTAAACATTTGAAGGGCTTTTGTATTTATAAATTGAGCGCATTGGAACTAACATAGTCTTTGCTAGTTGGTTTAAACCAGAAATAAAATAAAGCCTTAACCCAAGTTGCAGCCGATTGTCATATTACAGGAAACATGTGACGCTTTTCGACCTAAAACAATAACAATACAGACTAATTTGACTTAGCCTCAAAATGCTTTATACACATTTTAAGGACTTTGGGTTTTCAACTTTGATTTG
>JAWXAZ010000013.1:0-18230 GCA_034439755.1 bacterium
TACCGTAAATAGTTTGCCACTTAACGCAGAAGGTAAACCTTGGGGAGATGGCGTTGGCTTGTTTAGTGTAAGGTATAAAGTTACCGACTTATCTGGAAACGTTTCCAATGAAGCGGTAAGAAGGATTAATGTAACAGAAGCAATTGGCTTAAATTCGGTGATGAATATTGACCGATTAATGAGTATATATCCAAATCCAAGTAACGGACTTATCAACATGCGCTTGGCAGATGTTCAAAGTCAAGATGTATCGGTTGTTGTATACGACATGCTCGGTAAAGCTATTCATCAACAAACCTTGAAAGGCAATAATTTGCAAGTTCAAGAATTAGATTTAAGCGCTGCGCCTAAAGGGTTCTATTTATTAAGAGTTAAAACGGGAGACCAAGTTTATTCTCGAAAGATTCAAATTAATTAATCGCAAATTTCATGTTTAAAAAAACTGCCTTACTAGAAATATTAAGGCAGTTTTTTTTCGACTTATTTGTTGAATATTCTGCTTAAGACTATTTTAAACATAGCAATTATATCAATCGCTTTCACCTATCTAAAAGCATTATTTTAGATTGAATTTGTAAATAATGGAGTAATTATGAGTTTTGGAATTGCCATTTTATACAATAAAAAAAACGGGTTCAACCCAACTTAATAAACAATAATTTGAAAAATTAAACCGAAATAACAAAATATATACTCCAATTTAGACAATTATCTCACTGTACTATTATTTTGTTATCTCACTGTACTATTATTTTGTTATCTCGGCATTTACAATTGGTATTAGATGTAATTGTTCTTTGTTTGTGCCAAATGTTACAATCTCATTTAGGTAATAAGATTAATAAAGGCAGTGTGCAGCTACTCCTGATAAATGCTGTCGACTAAACCTTTGGATGATTGGGTTTTTGAACTAAAAATAGGTATAAAGTCTTGCTTTAAGTGGGTTTATTTTATCAGCCTAATCTTCAGAAAGTTTTTAGTTTCTGCCTTAATCTTATATTGGTTTGAGATTTGGTGCAAAGCCAAGAAACAAATTTCACCTTCAGTAATAAGTGCCCAAGACAAATCCTTTTTGAACCGATTAATTTTATGGTTAATGAAATAATCAGATACCTTTTGAAAATGTGTTAATCCAAGGGGCATAAACCTATCTCCACTTTCAATGCCTCTCAGTGTTAGTGGTAGGTTCAGGGCATCTAAATCTAGCCACCATGTGTTTGGAGTAAAACCATCAAAGGCACATGACATAAAACTAATGTGGTTATTGCCTATCGTTATTTCGCAAGGCAATTGAGCTATCTCTTGGGGCTCAATTTTAGGTCGGTCTGAACCAATAATTAGATGGTCTCTATCTAGCAACAAACGATAAGAAGGTGAAATAAAAATTGCTCCTGTTGAATTAGCTTGACAAGCCGAAATAACCTGTTGACATTGGTTGTGGTTGAACCCATATTCTTGAATTATTTCAAACAATACCATGTCCATAAAAGGCATTTGTAAAAGTTTAGGGATAGATATAATCGTTTGTCCATCGCTTACAGAAACTAAGTCGCGTTTAATTTGCTGTATCCTTTCATTGTAATAATGCCAAGTATGCAACATTAATGTTGAATAGTGTTGAATGCCCTCCACAAAATTGGGTTGAACTTGCAAGGCTTTCGGTATAATATGTTGCCTAATAAAATTTCTAGAATAGGTATCCTTTTCATTGCTTGAATCTTGCCTAAAAGGGATATTTAATTCAGCAGCAAAATCTATGAGTTGTTGTTTGGTAACAAATAGCAAAGGCCGAATGGTTTTGTTTTTGATTACCTGCATGCCAGACAATCCTTTTGCACCCGCTCCCCTAAGCAAGTGAAATAAAATTGTTTCTGCCTGGTCGTTGGCATGGTGAGCCGTTAACAAATAATCGAAGCCCAGTTGGTCTATTAATTGTTGAAACCATTGATATCTTAAATTTCTAGCAGCCTCCTGAATTCCTAATGCAGCAGCTTTAGCAAATAACTGGGTATCGAATTTGGTCTCATGAAATGGAATTTGATGTAATAAACAATAATCTCTCACAAAAGTTGCATCGGCGTCACTTTCTGCGCCTCTCAATTGATAATTTACATGTGCTACTTCAAAAGTATATTTGCACCGATGCAAAAGGGTCAACAAAACCATCGAATCTAATCCGCCACTTAAGGCCAGCAAAAGCTTGTGTTTTGCTGTAAATAGGGCTTGTTTGCCAATTTGTTCCTGAAATTCTGTTAAAAGATTCATTTAAGACCTCAAAAATATTTAGTTTTGGCGCAAATCATGAGAAATATAGTCAGAAATATTTTTTTCTTTTTAATGGCCAATATAGCAATGGCTTCAACCTTTGCTCAGAGTAAGGGAAAAGTAGAAATATTGGGT
The DNA here is from genome assembly GCA_034439755.1 of bacterium. GTDB lineage: Bacteria > Bacteroidota > Bacteroidia > UKL13-3 > UKL13-3 > B1. Next base: position 2,401 of record JAWXAZ010000013.1, read on the forward strand.
GCCAATAATTTTGAATTTATAAAAACGAATGGATCAAATATAAGTAAACTAATTGGCAACGTGCGGCTAAAGGAGCAGAACACCTTAATGTATTGCGATAGTGCTTTAATATACGAAAGCGAAAATATAGTAGAAGCTTTTAGCAACGTTCGGATCAACCATAACGATAGCGTAACCATAACGGGCAATTTTTTGCACTATGATGGCAATACCAAAAGGGCTTTAATAAATGGCAAGGTATTGATGGTAGATCAAAGCATGAGCCTTAGCACCGAGCAACTAGATTATGATTTGGCCAACCGCTATGGATATTATGCAAATGGTGGAAACATTACTAGCAAAGAGAATAAATTGCACAGTAGAGTAGGGTATTATTATGCCCGTTCAAACGAATTCTTCTTTAAGGATAAGGTGGTATTGACTAACCCCGAATATACCATGCACAGTGATACTTTGCTTTATAATACTTTAACAAAAACGGCCTATTTTTTTGGTTCAACCCAAATAGAAAGCAAACAAGATAAAATATTATGCGAAAATGGATGGTATAATACCCAAACAGACCAATCTCAATTTAGCAAGAATGCAGTGATTTTTACCGATAAGAAAATGCTTCAGGCAGATAGCATGTGGTACGACCGCAAACAGCAGTTGGGGAAAGCTTACAGGCGCATTCATGTATACGATTCTGCGCAGAAGGTTCATTTGTTTGGGGATAAAGGTATTAGTAATGGCCGAACCAAAATTACGTATGTTAATGGGAACAGTACTGCCGTGAAAGTGATGGATAAAAACGACAGCTTATTTCTGTATTCAGATACCCTAATGGTGACCGAAAAATTGGGTAAGCAAAAGCAGCTGTTAAAGGCGTTCCATCAAGTGAAGATATTTAAAACAGATTTACAAGCAGTATGTGATAGTTTGGTTTATGTTCAATCTGATTCTGTTATTCAAATGTACCATGCACCAATTATGTGGAATGGAGTGAACCAAATATTTTCGGATACCATTCTTTTTTATGTGAACAATGGAAAGCTCGATTCATTTGATTTAATGAGCAATGCCATGATTATTAGCAAGGAAAAGGGTGCGCACTATAACCAAATTAAGGGCAAGGATATGAAGGGCAGGATGGATAGCAGTAACCTAAATGAGATAAAAGTTTTTGGAAATGGTCAGAGTATATTTTATGCCAAGGAGGATAGCGTTAATTACATTGGCGTTAATGTGATTGATTGTAGTGAGATGACCTTTAATTTTTTGAAAGGGCAATTGGATAAAGCTAAATTTATTACCTCTCCTGATGCCACATTATACCCTGTTGATGAATTGAAACCTGAGGAACTGAGGTTAAAAGGTTTTAAGTGGTATGAAGGTCGAAGGCCTAAGCGTTCGGATCAGATTAATTGATTGAAGCTTGAATTTTGCTTTATTTAAATTTTTTCTTTGAATTTAATTTCTTTTTAATTAGCTTTGGTTTTCAGTAAATTCATATAAAATATCCTTAAAAGAGTATAATTGCTTTGGAAAATGCATGATATTTACTATTATTGATTTTTAAAGTTAGACAACAATTTAGAAACACATGAAATACAATTACACATTCAATGTTTTCCGCTATCTTGTATTATTAGTAATTTTTGGATTACTTGGTAGTGCAAGGCTGCAAGCTCAGGGATTGAGCACTAATACCACTTATGTGGTAAATGGAGCACAGGATTTGGTAGCACCAGTTGACACTTTTGCTAACTTAACCAATTCTGCCAATGGCCCGCTTTATGGGGCTTTATCTTACCTAAATCTGTTCGGTATGAATTCGTCACAGACGGCAACTGGTCAGGTTACATTTTTGTTATCTGCTGGTTATAACCCTGTAGAACCATCTGTAGTAAATATTGGTAATCCAATAGGAGCAGGTGGTTGGCCTAATATGTATTGGAATGCAAATAGTCCAATCGTAATTAAGCCAGCAGTCGGGCAAAGTTTTGTTATCACCGTTAATAGTATATCAGCTAACCAAGCTTTGGTTAGGTTTAATGGTGCATGGTTTGCATCTATTGATGGTTCTAATGGTTCTGTTAGTCGCAGTCTTACATTTAAGATGCCAGCTTCTGCTACTCAAACCACATCAAGGGTAATTGATATTATGCCTACAACTGGTCAACGTGTACAATATGTTGGGATCAAGAATTGTAACATCATTGGTAACTCAATTGTTTCTTCTGCCTTTACCTATGCAGGTATTTATATGGGCGGTATTTCTGCTGGATCGGTTACGGCTTTGGGCCAAAATCAATATATTGAAGTAATAAACAATTATATCATCAATGTTCAAAATGGTGTTTATTTTAGGGGTCTATCCAATAACAGAAATTTACAAAATAAATTTATAACTATTAGTAACAATATAATTGGAGATTATACCAACCCATTCACACCAGGATTAAATGGATTTATTGGTGCATCAAATGGAAATGGTATTTATTTAAATGCAGTAGCTAACGCAGTTGTTTCTGGTAATACAATCAGAAACACTTTTGCCAGTGCATCTAATTTTAGGGGTGTATTCTTAACCCATGAAGGTGGTACAAGTACCATGTCGCAAGATTCAAATGTTCAAGTAATAGGAAATAACATCTACAATTTAAATATTACTGCTTCTGGGGGTGTAACCGGAATTCGCATGAACTTAGGTTTCCATGGTCAACATTTGAGAAACTTAATTGCCAATAACTCAATATCAAGTTTATCGGCAACGGCTGCTCAGGCAAGTTTGCTTGGTTTTGCTTATCCAATTGGTATTTTAATTGAGGATAACTCAGCCAATGTGGGCGTAGAGGTGTTTTTTAATTCAGTAAATTTAAAGGGAGCAACTTTGCCTCCTAATTCATTCTCTGCCTGTTTTGCAACAAGTTCTGCTACTACGGGTGGTATTATTATGATGAACAATTCATTCGCAAATGGAATGGGTAAATTATCTAATAACAATACTGGTTACACCATTTATAATGTATTAACAAATAATTCTTCTTCTCCTTTTAGTTTCAGTAGTTATAATAATTATTATACCAATACTACAGATGGAGGTAATGCTTATGTAGCTAGAATGTATAACAGGGACTTTACTTCATTAAAGGGCTATAAAATGAACCATAGGAGCGATTCAACCTCTTATTCATTTATTCCGCCTTTTAAAAACGATACTGATTTAACGGTTAATAGTGGCGTAAGTCATCAACTGTTAAATGGCGGTGTTAATATTCCATTGTTCTTTACGTTTTACCAAAGTATATATGATAGCATACGTTTTAGAGTAAACGTTGATATTGCAGGAACTAGCAGGGCAAATTTGGGTAGATTTACCTCAGTTGGTTGTTTTGTTTGGGCAGGAGATTCAACCAATAGCAATACAGCCTTGGTTGGCCCAAGATTATTTCCTATTAATGGTTACACGCAATGGCCAACAGCCTTAAATCTGAATGGAAGCTTTGCTACAATTTCTGAAGCAGTAGAATACATTAACCATTACGGAACAGGTGGATCAGGCGAAGTAACCTTAGAATTGCAACCTGGTTATAGTGGTGAAATAAATAACATACCAGATTTTATAGATTATCCTAATTCAAGTGTTGGTAGACCAATAGTTTTTAGGGTTCAAAACAATTTCTCAACTACAGTTACCATTCCAAATACTGTAGTTATGAATAATACCTCTATCTTACGTTTCTTGGGAGCAAGTCATGTAACTTTTGATGGAGGTTCTAATAAGAGTTTAACATTTTCTATGCCACCTTTGGCAACAAGCACCATTACGCGTATAATTGGATTTACGCCAGTAGATACCGCAAGTAATAATATCTCCATTAAGAATTGTAAATTAATTGGAAACAGCAATGTGAATGGACCAAATACGGGTATAGGTATTTATTTAGGAAATCCGTTAACTGGTGGAACACCCCTAATCGCATTAAAAGGAGGAAATAATGACATTAGCATCATTGGAAACGAAATTTCTGCTGTAAGAAGTGGTATTGAGTTTTTTGCTCCAGGTAATACTAATAATACTTTGATTAAGAGCAATATAATTGGAGGTAATGTTACCACGGGTACAGCCCAAAATACCTCCTATATTGGTGGTAATGGAAATACAGTTGGTATTCGCGTAAAAGGGGTAACAAATTGCATTATTGATAGCAATGTGGTTCGTAATTGTGTTACTACAAATGCCAACTCAAATGGTTTTGTGGGTATATTATTGGAAGAATCTGGTGCACCGCTATACGCTAATGTAACTGTTAGCAGAAACTTTGTATATAATTTAAAAACTTCTACTGGTGCTGGTGTAACTGGTATCAGAGCGGTTTTAGCAAATGGTGCAGGTCCAAGAGGAATTTATATTACCAATAACTTTGTAGGAAGTATTTTGGGTAATGGAAATGGTGCTGTATTTAGCAACTTAAATCCACATGGAATTAGTATTGATGCTGCTACAGCAAATGCCAATGTTGGAATTTACATAGCACACAATACCGTTAACTTAACAGGAACTGGCCTAGCTGCTAATAACACAGGTACTGCTGCTTTATTTTTAGGTTCAAATGTTCAAGGTGGCGTAGAATTGGCAAATAACATTTTTGGAAACAGAATTACGCGCTTAGGTGCAATTGGAAAAAGGTTTGCCGTTTTAGTTGGTCATACCAGTAGTCCATTTACCACAAGTGTTGCTTTGCCTTTCCCATCAAATAATAATAATTATTTTGCCGATGGTGCAGACAGTAATTTCGTGGGTGCAAGTCACAATGGAACTTTTACGCGCATCAATATTAATGACTGGAGAACGTTTACAGCCCCAACACCTGCTACAGCAGGTATGGATGGTAGTTCATTCAACTGGGTTAATACATTTAAAACTGATACCACGCCAGAGATTGATTTGATTAATGGTGGTAAAGTACCAGGAGGAGCTTCTATCGTAACTGGAATTTGTAATGATATTTATGGCAATCCTCGTTTTCAATGTCCTGGAGGTAATCCAACAGTTACACGTTGGGTAGGTGCTTTGGAGTTTGGAACAATTTATCCTGCCTTAATTGGTAATACTACTTATCCAATCAATGGCACAGACAATCCGCCATCGGCTTTAAACCCTACAAGTGGAAGCTTTAAAACCGTAAGAAATGCAGTTGACTATTTAAATTCACAAGGTGTGGATGATCCAAATTTTGGTGGATTTAGGACAATTCGTTTAGAAATTTCTTCGGGATATGTTGGAGAAACGGATACCTTCTTTAAACCAATTACAGTTTTGGATTATCCTCGCCAAGCAGCAACTCGTCCTGTTTTATTAACTGTTGCAAGCAATAGAAATGATACCATTCGTGTTGTGTCAACTGTTAACCCAGGCATAGCAGCAAATAAGAGTTTATTCCGTTTTAGTGGATGTAAATATTTTAGCATTGATGGTAGCAATGGTTCAGGTGGAAAAAATCTGACATTGGTATTACCAACTGCTTTTAATACAAACACAAATAGAGTTGTTGACTTAATTAGTGGTGTTGCACCTATTACGGCAACAAATGCTTTTACTACAAATAATTCTGTTAAAAATTGTAATATAGTTGGTAATTCTACCACTACTACAATTTCAACTTTTGCTGGTGTGTATATGGGAGGATTAAATGCTCAAACTAATGCAAGAGTTGGAACTAATGGTAACAATACCATTCAAAACAACTTTATTGGAGCGGTTAATTATGGTATTTACATCAGAGGAACTGGTGTAGTAGCTGAGAATGATAATACGAATAAGATTTTAGGAAATATTATTGGTGGAAGCATTGCTCCTAGTTCAACAGGAAATACAAATTATTTTGGTGGTGTTGCAAATGCCGCAGGTATTTTTGCTATGTCGCAAACAGATTTAGAAATTGCTGGAAACGCTGTTCAAAATAATCATCCTTCTTTTGGAAATCCGCGTGGTATTGAATTAGGTGCGGTTCAAGTAATTTCACCTATTCTAAGTAACAATGTTAAAATTAACGGAAACACCATTTCTAATATTCGTTCTACCCTTGGTGGCGGAGCATACGGTGTTTATATTAACTTTTTGAATAACATCAATAATGTGAACCGCGGAATAACCATTTCAAATAATATGATTTCGGGTATTTCTTCGATGGGAGCGTCGTCTACTGGAACTGGTTTTTCAAATAATACGTTTGGAATTCTATTGGATGCCACTGGAAATATTGGTTCAGGCTTAAATACTTTTGTTGGTGTTAACATCATTTATAATTCTGTTAATTTGGCATCTGGAACAGGCTTATCTGTTACTAACTCAATGAGTGCTTGTTTGGGAATGCCATCATTTATTCAATCTGGAATTGTTTCTCAAAACAATATTTTCCAAAATCTTTTGGGAGGTACTGGTACTGGATCTCGCAGTTATGGTGTAGCCATTGGTGGACCAAACAATCCGTTTATTACCAGTGATTATAACAATTATTATAGCGCTTCGGCTTTATCTACTACTGCTGCAAATTATGCTTCTAGTGTAAGTACTACTCCGATGGCTTATAATCAGTGGTTTGAAATTATGACCTTTACCAAACAAGACACGCTTTCTTTAACTGGATTGGTTCCTTTTACCACTAATGATAATCTATATATACCTTCAAGTACTGCTTCTAATTTATACCAAGCTGGTAAAGCATTGTTTACTATCACTACAGATATAACTGGTGGACCAAGAAATGGTTTCTTATCAACTATTGGTGCTCACGAGTTTGATGGTACTTATTTAGATAATGTTGCACCAAGAATTTTTGCAGCAGGTGACCCAACAGCTTGCCAATCTGGACCAATAGCGTTAGATTTCAATATATATGATAAATTAACATTCTCAGATTCATTATACTATAGAATCAATGGAGGTGCTGTTCAGAATATTCAAGCTACTTATAAGAGCGGAACTTATCGTCAGTATATTTTACCAGCTCAAATCAGCGGTACTTTAATTGAATACCGTATTTCTTCTAAGAATGTTTCTTCTGCAAATTTCGGGGCATATCCTGCTAATAAAGTATGGGACACCATTAGCACAGGTATTTCTTCATTCCCATACACAAATGGATTTGATGGATTGAATAACCCAGCTTGGACTTCTCAGTCTATATTTGGTGGTGCTGATTGGGAAATTGGTGCAATGGGATCAAATGTAAATCCGCCTCAGGGTGCTAGAACCGGAATTAGGTCAGCCATATTCCGTTCATCTGCCTATACTGCATCAGGTTCTTCTGCACGTTTGGTTTCTCCTTGTTTAGATTTTAGCAATACTCAAAGTCCAACCTTGCGTTTCTTTGTATCACAAAATAGTGATTTGCCTGCAAAACGCGATTCAATTCAAGTGAAAATTTCTTTTGGCAGTAATATTTGGTCTAATGCTTTAATTTCAGTTCAACGTGTGAATAATGATTTTCCTTTACCAGGGTATTTAATGTACGAAGTATGTTTAAGTGCATACAAGACCAGCGGACTACGTTTGGCGTTTGAAGCTTATGGTGCTGGTTCTGGTCAGAATATTCAAATAGACGATATCACCATTTATGATGATGTTCAAATGCAAACATTCTCACCTAAGATTTTTAATCAATGTTTCAGAGATTCGGTTAGGGTAAATATTGCCAATACAGATGCTAGATTTTTATATCAAATAGTTGATTTGAAAACCAACCAAATTTTGGCTACAAGAGAAGGAACGGGTGCAAATTCTACAATTGGTTTCATACCGCAACTTGGATCAGATACCGTTCGTTTAAATGTTGTAGCTTCTAATCCAAATTCTAAGGCCATTAATACCGGATTTGGTGGTGGTTATGTTACTTGTAGCAATGTTATGCCAGACGCCATTGAAGTTAGAGTTAATAGTTTTTATAACGGACCATTTGTTACTGCTGGTACGCCATTCAATGGTTCTTATAATGTTGGTGATGGAAATAATCCAGATGGGGCAAAAGTGGGTGATACCATTACCTACAAAATTGTTCCTCCTTCTTTCTATACCAATGCCGATTATGGTGTTTATTGGTCATTGCCAAACATTCAAGCGTATGCTCAAGCAAGTGGTGCACCGTTTACAAACTTTACTTTTACGCCACCATCTGGTAACAATGCTGGTTTTATTAGAACATTTGGCCAAGCAAGTATGTTGGATAGCAATATTATATTCTCATTCCGCATGCGTTTAAATGCTTCTAGTTGTGATACTGTTTTCCAAAGAGTACTAAGGGTTGCTTTAGCTCCTGTAGCATTCTTTAATTACACGCCTGCTCCATCTAATTTGTGTGCAAAGAATCCAATTTTGTTTAATGCCTTAGGTTCAACTAAGCCAACAAATAATTTCCCATTCTCTTATACTTGGATATTTGGTGATGGTACTTTTGACTTAGTAGAGAATCCTACCAAGATATATGCTAATCCAGGTACCTATACTGTTAAGTTTGTTTTAACCGATCGTTATGGAATTGCATCCGAAAAATTGGAAACAATTACGGTATTGCCTTCACCTACGGTTGATTATACTACCAATGTGCCATGTGCGCTCGATTCAACTATTTTTACGCCAACTACACAGCCTTCTGGTTCAAACTTCTTATGGACTTTGCCAAATGCATCTACACAAACAAGGGAAGTGGCTAAGTATAATTTCGCAAAATTTGATACAGCTTATGATGTTAGTTTGAGGGTAACAAATTTGAGTGGTTGTTTCTTAATAGTGAAAAAGAGTATTTATGTATTCGCTAAACCAACTGCTGTATTCACTACAACTGCTCATTGTTTAAGCTCAAATGTGCCTATTACTAATACAAGTAGCATACCTGTGGGTAATATGGGTTACAATTGGAGTTGGGGTAATGGTCAAGGTAGTTTAAGTGCTACGCCTACTTATAAATATCCTGCAAGTGGAACTTATAGTGCTGTACTAAAAGTAAGTTCATCTTTTGGTTGTATTGATTCAATGGTTAGAACAATTACCATTTACGATAGACCATTTACCGGATTTTCAGTAGATAATCCTTGTGTTGGTCAAGGAGATGTTACCGTTTTTAACAATTCAACTACCTTCGCTGGTGGCGCACAGAATTTGGATTATAAGTGGACATTTGATGATTTCACTACTAGCACTGTAGTAAGTCCTAACAAGGAGTATACTTCAAAAGGAAATCGCATTATATCTATGTTAGCTGTTGACAAATTAAATGGCTGTAGAGACAGTGTTACGAGAACAATTGCTTTCTATAACAAACCAGTTGCTCAGTTTGCTACTTCTCCAGGAGACGCTACTTGCGAAAACAACGAATTGCAAGTAATCAATACTTCTTATACCATTGACAATGATCCTTTCAAATGCTTATGGGTTTGGGGAGATTCAAAAACAGATACCATTTGTTCTACCAACCATACCTATAATGCGCATGGTTTCTATAACATCAATTTGGTGGTCACTACCATTTATGGTTGTAAGGATACTGCGGTTAAACCATTAACTGTTAATACTATTCCTGAATTGGTTATTACCGTTACTGATTTGGATACAGGAAATTATCCATATTGTAAAAACAGAAAATCTTTAAGTGCAAATATTGTTGATGGAGAGTCTTATACATGGAAAATTGTAGGACCTGGAACCAATAAATCATTGTTTGGTAAAGATATTGATAATGTGTTTGCCTCAAAAGGTAAATACACCGTTGATTTAACTGTAAAAGACAATGCTGGTTGTGTGGTGTCTAAGTCTATTGAAGTTGATATCTTCTGTGGTGTTGGTTTAGAAAACACACTTGCTGCTAGCTATGATTTAAGTACCTATCCAAATCCATTTGGTACTGCAACCACATTGAGTTTTGATTTGCCAAAAACCACTGAGGTTAAAGTATCTGTTCTTGATATGTTAGGCAGAACAATTAAATCAAAAGACTTAGGCCGTTTACAAGCTGGTAAACACTTAGAGTTAATGGATGAATTTGGTTCGGCTGGAACCTACTTAATCAAAGTTGAAATGGATGGCACGGCTATCTACAAACAAGTGATTAAACAATAATCATTGCGATTTATTCAAAAAAGGGCTGCCCATTGGGCGGCCCTTTTTTTTGCCTTTTTCAGTTTTGCTTATTTTGCCGTTGCCCTATTTTTTTGCTGTTCTTGCACTTTACCGCTGTCCTTGTTTCGCTTTTTTTACCCATCTAATTCCTATCATGCCTCATGCTTTAGGTGGGCGCTGTTTTAGTCGGTCTATTTTATTTGTTTTGCTATAGGAGCTAGCTTAGTGATTTTTTTGTTTTTGGCTTATTACAATTTACTTTGCTTATTACAATTTACTTTGCTAATTGATAGGCGATAAAACATGCCTTAAAATGGCAAATAGCCTAATTTGCAAGTTAATGTTGCATGCCAATTGGGGGATTTGTAACATTCCGCATTTTTTTAATACTGCATTAGGGCTTAATTATTAAACCCAATTTAATCAATAGGAGGTTTGAAAATCCGAACGATTTGATTTAGTTGAGTTTACCCCGAGCTAATGATTGTAATTCAATCCCGTGCGTACGGGATTGAATTACAATCATTTATTCGATTCCGCATTTTTTAATGCTGAATTTGGGTTAAACGAATGTTATAACATCCCAAATTAAATTAGTCGAAAATATAATTTGATTTAAGTAAGGGATTGCCTAACGACAAGATGTTTAATCAATTTATTTTTTGTCTATTATATATTGCTTTTCGGTATTAGAAACAAAGCACGCAAGCACTTATTTTTTTGGTCTATTATATATTGCTTTTCGGTATTAGAAACAAAGCACGCAAGCACTTATTTTTTTGGTCTATTATATATTGCTTTTCGGTATTAGAAAATTGTAGTCTAATATTTATTTATAACCGTTATTTTAACAACTGCTGTGCCTTTACCATACCCATTTGGGGGTCCGAATTATTAAAGAAAAGCATAAGTCCAATAGCAATAAAAAGAAAGCCAATAGAAATATTCATTCTATGAATGAATTTATCGCTAAGTAAGGATTTTATTTTATGTGAAAAAATACAAATGGCGCTTTGCGAGGCAAAGGTTCCTATTAAAACCATGGCAAAAAATAGCGCCAATTCGATGGGTTTATAATTTAAAGTTGATTCTAAAAACAGGGTTATGCCAAGCCATGTAATTAATACCAATGGGTTCACTATGTTTAAAATAAATCCTTTGCTGATATAAAAATAATTTGGCCTTCCTTCCGAATCGGCACTTTTAATAAGTTTACTGCTTTTTAAAATGCTGCGTATGCCTAAAAGTAAAAATGCGGCTAAGGCAATAATTTTGATCAATTGCGCATACTTAGGCAATTCCTCGCTGATAAAAGAGGTAGCAAACATGGCCAAGCCAATAAATAGCGTGTCGCTTATTATGGCCCCTAATGCAATAAATAGGCCCTTTTTGTAGCCTCTCATGATGCTGGTCTGAACCAATGCAAAGAATCCAGCACCAAATGATAGGGTTAGAATGACGCCTGTTATTAGGCCTTGTAAGATGATGTTAAAAATATCCATGAGCATGCAATTTAAACAATTGCAATAGATTCATTTCATTGTTTCAGTTTTTTAATAGATTTGTTGTATATGATTTCACGAAAAGCCTTTCGTATTTTCTTGGTTTTAGCCTTTCTAAGTTTTACGGGTGTATTAACTACTCAAATTATTTGGGTGAAAAATGCTTACTCTCAAAAGAAGGAAGAATTTAACCTACAACTAACCCTTGCCTTGCAAGAAGTGGTAAGAGATATCCTTCAATATAATAATACCAAAACTATTCCCGCCAATCCGGTTAACCAACTTACCGAAAATCATTATGCGGTTATGGTAAATGACTTGATAGATCCAGCCGTGCTCGATCATTTTATAAAAGAGGAGTTTGCCAGATTTAATATCAAAGAAGCATACGCTTATAGCATTTACGATTGCAGCAATAAGCGATTAGTTTATGGTGGATATTATAAAGAAAATCTAAAAGACGAATCCATAGATGGATATAAATTTCCGGAATTTGATTTAGACAATTATTACTTCACCATTTACTTCCCCAAAATAAGGTTAGGGCTTTTTTCTGATATGGGACTGTGGATTTATTTAAGTGGATTAGTTTTTTTGATACTCATATTTTTTACATACAGTTTCCTTGTTATTACCCGCCAGAAAAGGCTTTCGGAGGTTCAGAGAGATTTTATAAATAACATGACCCATGAAATTAGGACGCCCTTAACTACCATCGGAATTTCTGTTACAGGTATTTCCAATAACCTCGAAACTAACCCCGCAAAGATTCCGGTTTTCATTAAAATTATTCAAGATGAAAGTGCTAAATTGAGGATGCAATTGGAACGGATATTGGGGATTGAAGAGGGCTTAAAACTGCATCAAGATTGGATCGAACCGAACCTGCATTTAGAGAATTCTTTGGAGAAATTTTTAGTCTTGCAATCGTTTAATGCCACTCAATTAAATGCAAGTTTCTGTAAGCAGAAGGTGAGTATATTTTTTGATGAATTTCATTTTTCACAGGTATGTTCTAATCTAATTGATAATGCTATAAAATATGGAGGAAATCCATTGTATATTGCTGTTAATTCGAGTTGTAGTCAGGGTGTTTATAGGTTAGAAATAAGTGATAATGGAAAGGGAATACCCAAAAAATATCAGAAGAAAATTTTTGATCGATTTTACAGAATACCCTATGGAAACGACCATCAAGTAAAGGGATTTGGTATAGGATTGTTTTATGTGAAACAAGTTGTGGAGGCTCAAAAAGGTAAGATTTGGGTAGAGAGTAAGGAAGGTTTTGGTGCTAAATTTATAATTGAATTGCCCGCGAAAATATGAATGATAAATTGAAAATATTATTGGTGGAAGACGATCCCCAATTGGGTTTTGTGGTTCAAGATGGTTTGGAACAAAATGGTTATTTTGTTACCCATTGCTTAAATGGTGAGTTGGCTTGGGAGGCTTTTTTAACAGGTGTTTATAGCATTGTTTTGTTAGATGTAATGATGCCTATTATGGATGGAATTAGTCTTACTGCCAAGATAAGAGAAAAAGATTCGCATATTCCCATTATTATGCTTACCGCAAAAGGAATGCAGGAAGATAAAATTATGGGATTTAATGCAGGTGCCGATGATTATCTGGTAAAACCATTCTCTATTGAGGAGTTGTTGTTGCGCATTCAGGTTTTTTTAAAGCGAAATAAAAAAAGTGAAGTAAATGTGGCGCAAGGTCTGATGAAGCTTGGGAAATATCAGTTTCATTATGAGCACATGGAGTTGATTTTGGGTGATAAAGTAATGCGGTTAACCCGAAAAGAGGGAGAGTTGCTTCGGATGTTAATAGCACAACAAGGCAAGTTAATTAAGCGCGAAACTTTGTTGGTTAAAATTTGGGGTAAGGACGATTATTTTTATGGCAGAAGCATGGATGTTTACATTTCTCGTATTAGAAAGTATTTAAAAGAGGACACATCGATAGAAATAAGTAACTACCATGGCACGGGCTTTATGTTGCTTATAAAGGAATAAAAAAAGGCTGTTTCAGATTTGAAACAGCCTTTTTTTTAGATTACAAATTCCCAAGTTTATTACCTAGAATAAACCAATTCATAAAGGCTTAATTTAATGGGTCTTCTTTTTTAATTTATAAATTCCCAACCATGTTTACAGGAATAACCCATTGGTCGAATTGCTCGCTGGTAACTAAGCCCAATTCAACCGCTGCTTCGCGCAAAGTTTTATTTTCTTTGTGCGCTTTCTTGGCAATCTTAGCAGCATTTTCGTAGCCAATATGCGGATTTAATGCCGTAACCAACATCAATGAGTTTTCTAAATGACGTTTAATAATTTCGAAGTTGGGAACAATGCCCACTGCGCAATTGTTATTAAACGACACACAAACATCGCCAATTAGCCTAGCGCTTTGCAATACGTTGGCAGCCATCATCGGTTTAAATACATTGAGTTCAAAATGACCATTGCTGCCACCAATCGAAACCGCCACATCATTGCCCATTACCTGCGCAGCCACCATGGTCATAGCTTCTGGCTGAGTAGGATTAACCTTTCCAGGCATAATAGAAGATCCTGGTTCGTTATCTGGAATAACAATTTCGCCAATACCACTTCTTGGTCCAGACGACAACATGCGAATATCGTTGGCTATCTTCATCATGCTTACGGCCACTCTTTTTAAAGCGCCGCTCATTTCCACCATGGCATCATGTGCCGCCAAAGCTTCAAATTTATTGGGAGCTGTTACAAATGGTAACCCTGTAAATTCAGCAATTTTCTTAGCCACTAATACATCATATCCTTTTGGTGCATTTAGTCCTGTTCCAACAGCAGTGCCACCTAAGGCTAATTCTGCAACCATTTCCAAAGCATTTTTAATGCACCGTATGCCATTTTCTAATTGTTGCGCATAGCCTCCAAATTCCTGACCTAAAGTTAAAGGCGTAGCATCCATAAAGTGGGTTCTTCCAGTTTTTACAATTGTTCTAAATTCTTCTGCTTTATTTGCCAAAGTATCTTTTAACAACTGAATACCAGGAAGGGTTATTTCTGCCACCATTTTATAGGTAGCAATATGCATGGCAGTGGGGTAAGTATCGTTACTCGATTGCGATTTATTTACATCATCATTTGGGTGAAGTACTTTGTTTTCGTCTGTTAAATTCCCACCAGTTAAAACATGTGCTCTATAAGCCACCACTTCATTTACATTCATATTGCTTTGCGTGCCCGAACCCGTTTGCCAAATAACCAAAGGAAATTCGCCATCCAAAGCCCCAGTAAGTAACTCATCGCACACCTCGCTAATTAATTTACATTTATCTGCCGTTAATACGCCTAAGTCCATATTTGCATGCGCAGCAGCTTTCTTCAAATAAGCAAAAGCATAAATAATTTCTTTAGGCATGCTTGCTTCAGGACCAATTTTAAAATTCTTCCTCGAACGTTCAGTTTGTGCTCCCCAATACTTGTCGGAAGGCACCTTAACTTCACCCATGGTGTCGTGTTCTATTCTGTATGTCATAAAATTTGAAAATTTTGAGCCACAAAAATAATATATTCTATGCGGCTTTACACAGAAATTACCTGATTTTACACAGTTTGCTTAAACCACTAAAGCCAATTTTCAAAAATTACAATGTAAGCAAAAGAAAGTTAATTGTCAAGTAGTGAGTTTATTAACTATTGTATAGTTTTACCATATTAAAAAATAACCACCATGAGTCAAACTGCTTCCCAATCTGTCTTATTCTCCGAGCATGCCAAATGGCTTCGGGTAATAGACCAAACCAAGTTACAGTTCAAAGAACTGCAAAAGCGTTTAGAACATGCCTTACCGCATTATCTTCACACACCAGAAATTGCGCGGGTAGAACAATTTCAAAATCAGTTTATCAGGCACAAGGAAGTTATTGATGAATTGAGGCACGAAATAAAACAACATGAAAATCATTTAGAAAAAAAGGATCAACCGGCTCATTTGTTGCTCTTAACCCATGTTGCATTGCGCGATCAGTTTAATCGCTTTTACGATTTGTATATTGAGCTAGAAAGAGATTTTGACGAATTTTTGGTTTAGCAATTTGGCAGAAGTATTTGTTAAATTAGTTCGTTAGAAACAATTAGCAAAAGCGATTGGCAAATATTATTTAGCAAAAGCGATTGGCAAAAAGTATTTAGCAAAAAGCAATTGGCAAAAAGTATTTAGCAAAAGCGATTGGCAAA
>JAWXAZ010000014.1:0-43504 GCA_034439755.1 bacterium
AAATTAGTCCAAAGGCAATTTAATTTTAGTATGGTAAATGCTTAAATACAAATTGTTTAGTCCAAATAATTTTGAACTATTACCTATTGCGTGCAGGTATATTTTGTTTAAAATGTGGATCGGTTCAGACCGTATTAATTTTTTTGCTGCTAGAAATTGACTTTTAAACTCACCCAAATATTTCTTCCTGGTGCGCTAATTCCGCTGGCAAAGGCGCGGTAATTTCTATCGAGTATGTTTTCTATTCCGGTTTGAACCAACACATTTTCTGATTTTGTAAAAGTATAAGCCGCAATTACATTGAGTGTGTACCATGTTGGCATGCCTGTACTGGTGGCATATTGCAGGTTGTCTTCGCCGCTAATGCTATAATCAGATAATTTTTTTGCGCCATTGTATAAGCTCGATGCCGTTACTTTAAGTCGTTTGTATTGATAGTTAATGGCCGTTCTTCCAAACATAGGCGGAATGTGGTCTAAGGGCATTTCACCATTCATTTGTACCCTGCCATACGTGTAATTGAGGTACCATTCTATGCTTAATTCTTTTATAGGCTTATACGTAAATCCCAAATGATAGCCCATTACTTTTCCTGTTTGTGCATTCACATACATTTGAATGGCGGTAAGCTTACCATCATACCCCACGCTGTCTATGCCATTAATGCTTGCTTGCTTTATAACCAAAGCATCCCAGATATGGGTATAATATATATTCGATTGAATATAGATTTTTTCTCCCACCGCAATATTGATTCCAAGCTCGGTATTAAGTGTTTTTTCTGAACCAATTTTTCCATTTGGCAAAATTACCGCCTCACCCGATTTTGAATCGAAGGTCTTACCAATATCATCTACATTTGGCGTTCTATAGGCATTGCCAACATTTAGGTAAACCCTAGATTTTTCTGAAAGCATGCGTATAATGCCAATATTTGCAACCACAGATAAATTTTTTTGCGAAATGGCATCGGGTAGAAAAGAGTAGAACTGTTTGTCGGTAAATTTGCTTTGCAAGGATGTTTGGTTAACCCTAATTCCCTCGGATATAATCCACTTATCAATTTCTTGGTTAACGCTTAAATACGCTCCTAGGGTGCTCATTTGGGAACCTCCATCTGGATACCTTGCACTGGCGGCCGTTTTTATGTTCTTATCAATATCAAATGCATTTGCCTTTGAGTTTACCTGGTTATAAGTCCACTCGGCACCATACCGCAATTCGTGCAGGCGTATCCTTTTTTTCATGTCGAGATTTAAGGAATAAACCTTAACATTTTCTATTCGGCTGGTTCGTATAGGTTTATTGAAGTTCCTAGAAATCCTGCTTTCTTCTATTTGTTGAAAAGCACCAATAAGCCTAATTTGATCGGTTAATTTTCTTTGTTTGGTGTCCTCAAATTGATAGCTCCCTAAATAAAATTTTTCTGGTCCGTAATACCATTCCGCAAATTTTGGGTTGCTTCCATTCATTTCGCTGAGCCTATCATAGCGCGGCACATTGGTAGATTTACTGTTGTGAAAGGATACAAGGTGTTGTTGGTAAACCTTTGCTTGGTATAGTAGTTTAAACAAAGCGTTTTCTTGTTGGTAGGCGCTGCCAATTTGTTTGCTTGGGTCGCTATTGTTTAAGGCAACATCTTGGTTATTTAGCCTTGCTTGGTACACATTTCTGAGACCTAGGTTTCCCATGGCGGCATTCCGTTGTTTGCCTTGCATTAAATCACCAAAATCACTTAAAGAATAGCTCGCTAATAGGGCAATTTTTTTATGCGAAAAACTTAAGCCTACACTGTTGCTTATTTCTTGGTTTACGCCACTGTATCTTGCATTATAATATCCTTTTAGTCCCGTATTTATCTGTGGTTTTATGCTCACAAAATTAACCACTCCGCCCAATGCATCTGAGCCATACATAAGGCTGCTTGGTCCAAATAATACTTCTACAGCTTCTAAATTATTTTGGTCGATCCTAATAATATTTTGTAAATGTCCGCCTCTATAAATGGCATTGTTCATCCTTATGCCATCTAATACCAATAGAATTTTATTGGCTTCAAACCCTCTCAAAATTGGGCTTCCACCGCCTTGCTGACTTTTCTGCACGGCAACCTGACCAGTTTCTTGAAGTAAATCTGCGGTGCTTTGTTTGTTGAGGAATTGAATTTTTTTGCGGTTAATAATTTCTACTTGCCGCGGTATATCTTTTTTCTTTTCAGAAAACCGATCTGCCGAAATGATTAGTGCATCTAAATCATATTGCGTGCTATCAAACTTTTGCGCCGTAGAAATAGTGACTACCAAACTTAGAATAAATAACAGACGAAATTTTTGCATTGAAAGATTTTTAGGCATTGCAAAATATATAATTCAATGTAGAAATTGTTGCTTTTTATTTGCAGGTGGAAGCGGACATGCTTCGTATTTGCCAAAGAGTTTATACCGCTTGGAAGCAATCAATTTGTATATAAAAAGATTGACTGAATTTGGAAGGTATTGAAAGATCAAAAAGGCCCTAATAGGGTAGGGCAGCATGCGCAAAATTTCGAATGCAGCATGGTGGTATGTATAGATCTTACCTGAGCTATAAAGGATAATAGAATCTATATTGTATGCAATATTATATTGTTTTCTAATTGTCTGACCCAATTCTGATTGAAGGGCAGAAAAATAGAATCGTTGGTTTGGATCGAACCGAATAATGAGTTTAACAAAGAAATTGCAGAGCGCACAATAACCATCATAAAATAGGATGGGAGATTTCATTATCGTTTACTTTTTAACCTTGTCTGGGTTAAATTCTATAGGAGAAAATAAGTGTAACATGAGCACACGTGCGTATCTATAGGTAATTGGAGAGGTGAGTATAAGCGCGCTTATGATGGGAATAATATAGGTCCAAAAACCAGCTTTGCCATTTGTTAACCACAGTATTGATCCGCCTAAAACCAGCATTAACCCAACTGTTATGGCATAACTTACATACATGGCTCCCCAAAAAAAACCGGGCTCAATTTCATATTTTAAACCACATACTTTGCAATTGGTGTCCATCTCCATGAACTTAGTTAAACTCCAAAATGGGTAATTAAACATTTTACCACTTTGGCACTGCGGACATTTAGCTTTTGCTATCGAAAGTAGCCTAGATGGTTCATAAGAATCGCACATAATTTTACGGAATAAGTGAGTTGATATTATTCGAATTTTGGGCTTTTTTTTCTTTGTATTTTTTGTAATAAACAAATCCAAAAATCCCGGCAATTGCATAAGGTAGAACCAATAAATAAAGGATGCCATCATTTAGTGTATTGCCCACATTGGTTCCGCCATCTTCACGGGCTTTTTCAATGTTGCTTTTGCACATGGCACATTGGCCAAAAGATGCAGGTAGGGTTAAAATATGAATCAATAGGAAAAAACTGAAAACTATTCCTCTTAATTTTATCATGTGGCAAAGATAGGTTTTGAAATGAACTTAATGAGGATAATATGGGCTAATCATCAAATATACGGCCACGCCTGTTATGGTAACATAAAGCCATATTGGGTAGGTAAAACGCACAATTTTTTTATGAAGTTCTACCTGCATTTGAAGGCCCCTGTAGAAACTAATAAGAATTAATGGTAACACAATGGCCGCTAAAATAATGTGGCTTAACAGAATGCCAAGATATAGCGACCTGTAATCTGCACCTTCCGGAAATTTCGTTTCTGGCGCCATCCAATGGTAAAGGATATAGCTAACTAGAAAAACACTGCTTAATAAAAAGGCCGCCAAATTAATGGTCTTATGAGCTGCAATGTTTTTTTGTTTTATAAAGTAAAGCGATAATAATAAAAGGATGCTGCAAGTTCCATTAAGTATGGCGTTTAACTTGGGTAAGAAGTAGGTCCAACTTGGCAACTCACTTGGTACGGGTAAAACCTTTTTATTTAAAATAATTACCGCAATTAATACAAAGGCAGAAATGCCAATGGCAACTCTAAAAAATATTTTATCCTTATTTTCCTGGACGGTGGTATTCATATAACAGCACTTTTATATCTTCTTCTAATCTCTGAATTTCAACGTCACTAAAACTATCGTAAACGCCTCTAATTCGTTTTTCTTTGTCTACTAATATTAACTGCTGACTGTGGTCAATTGTTTTGTCTTCAATGGAAACGGGCAATAAAAATCCCCTACCAATTCCAAACAAATCAACATTGCTACTTCTTACAAAATGCCAGATTTTTGGATCGGCTTTATATTTCTTCGCATAGTTTAATAAAACGGGTACGCTATCATTCATTGGATCAACCGTAAATGAAATGAATTCTACTTCGGCAAATTCTTTGTATTTATCATATACTTTTGATAACCTGCGATTCATAGTAGGACAAACATCTTTACAACTCGCAAAGAAGAAGTTTGCTACAAAAATGCTGTTGTCAAAATCGCTTAAACTAAGCGACTTGTTATTTTGATCAACTACAGAGAAGTTGGGAATTTTATGGTAAATGGTATCCAATTGGGTGTTGCCATTTGGTGGAATGCGCTCGCCATAAAATGGCAAAGTTTTAAAATTCTGAGTTCCGAGATTCAGCAATGTGAAAATAACAAGCGGCACTACAAGTAGGCCCATTGTTATCCAAAATCCTTTTCTCTTCATTATTTAATCCACCTAAGAATGTTGGTGTAATCTCCCTCAAGAATCATAAGGGCAATAAAGAACAACACAAATACCATGGGTATAATAATAGAGTACATCAATGCTTTTTTCTCAAACTTCATGTGCATAAAGATGCCCACAATATAATAGGCTTTTACAACGCCTAAGAAAATGAATAACCAGTTTTTTATCATCGAATGGTACGACAATAAAATAAAGTATAATACAATGTCAATAATAGTAAAGGCAAATAAAATCCAGAATGTTTTCCAAATCTGGCTTTTCATATCCTTTGGAGTTTCTGTATGCTCTAAATGTTCGGTATGTTCCATTTTATTGAGTAATTAATATGTTAGTAAATAAATCAAATAAGGTAGAAAAAGGTAAATACAAATACCCAAACTAAATCTACAAAGTGCCAGTATAATCCTACTTTTTCAACCATTTCGTAATGACCTCTTTTTTCATAAGTGCCATTCAATACATTTATGTAAATAATCACGTTTAGCACTACGCCAGAAAATACGTGGAAACCATGGAATCCTGTTACAATAAAGAACAAAGCAGCAAAGGATCGTGGCCCGTAAGGATTGCCATATAAACGCGCTCCTTCACCAATAAAGGTTGTCCACTCCCAAGCTTGGCAACCCAAGAACATGGCACCACCAATAATGGTTAACAACATATATTTAGATACTTCGTCTTTAGCCATTCTATGTCCTGCCTCTACAGCCAAAACCATGGTAACCGAACTAAAGATTAAAATAAAAGTCATTAAACTTACAAAGAACAATGGCAAATGTAACCCATGAATAAAAGGAAAATGGTTAAACACCAATTCAGGGGAAGGCCAATGATCTTGTACAAATAATCCTGCTTGTTTCATCTGCTCCACAAAATCGTGTCCTACATGCGCCAAAGGCTTCACTATTGTATTAGGAATTGGCGATTGAAAGGAGTAGCGGATAAATCCATAAGCAATTAATAAAGATGAAAATGTAAATGCATCAGAAAGTAAGAAGATCCACATCATTAACTTTCCGTAGCTTACACTGAAGGGTGATTTACCACCGCCCCATATAAACTTTTTCTCCGTGCTTAAAGTGTTTGTAGCCATTGTTGATTTATGCTTTTTTTAGGTTATTAATTATCTATAAAGGTATAAGAAAAAATAAAGGTATAACCATAATATACCAATAAAATGTTGGTAGGTTACACACATGTTTAAATATAATGTTGCCTTGCTGTTTACCTTGTTACGAAGTGCTTCAATAAACATGATGCTTACAAATATTATCCCCGCAACTACGTGAAACAAATGCACGCCCGTAATTACATATACAAAGGAATTTGAAGGATTAGAAAAGGCAAAAAATACATTGTCTGCTATCAATTGTTGCCACGCATAAAACTGCCCAAAACAAAAGCCTATTCCCAATAAAAGGGTTATTCCTATCAATCCTTTTGTTTGACCCAATTTGTTGTTTTTAGCAGCAAAGTAGGCAAATTGAATTGCAATAGAAGAAAGGATAATTAAGATGGTATTGAAGTTAAAAAGCGATGGCAAATTAAAAATCTCCCAATTTCCTTCTCCTCTTCTAACAATATACGCACTGGTAAATCCAGCAAATAGCATCAAGCTAGCTATAATTAATAACCACAATACTAACTTCTTGGGATTAACCACAAAGTTAGATTCTTCGTTGTTTTGTATTATTGTGTTTTGCATGTTAAATTTTATCTATTAAATACCCCAATTGAACCATCGGCAAATAAATGAATGAGGCAAACATGAGTTTTTTCGCATCACTAATTTCGCACGACCTAAATAACCTAAAAGAATAGTAGCTTAACATTAAGCCACCCAAAGCGCCTATTACGGCAGATACAATTCCACTTACCCCAAATTGGTAAGGCAACATGCCAATAGGAATTAATGCCAAACTAAAAGTAAGTGTTTGAAGCGCTGTTCCTTTGTCTCTTCCGGGTGTAGAAGGCAACATTTTAAAACCTGCTCTTTTATAATCGTCATCCAATATCCATGCAATGCTCCAGAAGTGTGGAAATTGCCAGAAGAATTGTACACCAAATAATATAAGGGCTGGCATGTCAATTTTACCCGTATATGCTACCCAGCCCAAAAGAGTGGGTATGGCACCAGGGAAAGCACCCACAAAAACAGAAACTGGAGACACTCTTTTTAAGGGCGTATAAACAAATGCGTAACTCATTAATGCGCCCAAAGCCAACCAACCACTTAATGGATTTAAAAACACATGAATCATCACAACCCCAGTAACACCCATCAATAAGCTTACTATTGATGCCTCAGATACACTCATTCTATTGGTAGCAACCGGCCTGTTAGCCGTACGCACCATTAGTTTATCAAAGTCTTTTTCAATAACCTGATTGATGCCATTTGCAGCTCCCGTAACCAAGAAACCTCCTAAAGATAGCATCGCTACTTCAAACCAATTTATGGCACCAGAACTCGCCGTTAGGTAAGTAATTACCGATGAGAACACCACCAAAAAGGTCAGCCTAAACTTAACCAATTGGTTATAGTCGCTTAGCTTTCCCTTGAGATACCCAATCTCAACAACAGCTTCTTTGTTATCTATTAATTTTACTTCCACGTTTTAAACGTTATCTTTTTTTATACTAACTTTTGTAAACACCAAGATGGCAATAAATATCTGCAATCCAACTGTTAAACTTCCCAATGTTAGGTGAATGCTCTGAAACTGTGAAGGAAAACCCAAATTAGCCAAAATTACTCCTGTAAACGCTTGCGTAAACATTAAGGAAATTAAGGCCAACGACGATTTATATAGAATTGAGTTTCGCTCATATAACTGCTTAAATTTTCTAAACACAAATATGGATAAACCCAAATTCAACCAACTCCAACTTCTATGCGCAATAAAAATGAACCCCAAATTCTCTACCCACAAGCCCCTATTGTCTATCCTTTTCGCTACCTCATCAACGGCCTCTCTTACTTGTGTGCCACTTACGGTTTGAACCAAAGCAACCAATAAAGTAATGCCTATTACCAATCGCAGCATCTTAAACTCGCCATGTTGTGTAACCACAAAATCCTGACTAGCCGTAATGGTATAAATGAGCAAGGCAACAATTATTAATGCTATGAGCATATGTATAGTTACCATATAAACAGCCAAATCACTCGACACAACTTTTGCACCTATCCAACCTTGAATGCCAACCAGAATAAAGGCCAGAAAACTGAGCCAAAATATCTTCTTCTTGTCGCTTTTAAGATAAGGTATGGCAAATATCACCGTCAAGAAAACTAAAAAACCAATAAGCACACCAATCAAACGATTTACATATTCTATCCATGTTTTATACACGTCAAAATCTGCAATTTCTTTTCCGGCTACCGCAAATTGAGTTTTATAATCTGTGGGCAATTCACTGATATCGGTTGGGGGAACTAATTTACCAAAACACTTTGGCCAATCCGGACAACCCATTCCGCTTCCCGTACTTCGCACCAATCCACCTACAAAAATGAGAAAGAACACTGCCGCTATGGTTAATATGCCAAAGCGTCTAAATCTTATTTGTTGTTTACTACTTATCACTTTTTTTGAATTACTTGGTTCAGCCAATAAATGCCTGAACCAAACAATTATATTATGCCAAAACTGCGTCTGATTTTACACCATGGCTAACAGGCAAACCTTCTGTTTCATCCATAGGATCTACCTGGCCAGCATTAGGAACGTTCTGAGGTATAAAATCGTCGTCTGCTCCTGGCTTGCTATAGTCGTATGCCCAACGGTAAACGTGTGGAATTTCTCCAGGCCAGTTACCATGTAAATGCTCAACTGGAGCTGTCCACTCTAAGGTGTTCGATTTCCATGGATTTTGTGGGGCACGTTTTCCTTTGTAAATACTTAAAAAGAAGTTAGCCAAGAATATTAATTGTGCAGCACCACCCAAAATTGCAGCGATGGTAATAAATTCATTCATATCTACAAATACATTGAATTGATCGTAAGCTGTATTTGCGTAGTACCTACGAGGTACACCGGCTAAACCCATAAAGTGCATTGGGAAGAACACACAATAGGCAGAAATTATAGTCAACCAGAAATGTATATGTCCTGCAGTTTCATTCATCATTCTTCCAAACAATTTTGGATACCAATGATAAATACCACTCATCATACCAAAGATGGCCGCGCTACCCATTACCAAATGGAAGTGAGCTACCACAAAATAGGTATCGTGTAAGTTAATATCTAAGGCTGCATTTCCTAAGTAAATACCAGTTAATCCACCAGAAATAAAGAAAGATACAAGGCCAATGGCAAACATCATGGCAGGTGTTAAATGCAAATTACCTTTCCATAATGTTGCTAAATAGTTAAAGGTTTTTACTGCAGACGGTACCGCAATAATTAAGGTTCCCAACATAAATACCGATCCAAGGAAAGGATTCATACCGGTAATAAACATGTGGTGACCCCATACAATAAAGGATAAAATACCAATGGCTAAGATTGAACCAATCATTGCGCGGTATCCAAAAATTGGCTTACGTGCGTTGGTGGCAATAACCTCAGAGGTAATACCCAGTGCTGGTAATAAGATAATATAAACTTCGGGGTGACCTAAGAACCAGAATAAATGTTGGAATAGGATAGGAGAGCCACCGGTTCTTTCAATGCCTCCAGCAAACTCTGCAACGATTTCGGAAAGGTAAAATGAAGTACCAAAACTTCTATCAAATATTAATAACAATGAACCACCTAGTAATACCGGGAACGATAACAATCCCAAGATTGCTGTTACTAAAAATGCCCAGATAGTTAAAGGTAAACGGGTCATCTTCATACCTGTGGTACGCATGTTTAAAATGGTTGCGATATAATTTATACCCCCCAATAATGCCGAGGCAATAAAGAGTACCATGGCCGCTAACCAAAGTGTCATACCCGTACCCGAACCAGGAATTGCTTTAGGCAATGCAGATAGGGGCGGATAAACTGTCCAACCAGCAGATGCCGGACCACCATCAACAAATAAAGAGAATACTAGTACACAAGAAGAAGCAAAGAAAAACCAATACGACAACATATTCATAAAAGGTGATGCCATGTCTCTTGCTCCAACTTGAAGTGGAATGAGCAGATTCGAAAAAGTTCCGCTTAAGCCTGCTGTTAACACATAAAATACCATGATGGTACCATGTATGGTAATTAAGGCAAGGTAAAAATTAGGGTCTAGTTTGCCGTCTTTTCCCCAATGACCAAGAACTCCCTCTAAAAAAGGGAACTTCATGTCTGGATAGGCTAATTGTAAACGGAAAATTAATGACATTAACATTCCAAGTGTACCCATGATAATACCTGTGATAAGGAATTGTCGGGCAATCATTTTGTGGTCCATACTAAAGATATACTTCGATATGAAGTTATCTTCATGATGTTCATGCTCTTCCTGATTGTGGTGCAAATTGTGATCGCTCATATACGTTTATGTTGTTATAATCTTTTTTTGAATGATTTATTTTAAGGCAACTGCGTTTGCGTTGACTTTGTTAGCTACTAAAACACTTTGTGATTTTATCCACTTTTGATATTCTGCTTTGGTGTCTATCACTACTTTCATTTTCATTCTATAATGTGCACTACCACAAATTTTGTTACATAATAAAATATAATCAAATTCTGGCTTACCCATTTTGGTACGCATTTCTGCTGTAGTAACAGTAGGCGTAAAAGAAAACTTAGTTGGTAAACCTGGCACCACATTCATTTGTACCCTAAAATGTGGCATCAATGCACTGTGAATAACATCCTTTGCACGGAAATGTAAATCTATTGGTTGGTTAACTTCCAAATGCAATTCATTTGTAACGATATCATCGTATGCATTTACATCATTGGTATCAACTCCCAATTGATTCATTACACCAACTTCTCTAAAATTGTGCGCGCCTAATTTATTATCGGTTCCAGCATAACGGGCATTCCATCCAAACTGATAAGCAAAGATTTCTATTTTTCTAGCTTTCTCATCTTTTTTGTTCATCATAGCGTCCCAAGTAATTAACCCCCTAATAACCAAAACGGTTAAAACAATAGCAGGAATAATGGTCCACAACAATTCTATTTTATGGTTATCTGGATAATACAATGCTTTTCTTTTTCCATCTGCTTTGTATTTAAAGCCATACCAGAACAATAAAACTTGGGTAATAATAAATACTACCCCAGTTAAAATAAGGGTAATCATAAACATACTATCGTATTCAACACCATGTTCCGAAGCCGAACCAGCGCTAAACACCGTATGCTTGCTGTGCGCATAGAACTCCCAAAAAACAGCGCCCATGCCTATCACTAAAAATGCCAATAACAAAATTGAATTGGTGGCATTCCAGTTTAAAATTGGCTTTCCTTGAATTTGGCCAATTCTGGTTAATATGTTAATGACAACGGCAATAATTAATACCAATAAAATAGCCACAATAAAAAGCATCCAATTTACCTTTGAGCTCCAATCTTGCGTATCGGCAGCAACAACGGTGGTGCTCATCCCTGCGGTTTTAGGCGCAGCAGCTGGTGCTTCGCTTTCTGCCTTTATATAAGCAATAATCGATTTTATTTGAATATCACTTAAGCTTTCAAACGAGGTCATTAATGCGTTGTTATTGTCTGCGTATAATTTCACAGCAATAGGGTCGCCACTTTTTACCATGGCTTGCGAATTTTTGATCCATTTTACGAGCCAAGCAGCCTCTCTGCGTTGGTGTACATCTTTTAGTGCTGGACCAACCACTTTTTCATTTATGGCATGACAAGCGGCGCAATTTGCGGTATACAGGCTTTTACCTTCCTCTGCACTTTGAGCCAAAAGGCTGCTTGTGAGAGAAAGTAAAACTGCAATAACAAAGGTAATTTTAGATAACTGATTGAGAATCTTCATTTTTGTTAACTTTTTTAGGATTTCAGTTTGTTTAATATGGGCCGCAATATAATCAAAGTAATATTTTTGTAAAGTAGGAAATTAATTTAAATCATACTTTTTTGTCCTAACATTTGTTAGGTTGTAAAACTATTAACAAGGGATACAGAAAAAAGGTTTGGTTCAGACCGAAAAAAATAATTATTTTTTCATGGGGGTTTTGTAAATAACTGGAGCTTCTATTTTAGGATTTTGTGTAGGAGCTTTTTTGCCTTTTATTGGAGCCTTTAAGGTCTTGGCTGCTTTGGGCATTAAAACCGACCTATATTTTATGGAATCGGCTTTAGTTAAGGGTCTTTCGGCCATTATGCTATCTATTTCGGTTTGATCCGAATTTGCTTCTGCGCTAACTACTGGTGCTTTAATTAAATCTGGAATTAAGCTGGGGATAATTCTTGCACCAAAATCGCCTCCTTCTTTTAATTTAGGTGCGATGTAAATTTGGAGGTAATTTTTAGAAAAGGCAATGTCTTTAATGGATAATTCTGGGAAGCTTTGTTGACTAATTAATTTGCCCGTTTTTACTTCCCAAACTTTTATAACGCCATCGTTTGCACCGGTTGCGCAATATTTGCTATCGTCTGTAAAGGCAACTGCAGTTACTTTCCAACTTTCGACCTGTAATACCTGAACTTGTTTCCATGTTTTTAAATCCCAAATCCTAGCTGTTTTGTCATTAGAACCACTTATTAAAAATTGGTTATTGGCACTAATAGCCAAAACGTTTACAATGTCTGTGTGGCCATCTAAAGTCCTTACAATTTTGCCACTGGCAAGTGCTATTAATTTAATTTGTTTGTGGCTATGGGCAACAAATAAGTTAGCAGCATTATTGGCTAAACAAATATCGTTTATGGTATTACCCGTTAAATAGAATTTAATGGGTCTTTTGTTAATCAAATCCCACAACATAAGTTTTCCATCTTTGTCGCCACTAAAAATGTATTTACCTGTTCTATCGAAAACCAAGGCATTAACCGAACTAAGGTGGCGTTTGTTTAAGTCTTCTGAAATGGGAATAACTCTATATAAGGAGTCGTAAACTAAAATGGTATTATCGCTTGCGCCACTTGCAAACATATTGCCCGAAAAGCTATAGGCAATGGTGTTTATAGGTGCAGAATGTCCGGTTAATTTCTGAACCAATTTGTTAGGTGTGTCGGTTTGGTAAATGAGTACTTCATTATTCCAACCTGCTGTGGCCATCCTTTTATATTTTGAAGGACTTGCAACAATGGTGTTTAAATCATTGTTGCAGCCAGATAAAATTACTGGCGCTGTTTTTTCGTTTTCTTGGGCAAAAGAAAATAGGTAAATGAATGAAAATAAAGTACAAAGTATGGATCTTATCATGTGTCAAAAGTAAGGATTTAAGGGATTTTTACATAAAATCTTCTTAAAAATCTTCTTAAAAAACCCTTTTTACATGAAAAATTTAAGCATAACGATGATAAATCCGTATAGAAATGTGGCTAAAATTATTCCCCTTGAAGTAAAGATTTTATCGTTTTGGATAAATAAATAAAAAACGCCTAAATTAATAACACAACATAAGCTGAGTAGGGGAGATAATAGTTTTTCTTTCACCGAAACGTCAAGGAATTGGCTCAAACCTGAGGTTCTAAAATTGAAATAATAAAATAGCATGATTCCTATAGTGGGTGCTAGTAAGCCAATCAGAAATCCAATTAGGGTATTGTCTTTTAAATTAATTTTCATGGTCGATGTTCCATTGGTTTATTAGGCCTATTGAATTGTGTGCAGTTAAATCGAATTGTACTGGAACGATAGAGGCATAACCATTTGCCAGAGCCCATTCGTCGGTGTCATCGCCTTTATCGTAATTGACAAATTTTCCGGTGAGCCAATAGTATTTTTTGCCATTTGGATCTTGTCTTTCATCAAATTCTTCTTCCCATTTGGCAATTGCTTGTCGGCAAACTTTTGTTCCTTTAAAGGAGTCATTGTCAATTTTAGGGATGTTTACATTGAGCAAATTGCCTAGTGGCAGCCCGTTTTGTAAAATATTTTTTGCCACTGATCGGGCAATTTTTGAAGCCAAAGTGAAATCAGCATCGTAAGAAAAGTCGCACAAACTAAATCCCGCAGAAGGAATGCCTTCAATGGCTCCTTCCATGGCTGCGCTCATTGTTCCGCTATATAAAATATTGATAGAGCTATTAGAACCGTGGTTTATGCCCGACAATAATAAATCTGGTTTTCGGTGCATTACTTTGTCTACCGCTAATTTTACGCAATCTGCTGGTGTGCCGCTACATTGGTACGAATGGATTTCTCCGTAGGTTTTTGTTTTCTCTAAACGAAGGGGTTTAGAAATGGTCACTGCATGTCCCATGGCGCTCTGCGGACTATCGGGTGCAACCACTATAACCTCGCCTAGGTCTTTCACAGCCTCTACCAAAGCCCTAATGCCTGGAGCAGTTATGCCATCGTCGTTCGTAATTAATATGAGTGGTTTATCTTTCATTTCTTGCTGCGAAGAAAGATTTATTTTGTGACATTAAAAAAAGTGTTCGCCATTTAAAAAGGCGCTGGGTTAAAGTGGTCGTGCGACTCATCGTCTTCATTTAACTTAGAGCTTATGGTAATAAAGCCTGGGTTATCTGCTACAAGGTCGTTGTTATTGTTATTGGTTATATACGAATCTTCCATTAAATCGGTGAATTTGGTAAAGTCGTTGATAAACCTCAAGCGAATGTTTTCAATGGCACCATGTCTGTTCTTGGCAATCATTATTTCTGCCTGACCAGTTGTTGGTTCTCCATCTTCCCATTCGTTTAATTGGTAGTATTCTGGTCGGTAAATAAACATTACCATATCGGCATCCTGCTCAATGGAACCAGATTCACGTAAATCAGACAGCATGGGTCTATTGCTAGTAGAGGTTCGTCTTTCTGTCATACGACTTAACTGCGAAAGTGCAATAACCGGCACGTCTAATTCCTTAGCTAAGGCTTTTAAAGACCTAGAAATATAACTTACCTCTTGTTCGCGATTACCATTCTTAACGTTGGCATCATCGCCACGCATCAATTGCAAATAGTCAATTAACACCATTTGAATATTGCTTTGCTGTTTTAGTCGCCTACATTTTGCCCTCAATTCAAAAACCGAAAGGGCTGGTGTATCATCAATAAAAATGGGTGCCTCGCTTAAGCGGGCAATTTTTGAATTTAGTTGTGCCCATTCATAATCTTTTAACTCTCCAGTTCTGAGTTTGTGACCCTGAATTTCTGCTTCAGAGCTTATCATTCTGCTCACCATTTGCTTATTACCCATCTCTAAAGAAAAAATAGCAATACCCCTAGGAGTTTCGCCATCATTTAAACTTTCTAAGGACGCATTGCGGGCAACACTTAAAGCAAAAGCCGTTTTACCCATACCCGGCCTGGCTGCCACAATAATCAAATCCGATTTTTGGAACCCAGAAGTAATTCTATCCAATTTAGTAAAGCCAGAAGGTACGCCTGTAAACTTGCCTTTTTTGTGTTTTAATTCTTCGATGTCTCTCAAGGTATCTTTAATTACCTTGTTCATGGATTGCATCGATTTTTTGATGTTACCTTGAGAAAGCTCAAATAATTTTCTTTCGGCACTATCTAGTAAATCAAATGCGTCGTTGCTGTCTTCAAAAGCGTCGGTTTGAATTTCTCCTGAAATGCGGATTAACTCTCTTTGAAGAAACTTTTCTGAAATGATGCGGGCGTGGTATTCAATATTGGCAGCGGAGGCTACCCTGTTTGTTAGTTGGGTGATATAAAATGCACCCCCAATTAATTCTAATTTTCCTTTTTTCTTGAGGTCGCTGGTTACGGTTAAAATATCGATAGGTTCGGCATTAGAGGCCAAATCGCGGATGGTTTGATAGATAATGCCATGGGCATCTTTATAAAAGCTAAGTGGACTAAGAATCTCACCAATTAAGGTAATGGCATGCTTTTCAATCATTAATGCTCCAAGCACAGCCTCTTCTAAATCAATTGCTTGAGGGGGTAATTTGCTGCCTTCTGTAATGATACTTGCTGCGTAATTTGTCTTTTTTCTTTTAATATTTCCTTTTTCTTCCTGCATATACCTGTTTCAATCGTTCGAATATACAACCAAACTAACCCAATAAAGAGGTAAATTTTGTTATTAACATAATTAAAAAAACGGGGAAAACATGTTGGTAAGCGAATTTAGAAGGGTTGTTTATGTTTAATTATCAGTTGTTTAATTATCCACAGTTTTTTAATTCTATAATTTGTTGCTCAAAATTCTAACGGAAATTGAAGGCAGGCTTTCAGCGGGTATTTTTTTTCTCAACAAAGTATGAGAATAATTTTATGAATAGAAGTCGGCCCAAACAAAAATCTTTTGCCCTTGTTTGTTTTGAAATGACTAAGTTTAACTGTTTATTCGCCAATCAATAATTTCAGAAACGTGCCAGCCGATAGCATACAAGAATACAGTAAAATCATTCAGGATTTAAAAAGCAAAAAGCTTCAACCTATCTATTTACTTTATGGGGAGGAGACTTATTTTATTGATGAGATTTCGGATTATATTGAAAGCAATGCCTTAACGGAGGCAGAGAAGGCTTTTAACCAAACTGTTTTTTATGCCAAGGATATTGAGATATCTGCCATTTTAGAAAATGCCAAGCGTTATCCAATGATGGCAAATCACCAAGTTATTATTGTGAAAGAGGCTCAGGGTTACAAAAAACTAGATGATTTTGAGCCATATTTTGAAAAACCTGTTCCTACTACCATTTTAGTGATTTGCGTTAAGGGAAAAAAAGTTGATGGCAGAAGCAAGTTATATAAACTGAGTAAAAAATATGTAAGCTTTGAATCTAAGCGATTATATGAAGACAGCGAACTGCCTCGATGGATAAAGCAATTTTTGGGAGAACGCGGACTTCAAATAAGTGAGAGTAATTGCCTATTAATAGCAGATCATGTGGGAAGCGATTTAAGTAAGGTGGCAAATGAACTCGAAAAGTTACTCATTAATAAAGGTGATTTAACCGAAGTAAATGAGTTAATGATTGAAAAGCATATTGGTATAAGCAAAGATTTTAATGTGTTTGAATTGTTGTCGGCCATTGCCCATAGAAATGCCAAAAGAACCTTTTACATCAATCACCACATGAGTTCTGCCAAAGATTTTTCGATTATACCCTTGCTAACTCAGTTCAATAGCTTTTTTATGAAAGGAGTGGTGCTTAAACAAACCCAAGTAAAAGATCAAAAAGGAATGATGGCGCAAGGGATTGGGTTCAGACAGATAAAAGATTTTGATAAACTTTTGTCAAATTTTAGTCTTATTGAGCTCGAAAGAAACATGTCAATTGTGGCCGAATACGACTTAAAAAGTAAAGGTGTGAACCAAACGCAAGTAGGAGACCCCGAATTAATGAAGGAATTGCTCTTTAAAATTTTTTACCGACCAGGATTAAATTGATTTCTTTTTTTTTTGCTCATTTTTTATAATTTTGAAGAAACAAAAAATTTGGAAGAGTTGAATTGATAATTGATAATTGGTAATTGATAATTGAGAATTGATAATTGAGAATTGATGGTGTTTCAATTCTATAGATTATACTTACCCTTTAATTTCACCATGAGTTTTGGGATAGCTACCTAAAACTGTGAACTAAGAATTTTGAACTTTAAACTTTAAACTAAAAACTAATAAATAAAAATAAATATGAAAAAAATCTACTTAGTGGCCTTAGGGTTAATTTCGGGGTTTGTTCAAGCACAAACTCCCGTTTTAAACGGGCCTAACGCAATTTCTCAGTCTAAGAGAAATGTTGATCAAATTCAGGCATCTCCAGTTAGAACTTCTACTGGAACAGGAATTACACATAAAACTTTAGGTAAAAAATCTTTTGCTACTAAGATTGGAGAAACCATGAACGATCAGCAAACGAATGCTTCTATCTACAGAAGAGTTCAATTGTTGCCTAGTGGTAAGGTTTCTGCTACTTGGACAACTAGTGCCGATGCTGCGCCTTACATTACGCGTGGTGCTGGTTACAACCATTTTAATGGCACTTCTTGGGGACCTGCTACAAGTTTAAGAATTGAGTCGGAAAGATGTGGTTTCCCTAATTATGTTTACAACCCAACTACCAATGAGGAAATAATTACTTCTCACAGGGTAACTACTGCAGGTAATTCTGGTGGTATCATCATGAGTCGCAAAACGGGCGTTGGTCCTGGTACTTGGACAGCCTCAACTGTTTTAGATACCATTTCAACTGTTCCTGGTCTATTGTGGGCTCAAACAGCTATTTCTGGCGATTATATGATTGTAATTGGATCATACACAGATAGCTCTTCTAGTCAGCCTAACAGGGTAGTTTTAAACGGTGTTCGCACACCTCAAGTATACTCTCGTTACCAATTTAGTACCAGCACTTGGTTGGTTAAAAATGAGGTATTACCTGGTTATGACAATACTAGATTTTATGCTGGCGGTGGCGACAATTATTCGATTGATGCCAATGGTACCAATGTAGCCATCTTAATGGGTGGATTAACAGATGATTTAACTTTATTCAAATCTTCTGATGCAGGTGCAAATTGGACAAAAACAATCATTGATTCTTTCCCAGTTCCTGCATACAATTACAAAACACTTTTTGATACTGCTTATTCAAATGATGGTTCAGTTCATGTAACTTTAGACAACAGTGGTGTTGCACATTGTTTTTGGTCTAGAGCACGTGTTTTAGATGTAAACATTGACGATAACAGCGTATCTTATTTCCCTGGTCAAAACTCAATTTTATATTGGTCTGATAATACACCTGTTGATTCAGCCGGCATTATTGCTGGTATGCCCGATGAAAATGGAAACGGAGCTTTGGATTTAGCTGCAAGCTGGAATGATGCGAGTGCAAAATATGGTAACCATTCTATTCCTACTATGCCTTATGCAGCCATTGATGACAATGGAACTATTTTCTTAATCTATAGCTCACTTACAGAAGATGATATTAGCACAGATAGCAAAAACTTCCGTGATATCTATTGTATTACTTCTAAGGACGGTGGAAAAACTTGGGGTGGTATTAAAAACTTAACTTCTTGGTTAGGTTTAAATGTTGAGCAAGTTTTTGGTTCAGTTTCTAAGAAAATGGATGGTAGATTACACCTAACTTTCCTTCAAAAAACTACCATCGGAAGATATGATGCAACAGATAACCCAGGTGCAGCAGGTACACATGATATCATTTATATGGCCATTGATACTGCCGATATATCTGGTACATTAACCTCAATTGGTAAAGTAAAAATGAACAATGAATTATTTACTGTTGGTCAAAACTTCCCTAACCCAAGCAATGGAGCAACTGCTATTCCTGTAAACTTTAAGCATTCAACCAATGTTAAATTGAGCATTGTTGATTTATTAGGAAAAGAAGTTTACCAAGGTAATTTCGAAAATATTTCTGCAGGTAGCAGCCAAATTGATTTACATTTAGGTAACTTAAATGCAGGTGTTTACATTTATTCTATTGAAGCAGATGGTTTCAAAACCTCTCGCAGAATGATTGTTGAATAAGCATTAATTATATTTTTTAATACAAAAGGCAACCCATTTGGGTTGCCTTTTGTATTTTTGTGCCCGCATGATGAAAGTAAAACCTAATTTAATAAAGATTCAATTTACTGTACTTGTATTAGGATTTATACTAATGTTGGTGAAGTACTTGGCTTATGTGCTCACTCAAAGTCATGCCATTTTAAGCGACGCATTAGAATCTATTATTAATGTGGCAGCTGGTGGCTTTGCCCTCTATAGCTTATGGCTTTCTCAAAAACCTAAAGACAATAACCATCCTTATGGACATGGAAAAATTGAATTTATATCTACGGGTTTTGAAGGCGGGATGATTATGATAGCGGGTTGTTTTATTTTATATCAAGCAGGTTCCGCATTCTTTAATCCACCAATCGTAAAGGAACTCGATTTAGGCATTTTTTTAGTAGCCATTTCAGGGGGCGTAAATTTTTTAATGGGCTCCTATTTAGTTAAGTTTGGGAAGGCTCAAAGAGCAGATGCCATGGTAGCCGATGGCAAACATTTATTGTCTGATACCTATACCAGTATTGGCCTGGTTCTGGGTTTAATATTGGTGAATTTTACTGGAGAAGTTTGGCTCGATTCCCTTATAGCGCTCATAATGGGGATGATTATTTTATACACTGGCTATAAACTTATTAGAAGAGCCTTAGCCGGATTAATGGATGAAACGGATATGGAAGTATTGGAAGAATTATTGCCCGTTTTGAACCAAAATAGAAAGAAGGAATGGATAGACATTCATAACCTAAGGGTGCTAAAATATGGTAACAATTTTCATGTAGATGCCCATGTTACCCTGCCCTGGTATTGGTCGCTCGTAAAAGCCCATGAGGAAGTCTCTGCAATAGACAGTTTAACTACCCAAAAATTTCACGAAAATATTGAGCTGTTTATTCATGCCGACCCATGTATTCCCAACTCTTGCCAGATATGTGAAGTACACCCTTGTTCGCAAAGAAAATTCGATTTTGTTGAGCGCGTGGAGTGGAATATCAACAATGTGCTTAAAAACGAAAAGCATGCATATAAACCTGCTCAAAAACTTGTTTTGGTTCAGCCATTATAAACTTTACCTGGATTCAAAATTTGCTGTGGGTCAAAGGCCAATTTAATGGCTTTCATTAAATCTAAATTGGTTTGCGGCATCACCACTTTCATGAATTTTTGCTGAACCAATCCTATGCCATGTTCCCCACTAATAGTGCCGCCTAACTTTTTACATAGGGCAAAAATTTCAATGATGGCATTATCTAATTCGTGGTTCCAAAATTGATCATTCAATTGATCCTTTAAAATATTTACATGCAAATTTCCGTCGCCAGCATGTCCGTAACATACCGTTCTGAACCCATATCTTTTTCCGATTTCTTTCACTCCTTTAAATAGAATAGGCAGCTCTGCTCTAGGCACTACGGTGTCTTCTTCTTTATAGGTATTGTTGAATTTTGTGGCTTCCCCAATGCTCCTTCTCAGTTTCCAATAATATTCTTTTTGAGCAGCCGTTTCTGCAAACATCACTTCAAGTGCATTGTGCGCATATAAAACTTCACCTATTTTTTCGCATTCCTTCATCATGTTTTCTGTATCATTTCCATCTACTTCAATGAGCAAATAAGCTTCTACATTTTCTGGAATATCAAAGGCAATGTTTAGCATTTTAGTGGCCAACCTAAATCCTTCTGGCTCCACAAACTCGCATGCCGACGGGTTGGCACCCGCCAAAAATATGCCATTTACCGCTTCGCAAGCTTTTTCTGGAGACGCAAATGGCGCCAATAAAAGTAAGGTGTGTGCAGGTGCCGGAATAAGTTTTAAGACAATTTTGGTTACAACACCAAGAGTACCTTCACTGCCAATAAACAGATGCGTTAAATTAAATCCAGTTGAGTATTTAAGGGTATTTGCACCCGTCATTATAACCTCACCATTTGCTAACACAACTTCTAGGTTCAGCACGTAATCTCTTGTTGTACCATACTTAACAGCCCTGGGTCCGCCACTGCTTAATGCCACATTGCCTCCCAAAAAACAACTTCCTTTGCTTGCAGGATCGGGTGGGTAAAAAAGGCCTTTTTCTAAAACAGTTTGCTGTAAAGTTTCATTTATTACCC
Organism: bacterium; assembly: GCA_034439755.1. Lineage (GTDB taxonomy): Bacteria > Bacteroidota > Bacteroidia > UKL13-3 > UKL13-3 > B1. Next base: position 21,379 of record JAWXAZ010000014.1, read on the forward strand.
CTGGTTCAACAGTGGCTTGAAAGTTCCTTTCATCAATGGATAAAATTTTGTTGAAGCGTTCCATGCTTAAAACTACACCGCCTTTTACAGGCAATGCGCCTCCGCTTAGTCCGGTGCCTGCACCCCTAACCGTAACCGGAATATGTTGGCTATTACAATGGGCAAGTATTTTTGAAATTTCTTCTGTGGTGTTTGGTTTCAAAACAATTTCTGGAAGAAAGCTTAAGTCTTCTGTATGGTCCTTAGCATAAGGGTGTAAGTCTTCTAAAAGGGAAATTATATTTTGTTGGCCAATTATTTTTACAAATGCAGCTTCATCATCTGAAGCGATTTTTTTGTATTCCATGCCTCAAATATCCCGTTTTTGCCACAAATTATTGCATTATTGTTCTAGGAATTTTCTGGGTATATCCGTTTCAAAGTTTTTTTATTTACGTTTGAACAAAATTAATAAAATGAAAAAGGTCAACTTATTTTTCTTGCTGCTATTCTCCATTTTCTGCGCGGATGTTTTGGCTCAGAAAGAAATTACTTTAGAAGATATTTGGACCAAGGGGACTTTCTCTGGCAAAGGGATGGCGGGCTTTAATTCTATGAATGATGGCCGATATTATTGCAGTTTAGACGAGCGCCAGAACTTATTGCGTTACGAATTTGCTAGTGGTAAATTGGTGGATACCTTGGTTTCGAATAGGGATATAAAAAATGCCAATGGAGGCGCAGCCATTGATTTAAGTTCGTTTACTTGGAGTGAAGATGAATCTAGGTTGCTTATTGCTACACAAAGTGAAGCAATATACAGGCATAGTTTTAGGAGCTTTTATTATGTGTATGAGTTGGCTAATAAAAAGCTTAACAATCCGGTAAAAGAAAAGGTAAGATATGCCACCTTATCGGCCGATAATGCTAAAATGGCTTATGTAAAAGAGAATGATTTGTATTATTACGATTTTGTAGCGGGGAGCGAAGTGCGCATTACAAAAGATGGCAAGGAAAATAGCATAATTAATGGTGCTACCGATTGGGTTTATGAAGAGGAATTTGCCATCTGGACAGGCTTCTCTTGGAGTCCGGGTAGCGATAAAATTGCCTTTTATCGTTTTGATGAATCGCGCGTGCCAGAATATGAAATGGCTATGTATGGCACTTTGTATCCAAAGCAAAATAAGTTTAAATACCCCAAGGCAGGAGAGGCAAATTCCTTGGTGAATATTTTTGTGTATGATACCAAATCTGAACTTATTGCAGAGATGCAAACGGGCACCGAAACGGATATTTATTTGCCAAGATTTCAATGGACACGCGATAACAATGTTTTAAGTTTTCAAAGGCTGAACCGATTGCAAAATAAACTGGAGTTATTATTAGCCGATAGTAAAACAGGAAATGCAAAGGTTATTTACAAGGAAGAGAATCCTTTTTATATTGATATTACCGATAATTTAAAGTTTTTAAAGGATGGTAAAACCTTTTTAATGACCAACGAAAAAAATGGCTATAACCACATTTATTTGTTCGATTTAAAGGGCAAATTAATGAAGCAAATAACTGCTGGAAACTATGATATTGATGATATTTATGGCATAGATGAAAAGAATAAAAAGATATATTTTTCGTCTTCGGAAGAAAATGCAGCAGAGCGTTATTTATATGTAGTGGGATTAAATGGCAAAGGTAAAACCAAATTAAACAGTGGCAAGGGATGGCATACTGCTAGCTTTAACAGCGACTTTACCTATTATTTGGATGCCTTTAGCAATATTAATACGCCTTCGGTTTATAGTTTAATGAATGCTTCAGGAAAATTGGTGAGAACCTTAGAAGATAACAGTGCCCTAAAATTGAAGCTTAAAGAATACAATTTATCTGAGGTGAAATTTGCTACCATCAAGAATGAGTTGGGTGAGGACATGAATATGTACACCATTTTACCTAACAATTTTGATAGCACCAAAAAATATCCTGTGCTTATGTATGTCTATGGCGGACCAGGTTCGCAAACGGTTATGAATAGGTGGACAGGGTCAAATTATTTCTGGTACCAGTTATTGGCTCAGAAAGGATATATTATTGTTTCTATTGATGGAAGAGGTACTGGTTTTAAGGGTGAGAAGTATAAAAAATGCACGTACTTAAATTTAGGAAAGTTTGAAATCGAAGATCAGATTTTTGCTGCAAAATCATTGGCCAAACGTTCTTATGTAGATGCCAATAGAATTGGGATTTGGGGATGGAGTTTTGGTGGTTATATGGCTGGCCTTGGAATAAGTAAAGGAAATGATGTGTTTAAATCGGCCATTTCTGTAGCCCCTGTAACCAATTGGCGTTATTACGATAATATTTATACCGAGCGTTTTATGCGCACCCCGCAAGAGAATGGAAATAACTACGACAACAATTCGCCTTTAAACCATGTAGAAAAAATACATGGAAATTATTTGCTTGTACATGGCACTGCCGACGATAATGTTCATTTTCAAAATGCCGTAGAAATGGTTGACATGATGATAAAGAAAGGAGTGAAATTTGATTCAGAATTTTATCCAAACAAAAATCATGGCATTGGTGGTGGTAAAACGCGTTTACACTTGTATGAAAGAATGACTAGATTTATCCTCGAAAAGTTATAGGATTAAGAACCGAATACTTTTTTTAAGATATCATCTATCCTGTGTAAAGGATTATTTCTAATATTTCTTTCTTCCTCAGAAACCTTATAAAACAAGCCATCAAGCGCCTTTTGGGTAACATGGTCGCTCAAGCTATTGGTTTTGATTTCTGGCCAAAGTAAGCCTCCTAAAGAAGCATCGTTGTATGCTTTTAATAACTTGCCATAAGACTCTTCTGCAGAGGTGTTAAAGATTAAAGGCTTTGATAGAGAGTTTTCAATTTTTGGTTTAAATGCACTTGTTAAAGGGCTAAAAGTTTTATTTGATAAATATACTGTTGCTGCGGTATCGCCTCCGTTTAATATTTCAAATCCATCTGCAATGGTGATATCTGTAATGGCATCGGTAAATATTATTTTAGCTTCTGGTGCCGCATCTTCTGCAGCCCTGTTAATTGAAGTAATTGCATTGTCTACTAGTATTTGCCCACCAGGAATTGAGTTTAATACCTTAAGAACAGGTTGCGCTTCTTCTGGCAATAAAATTTTTACTATCTCATCCTTTAAATAACCATCTAGTTTAGCCAGCGTAGTTACAGAAGTATCACTTCCAACATTTAAAGCTTTTTTTAAACCCATAACAACCTCTTCATTGCTAAGTCCAACCGACTCTAAAGCATCATTTATCTTTTCACACGAACTGAAGGTGAATAATACACTGCTTAAAAAGAGGATATGAATTAATTTTCTCATAGGGATTAAATTTTCTACGAAAATAGAAAAAAAATCGCAAACACGAACAATGACAAACTTTCGGTTGGATTTGAAAAAGTGATAACTTAATTTATATTGCATCCTCAACAATATACCAAAATGAGCCAAACAGCTACAAAATCAGACCATCCTAAAGGTCTTTACTTTTTGTTTTTCACAGAAATGTGGGAGCGATTTAGTTATTATGGGATGAGAGCAATCTTCATCTTATTTATGACAAAAGTGTTAATGATGCAAGATGCAGATGCTTCAGAAATCTATGGAAGCTACACGGGTTTAGTTTACCTTACGCCGCTTCTTGGTGGTTATTTATGCGATAAGTTTTTAGGGAATAGGCAAAGTATCATCATTGGTGGTATTTTGATGGCTTTTGGCCAATTCTTGATGTTTTTAAGTGCTTCTGCTGGTGGTGGTCCCTCGTCTGTTTCCATTATGTGGGCAGGATTAACCGCTATTATCATTGGTAACGGATTTTTTAAACCCAATATTTCTACCATGGTGGGTCAATTATACCCTGCTGGCGACCGCAGAATTGACAGTGCTTTTACCATATTTTATATGGGTATAAACCTTGGTGCTTTCTTTTCTCCTTTGGTGTGTGGATCCATGGATTTTAAATACGGCTTTTTAGCGGCCTGTATTGGCATGATTATAAGTTTAATCAGTTTTGTGGCTTTCCAAAAGAAGTACCTTATTTCTGAAGAAGGCAAGGAAATTGGATTGGCTGTAAAGAAATTGGATTTAAAAAGCATTGGATTAATTATCGGTTCAATTGCCATTATTTTCTTTATGCTTAATTTTAAACAAATGTTTAAAAGCGATGTTGAAGTGATTAGTTACTTAATTTATGGCGCTATGGTAATTATGCCAATCATTATTTTAAGCGATAAAAGCCTCACTAAAACCGAACGCAATAGAATTATTGTGATATTTATTTTGGCGTTTTTTGTGATTTTCTTTTGGGGTGCATTTGAACAGGCAGGAGCATCTTTAACTTTATTTGCCGACAGACAAACCGATAGAACACTAATGGGCTGGGAAATGCCAGCTTCTTATTTCCAATCTATCAATCCTTTATCCGTAATTATTTTAGCACCTATTTTAACCATCGTTTGGGGTTTCTTATATAGTAGAAAATTAGAACCGTCTTCTCCTAAGAAAATGGCTTTGGGTTTAACACTTGTTGCTTTAGGGTATGTCGTTATTGCCATTGCCGTTAAAGGATTAGGTATTGGCGATAAAGTAAGCATGATGTGGTTAATCTCATTATATGTAATTCACTCTATTGGCGAATTGTGTCTATCGCCCATTGGTTTGTCAATGGTTTCCAAATTGGCCCCTTTGCGTTTGTCTTCTTTAATGATGGGCACTTGGTTTTTAGCCAACGCAGCAGCCAATAAATTTGCTGGAACACTTAGTGCTTTGATTCCTCCTTCTGGCGATATTGATCCTGCCAAACCTGTTGTTTATCCAAGTATTATTGGTTTTCAAATCACTAATTTGTATGAGTTCTTTATGGTATTCATTGTTATGACAGGCGTATCTGCTGGTATCCTTTTTGTGTTAAGTTCTTGGTTGCAAAAAATGATGAACGAAGGTCACAATGAGTTTGCTCCAGATATGGATGCTCATTAATTTTCCTAACTAAAAAAGGGCATGTTATATTAGGATAAATGAACAGAATTTACCTTTTATAACATGCTTTAATTAAAAAAATTACAGTTAAGAATGAGCAAAGCAACCCTCGCAGAAATACAGAATTTTGAAGGCAAGTACCCCAAGCAATTGTGGTACTTGTTTTTTAGTGAAATGTGGGAACGGTTTAGTTTCTATGGTATGCGCGGAATGCTTATCGTTTTTATGGTTGGCAAACTGCAGATGAATTCTGAAGTTGCCAACCTTCAATATGGCGCCACACAAGCATTTGTTTATGCCTTTACCTTTATTGGTGGTATGTTTGCCGATAAAATTTTAGGTTATAGAAAGTCGCTTTTCTGGGGCGGCATATTAATGATTATTGGCAGCATTGTGCTGGCGCTCGATCCCCAAAAATTCTTCTTTACCGGCATAGGCTTCACCATCATTGGAACAGGTTTTTTTAAGCCCAATATTTCTACCATAGTTGGTAAGCTCTACCGAGACGATGATAATAGGAGAGATGCTGGATTCTCCCTTTTTTACGCTGGCGTAAACCTAGGCGCACTTATTGGAGGCTACCTTTGTATAGCAGTTGCCAATGGCAATTTATTAGCTAATATAATTCCAGAAGCCCTGCGTTGGAATTTTGCATTTGGCTTTGCTTCGGTGGTTATGGTTATTAGTTTGCTCACCTTTGTGCAAACACAAAAAAGCCTGGGAGAAATAGGGGAGTCGCCTATTCAGCACTTTACCAAGTCTAAAAAAATGCGATTCGAATGGCTTACCTATTTAGGTTCAGTCCTAGTAATTCCATTGGTTATTATAATGGTATCTAACTCACATTACACAGATATTTTCATGAATATCATTGGGCCATTTTCCTTAATCTATTTGTTCTGGGAAATGCGCAGCTTCAATGCCAGCGAAAATAAAAAGCTTATAGCGGCTTTGGTCTTTATCCTTTTCTCTATTGTATTTTGGGCCTTTTTTGAGCAAAGTGGGGGTTCGCTTAGCCTTTTTGCCGCCAATAATTTAAGCACAGAATTAGTAGGCATTAAGCTTGATCCAAATGGCGTTAACAATTCTGCAAACTCCCTTTTTGTGATATCTTTTGCCGCCCTTGTGGGAATGGTTTGGCTTTGGATGTCGAAAAGAAATATTGAGCCCAATACCTTGGTGAAATTCGGTTTGGGATTTCTGTTTTTGGCAGGTGGATTTTATGTGTTTTATCAAACCCAGTTTTTCGCAAATGAAGCAGGGGTTACCTCGCTAAATTTATTTACTTTTGGTTGGTTTATTATCACTTTTGGCGAGTTGTGTTTATCGCCTATTGGCATGTCTATCATGACAAAGTTATCACCGCAAAGATTGCAAGCTGTAATGATGGGCATGTGGTTTTTGGCAAGCGCCTATGGCCAGTATTTCGCAGGCATTTTAGGGGCAAACATTGCCCAAGCATCAGAGCATTCGAGCAACCTAGAAAAGTTAATTATATACACCGATGGGTACAAGCAATTAGCACTTTATGCGTTAATTGCCGGACTCCTACTCATAGCCATTTCACCCCTGGTTAAAAAGTTGATGCAAGATGTTAAATAAGGATGATACAACCTGCCAATTTTAGCAAAAACAAACACCTATTTTCGCAAGGCTTCTAAATGCGGTATCAAACGTTTTACAATGCCACCCCAGCTATATTGTTCAAAGAATTTGGCAGGCAATTCTTGGCTATAATTGCCCAATAGAACCTCATCCACTGTCTTGGCAAAATAGGCCCAATCTTCATCAGAACAAATCAATAATTTAGCGTGCGTGCATTCCACATCAATGCCCTGTGCCCCAGAAAAACTCGATACCACAGTTTGCCCTCTTGCCAAGCTCTCCAATACCTTTGTTTTAACCCCGCCGCCACTCAATATTGGATTCAACAAAACATCGGTTCCATCAATATAGGTTTCTATATCGGCCACAAATCCCAAGTACCGCATTTCAGGTTCAGATTCAACTAAAGAAACTAATTCAGCTGGCAAGCCTTTGCCGCAAATTAAAAGGGTAAAATCATATGTAGCCTGTTTCCTTAAAAGCGGCAAAATTTCCTTCACTATATACCGCACACCCTCGTAATTGGGCGAATAATGTAGGGTGCCAAAAAATAAAATCAGCTTTTGGTTCAGACCTAAACCATGCCTTTTGCAAACCATGCTTTTAGCCAATTCATTTTTTTGTGGCAAAGATTCTAATTCAATACCGGTTGGAACCAACAAGGTTTTTTCCTCTTTTAAACTAAATTCATAGATTGCTTTTAAGCGATCCACCTCACTCAAATAAATCATTAAATTGGCCATTTTATGTACCATTTTCTCATACATATACATCATGGTCCACCACGATTTGCCCATGCTTTTGAACCGCAAATATTCAATATTATGACAGCGAACAAATGCCTTTTTACCCGTTAGTAAACGCAGGAAAGGAATCATCCATGCCATAAAAGGCTGATCAAAAAATAGGATATCGGCCTCAAAAGATTGAATTAAAGTTCTTAATTTAAAAGGTAGCAAAATGTTTAAATACCGCCTCGGTTTAAAGCGCATGCCAAAGTTGAGCCTAAAGTTATAATCGGCCAAATTCACCTCCTTATAAGGGTCAACCGTGTACACCATTACCTCATTATCCTTCCCCAAATAATTCAAAAATTGCATCGTGGAAATTTCCCCTCCCGTAGTGGCCGGTAAAAATGGATAAGAAACTATGGCAAATATTTTCAATTTAGATTTTTTTTGCTTGCAACAATAAAGCTATTTTTGGATAAATTATAAAGCATGAATTCAATTCAAATTAAAGATAAATCCTTCGATATTTTTATTAATGAATCCAAAATATTGGCCCGCATTAAAGAAATGGCAATGCAAATTACTTCCGAAATGAAAGACAAGAACCCATTATTCATAGCTGTTCTCAACGGTTCTTTCATGTTTACATCCGATTTAATGAAGGAACTTAATTTTCTATGCGAACTACAATTTATCAAAGTGAGCTCCTACGCAGGTACCCAAAGTACAGGCAAAGTGCAAGAAGTTTTCGGTTTGAACCAACCCATTGCTGGTAGAAATGTGGTTATTCTTGAAGACATAATCGACTCTGGACTAACCCTGCAATTCCTTGGTCAAGAACTTCAAAAACAAAATCCTGCCTCCATTCAAATTTGTAGTCTACTCCTTAAACCCGATGCACTAAAAGTAAATTTAGATGTTCACTTTGTTGGCTTCGAAGTAAGCAACGAATTCTTAGTTGGGTATGGCCTCGATTACGATGGCTTGGGTAGAAACCTAAAACACATCTACCAATTGGCATAAAAAAAACAGCTATCTCTTGCGAAATAGCTGTTTAAATATTGCTTTCCTGATCTTTAGTTTTCTTCTGGTTTTGCAGCATCAGCATCTGCCTCTGGCGCTAATTCTACAGCAGGAATTGCTTCAACTATAGGTTTTGCTTCCACAACAGGAGCTGCAGGCATAACTGGCGCAGCATCCATAACTGGCGCAGCAACGGGGTTTTTAACAACCTTTTCTGGTTTGTCGAACCTTACCTTAACCGCATTGGCACCTTTGTGATTCATTTCAATCTCAAAAGTAACCTTATCGCCTTCTTTCACCTGGTCTATTAAACCATTGATGTGCACAAATACACCATTTTGGTTTTTCGCATCCTTTATAAATCCGTAACCTTTCGATTCATTAAAGAATGTAACTACACCCTTTCTCAAAACTTCCTCTGGTTCGGCAGCGGCTTGCTTGCCCACACCAATCACAACATCCTCTAAATTAATTTCTCTGCGCTTTCTAGGATCTGGCGGAGTAGAAGTTAAATTTCCATTTTCATCCACATACGCCATCATGTCTTCTAAATCAAGTCCTTTTTGAGAATTGGCCTTGCGTTCAGCCTTTTTTTCCTCTTTCTCTTTTCTCTTCTTGACCTTTAATTTTTCTTTTTCTTTCTTACTGAATGTTTCTTGTGATTTAGCCATTTTTGGATTTAGATTGTTTAATGCACCTTGATTTTCAGCGCTTAGACTATTGTATGAGTTTGAGCAAATGAAAATTTTGAGTGCAGCAAATATAATTTTTATTCTTGATATTTTTTTCTTTTTGTCTGTTTTTCAGCTAAATATTTATTCGTCTACCCCCAAAGGCTTTTTTTCGGTCTGAACCAATTCACACGGATTTTAAAGCTGAGCACCCAAAATCGAAGCATAAATGGAAACTTGTCAATTTATTATGTAGGGCAAGATGCTATCCTTGTAATGGAGTCTTGGGTTTTGGATCAGGCATAGATAGTGGTTTTAGTTTTAAGCCCATTGTAATGGGAAACACTTTTTATTTTCAATTGATGATGCCTTGCATGGCCCTGACTGGTGGAAATACAATGTTAAATGCCGAAAATGGAGTTTTTTCGTATAAATTTATTAAGCACTAATGCGGTTTAATTGGTATTAATCGCGCCCTTTAATGCTCCAAGTAAATACAAATTCAGCAACTATATCATTTGCTTCATCGCAGGCAATGGTTTTACAATCAATAGTTTTAATGCTTTTATTGGCAATACATTCGTTAATACAACTTTCCATTGCTAAGCCTTGGGTACATGTAAAGGTGATTTTTCCTAAAGCACGCTTTTTAAAAATGGCAGAGCTTTTTACCACAAACATGGCAATTCCGGGCTTTTTTTTATGAGCATACATCAATATTAGCAGGCCCGAGCAAAGTTCAGCAGCCATGCCCAATACTGCCCAATAAAGGGTGTTAAAAGGGTTTTTATTGAGCCATTTATATTTAACAGTTAAATTTATTTCTTGTGCCGAAATACTTTTAAGTCTTACTCCTATAAATGCAACTAATGGAAGTTTAATCCAAAGCATTAATTGCAATAAAAAAGGGTTGTTTAACTTTTTAATAAAGCTATTAATAGGAGCATCCATCTTTAGTTGGAGGTAAAATCTTCACTTTTATGCAAAGAGTTAAACGCTAAAACCATTTCTTCATTTAGGCCTGTAAGCTTGCGTTTTTCGGTGTCGATCCAAGCGCCATCTACATTGATAATAGCGGCTTTAGTGCCATCTGCTTTAAACACAAATTGCCTAAACGACCAACGCGAGGCATCAGAACTTAGCTTTGTTACCTCGCAAGTTATTTCAATATGTTCATTAGGTCTTAGCTCTTTTAAATAAATTAATTCCTCCCTAAAAAGTATAGGACCAATTTTGTGCATTTTAAAGGCTTCGGCACCAAAACCAAGACTTTCTAAGAGTTCAATTCTTGCCTGGGCGGCAAAATCGGCATAAGCAGAGTGACGTAAATGCATATTGGCATCAACCTGACTCCACATAATTTTATCCTTGTAAATAAAGTTTTTCATGCTAAAATAAGCTATTAACTAAATCAATATATTTTTGAGTAGCCTCTTCTTTATTGAGCCCTTTAATGCCATTCCAAGCATTGTATTTTGCCATTGCCACAAAATCAAACATAGCGGGCTTTTCAATATTTAAATCGCCCTCACTCGCCTGTTTGTATAAAGCATACAGATTTAACAATACCTCGTTTGATGGGCGCTCACTAAGTGTTTTAACTTTTGCAGCAGCTGCCTCTAATTGCTCTTGCGTTGTCATTATTATTATTATTATTATTATATTTTTCTTCTTTTAAAAAACTGCTTATACACCAACAGCCAACAGCCAACAGCTAATAGCTCAAATTAAAAACAATATTTATTGGCATCAATCAAAGAATCGGCAACATTTCGCCTAGCATTCTTTGTGTTAAAAGCTTCCGTTTTGGTAAATCGTTTTAACCCTAACAGTACCATGCGCTGTTCATCACCTTCTGCAAATCCATTAATCGCTTCTTTGCCATTTTTATTTATTCTATCGGCAGCATCGGTAATAAATACACGCATGATATCTAGGTGATTTTTGCATGCATCTTCTCCTTTCATGCCTGTTAATTTTTCAACTCTTAATAAAGTTGATTCGGCTAAATAGGTATCAATGCACATATCGGCAATATTCATTAATATCTCTTGCTCTTTGCCCAAATCCATCATTAATTTTTGAGCAGCCATTCCAGCAGTCATTAATATGGCTTTTTTGAAATTTGAGATGTATTTTTTTTCTGCCGCAAAAAGTGTTTCATCCGCATCACCAAAATCTGGAATAGCCATTAGCTCTTGAATTACCTTCATAGCTGGCTCCATTAAATTTAATTCGCCTTTCAAAGCACGTTTTAAAATCATATCAACCGTTAGCATTCGGTTAATTTCATTGGTTCCCTCAAAAATTCGGTTAATACGCGAATCTCTATAAGCCCTTTCCATTGGCGCATCGGCAGAGTAACCCATGCCGCCATATATTTGTACGCCTTCGTCTGTCACATAATCTAACACTTCCGAACCGTTAACTTTTAAAATTGCAGCCTCCGGGGCAAATTGTTCTACTCCTTTTAAAATTGCTTTTTCATGACTCATTCCCGCTTTTTCAAAAGCATGTATGGCATCCTCAATATTTTGAGTACAACGATATAAAGCCGATTCACAAGCAAAAATTCGAATAGCTTGTTCGGCTATTTTATATTTAATAGCGCCATATTTCGAAATTGGATTTCCAAATTGAATGCGTTCATTGGCATATTTTATAGATTGTGTAGCGGTTTGTTTAGAACCTCCTAATGCAGCAGCGCATAGCTTAATGCGGCCCATGTTTAAAATATTTACGGCTATTTTAAAGCCATTGCCGCGTTCGGATAATAAATTTTCAACGGGTACTTTACAATCTGTAAAAAAGACTTGTCGGGTAGAGCTGCCTTTTATACCCATTTTATGTTCTTCTGGATTTAAAGTGATTCCTCCAAAAGATTTTTCAACAATAAAAGCACTTAAATTTTCATCTTCATCAATCTTAGCAAACACAATAAAAATTTCTGCAAATCCACCATTGGTAATCCACATTTTTTGTCCGTTTATTAAATAGTGTTTGCCATCCTCGGTAAGTTTAGCTTTTGTTCTGCCCGAGTTTGCATCAGAGCCAGATCCAGGTTCGGTTAAACAATAACAAGCATTCCAGGTTCCATTTACTAAGTTTGGAACGTATTTTTTCTTTTGCACTTCGTTGCCATAATATAATATGGGTTGGGTGCCTATGCCAGTATGAGCAGCAAATGCAACCGCAAACGAATGACCACCACCAATAGTTTCGGTGGCAAACATGCCAGTAACAAAATCCTTTTCAAAGCCTTCTAATGCCTCAGGAACATTTATTCCTAACAACCCTAATTCAGCCGCTTTTTTAAGCAATGATTGCAATAATCCATCTTCTTGAGCGTCTATTCTATCCAAATTTGGCCAAACTTCAGTGGCTAAAAAGTCTCTGCAAGATTGTGCAATCATTAATTGTTCTTCATTCCATTCTTCTGGAATAAAAATGTCGTTGGCTAAAGTTTCTTTAATTAAAAATTCACCACCTTTAATGGTTTGTTTTTGTTGTGTTATCGTTTCCATTTTTAATATTTTATTTGATTATAATAACTCGTAAACCGCTGCTACTCCCTGACCTCCGCCTACGCAGGCCGAAACCATTCCATATTTTTGATTTCTTTTACGCATTTCATTAAATAATTGAACACTAAGCTTGGTGCCACTGCAGCCCAGCGGATGCCCTAAGGCTATTGCTCCTCCATTTGGATTTATTATTTCTGGATTTAATCCCAATGTTTTAATAACGGCTAAAGATTGCGAAGCAAATGCTTCATTTAATTCTATTTGCTCAATTTGATTTAAACTTAGTCCTGCTTTTTTTAATGCCAATGGTATTGCCTCTATCGGACCAATTCCCATAATACGAGGTTCAACTCCAATTGCGGCATGGCTTAACATACGGGCTATGGGTTTTATATTTAACTCGTTTACCATTTTTTCCGACATGATTAAAACAAAAGATGCTCCATCAGATGTTTGCGATGAGTTTCCAGCCGTTACTGTTCCTTTAGCAGAAAATACAGGTTTTAGCTTTGCTAATGCTGCCAAGGTTGTATCCTCTCTTGGCCCCTCATCCGTATCAATTATGTAGTCTTTTTGCTTTCTTTTGCCTTGTGCATCAATAAATATTTCATTTACTTTTATGGGTACTATTTGGTCTTTAAAAATACCATTTTTAATTGCCGCAATTGCCTTTCGATGCGAATTAAAGGCAAACTCATCCTGCTCTTCTCTTGTAATTTGGTAATCAATGGCCACTGCTTCGGCCGTAGCACCCATGCTGGAGTACCAATCAGGATTGTTTTTAGAAATATCGTAATTCAGTACCGTTTTCCAACCTATAGTTGGAACCAAAGACATACTTTCGGTGCCTCCAGCCACAATGCAATCAGCCATGCCCGCATGGATTTTAAAAGAAGCCATTGCTATACTTTCCAATCCTGCTCCACAATACCTGTTTAAAACCATTCCAGGCACTTTTATTGGCATGGATAACAAAGATATCATTCGGCCAATTTGCATTCCTTGTTCCGATTCGGGTACAGCATTGCCAACTATTAAGTCATCAATTCGCGCTGGGTCTAGCTGGGGAACACTTTGTAATAAATGTTTAATGACATCCGCTGCTAAATCATCGGGACGGGTAAATTTAAATCCTCCTTTGCCTGCTTTTCCAACTGCGGTTCTATAACCTGCTACTATATATGCATTCATTATGTAATTTTTTTAAGTTTAATTGAATGATTAATTTCTTAAAGGTTTTCCTGTTTTTAACATGTGTTGAATGCGTTCCAACGTTTTCTTCTCGCCACAAAGCGATAAAAAAGCCTCACGTTCTAAGTCAAGTAAATATTGTTCACTTACTTTTTGAGGCATTGATAAATCCCCACCACACATAATCCAAGCTAATTTCTCAGATATTTTTTTATCGTGTTCAGAAATATAATTTCCTCTATGCATAGAATGAGCGCCTATTAAAAACATGGAAAGCGCGGTTCTACCTTGAACCTTAATATCATTTCTTATTTTTGGTTGTGTATATCCCGCGTCTGCTAATTCTAGTGCACGTGATTTGGCATGAGCAATTTGTAAACTTTGGTTCATGCTAATTCTATCCGTTTTACGAAATATATTCATGGCCATGGCTTCATGGGCGCTCGTTGCCACTTTACCCATGGCAATATTCAGGTAGGCGTTTTTTATGGTGTTTAGTTCTATATCGCCCTCTTCATAAGCATCGCTTGCCCTCAAAGTCATTTCTTTTGTTCCTCCTCCTCCAGGTATGAGGCCAACGCCAACTTCTACCAAGCCAATATAAGTTTCGGCAGCAGCCACTACAGCATCGGCATGTAAATTTAATTCACATCCACCGCCCAAAGTTAAACCATGGGGAGCGGTTATTACTGGTATGGATGAAAACCTTGCACGTGAAATTGCCTTTTGAAAGCTTCTAACCATTACATCTATTTCTTCCCACTCTTGTTCAATAGCAAACATTAATAGCATGGCCAAATTTGCTCCTGCCGAAAAATTTACCCCTTCATTTGCAATAACCAATCCCCTGAAATCCTTTTCTGCAATTTCAATTGATTTTAAAATACCTTGGATTACTTCGCCTCCCATGGTATTCATTTTGGTATGAAATTCAAGATTTAATATCCCATCACCTAAATCAATTAGGGTAGTGCCACTGTTTGCCCAAACTTTATTCGTTCTTACAATGTTTAACAGTATTTGTTGGTCTGAACCAGGGATTTTTACGTACGATTTTGATTGAATATCGTAATATTTTTTTACGCCATTCTCTATCTTATAAAAACTGTTTATGCCAGCATGTAGCATTTCGTACACCCAATTGGCAGGCTTTTGACCAGTTGATTCCATGTGTGTAATTATGCTTTGGATTCCTAAGGCATCCCACATTTCAAATGGACCTAAATCCCAACCAAAACCAGCACAAACAGCGGCATCAATTTTATATAAATCATCGGCAATTTCGGGAATGCGCTTGCTAACATAATTAAATAAACCATCAAATGTTATTCGGTAGAACTCACCAGCAACATCTTTTCCATTATATAAAATAGGTAAGCGTTTACTTAAATTTTCTATAGGCTTTGTTGCCTCAAGTGTAGCAAATTTTGCCTTTTTCTGAGGTGTATATTCAAAGGTGTTTAAATCAAGAGAAAGGATTTCGGTCTCACCTTTTTCGTTTTTGGTTTTCTTGTAAAATCCTTGGCCACTTTTATCGCCAAACCACTTATTTTCATTTATTTTTTCTAAAAAATCGGGTAGTTCGAATAAATGAATTGCTTCATCATTTTTAGCATCATTTACTAAATTATTTGCCACCTTAATTAAAGTATCTAAGCCTACCACATCGCCCGTTCTAAAGGTGGCCGATTTTGGATGACCAATAATGGAACCTGTTAATTTATCCACTTCCTCTAAGGTTAAGCCTAGCTTTTTAACAGCATGTAGAATTTCCATAATGGCGTAAACCCCAATCCTATTGGCAATAAATGCCGGACTATCTTTACATAGTACCGTAGTTTTTCCTAAAAATAAGGAGCCATAATTTAGCAAATAATCTATCACTCCCTGCTTGGTCTTTTGGGTTGGAATTATTTCTAATAATTTTAAGTAGCGTGGCGGATTAAAAAAATGTGTGCCACAAAAATGTGCTTGAAAATCTTCAGATCTACCTTCACTCATTAAATGAATTGGAATTCCCGATGTATTAGAACTAATTAAGGTTCCATCTTTTCTGTATTTTTCAACCGATTCGAAAATTTGCTTTTTGATTTGTAAATTTTCTACCACAACTTCAATAATCCAATCTACCTCATTAATTAATGGCATATCATCGGAGAAATTTCCGGTGGAAATATTTTGAGCAAAAGCACTTAAGTAAAGAGGTGAAGGGTTAGATTTGATTGCAGAAGCTAAGGCTTCGTTTACAATCCTATTTTTAACAAGCTTATCCGTTAATTTTAACCCTTTTGCTATTTCTATGTCCGTTAGCTGGTTGGGTTCAATATCGAGTAAAAGAACTTGCACGCCAATATTTGCAAAATGACATGCTATACGCGAACCCATAACGCCAGAGCCTAATATGGCGACTTTTTTTATTGTAAAATTCATTTTTTTAAGCTGATTGTTGACTGTTATTGAATTTTGTTTCAATTGCTATTTGGGCAATCTCTTCTATGATTTCATTAAAAATTTTCAGTTTATCTTCTCCAATTCTTTCTAAGACAATTTTATTAAAATCTTTTACTGTTTTTTTCGAAATTTCTTTTTTCTTTTTGCCTTTTTCTGTTAAAAACACCCTTTTAACCCTGGCATCATTCAAATCCTTTATTCTTTCAATTATTCCATTTTCTTCTAAATGATTCATTGTTCTGGTTAGGCTAGTCGATTCCATTCCAAGAAGCGGGCCAATTTGAGTAGATGGCGTTCCTTCTTGCGTATCAATGTTTAACAGAATAAACCCCGTAGTAGTTGTTAATTCATGGTTTATAGCTTCCATATTATACATGCGAGAGATCGCATGCCAACTTTGTTTAATTCTAGAGCATACGGTTTCTTTTCTAATCATTTTTTGAATTATATATTTCTGTAATTATCGTTTGGTTGTTTTTTGCAATTAGGTTTCTCTTTAAACTTAATTTAGGGGTCATCTCACCCGAATCAATGGTCCATTCCAAAGGCATTAATTTAAACTTTTTAATCATTTCATAATTGGATAAATTTTTATTAACCTTTTCCACCTCTTTTTGGTACCTTAAAACAACTTTTTCATTCTTTATGATGTTTTGATACGATGTAAATTCAATATCTTTTATTAAACACCATTCCTTTAAATAGGCAAAAGAAGGAACGATTAAGGCGGCTGGAAAACGCTGACTTTCTCCTATAATCATTACTTGTTCAATAAATGGCGATTCTTTTAATTTATTTTCAATTATTTGGGGTGCAATGAATTTGCCACCTGAGGTTTTAAATATTTCTTTTTTTCTATCTGTTATTTTTAAAAATCTATTTTCAATTAATTCTCCAATATCACCTGTATGAAACCAGCCATCCACAATTACCTCTTTTGTTTCTTTTTCACGCTTGTAGTAACCTTTCATCACGTTTGGACCTTTTACGAGTATTTCTCCATCACTGGCAAATTTTACTTCCACTCCTTCAATGATTGGACCTACTGTGCCAAAACAAATGGAGTTGGGCCTAAAATTATTTACTGCAATTACAGGCGATGTTTCGGTTAATCCATATCCTTCTAAAATAGGTATTTGAGCAGCCGTAAAAACTCGTGCTAATCTTGGTTGCAGTGCCGCACCACCCGAAATAATACCCTTAATATTTCCACCCAATGCTTCACGCCATTTTACAAACACCAATTTATTTGCAATTTTTAATTGAAATTCATACCACCAACCGTTTGCTCCGTTTAGTTCATAGCGCAATCCTAAATTTAAAGCCCAAAAGAACATCAACTTTTTTATGCCTTTTTGTTCATGCCCTTTTGCTACAATTTTATCATAAACTTTTTCTAATAACCTAGGCACTGTTGCAAAGCATTGTGGTTGTACTTCCTTTATATTATCAGAGATTTTTTCCATGCTTTCTGCATAGTATATAGATACACCTTTGTATAAATATAAAATGGTAAGCATTCTTTCAAATACATGGTTTAATGGCAAAAAGCTTAATGCCTTCCATTCTGGGTTAAAGTTTGCAGCATCTTGATTTGCAACAGCATTGCTTATTAAATTATGATGGGAAAGCATAACCCCTTTTGGATTTCCTGTGGTGCCCGAAGTATATAAAATAGTAGCAATATCCGTTGGGGTTATCGATTGTTTTATTTGTTCAAGTTTTTCGTTGTTGTGGAATTTATTTCCCAATTCAATTATTTCTGTCCAGTAATTTACACCCTCAATTTTATCGAATGAAAATATTTTAATGATAGAAGGGACACTCAACCTAACATTATTTACTTTGTCGAACATTTCTTTGTTCGAAACAAATACATACTTAACCTCAACGTCGTTTAATATATATACCAAATCTGTTTCGCTAATGGTTGGATATATTGGAACATTAATAGCCCCTGCTTCCATTAAGCCCATATTTGCTATAATCCACTCGGGTCTGTTGTTGGCAATAATTGATATTCTATCGCCAATATTTATTCCCATTTGTAGCAAGCCATAACTAATTAAATTGGCCATTTCGGTAACCTCACTTGAGCTATGCTTAACCCATTTGCCATTTACTTTAGCGGCCAACATATCTGGTTTATTAAACTTTTCTGCAAACCTAGGTAGCAAATCAAAAAGCCTTAAAGTTTCCATAGTAAAAAGATTAAATAGTGAATAAATAATGAAATTGTTATGCAAGCATAGTAAATATTTCTTATATTTACAACATGAAAATTCAATCGACTTTAAATAATTTATTGGGAATTGATTTTCCCATTATCATGGCGCCAATGTTTTTGGTTTCTAATGAAGCAATGGTTAAATCTGCAATTACCCATGGTATTGCTGGTTCATTCCCCTCGCTTAACTATAGAAAAGAAGGGGAGTTGGAGGCTATTTTAAGATCATTAAATAATTGGAAAATAAATAACACAGGAACTTACGGGGTGAATTTAATTGTTCAAAAAAGCAATCCGCTTTATGAAAAGCACTTAAAAATATGTGTGGAGGCAAAAGTTCCATTTTATATAACTTCACTTGGAAATCCGAAACAAGTTATTGAAGCGGCTCATGGTTATGGCGCCAAGGTTTTTTGTGATGTAACCAATATTACGCATGCTATAAAAGCAGATGAATTAAACTGTGATGGATTTATTGCTGTGGGTCAAGGCGCAGGCGGACATGCAGGTTCATTTCCATTATCCATATTGGTATCATCCTTAAAAAAACATTTCCCAAATAAGCCCATCATTGCAGCAGGCGGTATAGCAAATGGCGAAGGGATTTTATCTATGTTAACCATTGGTGCTGCTGGGGTTTCAATTGGCACTAGGTTTATTGCAAGCACTGAGGCAGGCGTAAATTTAGAATATAAGAACAGCATTGTTTCTTCTAAAATGGAGGATATCGTTTTAAGCGAAAAACTGTCTGGTACACCCTGCACTATTATAAATACGCCTTATGCAAAAAGGATTGGCTATACACTAAATTGGTTTGAGAAATTATTGTCGACTAACAATACCACAAAGAAATATTTTAAAATGTTGGTTCAGATAAAGGGGATGAAAATATTAGAACAATCTGTAAAACCTGGTAATTATAATAATTTATGGTGTGCTGGTCAAAGTGTGGAGTTGATTGATTCTATTCTGCCAATTGCCGAAATTATTAATAATCTTAAAACGGAAACTAGGGCATCATTTGAGAGACTATCACAATTAATTATGGTAGACCCTCAATGAAGCAGAGGTCATGAAAAACCTGCGCCTTGTTTTTGGTTCAAACCGAAGAAAAAAATATTTTATAAGAAAAATCATTGTTGAATCAAAAACTTTCTATTTTCTTCGCAGCCTCATTAAATTATTATGCTAAACATTGTTTTATTTGGACCTCCCGGAGCAGGAAAAGGTACTCAATCTGCCAAACTCATTGATAAATATAGCCTCGTTCACTTGTCAACAGGCGATATTTTTAGGGCAAATATTAAGGGTGGAACCGAGTTAGGGGTGTTGGCTAAGAGCTTTATAGACCAAGGTAAATTGGTGCCAGATGAGGTAACTATTGGTATGTTGGCTTCGGAAGTAAACAAACAGGCCAAACCAAACGGATTTATTTTTGATGGCTTTCCGCGCACTTCGGCTCAGGCTGCCGCGTTAGACGAATTATTGGCCAGTAAAGGTACTTCCATAACCTTGATGTTGGCGCTTGAAGTGGCCGAGGATGAATTGCGTAAGCGCTTATTGCTACGTGGCAAAGACAGCGGTAGGGCAGACGATGTTGACCCTCTTATTATTCAAAAAAGAATAGATGTGTACAATGCCGAAACCATGCCTGTGAAGGACTTTTATACGGTTCAAAATAAATACAAAGGCATTGTTGGAATTGGTGAAATTGAGGATATTTTTAATGCCCTTTGCAAGGAAATTGATTTGGCTTAATTAAGGCTAATATTTTATAGAAGCCCATAAAGATTAACTTTCTGATTATCTTTGTGGGCTTTTTTATGCCCAATGGGCATTTGGGCTGAACCAATTCTTATATTATGGCTGAATCAAATTTTGTAGATTACGTAAAAATATGTTGTAGAAGTGGAAAGGGTGGCGCTGGTGCCATGCATTTCCTTCGCGATAAACACACTGCTAAGGGTGGCCCAGATGGGGGCGACGGAGGCAAAGGTGGTAGCATCATATTGCGCGGAAACCGCAACTTGTGGACCTTACTGCACTTAAAATACCGCAAGCATGTTATTGCTACGCCGGGTAACAATGGCGATGCCGGATTAAGAAAAGGAAAAGATGGCAAGAATGAAATAGTAGAAGTGCCGCTGGGAACGGTTGCAAAAGATGCCGAAACGGGTGAGTTTTTATTTGAGGTTACCGAACACGGGGAAGAGCATGTGTTAACGGGCGGAGGCAGAGGTGGCTTGGGGAATTTTCATTTTAAAACAGCGGTTGTGCAAGCGCCAACCCATTCGCAACCGGGCGATGCAGGAAAAGAAGAGTGGAAAATATTGGAATTAAAAATTCTGGCTGATGTGGGTTTGGTTGGATTTCCTAATGCTGGAAAATCGACTTTATTGTCTGTAATAACGGCTGCTAAACCAGAGATTGCAGATTATCCTTTTACTACGCTTGTGCCTAATTTGGGTATAGTGCCTTATAGAGATTATCAATCTTTTGTAATGGCAGATATTCCTGGAATTATTGAGGGTGCGCACGAAGGAAAAGGCTTGGGAACTCGCTTTTTACGACACATTGAGCGCAATGCCACTTTATTATTTATGGTGCCTGCCATCAGCGAAAATATAAAAGATGAATACAATGTTTTGCTGCGTGAACTTAAATTATACAACAAAGAACTTTCTGCAAAAAGTAGAATATTGGCCATCACCAAATGCGATTTAGTGGATGCCGAAACGCTCAAAGAAATAAAAAAGAAATTGCCCCGCATTCCTCATGTATTTATTAGCTCTGCCGCCCAACAAGGCCTCGAAGAACTCAAAGATAAATTGTGGAATATGATCAATCAAAATGTTGAGTAAGGTTTATTTATGATCGTATTTTTATACGCTATGTGGAGTATAATGGGTAATCAAAATTAATTATTAACCACCTAAAAGTGAAAAGTTAATTAACAAAGAGCCCTTAAGTTGTCTATAAATCAACGCTTAAGGGCTCTTTTCGTTGCATCAAAAAGGTGAAATTAGAGGTCCCTTATATCTCTAATGGACAAAGCCCCAACAAGTAACAAAAATATTATTCTGCACATGTGTGTCCCGACCCCTATAAATTGGACTACAGTTAAAGTTTGAGATTTGGAGCATAATTGTTTTTCAGGTTTTTTCTAGGTGTCCCGATCCCCTATAAATTGGACTACAGTTAAAGTTTGGTTCAAGGCAAAAAAACTGCAATTAAAATTTGCATTGGTTTAGGTTGCCATACAAATGGGTTGGTGCGGCAGCGGGAGGGCAATGTTCTTTAAATAATAAATGGCATGTACACGAAAAAAATCTCTGCTAGGATCATCAATTCCGTCAAGTGGACTTCCAAACTTATCAACACCCAATAAATATACAAAAGCTGCATTTTTTGCTTTAAAAATTATTCAATCCTAAAAATTTAGTCGTCATATTTACTTAAAAACCACTGGCCGCCTGCATGGGGGAAGCGGGGGAGTTGTGTAGTTAGCAGATTTATTTTTGATAAAAACTGAGTAAAATCTGTTTTTAGACCATCAAAAACATAAATTTTGTGATTCAATAATTGATTACTCATTAAGTAATTTATCTAAATTATTAATTTAATTAGGAATTCATTTTTTTTTTTTGTTTTATCATTGATTAAATTAATTATTTATTAAATTCTCA
>JAWXAZ010000015.1:0-35227 GCA_034439755.1 bacterium
CCTTTTTTGCCAATTTTGATAAATTCGTATGCATTAAATTCTGTTTTTTATGCCGCCAATATATGATTTTATTGGGTTTCTTAGTTAATGAGCAAACTCCAAATAGTTTTTATAAAAATAAGTATGAAAAGCAAAAAGATTTCATGGGCAGAACCCTACAGAATGAAAATGGTGGAGCTTCTGAAAATGACCACTCGTGCGCAGCGTGTTAAAGCCATAAAAGAGGCAGGATATAATACCTTTCTATTGCATTCGGATGATGTGTATATTGACTTGCTAACAGACAGTGGAACCAATGCCATGAGCGATAGACAATGGAGTGGCATGTTTATGGGCGACGAAGCTTATGCAGGTAGCAGGAGCTTTTATAACATGGAAAAATCGGTTCAGGAAATATATGGCTACAAGTATGTAATTCCTACTCACCAAGGTAGAGGTGCAGAAAATATCCTTTCTAAAATCTTAATCAAAAAGGGCGATATAGTACCGGGAAACATGTATTTTACCACCACCCGTTTACACCAAGAATTGGCAGGTGGCAAGTTCGAAGATATTATTATTGATGAGGCGCACGATCCCAATAACGAGCATCCGTTTAAAGGAAATGTTGATTTTGCCAAATTAGACGCAATAGTTAAGAAACATGGTGCAGCCAAGATTCCTTATGTGAGCATTGCTACCAATGTAAACCTTGCTGGTGGGCAGCCTATAAGCATGGCCAACTTAAAAGAATTGCGCAGCTATTGCAAGAAAAATAAGATTCGCATTATTCACGATATGACGCGTGTGGCAGAGAATGCCTACTTTATTCAATCGCGCGAAAAAGGGTACGATAAAAAAACCATTGCAGAAATTGTAAAAGAGATTTGCTCTTATACCGATGGTGCTACCATGAGTGCTAAGAAAGATGCATTGGTAAACATTGGCGGATTTTTGGCAACCAATGAAATTGATACTTACGAAAAAGCCAGAAACTTGGTGGTGGTATATGAAGGTATGCCAACCTATGGCGGATTAGCTGGTCGCGATATGGAAGCTATTGCCATTGGTATTAGAGAAAGTGTAGACGATTACCATCAACATGCGCGTGTTGGGCAGGTTTTATATTTGGGAAATAAAATGATGGAGTACGGTATTCCAATTGTAAAACCCATTGGCGGACATGGTATTTTTGTGGATGCAAAAGCATTTTTACCACATCTTTCACAAGATGAATTTCCGGCTCAAACTTTAGCTGCAGAAATATATGTTGAATCGGGCGTGCGCACCATGGAGCGAGGCATTGTAAGTGCCGGACGCAAGGCAAATGGTCAAAATTATTATCCTAAATTGGAGCTGGTTAGGTTCACCATTCCAAGAAGGGTTTATACCCAAGCACACATGGATGTAATTGCAGAAGCAACAGCCATAGTTTACGAAAAAAGAAAAAAAATCAAAGGAATGAAAATGGTTTACGAACCAGAATACCTGCGTTTCTTTCAAGCACGTTTCCTAAAATTATGATCAACAAACAACTTATATCACCAGAGAGCATTGTAGTGGTGGGTGCTTCAGAAGACATTGAAAAACCAGGGGGTAAGGTCCTAAAAAACCTTATTACCGGGGGATTCAAAGGTCAGCTCTTTGGCGTAAACCACAAAGGACAAAGTATAGATGGCGTTCAGGTTTATAAAAAAGTTAATCAACTAATAAATATTGATTTGGCAATTATTTCTATACCGGCCGAATCATGCATTGACGCAGTTAGAACTTTATGTGCTAATGGAACAAAAGCATTCATTATTTTCTCTTCGGGTTTTGGAGAAGCTGGCGAAAAAGGAAAGCAGCTTGAAAAGGAATTGTTAGGTATTATTAACCAAGCCAATGCTTGTTTAATTGGACCCAATTGTGTAGGTGTAATCAACAACAATTACAAAGGCGTTTTTACAAGTCCCATTCCAGAATTTCATGAAGACGGATGTGAATTAATATCTAGCTCTGGGGCAACTGCTGTATTTATTATGGAAGCTGCAAAGTCAACCGGACTGAGGTTTTCCAATATTTATTCAATAGGCAATGCATCGCAAACTGGGATTGAAGAAATTATTGAATACCTGGATAAAAATTATGTAGCAGGTAAAAGTTCGAAAGTAAAATTACTGTATTTAGAAAGCATAAAAAACCCATTTAAATTTTTAAAACATGCCGTTTCCCTTATTCAAAAAGGGTGTAAAATTGCAGCCATCAAATCGGGGCATTCAGAAGCAGGAAGCAGGGCAGCCACTTCCCATACGGGTGCGTTGGCATCCTCTGATACAGTGATACGCGCATTGTTCAACAAAGCAGGAATTGTATATTGCAGTGGAAGAGCTGAGTTAATTTCTGTTGGTTGCGTATTTCAAACCAAAGCACTTAAAGGAAAAAACATTGCCATCGTAACACATGCCGGCGGTTCAGCTGTAATGCTTACAGACGCACTTTGTTCAAGAGGAATGCAAGTTCCAGCCATCTCTGGAGAAGCCGCAAATAACTTGTTATCGAAATTAAATCCAGGTTCAACCATTGGCAATCCAATTGACTTTTTGGCAACAGGAAATGCAGAACAACTTGGTTTGATAATTGATTTTTGTGAAAGTTTGCCAGAGATAGATGCCATCATAGTGGTATTTGGAAGCCCTGGATTATTTAATGTAAAAAAGGCCTACCAAATTTTAGATGAAAAAATGAACCATTGCAACAAACCGATTTATCCGGTATTGCCCTCATTAGTGAATGCAAAAGACGAGATAGAAGTTTTTATGGCAAAGGGCAATGTAAATTTCCCTGATGAAGTGGTATTGGGTGTTGCTTTGCCGCATGTATTTCACTGTCCAAAACCACAAATGGGGTTAACGCATTTGGCCAAGATGGAAGACGCCACCATAAGAGCCATTATCAACCAGGCAAACGATGGTTATTTATCGCCTGATACGTCAAGAGAACTGGCCATTGCAGCTGGAATTAGCATACCAAATGAAGCCATCATAACCACACTGGAAGACTTGCTACAAACGAAAGAAAAAATGTCGTTTCCACTGGCAATGAAAGTAATTGGACCCATCCATAAAACGGAAGTAAAAGGAGTAACCTTGCATATCAATTCATGGGAAAAGTTGGTTTCAGAATTTAACCGCATGCTTAAAATTCAAGATTCAGTGGGCGTTATAGTTCAGGAAATGGTGGTTGGTGAAGAATTATTTATAGGCGCAGCCAGAGAAGGTGATTTTGGACATTTGGTGGTTTGTGGATTGGGTGGCATACATGTTGAAGTATTGAAAGACATTGCTTTTGGATTGGCACCACTGGGAAAGGAAGAAGCTTTAAATATGGTTGAATCTCTGAAAGGATATCCCATTTTGTCTGGCTATAGAAACAGAAATGGTGTTAATATAGACCTCTATGTAGATGCCATTGTACGTATTTCGGCCTTGGTTCATTTGGCACCAGAAATTAGCGAATTGGATTTTAATCCATTGATTGGAACGCCAACTTTTTTGAAAGCAGTAGATATACGTATTAAAATAAGTAAGCAAAAAAACATTGTATAATTCAATAGCATGAAACCTATTTATATTTTCCTCTTGTTATGTTTTGCCTTTTTAATTTATTCGTTTGGAATATATTTTAGTCCAACAGAAAAAGGAATGTCTAACAATGAAGATACATTAAATATTGTTGCAAAAGGGAAAATGGTTTGGCAAAAATACAATTGCCAGAGTTGCCACCAACTATATGGACTTGGAGGTTACCTGGGCCCCGATTTAACCAATATTGTTGCACAGGAAGGAAAAGGAGAATTGTTTATAAAAGTCATGGTTCAAAGTGGCACCAAACAAATGCCTGCATTTAAATTATCGGATGAAGAGACGTCACACCTGTTTGTATTTTTAAATGAAATGAACCAAACAGGAAACAGTGACCCCAGAAGTTTTCATATTTTCTCGAATGGAATGATTGAACCCAATGAAAAATAAAGAAACAAATTTCGGAAAACTATTCCTAAATACGGCATTGGTCATGTTATTGGCAGGCATTTTGTTTGGGTGTTTGGCAGCTGCCTCCTATATCTGGCCTGGATTTATTAAGGACCAATTGGGCTTTATATCCATGCGCCCATTGCATGTAAGTTCAGCTTTATTTTGGATACTATTAGGTGCCACTTCTTGTGTCTATTATGCATTGCAAGCTATATTCCCAGGCAAAGTAAATGCGAAGTTGGCATGGTTGCAATGGGGCTTTTGGTTAATAGCCATTATTGGTATTTACATATCATATTTCACAGGAAATTTTGGAGGCCGAGAATATTGGGAATTCGAACCCATTTGGGCACTTCCAATTGCCATCTCTTGGTTGTTGTTTCTCATTCAGTTTTTTAGCATCGTTATGACTCATAAGCATTGGCCAGTGTATTATTACATGTGGATGACAGGCATTGTGTTTTTCCTCTTTATATTCATTGAAAATTATTTGTGGTTACTCCCCTATTTCAATAAAAGCTTGATAAAGGACATGACCATTCAATGGAAAGTAAATGGATCTATGGTTGGAGCTTGGAACCAAATATTGTATGGTATTTCCTTCTTTTTGATGGATAAAATTAGTGGTGACCGTAAAGTTGGCTATAGTAAAATCGCCTTTACTATGTATTTCATTGGGTTCTTTAATTTGTTATTTAATTGGGGGCATCATATTTATACCTTACCTAGTCTTCCCTACATTCGCTATATTGGGTATGCAGTAAGTATGACCGAATGGATATTTTTTGCGCGAACCATTTATTTATGGAAACATGAGTTGATTAATTACCACAAACACTATGCATATTTTCCATACAGGTTTATAATGGCAGCCAACTTTTGGGTATTTGTGAATTTGACCCTGGCCTTATTCATGTCTATTCCTGCTTTTAATATATACACCCATGGAACACATGTAACAGTGGCACATGCGATGGGAACAACCATAGGAATTAATACCATGATTATACTTGCAGCTACTTTTAATTTTCAAGGAAAAGAATTGGAAAAAGGAGATGGATTTTTAACCCAAAATTATTGGATTTTACAAATAGGTCTTTTCATTTTATGGGTAGCCTTGTTGGGAGCTGGATTAGAAAAAGGTATTTGGCAAATGCAAGCTACACGGACATTATTTGCAGAAATGATGGCACATTTAAAACCTTGGTTTGTGCTTTTTTTTGTTGGCGGTTTGCTCACCACTCTCGGAATACTTGGTTTGGTTATAAAACTGTTTAAAACCCAAATATCCGTAACAAGAAGCCATCAAAATCGAAACACTTAGTATTTCCTTTTCTATTTTCTTTTTCTCTTTCTCTTTCTTTTTCTCTTTCTTTTTCTCTTTCTCTTTCTCTTTCTTTTTCTTTTTCTCTTTCTCTTTCTCTTTCTCTTTCTCTTTCTCTTTCTCTTTCTTTTTCTTTTTCTCTTTCTCTTTCTTTTTCTTTTTCTCTTTCTCTTTCTCTTTCTTTTTCTCTTTCTTTTTCTCTTTCTTTTTCTCTTTCTCTTTCTCTTTCTTTTTCTCTTTCTTTTTCTCTTTCTTTTTCTCTTTCTTTTTCTCTTTATAAAAATAAAGAAAGTAAAACTTAATCACATGTTTTGTATTACAAAAAAATTCCGTTTTGAAGCTGCTCATGCGCTATTAAATTACGATGGTCTGTGTAAAAATATTCATGGGCATAGTTATGAATTGCTAGTAACCATTCAGGGAGAAAAAGATCCAACTACCCAAATGGTTATTGATTTTAAATTGCTCAAACAAATTGTTGCTGGAGAATTTTTAGACTCTGTAGACCATTCCTTTATATTTAATAGAAACCATCCTGATGCCAAACAATTTGATGGTTATAAAGGAAAAACATACCAAATTGACGGAGAACCCACTGCTGAAAATCTAATTGAAAAAATTGCATCCTTAATTGAACCAAAATTACCAACAGGCTGTGCCTTGTATTCATTAAAACTCTATGAAACAGAATCGTCTTTTGTGGAATGGTTTAATGATACTATCTCTCGTTAACCTCCATCCTAGCCAATTCAATGTATCCTTCAATTTTCATGATAAAAATCAATAAAATAATAAAGGACATTTTTGTCTTAATTTAAAAATTAGTTATACGTTTGTTGTGTAATTCAAACGTATCATTTATTAAAACCAATCCATATGTTATCAAAAAGCCAAGCGCGCACATTTTTTCTCGGAGGGACGGTTATCACATTTGCCGTTTTTCTGGGATTGTCGTGGAATTCATTAAGCAATGAAGTTCCAAAACACACCCACCCAGAAAACTTAACGTCACAAGTTATTAGTGGAAAGCATTTATGGGAATCGAACAATTGCATGGGCTGCCATACCATATTTGGGGAGGGGGCATACTATGCGCCTGAATTAACCAAGGTTGTTGAACGCAGAGGAGAAGGCTATATAAAAGCTGTATTAACTTCAAAAACACCTTGGGCTCCAAGAGGAAGAAAAATGGTTGCCTATGGTTTTTCGGATCAGGAAGCCAACGACCTAATTTCCTTTTTAACTTGGTGTGGCAATACAGACCTCAATGGATTCCCTCCTAAACCAGATTTCAAATCAACAATTAACACTGATAAATAAAATTACCATGAAATATAAATCACAAAAAGTAGCCTATTGGTTTTTTGCCTTGTCAATGTTACTGCTCTCCATACAAATCATCTATGGTTTTATTATGGGATTTGCGCATATGGGGTATGATGGATTGCATTCTGTAATTGCCTTTAATACCGCAAGAGCAGTTCACACCAATCTATTGGTTGTTTGGCTATTGTCTGGCTTCATGGGAGCAGCATACTATATAATTCCTGAAGAAGCTGAATGCGAATTAGTGAATACTAAGTTGGCATATATTCAACTCATCACACTAGCTCTTGTTGGTGTTGTAGCAATAATAGGCTACCATTTTAACTATTGGGAAGGTAGAAAATTTCTTGAAATTCCACGTCCACTAGATTACCTAGTTGTGGTAAATGTACTAACATTTATAGGCCTTATTGTAGCAACATTGTATAAAGGAAAAAAACGTACCACTACGTCTTTGGTTTTAACAATGGGTTTGATTTTTGCAGCATTGCTTTATATTCCAGGAATGATTTGGTTTGATAATCAAACTATGGATTCATTTTTTAGGTGGTGGGTAGTTCATCTTTGGGTAGAAGGCGTTTGGGAATTAATTATGGGTGGCATTTTGGCTTTCCTTTTAATTAAAATAACAGGAGTGGATAGAGAAGTAATTGAGAAATGGTTGTATGTAATTGTAGGATTAACGTTTATCTCTGGAATTTTGGGTACAGGTCACCATTATTATTATATTGGTGTTGGTAAAATCTGGTTAATAGTTGGAGGTATCTTCTCTGCCCTTGAACCACTTGCTTTTTTAGGAATGGCGTTATTTGCAATTAGCATGTATAGAAAAGGAGAGAAAAAACACCCCAATAAGATTGCTTTAAGTTGGACATTGGGAACCGCTATTGTTTCCTTTGTAGGTGCAGGGTTATTAGGCTTGGCACATACCTTTCCTCAAGTAAATATGTATACCCACGGCACTTTGGTAACAGCTATGCATGGGCATTTAGCCTTCTGGGGTGCTTATGCAATGATTGTTTTGGCCTTTATCAGTTACAGTTTACCAAACCTTACTGGCAGAAAATACTATGACAGTACAACAGGTTTATTGGCCTTTTGGTTATCCAATATAGGTATGGTTGGCATGACGGTAGCTTTTGGCGTAGCAGGTGTAGCTCAGGTATATTTGGAAAGGAAAATGGGATTGGATTTTGGCGATGTTCAAAAGGAAATTCAAGTACATTTTGCCATTTTAGTTACTTGTGCTACTTTGTTTACCTCAGGTATTGTTTGCTACATAATAGAATTTATAAAATATGGCCAACCAAATGATGAAGCCATAGAAAACAACTAAATAAAAATAAAATGATAGATCATAAAACCATTGCAGAAATTGTTTCAAACAATATTAAAACTGCACATGTATTTAAAAAATACGGATTGGATTTTTGTTGTGGTGGCGGTGTTACCATTGCAAAAGCATGTGAGAAAAAAGGAATTGATATAAATGCCTTGGAAAGTGATTTGGCTGCAATTGACAACCAAAGCATTCCTTCCCAAAACTACAAAGTATGGGAATTGGATTTCCTGGCAGATTATATAATTAATACACACCACAGTTATGTATTGGAAGCCATCCCACTTACCTTACAATATGCAAAAAAAGTTGCCAATGTGCATGGGGCTGGACATCCAGAATTAATCAAGATTTATGATTTATTTCAGCAAGTGGCTGAAGAATTATTGAACCACATGAAAAAAGAGGAACAAATTTTATTCCCCTATATCAAACAATTGGTTCAAATGAAAAAAGGTGGATTACCTTTCCAATCACCACCATTTGGAACTGCAGCAAATCCAATTCGCATGATGGAACAAGAGCATGAAATGGCAGGAGACTTATTAAAAGAAATTGCAATTTTAAGCAATAATTACCAAGCACCAGAATCAGCCTGTAACACCTACCTGGCATTGTTCTCAAAGTTGGAAGAATTTGAGAATGATTTACACCACCATATTCACCTTGAAAATAATATTTTATTTCCAAAAGCAATTGCTTTGGAAAAAGAATTTTTGAACTAATGGATACCAAACAAGCGCCATATTATTTACCTGTTGGTAAAGAAATTGAAGTGATGGAACATTGCTTTGCCAATAAAATTCCAATTCTATTAAAAGGACCTACAGGTACTGGTAAATCACGTTTAGTTGAGTACATAGCGCACTTTCTTTCAAAGAAAATGATTACAGTAAGTTGTCATGAAGAAACCTCTTCTACAGATTTGATTGGACGTTTTGTGATTAAAGGCGCTGAAACAATATGGTTGGATGGACCATTAACTACTGCCGTTAAACAAGGATGTATATTGTATTTAGATGAATTGGCAGAGGCCCGGCCAGATGTGGTGGTAGCAATTCATTCATTAACAGACCATAGAAGAGAATTGTTTATAGACAAGCTAGGAGAAACGGTTAAAGCACATGAAGATTTTATGCTCATCGCTTCTTTTAATCCAGGATACCAAAAGGGATTTAAAGAAATAAAACCATCCACCAGACAAAGATTTGCGGCCATTTCATTTGATTATCCTGAGGCAAAGATTGAAATAGAAATACTTCTCAAGGAAACCCAAATTGATGAAGGTACAGCTAAAAAATTGGTAGGGATTGCGAACAAAATCAGGAATTTAAAAGAACTTGGATTAACAGAAACAGTTTCAACTCGCTTATTGGTAGATGCTGCAAAACTAATTCATACAGGGTTACCAAAAAGGCTCTCTGTAAAGGTTGCAATTGTGGAACCATTAACTGATGATCCCGACATTATAGAGGCATTGGTTGACCTTAGTAATTTACTCATATAATGAATAAAGGAGTTTTGATAATTGGTTCAAAACTCCTTTTCACTTTTTTTTAAAGAAATTGGTTTAATTATAAATCTATAACCAAATAAATCGGCATGTCATTAGACGAATTTATCTTCGGAAAAATTACCAAGCACTTAAGAGCACGCAAAAACAACCAATTGCTGCTGCAAAAAAATCTCGTTTTGCTTGAACCACTAAAACCTAAGTTTACCATAATTGCTAGAGCCATTACAGGATTGCCTATTGACATTTACACCGCTGAAAATGAAGGGGGATTCAAAGACCAAAATTTCTTTTTACCCTCTAATATTTCTCTATTTTCGACCAAAGAAGAGAACAATCAATTTTACCTATTTAGGTTATTGTATTTGAGTGTTCAACAAAAACTTAACCTAAATTGGCATGATAAAATTGAAAAGTCAGAATTAGAATCAAGATTAAAATCCAAAGAAATGGCACCTTTGGTTTTAGTACAATTATTTGCTGAGTTTCCACAGATAAAAGAAGTTCATGACCAATATCTAAACTTTTTTAATGAACAAAAGACAATTCAATTTAACAATTGGCATATGCTTTATGGCAAATTTATGCGCAATGAGGGCATAATAAATGAGAAAAATCAAAAGCACTTACCACCTAACAAAACGAAAAAAATAAGAGAAGAAATTATCAAAACCACTTTGCAAGCAAAAGCTATTGAAGAGATGGTTGTATTGGACGTTGATTTGAAAGCACAAGAAGATTATGTATTAAATCACAATTTTGAAAAGGTAGATACGGCAGAAGAATTTAATGGCGTATGGCGAGATTTTGATGGTGAAGATGAATTGGAACAACACCAAGATGCCTTGGATGAATTAAATATGAAGTATACAGTGCGTATAGATGACCCTGTGCATTCAATTTTGCAAGCAGACTTTGTTGAAAACTCGAAAATAGCCGAGAGTGCCTCCAACAGTGAATCTGGGCCTTGCTATTTCTATTCTGAATGGAACTATAAAAAGAAAGTATACAAACCGAATTACTGTAAAGTATATCCACTAAAAGTTATTGAGCCTGCGGTTGGATTTTATCAAAAGACAATTGCAGAAAATAAAAGCATTTTGCTTGAAATGAGGAAAATGTTAGCCAATTTAACCAACCAATGGAAACGAACAAAACGACAAAATGATGGCAATGAATTTGATATTGATAGCTTAACAGATTTATATATTGATGTGCATACTGGGCATACTCCTTCCGAAAATATTTATATTGCCAATAGAAAAGCTGAAAAAGATTTATCTATCCTTTTGTTATTAGACATAAGTCTTTCTAGTGATGGATACGTTGCTGGAAACAAAGTATTGGACATAGAAAAACAAGTTGCAATTTTGTTTGGGGAGATATTGGATGAAATGAAAATTGACTTTTCAATTCAATGCTTTTATTCAAAGACAAGAAATTATTCTTCCTATATAACAGTAAAAGGATTTGATGAGCCATGGAATAAAGGAAAGTTTAAAATTGGCAGCGTTGAGGCAAATGGATATACAAGAATTGGAGCTGCAATTAGGCATTCTGGATCTTTAATTATGGAAAGACCTGCAGAAAAAAAATGGATGATATTATTGTCAGATGGCAAACCCAATGATTTTGATCAATATGAAGGAAAATATGGGATAAATGATATCAAACAAAGTCTTCGTGAATTGCATGAAGAACATGTAAACACCTATGCACTTGCCATTGAAGCAAATGCTAAATATTATTTACCACAAATGTTTGGACATAACAATTACCAAATATTAAGTAGTACAAAAGAGCTTATTTCAGCTTTGGTCTCCCTATTTACAAGAATAAAATTCGGGAATTAATAAACTTCCAATTGGTGGCAACCCAAACTAATAGTTCGCTTAATTGCAGATTTTGCAATGAGTTGAGCGGTGTACAACCGATTAATCAATCGTACTTCTGTTAAATTGATGGTGGGGTTATTTTCCAAATAAGTGAGTATTTGGTTAATTTTCAACAATCCATTTTCCATTTGTTTGGCATTTCGAACAATGCCAAAAGAATGCCACATGATTTCTTTTAAGGATAGAAACAATTGGTTATACTGTTCGTTTTCTCCAAGAGAAATTGATGGAAGCATTTGCTCCTCTCTTGTACCATTTTCTATGTTTACATTGAAGTTATTTGCTAATTTTTCTGAAAAGTAAAACAGTTCCAATAACGAATTACTGGCTAACCTATTTGCACCATGCAAACCTGTATTGGCAACCTCTCCCAATGCAAAAAATCCTTTTATAGAAGTATGCGCATCTGAATCTACCAAGATGCCGCCACATTGGTAATGTGCAGCTGGCGTAATGGGCATTTTGTGTTTCTTGAAATAGGGTTCAGAACAAACTACTTGGTACAAAAACGGGAAAGTTGATTTGAAAAAATGGTCGTCTATTTTAGAAAAATCAAGCCAAACAAACTGCTCTTTTTCGTGCTCCATTTGGTTGTAGATACCCAAAGAAACAATATCTCTTGGCGCCAAACTGCCCATAGGGTGTATGGCTTGCATAAAAGAAATGTCTTTGTGATTTTGCAATTTTGCACCTGCTCCCCTAAATGCCTCTGTAACCAAAACATTAATTGTTGGGTTTTCTGAATACAACCGCGTAGGGTGAAACTGCACAAACTCTAAGTTATCAATAGTTGCACCAGCAATTGACGCAATGCCACATCCTTCGCCATTTGCCTCAGGACCATTGGTGTGGTGTTGGTACAAATTACCACTGCCACCAGTTGCCAATATGATTGAACTTGCAAACCAAACTTTTGTTTCCCCGCTATAAATATTAGTTAGCTGGGCGCCAACGGCCTTATTCGATTCAATTTTTAATTTAGTAAAAACCCAGCCAAAAAGGAACTGGGTGTTTTTTCTTTTTAAAGCATCAACCCATAATTTTTCAACTAAAAATTTTCCGGTTTGATCCGAAATATGTTGGATGCGTGAATTTGAATGGCCACCCTCTCTGCTTGGAATTGAATCGAATAAAACACCTCGGTTCTTTAAGTTGGCAAAAACTTTTGCGCTCCCAAATACCACTTCTTTCGCAATGGAGGCATTCACCAAACCTGCACCTGCATTGATGGTATCCTCATAATGTTTATCCGAATCGGCAGGATCTAAGGAAATTGCTATTCCTCCCTTTGCCAAGTAGCTATTGGTTTTTGTTGCGGTTTCGCTTAAAACCCATATCAATTCAATGGATTCGTCTAAACACATCGCAAAATTTATAGCTGCCAATCCCGAACCAATACAAATAACTCTTTTCATTAATTGGTAACTCGCTACTTAAGCCGGCACTTCCAACATTTTTAAAACTGGCAATTTGGCTTTTTGAACCAATTCAACAGGCAATGTTATTTGGTATTGTGTTTCACCATCGGTACCAATTGCTTCCAAAGCCAAGAGCAATTTTTCAATGTCATTTTGTTTCATGTAAGGGCATTTTAAACAGGGTGTAATAAATTCCTTGTTTGCATTTTCCTTTTTCAAAGCAACACCTAAATCACATTCCGAAGCTAAATAAAATTTATCCTTGGTACTTTCTTTCACATATTTCAAAATATCACCCGTACTGCCAATTATGCCTTTTCTACCCTCATCATTTAGCATACCCGCAACTTCCTCTGGAACTTCCCAATGAAACAATAATTCTACGTCTGCATTGGCCATCAAATCTGGTAAATGTTCTTTAAATTTTTCGTGCACTTCGCAGCTGCCCTTCCAAAGAATTAATTCCTTGCCAAGCTCCTTCCCTATTACCTTTTGCAGGTTTTGACCCATATATAAATCGGGCACAAAAATAATTTTATCACCTGGCAAAGAAGCAGCCACCGCTATTGCATTTCTGGAGGTACAACAAATATCTAATTCGGCCTTAGTTTCTGCATAGGTGTTGATATAACCCATCACTGGCACGCCGGGATTCTCGCGTTTTAATTGGGCAATATCTTCAACCGTAATAGAAGAAGCCAATGAGCAACCCGCGCTTGGATCGGGCATAAAAACCTGTTTGCCCTCGTTTACCAAAATGGCAGTTTCGGCCATAAACCTAACGCCGCAGAACAGAATGTTTTTAGCTTTGGTATTGGCGGCTTGAATGCTTAATCCAAGGCTATCGCCTACAAAGTCAACAAATCCGCCATCACCAGCCTCAAACTGCAACTCTTGCGGCATATAATAATGTGATAATATCACTACATCCTTTTGGCGCTTCAACTCTTGAATGCGCACGTACATCTCTGTCTTATCCATTTTTAATTGCATGCGAAAGTAAATTCATTTTTCTTCTGAAACACTGACCATGGTCAACTTTCAAACTAATAGTTGAAACTATCTTTGAGTTGTCATGAAAAACTTAATAAACAGAATCATTTTTGGTTCAAGCATACTTGTATTTTCCTTTTATGGGTGCAAGAAAGAAGAGGTTAAACCTATACCAGTTCACCTACCTAATACCAGTTTAGCTTTAAACATAGACCACAACTGCGATGGTGCGCCACTGTTATTCGATACGCTCAATTACCAAAACTTGGCAGGCATTAAATATTCGGCTACTAGGTTAGAATATTATATTTCGGGCATTAGGTTATTTAAGGGCGAGACTGCGGTATTTACCTCCTCTCAAATTGCTTACATGAATGGCCGCAACAACAACCAAAAAATTAGCATTCCAAATTTGCCTGTTGGTAATTATACAGGCATACAATTTTATATTGGCATTGCTCCTGCGCAAAATATCAGCAATTCATTAGACAATACGCCAGAGAACATAAACATGCAATGGCCAGAGGTAATTGGAGGGGGCTACCATTACTTAAAATTTGAAGGAAGGTATTTAGATTCGGCTAACGTTAACCAAGGATTTACCATGCATATTGGCACCAATGAAATGTTGGTTGAGCACCATAAAATATTGTATAATTTTTCTGTAGAAGAAGCGGTAACCAAAACCCTAAACCTAAGCATGAATGTGAACGAATGGTTTAAAAATCCGTATACGTACAACTTCAATAAAGATGGAAATTATACCATGGCAATTCCTGCCTTAATGACAATATTAAAAAATAACGGTTATGATACATTTAGCATTAAAGAATAAATATTTTTATTCCCTTTTTTTGGGACTTGCCATAATAGGCTGCAAAGAAAAAGATGTGGCCGAACCAAGCCAAAGTTACCCAACACCCTACACACTGGCCGTGCCCAATGGGTTTCCTAAACCGTCATATTCTACGGATAATCCGCTAACGGCAGAAGGTATTCAGTTGGGAAAAATGTTGTATTCCGACCCAATTTTATCGACCAATGGAAAGACCTGTATTACTTGCCATGTGCCAAGTAAATCATACTCATCACCCATTTTTGTATCGGGAGCTGGAGCTACCATTAGTGTTCCTCCTCATATCAATTTAGCCTTTAAAAAGAGTTATAATTGGGCGGGGTCTCAGGAGTCTTTAGACACCCTTGCAATGGGCGATTTTGAACCCGAAATATTTAATACCAATGCCGATTTATTGTTCAAGAATTTATCGGAACATTCCCTATACCCAAAGTTATTTAAACAAGCTTTTGGCATCGAAAGTGTGTATAATTTAAGTTACCATGAATTAAAGAAAACCATTGCCAAATCTATTGCGCAATACCTGCGCACAAGGATTAGTTCCAACTCAAAATTTGACAAGTATAGAAGAAAAGAAATTCTTTTGGATCAAAATGAATACGAAGGTTATGTGATTTTTTTCTCCGAAAAAGGCGATTGTTTTCATTGTCATTCCGAGCCTTTGTTTTCTGACCAAGAATTCCACAACAATGGGTTAACCACAAGCTATGTTGGGTTCGACCAAGGGCGATTTGCCATCACCAATAAATTAGAAGATATGGGCAAATTTGTTTCGCCTACCCTGAGGAATATTGAAATAACGGCGCCTTATATGCACGATGGCCGACTAAAAACTTTGGAAGAAGTGGTAGACCATTATAACGAAGGCGTGGTGAATGATGTGCATGTAGATCCCTTGTTAACCAAGCGAGATGGCACCAAAAAACTACACCTCACTCCATTGGAGAAAATACAATTGGTGGCATTCTTAAAAACCTTAACCGATAGGGCGTTCTTTCAATAATTATAGCGATACACAATATGTAATACCAATTGTAATTTTAAAAACAGCCCAAAGCTAATTGATAAATTTACACTGGTTAATGCCGATATAATAGTACAATGAAGTATTAATCGAAATTGGACTATATATTTTGTATTTTAGGTATAACAGTTCAAAAATATTTGGACTAAAAATTTTGTCTTTAGGCATTTACAATTACTAAAATCAAATTACCTTTTGGAATAATCTAATTTAAGCAATGGCATTATTGGTTCAAAACGAAAGAACAATTTCTGCTTTTGATTTTTATACCCACTATAATTTTAAAAACAGCCCAAAGCTAATTGATAATTTTACAATGAAAAATGCCGATATAACAAAATAGATATCAATCGAATTTGAACTATATATTTTGTATTTTCGGTATAAGATTTCGTTTGGTAAATTTAACTCCTCTTGTATTTTAAATTAAAAAAAGTATAGGGCTGAACCAATTAACTTTTCTTAAAACATAAAAATAAAAGGCCCCAATTGTGGCTAACAATTGGGGCTAAAAAAAAATCAAACCAAGTATCAATATATTATTGAGGCAATAAAACCTTATTAATTACATATACAATTCCGTTCGATGCTTTAACGTTTCCTAACAATTCGGCATCATTAATAAAGGTTTTGCCATCTTTAATTGTGATGGTTGCTATACCGCCATTAACCATTTCAATTTTTTGACCATCCTTAAACCTCTCTGGATTATACACTGCAACTGCCACGTGATATTGCAATACATTTTGCAAATCTGCTTTCTTTTCTGGCTTTAACAAACCATCTACGGTACCGGCAGGAAGTGCGTCAAATGCGGCATTCACAGGCGCAAAAACAGTAAATGGTCCGGCATTAGAAAGTACATCCACCAACTCTGCGGCTTTAACAGCGGCAACCAAGGTGGTATGGTCTTTTGAACCTACCGCAACTTTTACAATATCGTTTGCAGATTCATCATCTTTTACAGCAGACTGGCCTCCGCCAACAGTTTCCTCCGTGCTTGTTTCTGTTCCCTCGCCAGTTGCCTCGGTGTTGCCACCGCAAGCGCTAAAGTAAAGCATGCCTATAACGGCACTCATTGTTAGAATAATTTTTTTCATGGTTTTAACTAATTATGGCAACAAATATATTTCGGACAAGCATATCCGAAAATGATAAATGTCATACAAAAAAGATATTTTTATCTCTTTAATATTTCGAATGAGGTTTGTATTTTGCGAGACAATAAAAAATATACATGTTTTCAAAATCGTGCGAGTACGCCATTAGGTCGGTCATCATCGTCTGTCAAAATTCGAAACAAGGACTTAAAACAAATGTGAAGGAGATTTCTGAGCGGGCAGGAGTGCCAGAGCCATACATAGCCAAAGTAATGCAAATACTCGTAAAAGCGCATTTGGTACAATCGAGTAAAGGTCCGGGAGGTGGTTTTTTTATAGATGCCAATAACACCGAATTAAAATTGATTGATGTGGTAAATGCTGTAGATGGAGACAGCTTGTTTACCGCATGCGGACTAGGTTTAAAGGAATGCTCTGAAAAGAATCCTTGTCCGCTACACGATAAATTTAAAGACATTAGAAACAACTTAAAGAAGATGCTGATGACAACCAGCATTCACGATTTATCAGAAAAATTAGTTGCATTTACCTATACAAGTAAATAAAAATATAGGGGAAACTTATTCAACAAAATTAGGTGCATTTACCTATACAAGTAAATAAAAATATAGGGGAAACTTACTCAACTATAATAGTTGCATTTACCTATACAAGTAAATATAAATATATGGAAAACTTACTCAACGATATTAAAAACAAATTACAAGAAAGCGGCCAAGATCCCGAGAATTATTTAAGAGGATTAAAGTATAACAAGGCTATAAATTACTGGGATTATATTCAGGTTGATACGCTATTGTCTTTGCAAAATCCTAGAACAGATTTTAAGGATGAGACCATTTTTATTATGTATCATCAAATTACAGAGTTGGTGTTAAAGCTTATCAGGCACGAGTTAGACCAATTGTGCTTAATGGATATGGAGCCAGAATTGTTTGTTGAGAAACTCTACAGAATGGTACGTTACACAGATTTGTTAAGCAGTTCTTTTAGCATCATGAACAAAGGTATGAGTTATGAAGATTACAACCAATTTAGGCTGAGCCTATCCCCTGCTAGTGGTTTTCAATCGGCGCAGTTTAGGTTTATAGAATTGATGTGTACAGACGTTGACTTGCTTATTCCGGCATATCTTAGAGATAAAATAAATGCAGAAACAAGCCTAGAAGAAAAGTTTAATTTGGTGTATTGGCAAGAGGCTGGGTATAATAGAGAGACCAATAAAAAGACTAAAACACTGAGTGATTTTGAATCGAAATATTTGTCTAGTTTTATTCAGACAGCGCAAAAGATGAAAGAAAAAAACCTCAATGCACGCTGTAAAGAAATGCTTAAAAGTTTGGATCAGACCGGAAAAGAAAAATTAATTGCGGCACTGAGGGCATTTGATCAAAAGTACAACATAGACTGGCCAATGGTACATTTAGAAACGGCCCGAACCTACTTAATGGCTAAGGGCGAGACCAAGACAGCAACTGGCGGCAGCCATTGGGAAAAGTATTTACACCCGCAATTTCAAAGGCGAATTTATTTCCCAGAATTATGGTCTGAGGAAGAAATGGCCAACTGGGGAAAAGAGGATAAATAAGCACAATTTTCATTAATTATTGGGGTTAACCATTTATTCACATTTCCTAATTTAAATTTATGGTAAAATGGTCCTTTTTCATGACATTTATCATACACATTATTGACTTCGGTCATTTAAAGTTTTTGTAAAAATATCGGACCTTTACATCCGAATTAAAACTTATAAACAATGAAAATAAAATATTTTACAGGGCTGGCCCTATTCTCATTAATGATGGTTGCATCTTGTGGCGGAGAAGCCGAAAACGCTGAAACTGGCAACAATGAAGCTACCTCTACAGAAGCCACACCAAACGCTGATCCTACTGCAGATGATTCTAAAGGCGTCGGTAAATTTACCTCCGTAGAATTGGCACCAAACTTGGATCAAAAATTAGCCGATGCTGGCAAAGGGGTGTACGACATGAAATGTGGAGCTTGCCATAGGTTAACCGAAGTAAAATTGGTTGGACCAGGTTGGAAAGGGGTAACCAGCAGAAGGAAGCCTGAATGGATCATGAATTTTTCCACCAATCCAGAAGAAATGTTAAGCAAAGATGCATCGGCAATGGCCATGTTGGAAGAGTGTCTGGTGAAAATGCCAAACCAAAATTTATCGGATGAAGATGCTAGGAACGTCCTAGAATTTATGCGCAGCAACGACGGAGTTAAATAATAAAACCCAAATTAAATGGATATGAAAACAAAAATGAATCGATTAGTTGTCATTGCTCTTGCATTGGCAACACTTATTGGTGTAGGATGCAAAAACAAAGGTCCTAAAACAGGTAGCAATAAAGACGCTGCCTCAAAGGTTTATGTAGAACCCGGGAAATATGATGAATTTTATAACATTGTATCGGGCGGATTTAGCGGTCAAGTTTCTATTTATGGATTGCCTTCTGGAAGGTTGTTTAGGGTAATTCCAGTTTTTTCTGTCAATCCCGAAAGTGGCTATGGCTACAATGAAGAAACCAAACCTATGTTGAATACTTCGCATGGTTTTGTGCCATGGGACGATTCGCATCACATTGCTTTATCGTTAACCAACGGAGAGCACGATGGTAGGTGGACCTTTATAAATGGTAACAATACCCCGCGTATTGCCCGCATAGACATGAAAACGTTTAGAACGGCCGAAATCATTGAAGTTCCTAATAGCAGCGGTAACCACTCATCGCCATTCATTACGCAAAATTCTGAATATGTGGTAGCAGGTACGCGCTTTAGTTACCCAATGGACGACGAAAACAGCAATCCAGATGTGCCCATTAAATCTTATAAGCAGAACTTTAAAGGAACAGTTAGTTTTATTGCGATTGATCCAAAAGAAGGCACCATGAATTTAAGCTTTCAACTGTTATTACCTGGATTCAATTTCGACTTGGCTAGAGCTGGCAAAAAAGCTTCTGGCGATTGGGTATTTTTCTCTTGCTATAACTCAGAGCAAGCCAATACTTTGTTGGAAGTAAATGCTTCTCAAAAAGACAAAGATTTTATTATGGCTGTTAATTGGAAAAAGTGCGAGGCTTTAGTTAAAGCAGGCAAAGGCACCAAGAAAAAAGTTAAATATGCACACAATTCGTATAATGATGTTACGCATTCTGCTAAGAGTGAAATTTTAACGGAATCTATCATGTTAAACTCAAAAGACTACGATGGTTTGGTTTATTTTATGCCTTGCCCTAAATCGCCACACGGTTGCGATGTAGATCCAACAGGCCAATATATTGTAGGTTCGGGTAAATTAGCTGCTGTAATTCCAGTTTTCTCTTTCGACAAAATGCTTAAGGCCATTGATGCCAAAACATATGAAGGAACTTTTGAAGGCATACCGGTTTTAAAATATGATGCCGTATTGCATGGTGAGGTAAAAAAACCAGGCCTAGGACCTTTGCATACAGAGTTTGATGGAAAAGGTTTTGCTTATACTTCATTCTTTGTTTCATCTGAAATTGTAAAATGGAATATTGAAAAATTAGAAGTGGTTGACCGTGTTCCTACCTATTATTCTATTGGTCACTTATGCGTGCCAGGCGGACCAACAACGAAGCCACATGGCAAGTATGTAATTGCGTATAACAAAATTACAAAAGACCGTTATTTACCTACAGGACCAGAGTTAACACAATCGGCTCAGCTTTATAGCATAGAAGGCGATAAAATGAAGTTGCTATTAGATTTTCCTACCATTGGCGAACCACATTATGCCGAGGCAATTCCTGCTGAGTTAATTATGAAGAACAGCGTTAAAATGTTTAAAATTGAGGACAACAAAAACCCTTATGTTACCAAAGGAGAAGCCGATGCTAAGGTGGTGAGAAAAGGAAATGAAGTGCATGTATATATGACTTCTATTCGCTCTCACTTTACGCCAGATAATATTGAAGGGGTAAGAATGGGCGACATTGTTTATTTCCACGTAACAAATCTAGAACAAGATTGGGATGTGCCACATGGCTTTGCTGTTAAAGGGGCAAACAATGCTGAGTTGTTAATTATGCCGGGCGAAACTGCCACCT
This sequence comes from bacterium, assembly GCA_034439755.1. GTDB lineage: Bacteria > Bacteroidota > Bacteroidia > UKL13-3 > UKL13-3 > B1. The sequence continues at coordinate 20,896 of JAWXAZ010000015.1, forward strand.
TAAAATGGACACCAGATAGAGTGGGTGTATTTCCAATGTATTGTACCGACTTCTGTTCGGCCTTACACCAAGAGATGCAAGGATACATAAGGGTATCGCCAGCAGGATCGAATGTTCCGTTAATCTTTTCAACTGGAGATACTGAACCAGATACTAAATAAAATTTTTCACCAAACAGCCTGTAACTTTTACAGGCTGTTTGCTTTATAAAAAGATACATGAAATTTAATATCGTATTTAGAATACTCTTAGGAGTATCGAGTTTATTGGTAGCCTTAACTTTTTTTCTACCCCTTTGGAATATATCTCTTTGGGCACCACAATACCCTGAAGGCTTAAATATTGAAATTTGGTATAACGATGTAAAAGGAGATGTAGACATCATAAATGGCTTAAACCATTATATAGGCATGAAACATATAAAACCAGAAATGTTTCCAGAATTTACATTTTTAAAATACATTATAGTAGCCTTTATTTTATATGGCTTGAGTGTGGCAATAATTGGCACCTTTAAATCGCTTAAAATATTTTGTACCGTATGTGTTTTAGGAGGCATTACCGCCTTGGCAGATTTTTACCGTTGGGGATATGATTATGGTCATAACCTTGACCCTACTGCTCCTATTAACGTGCCTGGAATGTCTTACCAACCCCCTGTTTTAGGGTATAAAGATTTATTAAATTTTAGGGCATTATCTATTCCAGCTATTGGCGGATGGATTATTGTGGGCGTTGGTGTCATCGCATTTATGGCGCTAGCTTTTCATTGGTTCAGCCAGAGAAAACTAAAAACGAGCAATGCAACTTTACTTGCAATACCGCTGTTACTTGGTTTATTTAGTGCTTGTAACGAGGCAAAGCCAGAATTGATTTTTGGAAAAGATGATTGCCATTTTTGCAAAATGAAATTGATGGACTCCAAATTTGGCTTGGCTTTTATAACGCCAAAAGGGAAGACATATAAGTTTGATGACTACCATTGCTATCAAACTTTTTTAAAAGAAACCCCTACCGAAATAAGTAAAACTTATGTGGTGGTATTTGACCAGCCGGGCACTTTAATAGAATCTAGTTTAGCAGTATTTGTTAGAGGTGCAAATATTAAAAGTCCAATGGGCTCTGGTGTGGCCTTCTTTACCAATGAAAAAAATGCTTTATCTGCCTTTCCAGAAAATGAAGGCAACGGGGTGTTTGCAGATTTAAGTCATGAATAGGATTTTAGTTTCCATATTGTTTGTTATTTTTACTTGCTTTGCAAATGCGAAGGCCATTCATGTTTACCCAAAATTGGGTGCAATGCCTATTCAACATGCTATAAAAATTAGCCAGGCAAACGACACCCTTTTTATCCACGCAGGCAATTATGAAGAAGGCAATATTTTGCTCTTGCATCCGCTTACGCTAATGGGTTTGAACTACCCAGTTATAGATGGGAAAAACAAGGTGGAGGTAATTTCTATTAAGTCGAATTATGTTACTATAATTGGCTTAAAAATTATAAACTCTGGGTATTCCGACTTAGAGGATATGGCTGGAATAAGAATTTATGGCACCCACCATGTGCGTGTGCTTAACAATATTTTGGAGAATAATTTTTTTGGTGTTTACCTTACCAGTGCCAGCTATTGCTTGGTAAAAAACAACCAAATTAAAGGTCCCAATCGCACCCAAAATAACGTTGGAAACGGCATTCATTGCTGGAAATCTACGCACAATGTGATTGACCACAACACCATAATTAAACATAGAGATGGCGCCTATTTTGAATTTGTAAAACATTGCATTATTTCTAACAATATTAGCAAGGAAAACCAACGATATGGGTTGCACTTTATGTTTTCAGATTCGGATACATATTATAACAACGTGTTTGAGAAAAACGAAGCGGGGGTAGCTGTTATGTACAGCAGGCATGTAATTATGTTTAAGAATAAATTTGTGTTAAACTGGGGCAGCTCGGCCTATGGCTTGCTGCTTAAAGACATTCGCGATAGTGAGGTAATGCAAAATACTTTTGAGAAAAATACCATGGGCATTTATATGGATGGCTGTTCTAGGACCAATTTTATTAAGAACAAATTTAACAACAATGGGTATGCCTTGCGCATGCAAGCCAGTTGCGACGATAACATTTTTAGGTTCAACAATTTTACCACCAACTCTTTCGATTACGCCACCAATGGATTTACGGTTTTAAATACTTTACAATACAATTATTGGGATAAATATAAGGGCTACGATTTGGGAAAAGATGGCATTGGCGACTTGTGTTTTAGGCCTATGAATATGTTAACAGGCATTATTGAAGAACACCCAGCCAGCATTATTTTAATGCAAAGTTTTTTGTCTGATTTACTCAATTTATTAGAAAAAGTGATACCCTCTCTTACGCCAGAAAACTTAAAAGATGATTATCCTTTAATGAAACCAATTACATGATAGAAATAAAAAATTTATCTAAAAAATACCATAAACATCAGGTGCTTAGCAATATTTCGCTTACCTTAGAAAATGGCATGATTGCCGGATTAATTGGTCAGAACGGAACAGGAAAAACTACCTTAATAAAATGTATTCTTGGTTTGACCCAATTTCACGAAGGAGAGATAAAAATTGATGGCGAATCCATTTTAAATGGGCCCGAATATAGAAACCAAATTGGCTATATGCCACAAATGGGCCGGTACCCAGAGAACATGAAAATTTCGCAGCTTTTTGCCATGATCAAAGAAATAAGAAACGGCAAAAACTTAGATGAAGAACTATATGAAAAATTTCAATTAGAGAAAATAAAGAACCAAAATCTGGGTCAATTAAGCGGTGGAACCACCCAAAAAGTTAGTGCCGCACTTGCCTTTCTCTTTAACCCCAATATTTTAATTTTGGATGAACCCACTGCCGGACTCGATCCCATTGCTTCAGAAATTTTAAAAGAAAAAATCAATAAAGAAAAAGCAGGAAAAATTATCCTCATTACCTCCCATATCTTGAACGACCTCGACGAAATTGCCAGTCATGCTTTGTTTTTGCAACAAGGATCCTTGTTGTTTTTTAAAACCCTTACCGAATTAAAAGCAAAAAGTGGCCATCAAAAACTGGGCAAAACCATTGCAGAAATTATGTTAGAAAAGGAGCAAACACCATGATTAAAATAAGTAAATACCTTTTGGTAAGTATCCTAAAAAGCAGATTTATGTTAGGTTATTCCCTGCTCCTATTTGCCATTTGTACTGGTTTATTTTTAATGAGCAACGACCAAGACAAAGCTATCATAGGCATCCACAATATTTTGCTCATTATGATACCATTGGTTGTAATGATTTATTCGGTAAGCGAAATCTACCATGCCACAGATTTTATCAGACTTTTACTAACCCAACCCATCAAACGAAAAGCCATTTTTTTTAGTCAGTATTTATCCAATGTACTAGCCTTATTAATTGTTCAATTAACGGCCATAGGACTCTCCATAGCGCTGTTTTCTGATGGCTCTTACCTCCTTCCCATTTTGCTTAATTGCACTTTTTTAACCGTCATATTTTCATCCATTTCGAGCTTAATTGCCTATAAAATAAATGAAAAAGTAAAAGGAATTGGCGTCACCATTTTTCTGGGCATTTATTTTTTAGCCATTTATGACGGTCTGATCCTATTTTTGATTCAAGGAATGAGCGATTACCCCATTGAGAAATATGGCATTTTATTGAGTTTATTTAACCCCATAGATTTATGCCGAATTTTGTTCATTTTTAAGATGGATGTTTCTGCCCTTATGGGCTTAACAGGTGCTATTATGCAGAAATTCCTTGGATCGGCGCTTGGTTCAGCCATAATTTATTTAACGCTCTTACTTTGGGCCATTATTCCACTTGCTATAACAACAAAACTTTTTATAAAAAAGGATTATTAACAGTTTTTGAAAGTTTTTTTTTATTTAGATTTGTTTCATGAAAAAGACTTTTGCCGTCTTATTAACCATTTTGATGATGCTTCCTATATTAAGCAAATCATTGGTGATGATTTGGTATAAAGCCAACCAAACTTATATAGCGCAATACCTTTGTGTAAATAAAAATAACAGTGATTTACCAGACTGCAAAGGCTGTTGTGTGCTAAATGAACAACTCAAAAAAGTAGACGACAATAAACCTGTGCAAGCCGCTACCAACACAGAAAATCGCAACAAACAAACAAGCGAATTAGATTGGTTATTTTGTTTTAAAAACAAGCTTACAGAAAACAAAAAAAGCAGTATTTTGCTCTTTCTCAACCAAAATCCTTTAGTATGTTATTTAGATCAATACCTCGCTAAAATCAATAAACCACCCTGCTAGAAATTGGGATAAAAGCCTATGTATTGCCCCAATTTTTAAGCAATCTATTGAATAGAATTGCGTGTTTTAAAATATTAATTATATTGAAATGAAAAAGTTATTCATAATGATGTTGGCAATGGGAACATTGTTGACTATAAATTCTTGCAAAAAAGAAACCACAGAAGCTAAGCCAGATCCCGTTATTCCCAATGTTCCCACCACGCCCGAAGGCATGGTAAAAATTGGCGAAACTTATATAATAGGGTCGCATGCCAAAGCCTATGTATATGCTAAACAAAATTTATTTGTTGGATACAATACGCTTTACATTGCCATGCACGATTCTACCGATGGCAAAAGGTTAACAGATGGTCTATTTAGCCTATCGGCAGAAATGGATATGGGCGCCATGAAACATGCTTGTCCAATCGAAGAAAATCAGTTTATAGACTCAAACTCCCTTATGTACTCTAGCAGTTTGGTGTTTATTATGCCCAATGTAGACTTAGAAAAATGGACGCTAAAAATTGGTTATCACAACAATAAAAACAACAAAAATGGAGAAGGTATTTTAAACATAAACGTTGTTGAAGCCAACCCAACGAGAATGTTTAGCGGTGTTTTACCTTTAGATAACAATGCGCAAGTGTTTGTGAGTTTTGTGCTGCCAAGCAAAGCAAAAATTGGCCTAAACGATGCCGAATTTACCATTCATAAAAAAGCAAGCAATACCAATTTCCCAGCTGTTAACAATTATTCAATTGTAATGCTACCAACTATGCCAAGCATGGGACATGGTTCACCAAACAATGTAAGTCCGGTTTTAACTAGCAATGGCCATTATAAAGGAAAGGTAAATTTTACCATGACAGGTTTATGGAAAATCCAGTTAAAGTTATACCAAGACACCGTACTCTTAGCTGATCAAATATTTTTTGATATTGTTCTATAATGATTTCTAGGAAACATATCCTGTGCCTGTTAGGAATTTATTTTCTAATGGGCACAGCATATTCTCAATCAGACACAAGCAGGTCAAAACTCCTCAACGAAGTTACCATTCAGAGCGCAGGTACAAAAAATCAAATCGGGTTTTACCAAAGTTCTAAACTGGCCACCACCGAGGAAATTTTAAGTCGCATGGAAGGTGTAAACCTCATCTCCCGCGGCCCCTACGGCATGGAACCTACCTTAAGAAGTTATAGTGCCAACCAAATAAATTTAAGCATAGATGGCATGCGCATATACGGTGCCTGTTCAGACAAAATGGACCCCGTATCGGTGTATGTTGAACCCATCAATTTGCAAGGAATTACTGCCGCACATGGCGCCCAAGGAAACTTCAACGGAGGAAGCATTGGTGGCAACATCAACCTAAAGTTTAAGTCGCCCAGCACCCTTTGTCACACCCAATACCTCACCCAATTTATCCAATCTTATAGCACCAATAACCAAGCCCTATCGAGTAGTTTTGCCTTCGAAAAATCGGGCAAAGTAAATGGGTTCAGAATAAGTGGAACCTATAGAAAAGCCAACGATTACCGCTCGCCAGACAGCCTTATTCGATATAGTGCCTATGAGAAGCTCAACTTTTCTGCCTCCTTTCAACAAGTGATTGATTCTAATAACCAAATTAGAATTAATTACCTGGGCGACTTAGGGCGAAACATGGGATACCCCGCATTGCCCATGGATGTAGGCAAGGCAGACGCGCACATTGCTTCGCTTACACATATTTACCATGGCAAAGAGCAGCTTGTGCAAAGAAGCGAAACCAAAATATATATGAATTCTATCTACCATGTGATGGACGATACCAAGCGCGATTTTGTGCCCATGCACATGGATATGCCTAGCTGGAGTGAGACACAAGGCTTTTATAACGAAACATTTTTAAAGAAAAACAGGCACGGTCTGAACCTAAGAATTGACGCGCACAAAAACAGGCTTAGAGGCGATATGACCATGTACCCGAAAAATGGCGATCCATCGATGTTTATGCAAACTATGCCAGAAGGGTATATTAAAAATGTTGGACTGGCATTTCAATACCAATACGATGTTACCTATAACTACTACATGAAATTAAATGGCCGCATAGATCATTACAATCAGTATGCAGTAGCAGGCATTGGTTCAGCCCAATGGACAGGATTTGGATACGATATAACGCAAGCTAAAAAAGATTGGATAAAGAGCCTTTCGTGGGTACAATGCATAGCGCATAAGCATGGTGTTTCTCAATCTATTATTTTGGGATATGCAGAGCGCATTCCCAGTAGCAACGAGCGTTACGGTTACTACCTTTTTATTCCCATGGATGGCTATGATTATTTGGGAAACCCCAACATTAGGAAAGAACAAAGTTTGCAATTTGAATGGGTACTTAGAAAAGAAGGCAAAAAAATTCAATGGAGTGTGCAGCCATTTTACCACCATACGCCCAACTATATTTACACCCATATTATTGAAGGTTACCAAGCCATGACCATTGGTGCCAAAGGCGTAAAGAGTTATCAAAACATTGCTTATGCAAGGCAATTGGGAGCAGAAGCAACCTTTAACTGGCGCATCAACGAAGGCATTCAATACCGGAGCAATTTTAAATATCTGTATGCTAATACCAATAACAACATGCCCTTGCCCTTAATTGCGCCCATTAAAATTCAACAAGCATTAAGGTATAATTGGCAAAAAAGTCAGGTACAGGTAGAGTATAATTTTAGCGCCGCACAAAACCGCATCAACACCGATTTTGGCGAACGCAAATCGCCCGCTTTTAACCTCATAAACCTAAGATTAGCGCAAAGCTTCATGCACAAACGCAATACGGTGCAACTGGCATTTGCCATAGAAAACATATTCAACATATCTTACCACGAACACTTAGACGTAGGCTATATTCCACGCATGGGAAGAAACTTCAACATTATGCTAGGGTATATTTTTAGGTAACAGGAATACGCTGTTAATTTTATAACATTAAATAGGTCTATACATAAGAATCTTTAGCACTTCCCTATGCCATTTTTCTTGCTAATGAAGGAGAAGCGATATAGGTATTTTTACGTAAAATTAAAACACATTATCATTATGATCTAACCATATCTCAAGGGTGGCCAGCGTATCATGATCCAAAATTTTGTTCTAAAAATTATAGAAAATTTGCTAACCAATGACCTCTCAAAAAGTCCTTATCAATAAGCTATTTGCAATTCCAAGAATAAGTATTCCAAGTCTCGGCAGACTGCTCATCAAGCATGGTCATCTTTAAAATATTGCCATCGGCATCAAGCTGATACGTATAATCTACTGAGGTATTCAAATTAGATAACTTTCTCTTTAGCAAATTCGTATTGGAATTAACCAAATTAGTTTTCTCTTCAAAAGCCTTCGCCTTATTTACCTTATCCAAATAATATTGGTACGAAATTACCTCGGTCTTTTCTGCAACATTGTCAACATTGGTTTGCAATAACATATTGCCACCATTGTATTCATGGGTAATTACTTGGTCAATTTCTGTCCCAGCCACATCACCAATCAAGGTTTGCTCTATCACCCTATATTCACTATCAAATTTCCGGCGCAACATAATATCTCCAAACGTGCCAAAACTCATCTTCATGCTATCTGCAAAACCATGCGCATTTAAATAAGAGGTTTGAACCAAATCAAACAAGCCATTATTAGCCGAATTAACTACCGTATTGCCAAGGTATTCAAAGGTTGAAATTACAGAATCTGTTTGCCCCGTCACAAATGAAGCCGTTCTTATCACCCTATTTTGTGCATCATAATAATACGCGGTAACATTCCCCCCACTGGTTGTCATATTCTTTAAATAACAAGAGGCAACCAAACTAGGTTCTTGCGGGTTAGCAGTGTCTTTCTTCTTACAAGCAAAAACAACAACCCAAACACCCCAATTAATACATGTAGTTTTTTCATAAAGCCTTTTTTTAACTAATCAAATATATAAAAGAATTATGAATTTGCCTTAACCCAATTATTGGCCTCTTCTATTAAAGTCGAAACGCCTTCCAAATTATTTCCGCCAGCAGTGGCATAGAAAGGCTGACCGCCGCCACCGCCTTGTATGTACTTGGCCCAACTTTTTACCAAATTACCGGCATGCCATTTTTTGGTCTGAACCAATTCATCCGAAATAATTAAGCTGATAAAGGGTTTACCATTGAACTCCATCACCAACAAACAAAACAAATTGTCAACTTCATTTTTTAATTGAAACGACAAGTTCTTTAATTGGTCGGCATTCGAAATATCAACCTTGGCCACCAAACTAGAAAAGCCATTATGCAACACCACTTTTCCCTTTAAAGCCAATTTTACCAATTGCGTTTTTTCATTCTCAAACACCTCCAATTTACGCAATAAATCTGCCTTCTCTACCAATAATTGCTCCACAGACTTTACCAAATCTTTCGCTTTTAAAACTTCCTTTAATCCGTTAATTACATGCTCCTGTTCGTTCACAAATTCTTCGGCCGCCAAAGCAGTAATGGCCTCTATTCTACGCACACCAGCTGCAACAGCCGCCTCAGAACGCAATTTAAACAAACCAATTTCGCCCGTTGCACTTACATGCGTGCCGCCACAAAGTTCGCGGCTATACGCTTCATCAAAAGTTATGACGCGCACCGAATCACCATATTTTTCGCCAAACAAAGCCATCGCTCCCATGTTTTTGGCCTCCTCAATAGGCACATTTCTGCGCTCATCCAAAGCAATGTTTTCGCGAACTTTCTCGTTCACCATTTTCTCAACCAAGGAAATTTCTTGCTCACTCATGGCTTTAAAATGCGAGAAATCAAATCGCAAATATTGCGCATTCACCAAGCTGCCTTTTTGCTCTACATGGGTGCCCAATACTTTACGCAAAGCTGCATGCAACAAATGCGTAGCAGTATGATTGGCCTCCGTTAAACGCCTGTTAACCCCATTCACCGTTGCTATAAAAGTAGCCGCAATATTTTCTGGCAACTGCGCCACAATATGAATCAATAAATTATTCTCTTTCTGCGTATCCAAAATTTCAACGCGCTCATTGGCACTCACAATAAAACCTGTATCCCCAACTTGTCCGCCACTCTCTGCATAAAAAGGCGTTTTACCAAACACCAATTGAAACATTTCCTTGCCTTTATTTTTCACTTTGCGGTAACGCATAATTTTAATATCGGCCTCCAACACATCATATCCCACAAATTGAATTTGCTCATTTTCTGCTAGCACCACCCAATCGTCTGTTACCATAGCAGTTGCCTTGCGCGAGCGTTCTTTCTGCATTTGCAAATTCTTCTCAAAGCCTGCCAAATCAACCTTTACCCCATATTCTGCCACTATCAATTGGGTTAAATCAATGGGGAAACCATAGGTGTCGAATAACTCAAAAACAAAATCTCCAGAAAGTATCCTTCCTTCATTTTTTAATTTTGTTTCGGCACTAACCAAACCCAATTTTTCACTGCCAATAGTATAATTTCCATCCGCATTTTTTGAAACAGAAAGTTCATTTTCAATCCTATTAATCCCCAATGCCAATGTCCTCAAAAATCCCAATTCTTCCTCTTTAATCACCTGCTCCAAAAAGCTCCTTTTCTCTTTCACCTCCGGAAAAATATCAGCAAAACTTTCGCCCACAAGCGCCACCATCTGGTACAACAAAGGCTCGCGGGTATCCAAAAATGAATAATAATACCTTACCGCCCTGCGTAATATTCTACGAATAACATACCCCGCCCCCGTATTCGATGGCAATTGTCCGTCTAAAATTGCAAACGAAATGGTACGTATATGATCTGCCAACACACGCATCGCCACATCAATTGGTTCAGACCGCCCATATTCTTTGCCTGTTTTAGCCTCTAAAAACTTGATATACGGCACAAAAACATCGGTATCATAATTCGATTGCTTGGCCTCAATGGCCCTACACAAGCGCTCAAAGCCCATTCCCGTATCCACATGTTGGGCAGGCAATTTCTCCAAACTGCCATCGGCTTTTCGGTTAAATTCCATGAACACATTGTTCCAAATTTCAATCACCTGCGCATGGTCATTGTTCACCAAAGTACTTCCATCAACAGCGGCACGCTCGGCATCGGAACGCAAATCTATGTGTATTTCACTGCACGGCCCACACGGACCTGTATCGCCCATTTCCCAAAAATTATCCTTTTTGTTGCCATTTAAAATTCTTTTCGGTTCAATCCATAGCGCCCAATTGTCGTATGCCTCCTGATCAAACGCCAACTTCTCTTTGGCATCCCCTTCAAAAACGGTTACATATAAACGGTCTTTAGGCAATTTATAGACATCGGTTAATAATTCCCATGCCCACTCTATGGCTTCCTTCTTAAAATAATCGCCAAAACTCCAGTTGCCCAACATCTCAAACATGGTGTGGTGGTAGGTATCTACGCCCACTTCCTCTAGGTCGTTGTGCTTGCCACTTACACGCAAACATTTTTGGGTATCGGCCACGCGCTTATATTTTGGCTCCTCATTGCCCAAAAACCAATCTTTAAATTGGTTCATACCGGCATTGGTGAACATTAATGTGGGGTCGTTTTTTACAACAATTGGGGCCGATGGCACTATTTGGTGACCCTTGCTTTGAAAAAAATCTAAAAACTGTTTGCGAATTTGGCTCGAATTTGACATTGATACTCTGTTAGTTAATTTAAAATTTCCGCTTGTAAGGGGAATAACTTATTTTCGATCTCTTTTTTTATTGAACTAAATAAAAAGAAATCCCCTAACTCGCTACAAAGAAGATGAATTTGGGGAAGACAAAAAAGAGAAACCTTGGCAAAAATAAAATACTTTTACAATCCGCATAAACTAGACTTTGAGAAGGTAGGTACCAGCATCTGGTCTATAGTCTTGCGGGTATTCGGTTTTCTGTCGGCTTCGGCCGTGGCTGGAGGCATTATGGCCTTTGTGGCGTATAGCTTTATTGACTCGCCAAAAGAGCGCAATTTGAAGCAAGAAAATCAACAATACAAATCGCAACTAAGATACCTCAATCAAAAAGTGGGCGAATTAAACAGTGCACTTACCGAATTGCACAATCGTGACGCAAATATTTATAGGGCCATTTTTGAGGCCGAACCAGTAGATATTGAAATTGGTTACCACAATAATACAAGCTTAGCAGACAGGTATAAAAAGCTTGAAGGACTTAGCAATTCGGAAGCCCTAATTTCTTTAAATATTAAAGTAGATGAGCTCATTGAAAAGGTTGCCATACAAGGAAAATCGTTTAACGAATTAAGTGTGTTGGCAAAAAATAAAACCTTGTTCTTGGCCAGTATTCCTGCCATTCAGCCGGTAAGCAACAAAGATTTAAAACGCATGGCTTCTGGTTACGGATATAGAATTCACCCTATTTATAAAACCCACAAATTTCATGCGGGTATAGACTTTACCGCCCCGCAAGGCACTCCTATTTATGCTACAGGAGATGGCGTAGTTAGCTTGGCAGAAAATGGCAATGGGTACGGCAACCACGTTATTGTAAACCACGGATTTGGATACAGTTCTTTGTATGCTCACATGAGCCGCATAAAGGCCAGGCGCGGGCAAAAGATTAAGCGCGGAGAATTACTAGGTTTTATTGGTTCAACCGGAACTTCTACTGCACCCCATTTGCATTATGAGGTAATAAAAGGCAAGAATAAGGTAAACCCTATTAACTATTTCTTTAACGATTTAACCGAAGAAGAATACCAAACCATCAGGGATATTGCGGCTCGCGAGGGACAATCATTCGACTAATGAGCATGCAAAACAAGGAAGATGTAGTAGACAAATCGCAATTTACCATTGGGGAAGTTGCCGAGCAATTGGGGGTAAGTGCATCGCTTATTCGCTTTTATGAGAAAGAATTTCCGCAATTAAAACCTAGAAAAACTTTGGGTGGAACAAGGAAATTTAATGCAGATGACATTCTTTTGTTGAAGAAAATTTATCAGTTGATAAAAGTGGAAGGATATACCATTCCGGGTGCAAAAGACCGCTTGAGGGAAAAACCGAACACGCCCAATTCTATTGACGAAATAAAGCTAAAGCTCACAGATATAAAGAACTTTTTAACCGAATTAAAAAACCAATTATCATAAAAACATATGACTGAAGAAAAAAATGTGGTAGCTAAAACATCACAAATTAGAATTAATGTACATTTAGATAAAGAAAACTTACCGATAGACATTAAGTGGGATGCAGATGATGCCGATTTCGACGGACAAGAGTCGGCAAAGGGAATGATGTTAAGCATATTCGACGGACTTCAGCAAAACGCCATGCGAATAGATTTGTGGACCCAAGACATGAATGTAGAAGAAATGAATTTATTTATGTTTCAAACGCTAGCCACCATGGCCGATACCTTTGAAAAGGCTACTGGCAACAAAGAGTTGAGTGATGAGATGAGAGATTTTGTGCACCATTTTGGCCACAAAGCCAATGTTTTTGGTCCCGACCATCAGCATTAATATCCTGAATGCAGACTTTCGACGAAATTTATGCAACCTTAAAGCACCGTGTTTACAGCACGGTGCTTTCTTATGTTCAGGTGTCGGAGGATGCAGAAGAAATTTGTCAGGATGTGTTCTTAGAAGTATTTCAAAATCTTGAAAATTACAGGCAGGAAGCACAAATAAGCACTTGGGTTTATCGCATTGCGGTGAATAAGAGTTTAGATTTTTTGCGATATAAAAACAGGAAAAAGCGTTTTGCTTTTTTTAGCAGTTTATTTAAAGAAGATAGTGGCGAGTTGGCGCACGACATGCCGCATTTTGTGCACCCCGGCATACAGTTAGAGCGCAAAGAGAAGGCTGGGTATTTATTTAAAGCCCTGAACCAAATTCCTGAGACTCAAAAAACAGCTTTTATTTTAATTTTTATTGAACAACTTTCTTATCAAGAAGCGGCCGAGGTAATGAATACCAGCTTAAAGGCTGTTGAATCTTTGGTTCAGCGTGCTAAAAAAAGTTTGCGCCAAAAGTTAAAAGGAATGAAAGATTAGCGAATGATTTATGAATAATAAACGTCAAAAGATTACAAACACATGACAAAGAACACAAATAACTGGATTGAAGAGGTACTTGATAGCACTAAGTTTATTGAGCGTGCAGAGGCGCCTTCTAGTTTGGATGCTAAGGTTTGGAGCAAGATAAATTCTAGAAAATCGGAAGGAAAAATAATTTCCTTAAAGAAAAATCAGTTGATTTTGGCAGCGGCGGCCATCTTGTTTTGGGTAAGCATTAATTTTTTGGTGATGCTTTCGCATACGCAAAAAAAGTCGGAAATGGCTAAAGGCAGTTTTAAGTCGGATTATGGTTTTACGAGCGAAAACATCATAAACCTATAGCATGAAAAAAGAATTATTTTGGAAAATATTGGTGCTCATTTTATTGCTGGTTAATATAGCAACTTTGGGCTTTATTGTGTGGGATAAACCAAGGGGCAATAGGGAATCACAGCGTCCAGATAAATTAATCATAGAAGGCCTGAACCTAGATGAGGCGCAGGTTAAGGAATTTCAACTGCTTAAAAGAAGTCACCGCAATGGCATGGATTCGCTTATTGAGCTTGAAAAAGAGTTGCGCAAACAATTGTTTGTGGAGATAAAAAATGGCTTACGCAACGATTCGGTTCAGACCAAATATTTAGTTGAATTGAGCCTAATTAGGAACCAAAAAGACAAAATAACCCTCTTGCATTTTAAGGACATTTATAACTTGTGCAGGGAAGATCAGAAGGGCTTATACGAGGAAACCATTGGGGAAATTTCGCAGAAATTATTGCACGATGGAAGACCCAAGAACCATAAAAGGCCGTAAATTTATACACATACAGTGTTGTTAGCAGTAAAGCAAAGTGATAGACAGTTACTCAATAGAAACAAAGTTCAAATATTTAGGGAAAGACCTAATAACAGAATTACTTGCCGTATCTGTTGTTAAATTTTTTCCTGCGAATAC
>JAWXAZ010000016.1:0-2895 GCA_034439755.1 bacterium
CAAGTTAGTTGCAAATGTTCCTGGAGCTCCTGTATATGGTTTTGTGGTTATTGCTGTAGTACCAAAATTGTGAAAATAAACCTGCCCCCAACTCTTATTCGGCAACATAAAAAACAACCCCGCCATAAGCAGAGTGGCTAAAAAAGTAAACCTGCTTCGCTTCTTAGCGGCAGGATTTGTAATTCGTAAATTAGATGTATTCATAAATTTCTTGAGAAATATTTTTGTGTCTTTAAATTGCAATTTGAGTCTCAAAATACAGCATATAAAGTCACCTTATTATTAAGTCCAAGTCATCAAATTACTTATAATAAAAAAAGACAAATATTTGATTTGATTATAAGAATGCTTGTGCAAGGGGTGCAATAAATACTTTAATCAACACCTATGTTTCTTTAACCTTAATAGCATGTTTCTGGATTATAAATTAATTATGAATTTATAACCTAAGTTGGCCATTTTATATGATTACAGCTTAATTGCTCTAGTTAACCAAAACTCAAACAAATACTTAATATAATTAGTTCAAAAAACAATTTCGTTTTAGTGTGGTTATTTACGTAAAAAAATGTTTAGTCCAAAAAAAGTTGGACTAAACATTTTGCGAAGTGTTATTAAGAAATAGTTCTAATTGGAATCCGTTTTTTTCTTCTTCCTCATCACTTTTAAACCGTAGGCCGCACCAGCGCCAAGTAATAAACCAATTCCTCCATCTATCGGTGCATCTGGGTCGCCAGGGTTTATTGGTACACCACTGTTTGGTTGTTTTACTTGGCCATTATTATTAATTGCACCTATGCCATTATTTGTGCCAACGCCTAAATAGGTTTGGGGAGGATTACCAGGCGTTGATCCTCCGCCAGATCCAACTACATTGTAACTTTGATTAGTTGTATTGTTGTTTTTATGTACATTAAGGTCTAGACTAATTTCCTTTTGAGAATACCCATCAACCTCATTTAATTCTACATTTTTATTTCTCGATATATGATAAGAAGGCTTATTCTGATAATTGTTATTAAGAGAACTGCCAAATCGCTGATTGTTTAACCCATCCTTAAAAAAGCTACTCTCACCATCATATATTTCTTCATCCTCATAATCTATTTCATCTTCATCATAATATTGTGCATTAATACTTGTTGTGGTTACTAGAAAAAGTGCAAAGACTATCAAAAAATATTTAAGTATTTTGTTCATCATAAAAGTATTTTTAACTTTTGATTTTGTTTTGGTTCAGCCTACTTTTTTATAACTTTTAAAGTGCTCATTGAGCCATTGTTCAATCTTGCATTAATAAAGTATATGCCTGGTGCCATTTCAGAAAGGTCAATGGATGAGTTGGTTTCTGGTTTAATCCTTGTTATTAAAACTTGCCCTAATGTATTTGTTAAGGTTAAGCTTTCGGTTTGATCCAATCCATTACTTATACGTAGGTTAATTAAATCGCTACTTGGGTTAGGAAAAACTGTGATAATACTTTGTTTGGCTAGCGAATTAACAATGCCCGTAGAATGCGGTCTTAGGTTTTTAATCAATATATCGAAACGAGAATTACCTGCTGTGGCCAAATCATTGGTAACAGAAAAGGCATATTGAATTGTATCTTCTGTCATTAATTGTCGTTCTGTTTTTAGGAAATGATCACGGAAGAATATTTGATAGAAATTTGGCATATTGGGTGCTGCAACATTCATTGTATAATTACCATTATATGCTTCTCCTATGCCTAATATACAAATTTTTTCTTCCCCATCCTTAATATTGGCAATGTTATTACCAACATATTTCTTGCCTTTAGAATCTATGCTGTAAACATTTACATTACTTGGATTACCCATTTTTTCCATATCATAATTTAAGTCAAATGAGTCGCTTTGATTTCGGTTCAAATAGAAAAAAGACTCATCACTTTTATTGGCAGAATTGATTATTTCCACTCTTATGTCGAAAGGCTTATTTCCTTTTAATAATGGCGCATTATTTGTTGCAGTTTTTACCGATTCTGCACAAGATAATAAAGGTGCTGCGGCATTGGCTTGAATGTAAAATGCCTGACCAGAAGGGATATATCGCGTTCCGCCATTTGCCGATGCTGGACCAGTTGAATTATATGTAGCAAAATTATCTCCAACTGGGCTATAAATATAATAGGTTGATGCTACATTGGTCTTTGTCCAACCAGTTGCTGCATCCCAATCAATCTCTGAAGGGTAAGGATTTCCTATAAGGTTCCAACCTTCACCATTAAGCGCATTATAGGTTACAACAAATGGAAAAGTGCCAGTTTGAATGCTGCCTGTTGCACTAAGGGTTACTGCGTTTGCCGTGGTGCTTGGGGTTGTTAATAGTGCGCAACCTTGTGTTCTGTTGCCTCTTATAAATACGTTGTATCCAATGCCTGCTGATAAATTTGTTGTATTGGTAGAAGCAACACTTTTCCAAGCATTAGAATAGGTGTCTAATCCACTTGAAGAGCTAACCAAGGTTGCAGTTGTTTCATCAAATGTTAACATACTTGAATTGTTAAGGGTGCTTGCATCAAAACCATTTGAATGTGAAGTTAGGGCAGGGCATGTTGTACCTCCAGAACCAGATCCCGTGATATAGATGTTTTGTTGCCAGCTAGAAGAAATGCTTGGACCCGTTGCAAAAGGAGCCGCTAAGTAACGGTATTTTCTGCCAGCGGTTGCTGGGATGAAGCGCTGAACTGTTACGTTTCCTGTGATAGATCCAGCAGAATTTGCAATGCTAGCCGTACCAGACACATCAGAGTTTAAATTAAGATTTCCTGCTGCTGCAAGAGTAGCAGTTCCGCCTACTGTAACTATTCCTGGCGATGCCCCAGCAACTATATTTAGCGCGTTTCCTAAGGTTGTAATTCCACTTCCACTA
>JAWXAZ010000017.1:0-3008 GCA_034439755.1 bacterium
CGTTAATAGCCAATTTATTAATGACGGTGATTCAAAAAAAACTGAAAAGATCGTGGGCGTTTTCAAACTTGGTAAGCTTCTGTAAAATTCATCTATTCAGCTATATTCATCTGTTACAATTTTTAGAAAATCCTGATAAAGATTGGCAACAACAGGAACCAAATGATTGTCAATATAATTTATTCTAGGGGCTTACTTTTAAAAAGGGGCAAAGCAGACAGTGTAACTAATTGACTATCAGATAAATTTTGAATCTTTAAATGCTTTTTGTACTTTTATCGGACAATAATGATTTAAATTTAAAATTCTATTTAATACCCACAATCAAACTTATACAATTCTGGTTTATTTTTCAAAAAGAATAACTGTATTTTTTATAAAGCCAGCAACGGACCATTAATAATCGCATTTACCCGGTGTTGAAGTGAATCTACATCATCCTTACCCAATCCGGATGTTGGGACAGGTTTATGAACAATTACCTCTGCAACACCTGGTCCGGCTTTGCCAAACCAAAAACTTCCCCTTTGCAACAACTTCCAATTGGTAAGGAAACTAATGGGCACAATAGGCACTTGCCTTTGAACAGCAATGGCGAATGCCCCCGACTTAAAAGGAGCTAGTTGCGGTGCCTTCCTTGAAATGGTACCTTCCGGAAATATAACTAATGGATTTCCTTTTTCTATTTCCTGCGACATCCTTTTGATAGCCTTCACAGTACCCATTTTACTGGCCCTGTCAACTAGAATATTCATTCCTGAAGTATAGTAAATATGGAACAGTGGCCATTTTTCAATTTCCTGCTTACCGGTAAATACAAAATACTTGATGAAAATAGTATACAAACAAAAAATATCCAGGTAAGAACTATGGTTCGGACAAATGATATAAGACCCTTCCTTGGGTATATTCTCCTCCCCTTTTACCTTCAATTTTACACCTGCAAAAACAAGGCATAAAAAGGCATGAACCCGCATCAGTTTAAAGGCAGTTGGGAAACGTCGGGGATTCCTTAATAAATATTTTAAAATGGGAAACATACATACCATTGACAGTACAAAGAAAATCAGGTAATATATTTTATAGATAACCCGGAATGGTAGTAAGATATAGTTCATGCTCTTAAAATAATTCAGTAAAAAACAACTTAATATCCTTACCGATTCGAGCAAAGAAAGTCGAATTGCAGACTTAAAAATATGATTTAGAACAGGTTTGGATTGTGCTTCGTTTGTAATGTATTTTAAGGCCTCTAAACCCCAGAGGGGTGAAATGAATGTAACTAAACTGGAAATGCCTCTAAACCCTAAACGAGATTAATCATGCGAAGGATGATCAAGTACCTTAAAAACATGCAGCAAATACGGAAAAAGTGAGTCCATGCTTTCTTTTGCTCCTCTTGTTGAACCGGGTAGAGCAACGATCAATGATTTACCACGTAGTCCTGCCAGACTTCTTGAAAGCATGGAATAGGGCATGTGTTCCTGACCATAATTTCTGGCGGCTTCTGCAATACCTGTGCTGCCAAGTTCTAAGTCGGAAGGGCTTTGAGAACGATTATAATAATTACTTGGAACATTTAGGTTAAAATTATTTTTGTAAACATTGTAGGTAACGCCATTTGCCATAACAATGCCTTTGTCGTCTTCTTCAAATTTTTGGTTTTTAATATTTGTTTTTCCACTAAGTGTATAACCAGGGCTTTGTGCACTATAAATACCTGTTGTAAGGTTATTAAATAAACCTTGTTTGTTAATACTACAATCTTGCCAATTTAATATGCCACTTACTTGCATGGTAGCATCTAAAGTAAAAACACCTGTACCGCGGTTGTAGTTTGCCAAATCGGCATTTGTTGCGCCATTGGGGTTTTTAAACTCGCAGCCCGTAAATTTTATACCTTGTACACCCCAAGCAGTTACCATGGTCATCTCCTTCATTCTAGATATATTGTTGTTTGGGCAAGTTTGGTTCAACCCAAAAACACAATTGGTAAAGTTGCCTGCATAATTATTGCTTTTTTTGTATTCCATAAATTCAATATGCCGTTTGTTATTTTTAAATGTAGAATTTACTGCAACCACAATCCCACCTCCTGTTTTACTCCAATTAATTGTTCCATTTGCATTTAAAGCTGCCGTGCTTACGGCTACATCTGCATTGGTAATTTCTGCATTCTTAAGGTAATGGTAACCTTGATTGGCGCTTGGGTATTGCGTTTTGTTTGGGTCACCTACAATATGTATTCCTTCCCAATTTTCATTACAATTATTGTATAATTTGCCTCCATCCACTATTACTTTAGCTCCAGGTTCTATTTGAAGCCAATTGTTTTTGGCAAAAGCCACCCTTCCTTTAATAGTGAGTGTAACACCACTTTTAACCGACACATTGGTATTAAATGCATGGCAGGGTCAAATTCAATCCAGGAAATCCCTAATGCTGGTAAGTTTAGAACATCAGTTACATTTTGCCAAGTTGTCCCTCCATTTTCAGTTCGCCATAAACCTGAAGCTTGAGTTCCTGCATAAATTATCAGAGAATTTGTAGGGTGAACAGCAACAGCCATAACTATTCCCAAAGTAGAAGTACCTGTATTTACAGGCCCAACCAAGGCCCAAGGATAATCTGTATTAACACAAGGTAAAATATTTTGAAGCATTAATTCATTACCCATTTTGGAGGCTGTAAAAACATCTCCACCAAGTGGGTGTAATTTGCATACATGCGGTCTTGCATTACAAATTTATATCTTTCAAATGCCTTTTCACCTGGCAAATAGTCATAAATACTTGTATCTGCGGTATGAATTGAATCATAAATATGCCTTGTTAATCCTGCATTCAAGGTATAATTTGTGTTTGGGTCGGAAACACCAGAATTGTTTAGTAAAAATTGGTAATTTTGTCCATAAACTTCAAAATTGAAATTGCTTACAAGACATAAACAGCAAAATAGTTTTGTGGTAAAAGAGTAGAATCTTTTTTTAAAAATTGAGGGTTTCATAG